>DATJAH010000040.1:0-43264 GCA_035516425.1 Anaerolineales bacterium
CCGATCAGGCCGAGTACACCCCCCGCAACGTCCAGACGGTCGAGGGACGTTCCTCCACCGTCTATGCCATCAAGCTCACCGTCTCCGACCCCCAGGGCCAGCTCAAACCCGGCATGCCCGCCGACGTCACCTTCCAATAAGAATCATGGAATCCGAATTCCTGCTCGAAACCGAGAATCTGGTTCGAACCTTCGGCCAGCTGCGCGCCGTGGATGAGCTCAATCTCCAGGTACGCGCCGGAGAAATGGTCGGTCTAGTTGGGCCGGACGGAGCTGGTAAAACGACCTCGATGCGATTGATGTGCGGCGCGCTGCAGCCGACCAGCGGCTCGCTCCACGTGGCTGGATATGAGATTCCGGCCCAGGTCGAAAGAGCACGCGAAGAGATCGGCTATCTGGCACAGCGATTCAGCTTGTACGGAGATTTAACGGTTCAAGAGAACCTCGAATTCTTCGGCGAAGTATTCGATATGAACGAAGCGGATCGCAAGCAACGTTCACAAGATTTATTGCGCTTTGCGGGTCTGGAAGAGTTCGCCAATCGTCCTGCCATTGCGCTTTCCGGCGGAATGCAGAAAAAGCTTGGATTGGCCTGCGCTTTGGTGCATCGTCCCAAAGTTCTCTTACTGGACGAACCCACCGGCGGCGTGGATCCAGTGGCTAGGCAGGAATTTTGGCATCTGTTGATCGGGCTTCTGCGCGAAGGCTCGGCGGTTCTGGTCAGCACTCCGTATATGGATGAGGCGATGCGCTTCAACCGGGTCATTTTCATGAACCACGGCCGCGCCTTGACGCAGGGCGCGCCGCGCGAACTTATCAATCACCTCAACGGACGCATTCTTGAACTCGCGGCCGACCCCCAGATGGCCGCACGCCAAATCGCTACCGACGATCCCGATGTCGAAGATGTTCACACTTTTGGAGAATATGTCCATCTACGCGTGCGGTCGGCGGAGGGCCCATTGACCCGCATCCCGCAACGGCTGGCGGAGGCGGGCATCGCCCTGCACCACCTTCATGCAGTGGTTCCCACACTGGAGGACGTGTTCATTCAACTCCTTGAAAAAGAGGGCGCGATCGATGGCGACTGAAATCGTTCCGCTCGATGTGCAGGGATTGACCAAACGCTTCGGCAACTTTACTGCCGTGGATCACGTCGCCTTTACGGTACAGCCGGGAGAGGTGATCGGTTACCTCGGCCCGAATGGCAGCGGAAAGACTACCACCATCCGGATGCTGTGCGGATTATTGATTCCCACCGAGGGCACGGCCAAGATCATGGGCATTGACGTGGTGCAAAATCCCGAAGGCATCAAGCCGCATATTGGCTACATGTCCCAAAAGTTTTCGCTCTACGACGATTTGACGGTGATCGAAAATCTTGAGTTCTATGCGGGTGTCTACGATATTCCAAGGGAAAACGAAAGAGCCCGCATTGGAGAGATTCTCCACATGGCCGGATTGGAATCCCGAACCAAGACGCTTACGTCCGAGCTGTCGGGCGGCTGGCGCCAGCGTCTGGCCCTCGGCTGCGCATTGATCCATAAACCACCGCTCCTCTTCCTTGACGAACCCACCTCCGGTGTGGACCCGGTGGCGCGCCGCGAGTTTTGGGATTTGATCTATCAACTGGCATCGCAAGGCACAACGGTTTTTATCACCACCCACTATATGGACGAAGCGGAGCATTGCAACCGGGTCGGTTTTATGTATCGCAGCAAGTTATTGGCCTTTGATGCTCCCACCGCGCTTAAGTCCGCCTATTTGCACGGCGCGGCCTGGGATTTGGACGCTGACCCCCTGCTGGAAACCGTCGAAGAGCTCAGCAGCATGAACGGCATCGCACAGGCCAGCCTGCACGGTGATCGCGCGCACGTGATCATTGACCCTGAGGTTTGGAGCGTGGACAGCCTGAAGAAAACGCTGTTGGATAAAAGGATCAGCGTTCAGGGCGTCGAAAAGGTTCAATCCACCTTGGAGGATGTGTTCACGCTACTGGCGCATCGAGGCAGGACTTCTGCGGATCTGGATCAGGGGTAAATATCGTGCAATAGCTTACGGGTATGTCCTCTTCGATACACAGTCACTAATTTAAACCTGAAAGTGAGCCGTTGGAACAAATGCCCGAAGCCTTGCGGCTTCGGGCGTTTGTTATCCTATTCCCTGGGGACTATCCTGTCTCAAACCTGATTCATCCCTGAACCTGCGATATTCTTAATCTCACGCCGGACAAACCAAAGCGGAATGAAGCCGAACACGCCAAAAGACATGTCGATCAACATCCAGAATAGCGGGATGCCGCGCAACGGCGCAAAAATGAGTGTCCAGGGAATGATGAGAACGCAGGCGATCATGCCGAACTCAACCACCCACAGGTTCTTCACCGGGTCGCGCAGCGGGCCGACAAACAGAATCGCAATCGTTATATGGGCAAAGGCCAGCCAGTCGGTGCCATAAGCAAGAAATGGGTATTGGCCATATCCATTCTGGACTCCGGATTGGACGCGTCCAATCCAGTCCGCCAAGGAAGGCCAAAGCGGCGCGGTAAAAGACTGCGCGCCAAAAAGACGATTGAGTATGAGCAATTCCCGCTGCAAAGGGATTGCTGTTGATCCGCTGACAGCAAGAGCAGTCATGAAAAATATGATCAGCCAACGGGCGCGATGAACAGGGGTACCGGGCAGGATTTTCATGCTGGCCTCCTTTGATGATTCCATGATAACAAGCCGGAAGTCTCAATTACTATCGCGAGACTTCCGATTTCTATCGCCGGGTCTGCCATGAATTTTATGCCTTCCATTGCGCTCTCAGCTTCTCCGCCGTTTCTTTGAACCCGGCCAGTTTTTCACGTTCTTTGTCAACAACGGAGGCCGGCGCTTTTTTGGCGAAATCGCCCGCTAAAAGTTGCGCCAATCGTTCGATTTGCGCTTCGGCTTCCTTCAATTCCTTCTCGAGCCGCGACTTCTCGTCTGATTTATCGACCATGTCCGCTAGTGGAAGATAGATCTCCGTTGAACCACTTACGAGCCCAATGTGATCAACCGGTTTGCTATCCAGCCGCTTTACTATTTCTGGTGGATAAGTTCCGGTCGAACATGTGATGGCATAAGAGTTCCTTTGAAGCAAGTCAAAATCCTCGTCGCTCACAAGCTTGAATTTGAACCGGATGGATGGCTTTACATGATTCTCCGCGCGAGCATTGCGAATGGAACGCACGATCTCTTGGATCTTTCCGAAATCCTGGAGAGCACTTTCTTCCCGTTCTTCGGGTTCATGCGCTTCAGGCCATTTGGCAATAATCAATGCCTCCGGCCAATCGGAAGCGATATTCGAGATTGGCGAATCAAGAAGGGTTCGGCGGAGGTGCCCCCACAGTTCTTCCGTGACGAAAGGCGTAAACGGATGAAGCAGGCGCAGTGACATATCCAGGATACGCGCCAGCGTGATGACCGTCTGCTTCTTCATCCCATCGTTCTGCATTTGCTCCTTTGCGATTTCCACGTACCAATCGGCAAAGTCGGACCAGAAGAACTCATAGATCTGCCTTCCGGCTTCACCGTATTGGAAGGTTTGGAAAAGCCGATCCACATCGCGAAGGAGTTGTTGGGTCTTCGTCCAGATCCATGAGTCGGCTAGTGTGGGGTCGCCCATGGCAGATTCGGACGGTAATGAATCAATGGCGTTGATCACAAACCGCCCTGCGTTCCAAATCTTGTTGGCAAAGTTGCGGTTCGCCTCCACCTTCTTCACCGAGAGATTCATGTCATTGCCGGGCGTCGCCCCGACCAGCAAAGTAAAACGCAATGCGTCCGTGCCAAGTTCATCCATGACCGTGAGCGGATCAATCACATTGCCCTTGGTCTTGGACATCTTCTGCCCATGCTCGTCGCGGATCAAGCCGTGCAGGTACACCGTATGGAACGGCGCCTGGCCGGTGAATTCCAAGCCGTCCATGACCATGCGCGCCACCCAGAAGAACAAAATGTCGTAACCGGTTTCCAGGTAGGAGGTCGGATAGAAATATTTGTAATCAGGCGTTTCATCGGGCCAGCCCAGCGTGGAGAACGGCCACAAGCCGGATGAGAACCACGTGTCCAACACATCATCATCTTGATGAATATTCTTGGAATGACAAGTGGCGCATTCACTTGGGTCTTCCCGCGTCACGGTCATATGACTGTTCTCGCAATACCACACCGGGATGCGGTGACCCCACCAAAGCTGTCGGCTGATGCACCAATCCTTGATGTTATCGAGCCAGTTGTAATACACCTTCTCGAAACGCTCTGGCACGATTTTGATTCGCCCATCCCTCACGGCTTGGAGGGCAGCTTTTGCCAGCGGTTCGATTTTCACAAACCATTGTGTCGAAATCATCGGCTCGACGATTTCGCCGCCGCGCTGCGAGCGCGGGACGGTGGTCAGATATTTTTCCTCCTTGATGACCAACCCGGCCTTTTTCATATCCGACCACAATTTCTCGCGGCATTCGAATCGATCCTGCCCCTGATAGGGGCCGCCGTTTTCGTTGATCTTTGCGGCTTCATCCAACAGTGAGATGACCGGAAGGTTATGTCGTTGCGCAATGGCGTAATCGTTCGGGTCATGTCCCGGCGTGATCTTCAAGGCGCCCGTGCCAAACTCGCGCGATACATAATCATCGGCGATGACCGGAATCTCGCGTCCCAGCATCGGCATGATGACCAGCTTGCCGACATATTTTTTGTAGCGATCATCATCGGGATGGACGGCGACCGCGGTATCACCTAAAATGGTTTCAGGTCGAATCGTGGCCACCGGAATGAATTCTTGGGAATCCTTCAACATATATTTGAAATAATACAGCGTAGCCTCTTCCTCGTTGTATTCCACTTCGAGGTCAGAGACAGCGGTTTTCAGTCCCGGCGACCAGTTGATCAGGCGCGGTCCGCGATAGATGAGTCCTTTCTCGTACAGACGCACAAAAGCCTCTCGAACCGCGCGCGACAGCCCATCGTCCAGAGTGAAGCGCTCGCGATCCCAATCACAGGATGCGCCGAGTCTGCGAATCTGATTGGTGATCATGCCGCCATATTTCCTCTTCCAGTCCCAGGTGCGCTTGATGAATTCCTCGCGCCCCAATTCTTCGCGCGTCACTTCCTCGGTCCTGAGCAAATGACGTTCCACCATGAGTTGTGTGGCGATACCCGCGTGATCCGAACCAGGCACCCACAAGGTCGGGATGCCTTTCATGCGATGGTAGCGAATCATCAAATCTTCCACGCTGACAAACATGGCATGACCGAGATGCAATTCACCGGTCACGTTGGGCGGCGGGATGGAGATCACGAAGGGCTTGACCGTCGGATCGAAACCTTTCCGGCTCGGGTCGTTCCACGGCTTGAAATATCCGCCGGTTTCCCATAGGGCGTACACGCGCGACTCAGTGGATTTGAAGTCGTAGGCTTTGGGAAGTTCGTGTTTGGTCATTCCTTCTCCTTGGGCGAGGCGGTATCACGCCGCCACGGCCCGCTTTGAGCCCGTGATCGCGCAAAGTGATATCGCTGCGAAGCCCATCCGAGTTTAACGGGATAAAGACTCAGTCGTTGATACAGTTCGCCTGTAGGTTGCTGAATGTGGCGAATATTATAGATTTGCAATTCCAATCTATTGGCGAGGTTCCCGGCAGCGCCTGTTTTCTCGTTGAGATTCATGATGGGAATCTGTTCGGCAACATCCTGCTCAACTGCCGCAAGCCTTTCAAGAATTTGCTTTTTTGAGAACGGAACGCCCGGCTTGGAGTGTCGGCGTTGTTCCCAGCGGGGATAATCTTGGTCTTTGGCCTTCAAATACTGGTGAGCATAACGAGGCCTGTGATAGGCAACAAACCAGAACTTGGCCTTATCTTGAGCGTCATCCCATGTTTCTGGTGGACAATTAAAAACCGCCTGCTTCAACATGGCGAGAGCAGAAAGATATTGAGATTGTAGAATAGGTTTTAAGTTCATGGGTTCTCCTTGCCATAAACAAAAACGCCTCGTCCATGATGAGGACGAAGCGTTTACTTCGCGGTACCACCTCAATTCGCCATATTTCTGTAGCGCGCTTGGTAGCCGACCAGCATCGGCTTATGCGGTAACGGGCACGCCCGTGACGGTCTACTCGACTTGCGTCTTTCTTCGTCATTTACTTCAGACGACTTCAGCGCCATCTCCCTGCGGATGCTTTCACCGTCCACATCCTTCTCTATCAGGCTGTTCGACGTTTACTACTTCTGAAGTTGGAACGATTATACGCGCCAAGCCGGAGAGAGTCAAGAAAGAATCTTTTTCCAACTTTGACAACGCCAGCCGCGCCTGAGGCGCGGCTGGCGCGGTATAATCCCTTCGCCATGCCAAGACGAAAAGCGCCCGAAGATTTATCTGCTGACGAATTGCGCCGCCTGCTGATCGAGAAGCGGCGCGGCGCGCGTCAGGAACGGCTAGAACACTTCCGGCGCACGGGACGCGTCGTCGCCGTGGCACCGCCTTCTTCCAATCCTTTGGATCAGCTGACTTCAGCGCCCGTAGTGGATACACCCGAAGCGAGTGCTGGAGACGAGCCGGCGACCCGCAGCCGGCGCCGTGTCACGGATCGTATTCTATTAGGCGTTGAAATCTTGGCAGTGGTCGGCTTGGTCGGCGTGCTGCTGAGCGGTCTTGGCATGCTGCATGATCTAAATCAAGAGGTGGCCTCGGCGTTGAATCCATCCACGGCCACACCCACGCCGCTGATCATGGCCGTCGTCCTGCCGGAGGGACATACGCCTCCGGATGCACAAGGCAACACACAGCCCAACGACGCGGAGATTCCGCCCAATCTGCTTCCGATCGTGCAATCGCTGGCGAATTTACCGATACCCACGCCGGGCCCCGACCAGGCGATCCGCATCGAGATTCCGGCCTTGACGTTGGATGCGCCGGTTGTGCAAGGCGACGGCTGGGAACAATTGAAGAAAGGAGTCGCCCAACACATCGGCTCCGCAAATCCGGGCGAGGCTGGCAACGTAGTGCTATCCGCACATAATGATGTGTACGGCGAACTGTTCCGCAACCTGGATAAGCTTCAGCCCGGCGATCAAGTGATCCTTTATTCAGCGCTCAAGCAATTTGTATACATCGTGGATCGCACCGAGATCGTTGACCCGACCGCCGTTGAAGTGATGGCCTCCACAGGTGCACCCAGCGTGACCTTGATCTCGTGTTATCCTTATCTGGTGGATAAACAGCGCATCGTGGTTTTTGCGCGGTTACAAAATTAGGAAGTCATGCGAGGGTATCCTGGCCCGAAGCAATCTGCTCACGAACCAGGAGATTGCCTTATCGGGCTCCACCCTCTTCGCCATGACGCATACAAAAGGAGATCTTTATGTCCAGAAAAAACAGACGACAGGTGAGCAAATCGGCGGCATTCATTGCGCCGCAGAAATCGAGCGAGTTCAATCCCGACTACACTCACATCAAACGCGACCTCGCCCGCATCGGGATTTTAGCTGCGTCGTTCTTTGTGATCTTGATTGCTCTTTCGTTCTTTTTGAAATAAAAAAGATACACCGCATTTCAAGCTTGATGATGCGTAATGCATGAGGCGTGCTTCCCTGCACTTTCACGCAGGGCAAGTGTATGTTTCATGGATTACGCATTACTCTTTAATGGACATGTCCGAGACCTACGAACTCACCCTAACGACTTTAACCTACGGCGGCCACGCACTGGGACGGCTTCCGGACTCCCGATACGTGTTCGTCCCATTCGGACTGCCGGGCGACCGCGTGCGTGTTCGCCTGACAGAAGCAAAGCCCGGCTTTGCGCGCGGTGAAATTCTTGAAATCTTGCAGGCTTCGCCGGAGAGGATTACACCCCGCTGCCGACATTTTGGCCAATGCGGCGGATGCCATTACCAACACATGGCCTATGAAACACAATTGAAGGTTAAGGCGGACATTTTACGCGATCAATTGCGGCGAATTGGCAGGATTGAAAATCCGCCGGTCCAGCCCGCGGTGGCAAGCTCAAGCTCATGGAACTACCGTAATCATATTCAATTTCATTTGGACGACCGTGGAAAACTTGGCTTTCAAGCGGCTGCCTCCAATCGAGTCATTCCGATCTCGGAGTGTCACCTTCCGGAAACCACGATCAATTCCGTGTGGCCGCAACTCGAATTTGAATCGTATGGCGAAATCGGGCGCGTCGCCCTTCGCGCGGGAACCGAGGATGATTTGATGCTCATCCTAGACTCGAATTCGCCCAAAGCGCCGGACCTTGAAATCGAAACGGATATCTCTGTCGTCCATGTCTTTGAAGATCACGCCGTGATACTCGCGGGAAGCAACCGCATCACCATGGAAATTCTGGGGCGCAAGTTCCGTGTTTCGCCCAATTCTTTTTTTCAAGTCAACACAGTCATGGCGGGAAAAATGGTTCAGCACCTTATCGAGCGCCTGCCCATTTCTCGGTCCGTCATTCTCGACGTATATTGCGGCGTCGGTTTGTTCAGCGCCTTCCTGGCGCCAAAGTGCCAGCAAGTGATCGGGATCGAATCATCGCCTTCGGCTTGCGATGACTTCACGATCAATCTCGATGAGTTTGATAACGTCGAACTCTATGAGGATCTGGCAGAAAGTGTTTTGCCTGTGCTGAAAATCAAACCGGATATTGTTCTTGTCGATCCTCCGCGCGCGGGGGTTCAAAAAGGCGCGTTAAACGCAATCCTGAAAATGAAGCCCAAAATCATTGCCTATGTTTCATGCGATCCAGCCACACTGGCGCGCGACGCGGCGGGATTGATAGACAACGGATACAAACTTTTGGACGTCACGCCTTTCGACTTCTTTCCGCAAACCTATCACATCGAAAGCGTCAGTTTCTTTGAGCGATGAGACCCACGATTGTTCCCCTCGGCGATTCGGCCCTGCTCGTTCGGCTCGGCAATGAGATCGATTTGGAAATCAATCAATGTGTTCACGCGCTGGACGCTTTGCTGCGCGCTGATGCAGTGGAAGGAGTCATCGAAACGGTCCCGGCCTATGCAACATTGCTGGTTCATTATGATCCGCTCGTGGTGACCTATGAAAAATTGTCAGATTGGGCCAACGCCGCGGCGGATCGAGCGGAGTCGACTGCGACCCGCAGGCCGCGCCAGATCGAGGTTCCGGTGCGGTACGGCGGCGCCTCCGGTCCTGATCTCGAATGGGTTGCCGCGCATCAGCGCCTGAGCATCGCTGATGTCATTCATCTGCACGCCAGTCAAAGGTGCACCGTCTACATGATGGGCTTCACACCCGGCTTTCCTTATATGGGTAAACTGCATCCGTTGCTGGTCACGCCGCGCTTGGATACGCCCCGCACACTCGTGCGTGCCGGCAGCGTTGCGATTGCAGGAGAACAGACCGGCATTTATCCGGTGGATTCGCCCGGCGGTTGGAGATTGATCGGCTGGACACCGCTGCACCTATTCGATCCGGCCAGCAATATGCCGTTTCTGTTTGCGCCCGGCGATGAGGTGCGGTTCGCCATCGAGGCCATCGATGCTTGAAGTAACCGATGTCGGCGGACTGGCAACGATTCAAGATTCGGGACGGAGCGGCTGGCGAAGATTCGGGGTGCCGCTTTCAGGACCGATGGACGCACCCGCGTTTCAAGCCGCGAATCTTTTGGTTGGAAACCCTTCGGACACCGCCGCCCTGGAAATTGGTGCGGGCGAAATTGAGCTGCGAGCGAATCAGGACTGTGTGATTGCAGCGGCCGGCGCGGGATATTCCCTATCCGTCTACACTTGGGAATTTCCATTATGGGACTCGTGCTTTGTGCGCGCAGGCTGGACGATTCGTTTAAGGAAAAATGGCTGGGGCATGTGGGCCTATCTCGCGGTGGCTGGCGGTTTTGACATCCCACCCATTCTCGATTCATGCTCAACCTACTTGCGCGGTCACTTCGGAGGAATCGATGGAAGGCTGTTACAAAGCGGCGACCAGCTACCAATCGGTACACCACAACTTCCTTTGGTGGATTTACCCGCACGAACATGGGTGGCGGAGGCACGGCCCGCCTATCGTGAATCAGCCACCCTCGAAGTGATCCCCGGCCCACAAATCCATCATTTTACAGAGGAGGGCATTCAAGCCTTTTTATCGAGTTCTTACCGCGTCAGCATAGCTTCCGATAGAATGGGATACCGCCTGGAAGGCGCGCCTCTGATGCACTCTGAAAGTGCAAACTTGATCTCCGAAGGGATGAATATCGGCGCGATTCAAGTGCCTGCCGATGGGCAGCCTATCGTGATGATGGCGGATTGCGCAACCACAGGTGGTTATTCCAAGATCGCGTCGATCATTCGTGCCGACCTGCCCCTGCTGGCGCAATGCACACCGGGAAAGGATCCGGTTCGATTTCGAGAGACGACGGTTCAAGCCGCACAGGAAAAGTATCGCGTGATGATGAAAAAGATGAAGCATGGAATTGCCGATTTATAAGAATATCGAAAGGGTGAAAAAATGAAAATCGATCTCAACTGCGACATGGGCGAAAGTTTCGGGCTTTACAAGCTCGGTGATGATGAAGGCGTCATGCCATTCATTACGTCCGCCAATATTGCCTGCGGATACCATGCAGGCGATCCGCGGGTGATGCGGTCGGTCATTCGACTTGCGAAGAAATATAATGTCGCCGTGGGCGCGCATCCCGGCTGGCCTGATTTGCAGGGCTTTGGCCGGCGCGAAATGAATCTTTCCCCGGAGGAAACGGAAGCTTTCGTCCTCTATCAGATCGGAGCACTGGCAGGTTTTGCAACGGCGGAAGGCACAGAGCTGCGGCACGTCAAGCCTCACGGCGCGCTTTATAATCAAGCTGCCAAAGATCACCTTCTTGCCAACGCCATTGCACGCGCAGTCAAAACTTTCAGTGCGGATTTAATTCTGATTGGGCTGGCCGGCTCAAGCCTGATCGAAGCGGGAATTGAATCGGGCTTGCACGTTGCAAAGGAAGGTTTCCCTGACCGCAATTACAATCCCGATGGAACCCTGGCTTCGCGGAAACAACCCAATGCAATCATCGAACCGCCGGATGAGGTGGCGGACCATGCGCTAGCGCTCGCCCAAAACGGAATCGATTTCGCTGGCCAGCACATCCAGGTTGACACGTTATGTCTGCACGGGGACAACCTCAACGCCGCGGAGAACGCCAGGCGAATCCGCACGGTTCTGACTGAGAACAAAATCTCGGTGGCAGCCTTATAAACCGAAATTCTTATGAAGCTATTATGTTCGCAGGGTAACACGGAGAGGCCGCGGCGAGTCTATCCAGCGTACTCATTGATCTTATTTTTTAGCGAGGAGCAGAATCATGTTTGGTTTTGAAGGTCCCGATCGTCGTAAAGAGGAAGAGCGTGTTCGCGGGGAGGGCCGCCTGCCGCCGGGTCAGTCGTTGACTTTGAAGTTTCCCGTTTTACATTATGGGCCCGTGCCGCGCTTCAGTCCAGCCACCTGGAATTTCAGCGTGTGGGGCGAAGTCGAAGAAGAGAAGCGCTGGTCATGGGATGAGTTCAACGAATTGCCGCGCACCCAAATCAAGATGGATATCCATTGTGTGACGCGTTGGAGCAAGTTCGATACGGTTTGGGAAGGCGTATCGGTCAAGACCTTGGTCGATCAGGGCTTCTTCAAGATCAAACCAAGTGCGACACATGTGATGCAACATGCCGAATATGGATTCACGGTTAATCTTCCGCTGAAGGTCGTACTGCAAGACAATTTTCTGATGGCGACGCATCTGAACGGCGAACCCATCACGGCCGATCATGGTTACCCGCTACGCGGCGTGGTCGGATTCATCGCCGGGCAGGAAGGATTGGAAACCCCCTATTTCTGGAAAGGCGCCAAATGGCTGCGTTCGCTGGAATTCATGCCAAGGGATCGGCGCGGCTTTTGGGAACAGGCCGGCTATCATAACCGCGCCGATGTCTGGAGGGAAGAACGATTCGGTTAATAAAAAGTGTGGAGGCGCAACATGGTGCGCCTCCACTATAAATTTTAATGGGGATTATCGTTATGGCCGTTTGCCCAATGTCACCGTGATGTCCTGTTTTTGAGTTCCGCGCAACACGGTCAGGACCACTGCATCGCCGGGCGATTTGTTCTCAACCAAATAGGCAAGCAAATCATCGAATTGCATCACAGGATGGCCGTCAATTGCAGTGATCAGGTCGCCGCCCGCGTTCAGGTCTTGAATGCTGGTCGGCTGAGTCCCGGCTTTGATGCCCGCTTGATCCGCGGGGCCGCCTGGCACAACCTCCGTCACATACGCGCCGGTATCCTGCGTGAGGCCCAAGGCCTGAATCACATCCAGTGTGAGGCCGGATGAGAGGGAATTGGAATAGAAGGAAATCCCAAGATATGGATAATCCACTTTTCCATTGCTGATCAGCAGTGGCGCAACGCGCTTGAGAATATCCGAGGATACGGCAAATCCAACACCCGAACTGACCGGTCCGCCGCTCGGCGTAAAGCTGTTGGTTGCGTCGGATTCGACAATGCCTACCACCTCGCCATTGAGATTCAGGAGCGGACCGCCGGAATTGCCGGCATTGATCGCCGCGTCGGTTTGGATGAAGTCGCCGGCGGGGAAGGTTTGTCCACTGGTGCCGGTTACCGCATGCAATGACTGGACCGTCCGCGTTAGCCCTGAAACAACTCCGACCGTCATCGTGCCGCTCTCTCCAAATGGATTGCCAATGGCGACCACGGTCTCTCCAACTTTAAGCGCACCGGAATCGCCGACCGGGATCGGATGAAGCTCCGAGGCCGGCGCATCCACCTTGATGATGGCCAGATCGGAGTCTGGATCGGTGCCGATGACCGTGCCATACGTCTTGAAGCCCGAGTTGAAATCCACTTCGACCTTGTTATTTTGCGCGCCTTCCACAACATGATCGTTGGTCACGATATGGCCCTGTCCATCCAAGACAAATCCGGAACCAAGGGCCTCGCCCTGTGAGGTATTGACCAGGACCGTGACGACGCCCGGGATGGTCTGCTGATATAACGTCATCAACGCATCCTGCTGCACCGCGGGATTATTCGGTGCTTGAACTTGAAGGGGCGGTTGTTGGGTGGATGGAAGTGTTGGTACAGGGGTTGGCGGCGTGTTGGATTGCGATGAAATGATGGGTGCATTGCCCAGTTGACATGCCAGTGCCGCCAGCATAAGAATGGCACATCCAATTAAAATGCGTTTCGTTTTCATTATCTCTCCTTATAAGTTGTCACTACGAGGAGCGGAGCACCAAAACAATCCCATATCACACAGAAAGGGGAGATTGCCTCGCAATGACGTTGCATCACAATGATTTATGACGCGACGCTTCTTCTAACAATGATTTTTGCTTCGACGATAATTGTTTCGGAATCTTTACTTTGACTCGTACGAATAAATCTCCTTTTCCCTGCGAGCTTTTCAGGCGCGGCATTCCGCGTCCGGCCAGACGAAAAACCTGTTCGGGTTGCGTGCCTGCCGGAATCTTCAATTTGACATTGCCCTCCAGCGTTCCTACTTCCGCTTCGCCGCCAAGCAACGCGGTGAACACATCAATCGCTGCGGATGTCCGCAAATCGTCGCCATCCCGTTCGAAGCGGGGATCCGCTTCCACTTCGACAATGAGATACAAGTCGTGTCCATCCGGAGCCGCACCCGGCACGCGCACTTTCGAGCCGGTCCTGACTCCGGCCGGTATGCGGACTTCGACGCGTCGACCATTCTTTTGTATAGAACGCCGCGCACCGCCGTAGGCTTCCTGCAGACTGATCTCCACCTGCTGTTGATAGCTTGGCATGGCGCGCGTGCGTGTCGATGTCCTCATGCCCCCTAAACCACCAAAGATGGACTGGAAGAAATCGGAGAATCCGCCTCCCCCAAACAGATCGTTCAGGTCGCCGTATTCGACGCGCACGTTACCGCCGCCGGGCTGTCCGCTGAACCATTGACTCCAGTCAAAGTCGCCGGGCGAGCCACCGCGCTGCTGCCAGTTGGAATACGCACTACCCAGCTGGTCATAGCGAGCGCGTTTGTCCTTATCACTCAGCACCTGATAAGCCTCGTTGATCTCCTTGAACTTTTCCTCGGCCTGTTTGTTACCGGGATTGCGATCAGGGTGATATTGCATCGCCAGTTTGCGATAGGCTTTGCGGATGTCGTCCGCACTGGCGGAGCGTTCCAGACCGAGAATTTGGTAATAATCCTTGTAATCCATTGGACTGATTGTATGTCTGTTATGCAAGTCGGGCAAGCACCTAACTGGCAATCTAACAGAACTCTAACCTCAGTTATACTTACGCTCACTGAGAAAAGTCGTTGCGAGAACAACTTATATCATTTGGAGATGAACACTCGATGAATTTTGGGAAGGAAAATAGGCAATCCATCTGTGTCTTTTGCGGGTCGTCGGATGCGGTTCATGCCGACTATTTAGCGGCGGCGCGCCAAACGGGTCAGATTCTGGCCGAGCGCGGACTCCGTTTAGTTTACGGCGGGGGCAAAACCGGTCTGATGGGAGCCGTTGCCGATGGCGCGCTGGCGGCCCACGGCGAAGTCATCGGCGTGATCATCCCATCCATGCACACCAGCGCCTTGGCACATAATGGCCTGACGCGCATGGAGGTGACCGCCGATATGCACGCCCGCAAAGCGCGCATGCACGAGCTGGCCGATGGTTATATCGCTCTGCCCGGCGGCTTCGGAACGTTCGACGAATTGTTCGAGGCACTCACTTGGGGACAGATCGGCGCCCACGAAAAGCCGATCGGCTTGTTGAATGTGAGGAATTATTATGTGCCGCTGCTCGCCGCACTTGACCATGCCGTGGCGGAAGGCTTTATCTTTCGCGAGCATCGCGACGCCCTATGCTGCGAAGCCGAACCTGCAGCCCTGCTGGACGCAATGGCACATCACCAGCCATCACCGGAGGCAGTGAGGAGGTGGATGCGGCAGGGCTGAGACATCCTATGGTCCATCCTATTTAATAAATGAAGCCAGCGGTCCTTTCGGGTCAATCAAGTTTTTCAATTCACTGTAGGGAACCGTCACTACTTGCGGTCCGGCGACATAGGCTGCTACCTGATATTCATCAAAGGTGATCATCAAGCCATCCGGCGCGATGTTCCAATTCTTATAATTGTCGGCAGTCGGGTCCGCGCCCTGAGAGAAATCCTTGAAGTCGATATCGCGCGTGCCGAGCTGGGCGGCGCAATATTTGGAGAGCGCACCGAGATAATCCGTGTTGGGTAGGAATAAATTGTTCAGGGCAATATCCTTACCCGCTTCGAGATCGTAATTGAAGGTGTAATTGGAATGATACGGATGCGCCATGCCCGCGACGTAGCCTTCGGTTTGATACTTGATGCTCAAGATGTTTCCGGGCGGTGAAATGACCTGGTAGCGGACATCGAAGGAGCTGGTCGCCTGAATAGGCGGCGGGCCCAGCGAAGCCATGTTCTTCTTGAAGTCGGCAATCAATCCCTGTACGAAACGATTCATCTCAGCGGTGAACGCCACCGCGCGCGGATCGCTGCCGTTGATGGTCGCGATCTGCGCCGTGATCGCATAATCCGGCGATTTTCCGGAATCGCTGAAGTTCGTGGTGGCAACCGTGATCTGCTGATAAAACGGAACAGGGGTTGCAGTCGGCGCGCTGGTTTGAGTCGGTGCGGGAGTGGGAGTGGCGGGCACGCCCAATGTGCTGCAGCCGGATAAAGCGATCATCAAAATGACAGCCAAGAAGACGGTTGGATTGCGGTTCATGTCAGCTCCTTCTAAAATCAGTCCACGCCATTGTATCTCATGAGGGCACATCCCTAAAAGCCTTTATGGTTCTCCACTTCTGAACCATTATGCTAAAATCATACCATGCAATTTGAAGTCTTCACGCTCCTGCCCGAAGTTTTCCCTCCCTATCTTGAAAGCAGCATTCTGCAACGCGCCCGCCAGCGCGGGCTTATCGACGTGCGCGTTCACAACATCCGCGATTATGCGCACGACAAACATCACACTACGGATGATGTTCCATACGGCGGCGGGGGTGGAATGGTGATGAAAGCCGAACCGGTTTTTGAAGCGGTCGAATCAGTGCTCGGGACGGGCGCGATCTGGCCCATCATTTTATTAACTCCGCAAGGCCGCGTATTCAATCAACGCCTCGCGCAGGCATTGTCCGTGCACGAAAAGATTGCTTTAATTTGCGGACGATACGAAGGTGTGGACGAACGCATCCGGGCGCACCTGGTCACCGATGAAATATCCATCGGCGATTATGTGCTTACCGGCGGTGAGCTTCCCGCGTTGATTTTGATCGACGCGATTGCGCGTCACATCCCCGATGTGCTGGGCGATCCCGGCGGCGTCGCGGATGACTCTCATGCTTCGGGTCTGCTCGAATATCCGCATTATACGCGTCCGCCCGACTTCCGCGGCTGGGCTGTTCCCAATGTTTTGCTCTCTGGTGATCATGGCAAGATCAATCAATGGCGACGCGAACAATCCTTGTACCGTACGCTCGAACGTCGTTCCGATTTGCTCGATAGAGCCGATCTGAGCGAAGCAGATAAAGAACTGTTGGAACGAATCAAGAAACACAAATGATCCAGGGCCATCGGGAAGAGTGGCTGAGCCCGCGAAGCAACCCGCGATTAAACAGGAGATTGCTCCGATCACTCCCTTGGCTGGCCATGACCTGCATCCTGTTTTCCTGCTGCACCCCACGGCCAATGGATTGCGCCCACCCCGATGTGTTTTGTGTGGGATTGGTGACCGCCTCCGGCTCAATCCAGGACGGCATCAACCAACAGGCCTGGCTTGGCCTGCAAGACGCCAAGGCGGAAGGGCTGGCGGATCGCATTGACTATATTGAAACCGTCGATTCGCGCGACCGCGAGTTGAACATTCAAACACTCATCTCCGATGGCTACGATGCGATCGTCACCGTCGGCTCCGCGATGACGAATGAAACCATTTACTCGGCTCAAAAGAATCCAAGGATGAAATTCATCGGCATCGAACAAACGCAGGAAGCAACGTATCCAAATTTAACAGGCCTGGTCTTTCACGAAGAACGCAGCGGATTTCTAGCGGGCGCACTGGCCGCCTCGATCACGCAAACAAATCGTATCGCCGCGCTTTGCGAAGCCAGCTTTATCGATGCCATGCGTCGCTATTGCGATGGATTCAAAGCCGGAGCGCAATATATCAATGCGAATCTGAATGTGAAAGTTGTTTATCGAACAGGCTCCAATCAGTATCTGTTCAATGATCCGGATTGGGGCCGTCAGGCCGCGCTTCAGGCGGTCCAGGATGGCGCGGATGTGATCTTTGCCGCCGGAGGAAACACGGCCGGCGCCGCCCTGGAGGCGGCCGCCGGACAGGGTGCCTATGTCATTGGTTCAGAGACGGATCAATACGAGGTGTTGACGGACACCCGCCCGAGGCTGATATCCAGCGCGATCAGCGATGTCCGCACCGGCGTCCGTGATCTGGTGCGGCTGGCCCGAAACGATCAGCTGCCCGCGGGGAATTTCTTCGGCCAGGTTGAGCTTGCGCCCTTCCATGATCTGGACAGCCAAATTCCGCAACCTGTCAAAGATCAAATGAAGCAGCTCGCGCAGGAGCTGTCCGACAACCCCTTCATCGATGCAGTCCCTTATCAACAGCCATAAAGACAACCGGACTTGCAGAATGAAACAGTTGGCTTTATACTTCGCTCGGCAATGATATGATCAGCACAGGAGGTGCCTTCTCTAAAAAATGCTATTCTGATAACTCCACGTGATATCTTCCTCAAAATCAAAAAGGAGAAGAAATGAAAAAGCTTTACGCGATTATGGCCATTGTACTATTGGCATCCATGATCCTCACTGCCTGCGGCTCCGCCGCAACGCCTGCCCCGACCGCAATGCCTGCGGCAACCACTGCACCGACTCAAGCCCCCGCTCCAACCCAAGCTCCCGCGGCAACAACTGCATCCACCACGGGCACATCCATCAGCGTAGGGATGGTCACCGATACCGGCGGGATTGATGACAAGTCCTTCAATGCTCTTTCCTGGGGAGGTGTACAGGAAGCAGAAACCCAATTAGGCGTGAAAGGCTCATACCTCGAATCGAAGCAGCAATCTGACTATCAGACCAATATTCAACAGTTCCTCAGCCAAAACGTCAACTTGGTTGCAACCGTTGGTTTTCTGATGGGCGTAGATACAGCGACAGCGGCCAAAGCCAATCCAAAGACCGATTTCGTCATCGTAGATTACACCTATCCTGACTGCTCACCGACTCCTCCCAACACCGAAGGCAAAGACTGCGGTTCCGCCACCGTGATGCCCAACGTCATGGGAACCTTCTTCCAAACCGATGAGGCTGCTTTCCTGGGCGGATATGCGGCTGCTGGCATGACCAAGACTGGCAAAGTTGGAACCTTTGGCGGCGTGAACATCCCAACGGTGACTATTTACGAAAAAGGCTTTGAAGCTGGCATCAAATATTACAACACCAAACATAACACCAACGTTCAGCTTTTGGGGTGGAACACGGCCAAGAACGATGGTCTGTTCACGAACAACTTCACCTCGACGGACGATGGTCACAAATTCGCCCAGAACCTGCAGCAGGAAGGTGCCGACATTATCATGCCGGTTGCCGGTGGTGTGGGTCTCGGTTCTGCGGCATACTGCCAGGAGTCCAAGAGCTGCTTGATTGTCGGCGTTGACACGGATTGGTTTGTTTCCGCTCCTGAATATCAAAGCGTCGAATTGGTCAGCGTGCAAAAGAAAGTCGATGTGTCGGTATTCGATGCCATCAAAGCAGTTCAGGCTGGGACTTTCCAGGGCGGCACCTCCACCTTCGATCTTAAGAATGGCGGCGTCGACCTCTCCCCATTCCATAATTTCGACAGCCAAGTACCTCAATCGTTAAAGGATGAAATCGCCCAAGCCAAGCAGGATCTCATTAGCGGCGCGATTACCGTCAATGGAGTTCTGGGCATTTCTCAATAATCCCACATTGAATCGAAAGGGGCCGGGAATGGTTCCCGGCCCTCCTTTTCTCTATACGAAAGGAAAGGTTTGTAGCGGCGGCTTTGCATTGAAGACGGAAAACGGTAAAGCCTTCGCTACAAACCTTTTTCTACGAATCGGTCGAATATAGAGGAGCCTTATGACGATTATTCTGGAACTGCGCGGCATCACCAAGGCATTTCCCGGGGTGCTGGCAAACGATCATATTGATCTTCAATTGGAAGAAGGCGGGATACTTGCCCTGCTGGGAGAAAACGGCGCAGGCAAGACCACCTTGATGAATATCCTGTATGGATTGTACAAACCGGATGCCGGGGAGATTTTGATCCGCGGCGGCAAAGCCGAGATTCATGGTCCCAATGATGCCATTGCGCACGGCATTGGCATGGTCCATCAACATTTCATGCTGATCCCGGTCATGACCGTTAGCGAAAATGTCATGCTGGGCGTGGAATCGACTCGCAACGGAGTCATTCTCGATAAAGCCAAAGTCGCAGCGCGCATCCGCGAGATTTCAGAACAATACAACCTGGAAGTTGATCCCGATACGTATGTTAAGGATTTGCCGGTCGGCATCCAGCAACGAGTGGAGATCATCAAAGTTCTCTATCGCGAGGCGAATATTCTCATCCTGGATGAACCCACCGCTGTGTTGACGCCGCAGGAAGTGGAAAGCCTCTTTAGGATCTTGAAAACCCTGATTGCCAAAGGCAAATCCATCATCTTCATTACGCATAAACTGAAAGAAGTGATGGCCATTGCGGACACCATCACGGTTCTGCGCGCGGGACGTTCTGTGGGCACCGTTTTGCCAAAAGATGTCAATCCGCAAAAACTTGCTTCCATGATGGTCGGGCGGGATGTCAACCTCGTGGTCCATAAGAATCCGCCACAACCCAAGGAAGTTGCGTTGGAGGTCAAGAATCTGTTCGTGCGCGATGAACGGAAGAACCTGGCCGTCAACGGCATTTCGTTCGATGTGCACAAGGGCGAGGTGCTGGGAATCGCAGGTGTGCAGGGAAATGGTCAGACCGAGCTGGTCTATGCCTTGACCGGCCTGCTGCCTTTCGAAGGCGGAGAAGTTCGCGTATTGGGAAAAATCATGCGCAGCCCCACCCCGCGTCAGATCCTGGAACGGGGTGTGGCGCATGTTCCGGAAGACCGCCAAAGGCATGGGCTGGTTATGTCTTTCCCAATTTACGATAACCTTGTCTTGTGCAACTACTATCTGCCGCCGTTTGCCCGCGGGCTGTCGTTGCAGCAGAGTGTGATCGTCAGCAACGGGGAGAACCTCATCAAGCAGTTTGATATCCGTGCCCCCGGCGGCCAAGTCGCCGTTTCCACCTTATCCGGAGGCAACCAGCAGAAGGTCATCGTGGCACGTGAATTTTCCAGAGCCATCCAGTTGCTGATTGCCTCGCAGCCTACCCGAGGCTTGGACGTCGGATCCATCGAGTATATCCATAGCCGCATTATAGAAAAGCGCGATGCAGGCACAGCTGTTCTAGTAGTCTCCTCCGAACTGGATGAAATCATGGCCCTTTCGGATCGTATCGCCGTGATGTATCGCGGCCAGATCATGGAAGTCGTGGAAGGGGTCAAAGCCAGCAAGGAATATGTGGGCTTGTTGATGGCAGGGATTCATCCGACAGAGGCGCAGAAGGCTGCTGCCTTGGCGGAGAAAGCAACAGAAGTGGAACGGGTTTTTTAGGAGGCAGCTGCGATGGAAGAAAAACTCAAAAAGACAGGTCAAAGAGAAGGAAAACGCGCGTCGGCATTGGTCAACAATCTGTTTCTGCCAATCCTGGCAGTATTCACAGGGCTCTTGGCGGGTGCGGTCATCATTGCCATTACAAACGCGGCCGCCTTGACCGCCTGGGGTCACTTCTTTCAATCACCACTGAAAGCCCTGTCGGCAACTTGGGCGGCCGTCGCCAGCGCCTATGGAGCTCTGTTTTTGGGCGCGATCGGCAACCCAAAAGAGATCGTGGCCGCGTTCCAAAACTATTTTGCCACGGGCCAAACTGCGTCGCTGTACAAAGCAATCTATCCGCTCACCGAAAGCCTCGATACCGCCACGCCGTACATCTTGGCGGGGCTGGCCGTCGCGCTCGGATTCCGGTGCGGCCTCTTCAATATTGGCGCTGAAGGGCAATTCTATGTGGGGGCAATGAGTTCGGTTTTTATTGGCTACAGTATCACGACTCTGCCATGGTTCATTCACTTGCCTTTGGCACTTCTGGGTGGGGCGCTCGCAGGCGCCATCTGGGGCGCCATTCCAGGATTCCTCAAAGCCAGATTCGGGGCGCACGAGGTGGTCAACACGATCATGATGAACTATATCGCGGAACTGCTGACAAGCTGGCTTCTGGAAGGTCCCATGAAGGCCAGCGGCTACCGCCCGGTCACGCCGACGATTCAGGTCACAGCCGAGCTGCCGCGCTTCTTCCCCGCGCCGTTGAGATTGAATTGGGGCTTTTTCCTGGGTTTGGCGGCGGCCGCGCTAGTCTATTGGTTCTTGTTCAAAACCACCCTCGGCTTCGAGGTACGGGCGGTGGGATCCAACCCCGATGCCGCCAAATATGCCGGCATGAGCGTGGTCCGAAACTTCGTGATGGTCATGGCATTGAGCGGGGCCTTGGCCGGGCTGGCCGGGGCGGCCGAGGTGCTGGGCACGGACCTCTGGATCGGCCAGGGCTTTTCGGCTGGATATGGATTCGATTCCATTGCGCTGGCATTGCTGGGCAACAGCCATCCGGTGGGGGTTGTCCTGGCGGCATTGCTGTTCGGAGCACTCCGTTTCGGTGCGACCAGCATGCAATCGCTGGCAGGCATTCCGATTGACATCATCTCCGTCATTCAAAGCCTGATCATCATCTTTGTGGCGGCACCGGAGATCATCCGCTGGCTCTATCGTCTGCGCAATATCCGGATAGAACAAGCGGTGCTGACGCGCGGCTGGGGATAATCGGTTAAACAAAAGTGAGCGCATATGACAACACAATCGCTAGCTGAAAAAATGAACACGTCCAGCACGCGGAAAATTACGGTGGGTTTCTCATTGCTGATGTTGGCAGTCTTGATGTTCATCTTGTTTGTGCAAAACACCAAACCCGGCGAAACCGCCACTTTTGGGACAAATCTATCGGGGCCCAACCAACCCGTCCCGATTCCGGATATCGCCTTGCCCGTCCAGCCCACATTGTACGCGCTGATCGGAATTACACTGGTGCTGGCCGTCTGGGTATTCTTGCGCGGCACACGCGGTTCGGGTTGGCTAATCAGCATCGCCGTGTTTTGCTTCGTGGTGGCTTTCCTGCTTTGGGCCACTCAGGACAACTCGTTCAACCTGGTAGGCATGCTCAGCACTACTCTCATCAGCGCTACACCCATTGTGTTGGCTGCCCTGTGCGGAGTAATGAGCGAACGCGCAGCCGTGATCAACATCGCCATTGAAGGCATCATGTTGATCGCTGCCCAAACCGCGGTGGTTTCCGCGACGCTGATGCATAACCTTTACGTTGGGCTGATAGTCGCCATCCTGACAGGCGCCGTGGTAGCCGCCATTCACGCCTTTCTGGTGATCCGATTCAAAGTGGACCAGATCGTGAGCGGCACGGCCATCAATATCTTTGCGACCGGTGCCACTGCCTTCATCGCCAAGTTCTATCTGCAGAAGGACATCAACCTGCTGAACAACTCCGGCACGTTACCGACCATCATCATCCCAGGCCTTTCAAAGATTCCCATCCTCGGGCCGGTCTTCTTCGACAACACCCTGATTTTCTACATAGCCATCGTGCTGGTGGTGATTGTGCATGTCCTGTTGTTCTATACGCCGTGGGGCCTGCGGACTCGGGCAGTGGGCGAGCACCCAAAAGCCGCTGACACATTGGGTATCAACGTATACCTGATGCGCTATGTGAACGTCATCCTTGGCGGAATGATCGCCGGTGTAGGCGGCGCGTATTTCACGATCGGCTCGGTCGGCCGCTTTGATCAAGACATGACCAACGGGAAAGGCTTTATTGGTCTGGCGGCGATGATCTTTGGCAATTGGAGTCCAATCGGTGCATATCTGGCCTCTCTGCTCTTCGGATTTGCTGATTCGCTTCAGCTCAAGATGCAAATCTTGAGTATTCCTATCCCCTCGGAATTCCTGGCCATGGCGCCGTACATTGTCACGATCATCGTCCTGACCGGCGTGATCGGCCGCGCAGTTCCTCCTGCCGCCGACGGCAAACCGTATGAGAAACAGTAGTCCATTGCCATGCTTGGGTCGTATCGTAAAGGGCCGGGTAATCCGGCTCTTTTGTTAGAGCGCCTCTTGCAGAATAGGTATAAACGGGGGGTAGTCATTTTCTTGGATTGCATTAAAATCTGAATATCCATTCGAGAGGAGAAGTCTCCATGAAAAAACATCCTATCGTTCTGGCGATTGCATTGATCATCGGAGCCATGCTGGCTTGCAACCTGCCATCCAACGCGACCAATCCACAAAACCCTGACGCAATCCTGACTGCCGCAGCCCTGACAGTGCAGGCACAGCTTTCCGCAGAGAACACCCCAACCTTATCTCCCGCAAATACCGCAACACCCATACCGTCTGCAAATACCCCGACGCTCACGCCAGTTCCGTCTTCCACGCTTCCTCCAGCTGCACCGTCCGCGACGGCCACCTCCAATTGTGATAACGCCTTGTTCGTTACTGACGTGACTTATCCGGATAACACCGTTGTAACGGCCAGCTCAACGTTTACAAAAACATGGCGATTGCAGAACGTCGGCAGTTGTTCTTGGACGCCATCCTATGCGCTGGTATTTGTGAGCAACAATTTAATGAATGGGCCCACCGTTCAGGCGTTAAGTGGCAATGTCAATCCCGGACAAACCGTGGATATCTCCGTCAACTTGCAGGCGCCCTCCGGCAACGGCACGTATACGGGCAATTGGGGACTGCGTAACGCGAGCGGCGTGATCTTCACGCACTTTTATGTGCAGATTGTGGTAAACAGTGGCGGAGGGGGCGGAGCGTTTGTGGTCACTCACGTCAGCTTCAATGTAACAGGTAGTTGCCCTAATTTCAATCTAACAGTAACTGTCAAAACAAACGGCGCGGGTACTGTTAACCTTCATAGAGTTTTCAGTGATGGCGGCACAGATACTGCACCCAAGACCTTAGTTTTTAGCGGAGCAGGCAGTCAGACTATTAATTATGGCGCTGTGTACTTTGGCGTTTCACATAGCAGTGAATGGACGGATATTTATATTGATAGCCCTAACCACCAACAATTCGGAAGAGCCACTTTTACCTGTCCATAAAAGGGAATAAGACAAGAGAAACGCCCGATCATCATCGTCGGGCGTTTCGGTTTTTAAACCGGGTATAATTATTTGTTGAATGAAAGGAAACAAATGAAGTGCCAATTCAAGCCATTTCTAACCATTACAATCCTCTTCACTCTTGTTCTGACATCCTGCGGTGCCAACAACAACGCAATTATCGCGACTTCTGTGGCACTGACCGTACAGGCGCAAAACACGCAATCCGCATCCGTGACGGATACGCCCATGTCCTCTGCAACAAACCCTCCTCTTACGAATATGCCGGTCGCGGGTACTCCCGCTGCCAATACTCCCAATCCCCCTGTGGCGATCCCAACTCTCACGCCTCTGATAGCGCAACCAACTTCTTCCGGCGGCACCACATTTTGTACAGCTAGCGCCACCTTCATCGGTGAGACCATTCCAGACGGAACAATAGAAAGCCCCGGTGCGATTTTCACCAAGACCTGGACCATCCAAAACAGCGGTACCTGTACCTGGGATACAACCTGGAAACTCGTCTTTGTCTCCGGTGACAACATGGGCGGGGGATATAGTCTGTCATTCCCCCAAACGGTTGCCCCCGGTCAAAACGTGGATCTTCCCATTGTGCTCACCGCTCCGACCGCGGCGGGCTCGTACACTGGATATTGGAAGCTTCAATCGCCTTGGAACTACACCTTCGGCGACAGTGATAGCGGAAATCCGTTCTGGGTAACCATCAATGTGAACAGCGGAACGCCCGGTCCCAAAACACCGACGGTTTACGGCATCACCTCGGTCACCTATAGCGTCACACAGACCGGCACCTGCCTTTCCGCCAACCTCTTCTTCTACATCTATGCCACCATTGCAGTCAGCGGGCCAGTGACTGTCGTCGTATATTGGCACCACAGCGATGGCCCCAACATGAAACCACAGACCCTTGTCTTCAACGATGCGGGCTCCACAACCGTGCAGGACACCTGGTCTCAAAAGGTCGGATCCGCCGCCACAAATTTGTGGGATCAAATCGTGGAAACTTCCCCCGTTCATCAGACCTTTGGCAAAGCCACGTTTCAAAATAACTGCCATTAGAAAAGGAAGGCCGATGCATCAACATCGGCTTTCCTTTTGAAACTTTTTGAAAAGGTAAATCGTCTAGGTCCTGGGTGCCATGAATCCAACGCGGAGGACGCTGTGAACACCAAATCCCGATTGTATTATATCTTGCTGAGTCTGTTGCTGGCTGGCCTGGCATGTAATCTGCCATCTACGATTAATAGCACACCGCAAGCAGCAACCCTGGGAGCGCTTTACAGCACTTCGGTGGCCCAGACCGTAAGCGCGGCAGAACAGACCTCCAGTCCTGTCACTACACCGACGGCCACCTCCGTCCTATTTCCGACCAGTCCATTCCTCACACTTACACCCATTTCCACTCCTGTGCCCTTGGTCCTGTGCGACGCCGCTGCTTTCGTCCAAGATGTAACCATCCCGGACGGAACCATCCTCGCGCGCGGCGCGAACTTTACAAAAATCTGGCGTCTGCAAAATATCGGCTCCTGCACATGGACGCCGTTCTATTCCGTGATATTTATCAATGGCGATGGCTTGGGTGCGCCCAGCGTCGTGGCACTGCCCCAATATGTTTATCCGGGCAGTTACATTGACCTGTCTGTCGACATGACCGCACCGGATACGGATGGGCACTATCAGGGCTTCTGGGAATTGCGCAATGCTTCAGGTGCGCCATTTGGGATTGGCCCCCAGGCGAACGATTCCTTTTGGGTGGACATCAATGTTTCAGGACCAAGCTACACAGCCTACGATTTCACATTTAATGCGTGTAATGCGACCTGGCAAAACAATGACGGCAATCTTCCATGCCCCGGCACTGCTGCTGATTCAAGAGGTTCTGTGCTCAGCCTGGATAATCCCATCATGGAGAGTGGCAAAACCGAGAATGAACCGGGACTGCTCACGGCCCCAAAGGATGCGGTCAACGGCTTGATTCGCGGCGTGTATCCTCCCGTTCAAATCCAGTACGGCGATCGTTTCCGCGCTTTGGTGAATTGTCAATACCTGGCTTATCGTTGTGACGTGATCTTCAAGTTGAACTATCAAGTCGGCAGCACGATTTATACGCTTGGCGAATGGCATGAAGTTTACGATGGCTTCTACACTCCTGTGGACCTGGACCTAAGTTCGCTGGCGGGTCAAAATGTCAGCTTCAAATTGATCGTAAATGCCAATGGCTCTGGTTATCAGGACCAGGCATTATGGCTGTACCCGCGTATCGTGCGCCTTGGCGTGCCTCCCTCGCCGACCGCCACCAGCACTTTGACTCCGACTTCGACCCCAACGTCAACGTCCACGCCGACGAATACGGCGACTGCCACAGCAACATCCACCCCCACCCCCACCTCCACACCGACCGCCACCTTCACCGCAACGCCCTGAAACGAGGTGCGATATAATGAATAAGGGAAACAATCTCCAAGAGCACAGCGGTGCTGCCTTTCAAGGTTTCATTATCTTTAGTGACGAGCAACCCCGATATTCGCCGCATCGCCGAACGATCAATATCGAAAAAGATTGGAGGTTACCGTATCATGCAAATCAAGAAATTACTCGAGCTGGCTGTTGCCGCTTTGCTGGCAGGTAGTCTGGCTTCCTGCAATATCGGCAAAGCGCCTGCACCGACAACGGATGTCAATGCGGTCTACACCTCTGTGGCAAGTACGATGATCGCCGACTTGAATGACCAGTTAACCCAAACGGCTCAAGCCATACCGCCCACTGCGCTGGCCAGCCCAACCGAACTGCCAACTCTTCCGCCTCTGCCCAGTGTCGTGGTGGAGTCCACTCTCACGCCGATCAATCCCGCAAACACGAGCGTTGCTATTGGATCTTCCGCCAGCCCGATTTTAGCCCTTTCGCCAGCAGGCGGGACTCCTGTCGCTCTGGGAACGACCTCCACTTCCAACGCGGCAGTGGGTTGTGCCGACTCAATATTCATCGCGGACATCACAATTCCGGACGGAACTGCTGAAAAACCCGGTGCCGTTTTCACGAAGCGATGGCGCATGCAAAATACCGGTACTTGCACGTGGGGCAGCGGCTTTAAGTTCGCTTTTGCATACGGCAGCAGAATGGGCGGTGGAGACTTCACCATCTCGCGAAAGTATGATTTCGTCGCGCCCGGAGGCACCAAGGACATCGATATTGTACTGACTGCCCCAACTGTTCCGAATACTTACACAGGCTGCTGGAAAATGCAGACCGATCAAGGTTATTTTTTCGGTGGGGTTGCATGTGTAACTATTAAAGTCGCGTGATGATCGCTGCGGATGATCAGGAGAAGCGGCTATAAGAACCAAATCGTTCCTCAACGCAGGGATTGGAACCCTTTTACTCATCTCCTGCGCTCCTGCTGTTGGCGGGGCAACGCCCGGTTCCACTCTGACGAGTTGCGCTAACTCGGCGTTGGTCGAAGATCTGACCATTCCAGAAGGAACAACGGAAAGCCCCGGCGCGATTTTCACCAAGATTTGGCGCATGAAAAACACGGGATCATGCGCATGGAGCCGAGACTTTAAGTTTGCGTTCAGTTACGGCAACAAAATGGGCGGCGATGACTTCTCAATCATGCAACAAAATGATATGGTTGAGCCCGGGGCTAGCAGAGATTTTGGCGTAACGCTAACCGCTCCATCCGTCCCGGGTACATACACTGGGTGTTGGAAAATGCAATCCGACCGGGGCTACTGGTTCGGTCAGGCCGCATGCGCGATTATCAAAGTAATCCCGTGATTAACTTTGAAGTAAACAGGAGAAGTGGCTATGAAAACCAAATTGTTTATCACCATATGGATCGGAACGCTTTTACTCATCTCCTGCGCTCCCCTGAACCTCTCTGCGCCAACGCCGGATGTGGGATTCATTAAAACGGCCGCGGCGCAAACTGTGGTCGCAAACTTCACGCTCACGGCGGAATCAGCGGCCGCTACCTCTACACCAACTTCAGCCCTGCTGAGTACACCCACGCTTCTGCCCAACTTCACAACCACCCCAACGCTTACCCCAACGCCAGCTGCCCACCCCGGCGCGGCTCCGATTGTCCTCTGTAATGAATATTCATGGGATGATACGACCGTGGATGTCAACGTTCCCGATAACACACAAATGACGGCGGGACAAAGTTTCGTCAAGACCTGGAAGGTCAAGAACAGCGGCACCTGCACGTGGGGCGCCGGATATCAAATAATCTTTAGCTCCGGCACGAATATGTCCGGCCAGCCGCAATCGCTCCCCATCCCTGTCACCCCCGGGCAGGAAATAGAAATTTCCGTCAACTTCATCGCCCCCAATCAACCCGGTTCCTATTCCAGCGCATGGACGTTGGATAGTGGTGGCGACACAGTCCTTACGCATTTCTTTGGAAGCGATATTCAGGGCCTTTACCATGCCAAGCCGCTCTATGTCAAAATTATCGTGAAGTGAACCAAGCGCTCAAACAAGCGACCCTCGCCGAGGCTCGCCGGCTTGGATTCGTCCTAGCTGGCGTAACCGTCCCTGATCCTCCCCCTCACTGGGCGGCGTTTGAAAATTGGCTTTCGGAGGGAAAGCACGGAACGATGAATTATCTGGCAGACGACCGCTCCCGGGCGCGACGCGCGAATCCGCGCTTGGTGCTGCCTGAATGCAAATCCATCCTCGTGCTGGCGCTTTCGTATCCGGACCCGAAAACGATTCCCGCCCAGGAGGGTGATTCCGTCGAGGGCCGAATCGCGTCGTATGCCTGGGGCGATGATTATCATCTCGTGATTCCCGAAAGACTGCAAGCGCTCGTTGCATTCATTGAGCAACAAGTCGGTCATTCGATCCCGAATCGCTGGTACACGGATACGGGACCAATCCTCGAAAGAGATCTGGCACAGCGCGCCGGCTTGGGTTGGATCGGCAAGAATACATGCCTGATCAACCCGCGTCACGGATCGTATTTTGTACTTGCAGAAATCCTGCTCGGCATCGAACTTGAACCCGACCCGCCCTTTGAAACCGATCAATGCGGAAGCTGCACGCGCTGCATCGAGGCCTGCCCGACCCATTGCATCCTGCCGGACCGAACGATCGATGCGCGGCATTGCATTTCATATCTAACCATTGAGCTAAAACAGGATATTCCTCCCGAATGGAGGCCTTCGATCGGCAATTGGATCTTTGGATGCGATATTTGTCAAATGGTCTGCCCGTGGAATCGCTTTGCCGCCCCCGATGGCGATTCGAATCTTGTGGCGCGCAGTGGTGTTCCGCGCCCAAATCTGATTCGCGAATTGGAATTGACATCCGAGGAATTCAATCACAAATTCCGGGGTAATGCGGTCAAACGGGCCAAGCCTCGAGGCTACCTCCGAAATGTCGCTGTGGCGTTGGGTAACTCCAAAGATCGGGCCGCTCGGGCGGCGCTGAAGAGGGCCACTAAAAATCCCGAGTCGATCGTACGCGAACATGCGGCCTGGGCACTGGAGCAAATAGACAGCCGTCAGGATCAATGAGAGGCCATGGAAAAATTACTCATTGCCACAAACAACAAAGATAAAGTGAAAGAAATCCAGGATCTGCTGAGGGATATCCACCTCAAGTTGGTCACTGCCAACGAGGCAGGCATTGATCTTCACGTAGAGGAAGATGGCAACACGTATTCTGAAAACGCCCAAAAAAAGGCTCTCGCATTCGCGCATGCCAGCATGCTGGTCTCCCTGGCTGACGATTCAGGTCTCGAAGTGGAGGCGCTCAATGGTGCGCCCGGCCTTTATTCCAACCGCTATGTATCCACGCCGGGTGCTACGGATCGCGATCGACGCGCCTATCTGTTGAACAATCTAAGAGAAAAACCGCGTCCGTGGACCGCGGCCTTTCACGCCACGATTGCCATTGCCATCCCAAACCATCCATTGGTTCATTTTGCGACCGGCGAATGCAAAGGCGAGATCATTCCCGAGGAACGCGGCACCGGCGGGTTTGGATATGATCCAATATTCTTGATCCCGGAGACAAATCGCACGATGGCCGAATTGAGCATGGAGGAAAAAAACCGGCTGAGCCATCGTGCTCGAGCGATCCTGAATGCCAAGCCAATTCTTAAAGAAATATTCAGTTTAGGGAATTGAGAAAATCCGCAAGGAGCCCGGAGATGAGATCGGGCTGTTCGAGCATGACCATATGACCTGCATCGGGAACAACTTCCAAGCGCGCTCCGGCAATATGGTCACGCAAAAACTCCGAATTCCGCACGGGCGTCATCTGATCGTCGGATCCGCAAACGATCAGGACAGATTGGGAAATCCTTGAAAGTTGATCCGTCACATCGAACGCATCGCACGCCAACAAGTCGCCGTAAAGAACCGTCGGACGCATTCCCATCATGCGCTGCGTCGACAATTCCTTCATTCGAGCGGATTGCCGCGAGAAGGAAGCCTCGTTGATCATTCGCACCGCGCTTTCAAATGTGGACGGATTGGAGGCCGCATGTAAAAGGGCGGGCGAAACACGCAGGCGCGCTCCGCTGCCGACCAAGCCCAGAGCAATCACCCGATCCGGAAAGTGGATCGCCGCGGAAAGCACCGCGGCGCTTCCCATGGAATGTCCTACGAGAACCGCAGAATAAATTCCCAATTCCGACATAAATTCAAGAACATCATGGACGTAATCTTCGACGGCATGATGCCCGATGCCTTCCGATTTGCCGTGCGCAGGCAGGTCCGGCGCCAACATGCGCCGATTCGGGAGGCGACGAAGCTGAGGCGGCCAGGATAAGTGATTGCCGCCCGCGCCATGAATCAAAATGACAGGGGGATGGGAATGATTCTCCGCCTCATGGGAAAAATAATACAGACTTGCGGCGCTGGGCATAACCGAATTTAGTGTGACCGGCCGTGATGCAAGCGGTCAGCCGCTTCCTCTGTGAGAGGAATGTAAACCTGAACCTTGGTACCCTTCCCAATCGTTGACTGAATGTTCAACAAGCCGTTGACCAATTCAGTCCGCTCGCGCAAATTGACCATGCCCAGGCTGGAGCGTTTATCATAGGCCTTATTAACCGCTTCCACATCAAAGCCTACGCCATTATCCTCGATTTCAAGCAAAGTCACTCCGGGTTGAAAGGGTGCCAGCCGCACCCAGATATTGGAGGCACTGGCGTGTTTGCGGGCATTGTTGATGGCTTCCTCGATGATGTAGAAGATCACGCCCTGCTTTCCCATTTCCATTTGCGAGGCAATTTTCTCATCGATGCTGATGGTGACGTTTTGATTATAGGTTTCGCGCATTTTATCGGCCATGGATTTGAGCGCCGCCCCCAGGCCCTGTGATTCGAGGATGAGCGGCCGCAGGGTGAAAAGCATATGACGGATTTCTTTCGTGGTGCGATGGGCCAGCTCTTCGATCTTGGACAATTCATCCACCGCAGACTTCGGGTCTTTTTCGACCAGACGGCGGGCAATGTTGATGCGCATGGCCATCGCCGCCACCGATTGAGTCGGCCCGTCATGCAAGTCACGGGCCAACTTTTTGCGGGCCTCCTCATGCACGTCAATCATGCGTTCCTTTTCCTCGACCAAATCCTGATATAAGCGCGCGTTCTGGATCGCCACGACGGACTGTCGTCCGATCAGGTCTAACATATCGCGGCGATCCGGCGTAAAGTAGGCGGCATCGGGATGCGCAAAGATCATCGCGCCGTACACGTTAAACCCGCTTCGAAGCGGAAAGCAATAAGCGGAGGTGCAGTTACGAAAAGCGATCACATGCCCCAATTCCGCGTCATAGCCAATATCCTTAGAAAAAATCGGTTCGCCCTCCTCAAAGACCTTCTGCAAAATCCCTTCGGCGGCAGGAAACGTCACGCGCATGTCCGCCTGAGTGAAACGCCGAGCCGAGCCGACGCGTAGATGTCCGCCCTTGAACAAAAGAACCGCACTGACCAGCGGGTCGTCGGTTGCTTGATCAGGATCGGGGTTGAGTGCCGCAAACCCGAGGTCCAGAGCCGAATCCAGCACGCGCTTATAGGAGAGCGTGGCGGTCAAGGTGGAGGTCAATTCATAGATGGCGCGCAGGCGTTCGCTCTGAATTGAGTATTTCTTATTTTCCGTCTCAAGCCATTTTTGACGAACCGCGCGCAGGCGGGTCGCCAGTTGCCTGCCAAGGAATCCGAACAATCCGCCCAGGGCCAAATACGCGACTGCCCAGCCAAGCGCCAGCAACGGGAAGCCCTGCACGTAGAGATAAGCATTCGCCATCGAAAGCAAGGCATGAATCACAGCGCTGATCAATGCACCCCAAAACTCAAAATAAATCGCTCCCGTAAGAACAGGCAATAAACCCACCCAGGCCACCGGCCCCGCCAGACCGCCCTGGGCCCAAAAGAGGGTTCCGCTCAGCAGGAGGTCGACCGCAAGGCTGATGTGACGATGATACCGAATGCGAGTGTTGAGACTCGCAAGGACGGTCATCCCCATGTTCCACACCACCAATGCGCCGATGGGCCAGAAAAGCGGCAATATCGTCAATCCGCCGCCCAAAGCCAGCGATACCACACAGCCCAACATCACCGCCCAGCGCAGTGAGATAGCAAACCAGTCCGAGATGTAAGGAGTTTCGTACGTTTGCATAGGCTAATGATAACAAAAGAAGTGAACAGCAAACAAAACCATCATACACTTGTCATACGAATGATCATGGCCCCTTCGTGGCGAATTGTAGTGAAAATGCTGATATCCCAACGAAGATTCCGAGGTTGAGCCAGATGAATGGAGTGGCAAAAGAGTCCTGGGTCATATTATAAAAGATGATTCCCAGCCATGAAAATAGCGCGGCGATCCCCAAATATTGCCAGAGCGCCGTATGCTGTTTCAACGTGGCAATCATATCACCGAGAATGAAAAGTTGGAAAGCCAAAAAGAGAACGAAGCCTATTAAACCGGTTTCCGCCAAAAGACGGACATATAGATTCTTGGCATTCGGATAAAGTGCACTAGTCGGGCTTAGTTGCGAGGCGATTTCCGGCACCATGGTCATGATCCAATCCGGCAGGTTCTGATAAATGTAAAAGCCGTCGGCGCCCAACCCCACCCCGGTCCACGGATGATCACGATAGGCGCCCATCGCACCCCAGATATAGGCGGCACGCGCGCCCGCAGAATTTTGAATCAAGTAATCCTGCACATCGGAGGCCCGCGTATTCCATAATCGCGATATATAGTTCTTGCGGCTGAGGAACAACAACGCGCCAAAGACAGAAACCACCACAGCCATAATCATGATCGCGCGCACCACGACCCCTGCGGCATTACGAAAGCCGGAGATAAACCATTGCCAGGCGGAGCGGATATATTCACCGCCGGTGAACAACAGAGTGAGGATGACGGTCACGCCCGCCGTGGCCAGCCCGCCGCGCGAAAAAGTGGCCAATAACAACATAGCCGCACAGATCAGCAGGATAAGCTCAAACCATTTGAAACGCGTCACATGCAGGCGGCTCAGGAGCGAGGCAAAAAGCCAGGGCAGATAAATCGTGGCAATCTCGCCGGCGAGCCAGGCCGGCTCATAAGCCATTCCCGAGATCCGATTCGTCCGAATCAGCTCGCGCATCGAAAAAGCGAGTTGCAGGTGGGTCACCAGCGGCTTGGGCAGTACATGCAGATAAAAGGTCACCCCCTGGACACCGCTCCATAAAATGTCAAGCACAAAGCCCAATAGCATCCAACGGATGGTGAAGCGCAAGTCACCTTCGGTGCGATTCATCCAAACCGCGCTGAGGAAGAAAGCCAAACCGATGATCAGCGTCGCCCAGGCACGAAGGGCACGCCCCCAATAGGCTTGACCGCGCAGGACCAACGGTCCGAACAGGACCCCAATCACGGTCGCCGCCACAGCAGCCAGGACAAATGCTGCCAGCGGTGTGAACGCAGCAGGCCAGGCGAGACGCGTATGGTCGCGCAGGAACTGAATGAATAAAACGATCAATAACAATGCCAGCGGATAAGCCGAGAGCGGACGGACATAGGTCTCCGCGCCCATGAATGGAAAATACCGAAAACTGGTGACAGGCAGCGTCAACATCACCGCCGCCCATAAGGCACGGGCAATGTTATCGAGACGAAACCAAGGGCGTATCCAAGCGTTCATTGCTGGTCGCGGGACAGAGGGTTTGGATGAAAGAACAGCACGAACAGCGCGCTCAACGCCAAGAACGCGATCGCACCCACGAGCAAATACGTGCTCACGCTGAATAGCCGTTTCGTCGGAATGTTTTGCGTCTGATCCGCGCTGACGGTGATGAACGGTTCCAGTCCGCTCGCGGATGATGCAATCACTTCCGAGCGAACCTGGCTGGCGAACGCTTGGGCCCATGCCGAGGCAAGCGCGGCGGCTTGGGCCGGATCGTTATCATCGGCAAAGAAATGCCAGCCGCCCACGCCCGGCTGACTTAATTGAAGTTTGCCGCTGCGCATCTGATCCACGGTCACGCCGTGGACTTGCGATGCAACCACATTCAGTACCGAGTCAGACCAAGCAATCTCTTCCAGTTTGCGCGTCTCGCGCTCCAGATAATAGAATTGTTCACGGTCAGTGTTCTGCGGCCAGGCCAGTTCCAGGTGGAAATCCACGTTGACCGAAGCGCGCGCCCGATACGGCGGCAGCGCCAGATAATAGAATGCCGTGCCGATCAACGCGCCAATAATCGCCCCCAATAGCCAGAACTTCCAGGCTTTGAGCAAGTGGATGAAATCATCAGAGGATGGAGAAGCAAAAAGGAAATTCATATGGAAAGCTCGGTACGATGGGATTCGGGTATCGTTTCTAATTCATCGTGCTTGTAATTTTTGCCGCAGGCGCAAACTCCAAAGCGGGGCGATCAACTTACGCACGTAGTACTTCGCAACAATCACCGATAAGAAATTTCCGCCGTCACGATAATGAACGCGCAACATCTCCGGCCAGCAACGATCATCTGCACGGATGGTCTTTCCAAATGTGTGCAGTCGAAAATTCGCCCAGGTCTGCGGGATATATTTTACCTGCGAACGCGCCGCCAGCCGAACCCATAAATCATAATCCATTGCGAAGTAAAAGGATGGGTCGAGCGGACCGACCTCACGCCATAAAGCGGAACGAAAGAACGCCGCTTGCTGAGGAATATGCACGTAACCGCGCCTTAACCGAGCCAAGTCGGTTTGCGCGGCGGGAAAGCGTCCGATCATGCGGCTATCTTCATTGATGTAATTCGCATCGCCGTATACCAAGCCGACCTCAGGATGATCCCTCAAAAAATCCACGGCAGACGATACTGCCCCCGGTTCGTACGTATCGTCCGAGTTGATCCACGCCAGGATATCGCCCTTGGCATGGGCGAAGCCTTTGTTGATGGCGTCGGTCTGGCCCTGGTCCGCCTCGCTTGTCCACCACGCCAGTCGACCCAGGTACTTTTTGATAATATCCACGCTTCCGTCGGCCGAACCACCGTCCACAATGATATATTCCAAGCGCGGGTAATTTTGCGAAAGCACCGATTGAATGGTGGCTTCGAGAAAACGCGCCTGATTAAATGACGGCGTGACAACCGATACAAGCGGAAGAGAGGGGTTCAATTCCAATTCACTTCAGGGTAATAAAGATGTGCGACCTCTTCGGTCACCGCGCGGACACGGGCGATCTCATCGGACGTAAGGCGGCGTTTCCAGTTCCCGAGATTGGCGCGGCTATCCAGCCTGACCGCATGCATTTTCTTCCGAGAAACTTCCGTTGGATTCTCGGAACTGCTGGAATTCAGAATCGTCCGCTCGACCTGTGAGGTAAAATCCAGACCCAAGGCTTGATACAAAGCCCGGTAGCCGGAAACCGGATCCAGGGAAAGATCCTCGTGACGGACAATTTGGATGGACGGAATCCGCTGTCGAATCGAATGAACGACGCGGTAGACCAGCGTCCATAAAAGGCTGGCTTGTCCGATGATATCATCTTGTTTCATCGCTTGCATCACTTCGCGATAGGGTTCAAGATGGTCCTGCATCAACAAAGGTTGATTCCATAAATCGCTGAAATCAAAGGGCCAATTGAGCCGTTTAAGGCTGCTGGCAAAACCGGCAGGGTGACGGATCGTGACCACTGCGCGACAATTCAGTCGCTCCACAAACCAAGGCAAAGAAAAAACTGCAAACGGATCCTTAAGCAGCGGGCGCCGATGCATTAACCGGCCGCGCGCGAAAATTCCGAGGTCGCGGCCCATCCGAAACAAATCCTTCGACGAACGAAGCGATTTGATTTCATCGAAGAGGTGATAACGGTATCGCAGAAGTTCGTTGAACGCGGAAAAGTATTCGTACTCATTTTTTTCGGCGATATACAGGTACCAGTACTTTACACAGCAGCGAAGAACGCCGGGGCGATGCCACACGTTCAGCGGCTCACTGATATAAGCCGCCTGCGAATTCGCGGACAGCATTTTTCCAACCCAGGTGGTGCCGGTGCGATGAGCGCCCGTGACGAGAATAGGAGAAGGCTGGACAAGCATGTTCATAAATCTATGGCGCACTGATGGAATGAACCCCGTAAAAATTCGCGGCGCAAACATTGATCCAGGACTTCGGGTCGGCGCCCAGCTCCGCGACGCCTTCGATGCTGTAGATCTGAAAACTTACAATATCTTGCACACCCTTTGACTTATCCGCCATGATCTGCTCCTGACGCCTGTCCCAGGTGGAGGACCAGGTATGATAGTAAGGCTCCTTATCCTTCAGAACAGCCCACGCGGCGCGAAGAGGGTATACAGCTGAAAGGGCCAATAGAACCATCGCCAGTATGGATGTGCTGCTCATCCAGCGCATCCTCCACTGAGCGAGTGCAATACCCAGGCAGGCGCCTTCCGCCATCAAGCCGGCGGTCATCAACAAACGCCCGATAAAACGGGCACGTTCTGCAGGAAAAACCTGCCCATACACGCTTGGTGCGAAACCCACTACGATCAGACCAAACGCCAAAACAGGGATCGCCAAAATCATGATCCACAGCATTCGCTTCTTTGCCGACGACAAGGCTGGCGCCGCGGCAAAGAGGCCATAAAACAACAAAAGCGGCATGACCATCGAAACGATGGAAGGGAGAGGAACAATCGAAAAGGAATCGAGTATGAATTGAAGTGTTGCGATGAGAGTCTTATAAATAAGATTCAGAATCTCCGGTTTGGCGGCACGGATGCGAAATGAATTGCCGGGAGCGGCCAGCATAACGAAGAGCGCCAGCATGCCGCCTGCCAAATCCCAACCCAACAGCACCAACATCGGGCGGCGCCGCGATCCTTTTTCCCATATCCACGCCCCGGTCAGTGCCAGCGCCGAAGCAACGATCAAAACCGCATCCGGCGGCTCGGAAAACCCGCCTCCGAAAAATGCGATGATGAGGCAAAGGAAGCCGATCCAAACGGCGGGAGAGCGGTTGTCGTTTCTGCGAATCAACATCAAAAGGAAGGCGGCGAACGCGGTCAGATACACCAATGGGGCGAAATGAGTTGCCATCGCCGACCGCCAGTAAATGGTCTGAAAACGATTCGGAGCCTGCAGGATGGAAAAGAAAGCCACTGAAGCCGCCAGAAAAAAGTCAACCAGGAAATTCCACTGCAGGCCCATCGCACGCCGGGCTTCCCAGACCATCCACGTCAGAGCTACGGTCCAAAGGAGAATCATAAGGACCGGCAGAATCTCCACATTATGCGGGAAGAGGAATTCGCTGAGGGCCACAAAAAGAAGATTCGAAAAGCGGTCTGAGATCGTTTCATAGCGTTGGATCAGGTCTTGCAGAACCGAACCGCTGTGTGCGATCACCGCCTCACAATAATCGTCCGCCAAATAGCGTGTAAACGTTCCGAGATAGGCGAACAGACCCAATCCGATGGTCATGGAGACCGCGCCCAATCCAAGTGCAGCACGGAAAAGGACAGATTGCGTTCTCTTGAATTCAAAAACGGACATCTACATCATCCTCACGGCGCGGGTTGATTCCGTAGATCATAAATCATATAACCATTACCCTGAGCATAGACCGGAAACACAGCTAAGGAGTTCTTCAGATCGGTCTGGCGGTCGAGTTCCTGAAAATCGGTGACCAGGAAAAAATCTTTACCACTGGTCATCCTGGCGAAATTTGTGCTGGAGTTGAACGAGGCGCCGCGCAACTCATGGTAATCAATATCGCCGGAATTCGGCCAGATTTCAGCATTCTGCCAGCCCCAATAATTCAAACGTTGACCGTAATCCTGTGTCAACGCCACCACATCGGAGCCATGCCCCAGTGTATCGCCAATTTCCGCCCACATGGCAGCCTGTGGACGATAATCCACGGATTTGAGGGTGTTGCGGACATCCCATGCCGCGGAAAACAAACCGAACGCAAGAAAGAGTATTGCGGTGACTCGCAACCAGAGTCCGGCACTCAACTCCGCCAATCGGGCAAGGAACCACTCCGCCAGCGGGGCAAGCGAAACAGCCACAATGGGGATGAAAGGCAATTGATAGTAATCATGCGTGGCAATGTGATAATCGAAATATAGACCGTAGAGAATATACATCCCCCACAATCCAAACAAAAAGAATCTTGCGCTTCGTTCGCGGACGAAGAACAGGCCCAGCAGCCCGAACATGATTGCCAGTCCGCCCGTCGCCAGCGCGGCTTTCGTTTCCCAATTTATATAAGTGAACGGACTCAGCAATAAAGACGGGAAGAATCGCCCGCCAAATTGCTGGCGAAGGAAATTATTTAAGATCAGCCCGTCGTAAAGATATGCCGCGGCCGGTAAGATTCCAAGCAATACCATTAGATAAATTTGCGGCTTGCGGATCAGAGCACGCAGAGAAAATTTTCCAAGACCAAGTCCGAGCGCCGCGCCGATGATAAAAAAAGCAGCGGAGAACTTGATCAGGATGGCGAGTCCGCCCAAAAGTCCGGCAAGAATCGTCCAAATCCAGCCCCTCACCCCATCCCCCCTCCCAATGGGCGAGGGGTTTGAGGTGAGGGCAGTCCAGCGGTGGAATGCCCACCAAAAAGCGATGATGCTCATCACCATAAAAGGGTCGGGTTGGAAGGAACGGCTGGCAATCACCGTATACGGAAAGACAAGATAATAGGCAGTGGCAATCACCGCACCATCCACGGAGATCAAATCGCGGACTAACAGAAAAAGAAATATCCCGCCGATGATCCAGAACAGCGATGAATAGATGCGCGCGATCCAAAAATGTTCACCAGTAAAGTGATAGGTGAACGCAACGACGTTTTCTAGAATAGACGGCTCGACATCGGCGCGCGTCCTCCATTGCTGGATCGCCATTTGTCTTTGCCAATCGGGAATGCCCGGCGGGTTCGTCGCATAATACATGCCGCGCGCTTTGAGCATCGAAAGCAATTGGCGAGTCGGTTGAAAATCAAGCGGCAGATTCGTCAATTGATATAAACGGATGCCCAGGCCCAAGCCAAAGAGCAAAACCAGCACGACCGTCAATAATCCGCGCGAGGAAAAGAAAGGAGGCTGCGTTGAAGAGGAGGTATTCACAAGGTCGCAATTCTATCACTGCATGATGAGCATTTAGTGAATTCCGTTTAGGTCGGCGGTGCGGCACGAGGCAGCGGAGCAGGATGCCAGCGCTTTAAGCCAAGCCGAAAGTTGGGAGATCAAGTTTGGATCGGCGGTCGGGGCGATGTTATTCAATTCATACGGATCTTGTTTGAGATCATAGAGCTCATGAAAGCCATCCTGATATTCCACGTACGTGTATTTCGGCGTGCGAAGCGCAAGGTAATTGGGCGTGGCGGCGGCCGGCAGAAACTGGTCAAGGTCCGGCGGCTCGAGCAACAGATCAAGACTGCTGTAAGCCGCCAAAGAATTGTTCGCGCTCTCTGCTGCACCTGCCCCGTAATATTCGATGAGATAACCTTGACGCCAATCGGACGGAGGCGGGCGCTGAGCGCTCAATAATGGGACCAGGGAACGGCCATCCACATAGGAGGGCGGCGTCACACCTGCCAGTTCGGCGATGGTTGGTGCGATATCGATGTTACCGGTTACATAGCCATCCAAAGCCGCATCCGCTTGAACGTCCGGTCCGCGCACGATGAAGGGCACGACGATATCTTCTTCATACGCTGTGCCTTTGCCGCCCATCAACCGGTGCTCTCCGAGGTGATATCCGTTATCCGAAGTAAAGATAATGTACGTGTTATCCAACTGACCCGTTTGCTGCAACGTGCCGATCAAACGCGCCAGCATTTCATCCACCGTCTGCATGGATCGCACCCGGTCGCGATACAGTTGGTCGAGATTGGCAATTTGACCACCGGTGAGCAGCGGATCGCCGCGCAGAGCCGGCGGCTTGTCGGAAACATCTGCTTCGTTAAAAGACGGCGTACGCGGCGCCTTCAAATCAGGAAACAGATTTGCCGCGCGCGGCGCAGGTGTCGCTGGTTCGTGAGGCGCATAGGTTGCAAGATAAAGAAAGAATGGCTGGGAATCCAAGGCCGAGGCGCGGATGAAGTCATCCGCTTTTTGAGAAAGCACGTCGGTCATGTAATCATCCTGCCCCTGGCCATGATCCTCAAACTTTCCGTTATCGTTCATCGTGTAATTGAATTCCTTATACGGACTTCCCTTGGCCGGGCTGAGCCAGTCCGTCCAGCCTGGCGGGATATAGCCGCGATCATCCGGATATGGGTAGCCGTTCAAATACTTTCCAAATAAGGCGGTGTGATAACCGGCTTGCTGCAGCCATGTGGCAAGTGTGGAATTTTCACGTTGAAGCTGATAGAACTGCTGGAAGCCTCCAAGCGGTGGACCGTTGGTATACACTTGATGATTGTGCACATACTGTCCGCGCAAAAAGGACGAACGCGATGGACAACACAACGGAGTATCAATCAAGAAATCATTGAACGTCAAACCCTGCGAAACAAGCAGTTGCTGAAGATGAGGCATGTATTGGAGCGTACCAAGCTTCGCATCCAAGTCATCGGTGAGGATGAATAAGATATTGGGGCGGCTGGCTTTGGGAATGACGGTCACATCCATCAGCGGCACAGGAGTTGGCGGTGGGGTGGAAGTTGGAGTTGGAACGGGAGCCGGCCCCGGCACAGAAATCGAACAGCCGGTTAGAAGCGCGATTGCCAAAAGAACTGAAAGAGTTTTCCAAATATGCTTCATAACAATTTTATCTTTGATTGATATCGTCTTTGTCTACGATTTAAAATAGCAATACGGATTCGGTTTAATCCAATCAAATTCAACAGCGACGAGCCAAGTAGATTTAATCGCGCCAGGGCTGTCGGCGGATGAATGCTCAAAGCATCCACCCACGCTTTGAGTGCATTCCAGGATTGACCATCGTCGAGTAGATAACGCGCATCGACTCGATAAGCAGAGGCACGAGCGCGGCACCGGACCGGCTGCAAGATCGGAGCAAGATCGGGTCGAGTCCCCGCCCAATCCAAAATGCGAAACGCTTCACGCCCGAATTCGGCAGCCTTGAGTCGATTCTTGGCTTGCGGATGATAGCGCGCCGCCGACCACGTTTGATTGACGTGAACGATCGGTCCCTGTGCGGCAAGCTTAATCCATAATTGATGATCGAGCATAAAATGAAAATTCACATCAAGCCCATTGGCTTTTTCAAACGCGGCGCGGCGCATAAAAACTGCAGGTTGGCCGATGATTTGAAAGCACAGCAAATCCTCAAGAGTTAGCTGGCGATACCGCAACTGATTGGTGGTTTGACCGGTTTGATCCACTGCCAGCATATCCCCGTAGACCATCGTCGCTTGTGGATTGGCTTCAAATGCCGCAGCCGCTGATTGGAGCGCTCCGGGCAAGTAACAATCGTCAGAGTTAAGCCAGGCCGCGATCTCGCCTCTCGCACGTCTCATACCCTTGTTGATTGCATCCGCTTGTCCTGAATCTTTTTCCGAAACCCAATACGCCAAACGAGATGAATATTTCCTGATGATGTCGGCGCTACCATCGGTCGAAGCACCGTCCATCACAATATATTCGACATCAGGATAACCCTGTTCGAGAACAGAACGAATCGTCTGTTCAAGATAAGCAGATTGATTAAAAGAAGGCGTGACAATGGAGACGAGGGTCATGAAATGCCACGTGCTTATTTGGGTTTATGCAAATCATACAAGACGAATCCATCGCCTTGTGCCGCAATAGCATACCCATCCAAAATATTCTTCAGTCCGGGTTGTGCATCCAATTGATTCGAAGCAGTCACCAAAAAATAATCCCGGCCCGTAACCAGCTCGGAGAATTTGGCCTGCGCATTGACGCTGGAGCCTTTCACTTCGGTCAGGCCATTGACATAAGGCCACAATACAATTTTTCTCCAGCCATAATACATCAGACGGTAGCCATAATCCTGCGTCAAGCCAATGAGATTGGCATTCGCCGGAATCGCTTCCGCGATGTTTTCCCAATAGGCCGGTTCACGATTGTAGTCCGCTGCCTGTGCGACCAGGTCCGAGCGCGCGACATATGCTTCATATCCGATGACGAAAACAACGACAGCGATCAGTGCAGTCTTGAGCCAGCGCGTCTCGCGCGAGACGCGAACGGCGACCGCTTCGATGATTGGAACCAATCCCAAAGCGATCACCGGTATCAGTTGAATGTGATAGTAGCTGTGCGTGTACATCTGAAATGGAAGCGTCAGCCCATAGCAAAAATATCCGATCCAGATTCCGATCAACATCCAGCGCAGACGCGGAGGAGCGAGAAAGACTCCGGCAATGCTCAGGAATAAAATCGTTAATCCGAATAACGAACCGATGAATCCCAGCCAATG
>DATJAH010000041.1:0-168177 GCA_035516425.1 Anaerolineales bacterium
TTTGGCAGTCATCGGCCGAACATAACCTTTGGAGCTTTATTCATTTGTTAAAGAACGAAAGAATATGAAATTCATTCGGTGCAAAACCAATATTCAACCTGTTTCTTGATCGCTTTCCTGAGTTTTGCACCAGAAACTAGATTAGAGTTTATTATGATAAAGAAACTTTTATTGTTTGCGCCGGTCACGTTTGATCTTGCGGAAACGACTCGTATGATTGAGATTGCCAAGGGGATCCTTCAGCATGAACTGGCAAGCAAGGTCTTTGATATTCAATTCATTTCAAACGGCGGCGATCTTGAACACTTGATCGAAGAAGAAGGGTTTCCGCTAAAAAGGCTAGAGCCGCGATTAACCCAGGAAAAGATAGAGTTCATTGGTGCGGTGGATAAAGGGGAAACGTTCGCTCCGGCCTTTACCCAAAAAGAAATCATCCCGATGATTGAAAATGAAGTGGAATATCTGAAGCAATTGAAGCCAACGGCTGTGATCACCGGTTCCTATATGACCATTCCAGTGACTTGCCGGATATTGAAAATTCCACTTGTCTGGGTCATCCAATCTACGTGGCTTGCGGATTTCTTTACCAAGGGAGCCGGGATGACCGACAACATAAAATTCAGACCTCTAAAGGAAATTGCTGATTGGTTTATTTTGTTGTTCATTAATTTCTGGATACGCTATGGATTTCTCGGCCCTGTAAACCAAGCCGCCCAACATTTTGGAGTGGAAGGCTATCCATCCATTTTTGATTATTGGCGTGGGGATATTACGATGGTTGCCGAGCCGGCCGAATTCGCAGGGGTGGAGCTTGCGCCAAATTATTATTACACGGGTCCGCTCATTGCCAGGCAGGACTTTCCGATTCCGGGCACTATAAAAAATATTCCACACGATAAACCGATCATCTATTTTGCAATGGGCAGTTCGGGAACACCTGAGATTATTGCTAATATCATTGAGAGTTTCCAAGGGAAACCCTATCGCGTGATCGCTCCTGTAAAAAATCATCTTGATAAAGTTCGCAAGGTAAAAATTCCATCCAATGTTATCGTCACAGATTGGCTTCCGGCACATGAAGTAAATAAGATCGCAGATCTATCCCTGATCCACGGCGGAATTGGAACCGTGATGACCGCCGCTTATGCCGGTAAACCGGTGGTGGGGGTCGGTATGCAAACCGAGCAAGTCGCCAATCTTGCTTGCCTAGTGCGTAAAGGATTTGCCATTCGAGTGCCTAAATCAAGAGATCCGTCGAAGAAAATTCAAGCAGCAATCCAGCAGTTGCTGCATAATTCGGAAGCAAAACAGAAAGCCGAAGAGTTCTCAAAGATCATAGAAAAATGGGATGGCCCCAAAATGGCTGCCGATTTGCTTTATCAAAAATTTGGGAACTGCGAAAATAATGTCTGATTCAATACCGAAAAAGATCAACCGCCTCATTGCTTCTTATCTAACAGAGATGATATCGGCGGTTACTTCATCGCAAACTTTATTGCTGGTAACGCTGCCAATTCTGGTTGGACTGGGAAGCGGGATCGGCGTCTGGTTGTTCAAGCTTGCCTATAACTTCCGTCAGTCATTCCTGTTTAATACAGCAGGCCAATGGATCGCATCGGCGGGTAAATGGACTATGATCTTGATTCCCGCAGCAGGCGGACTTATCGTCGGATTATTCAACCGTTTTTTTTTTTTTTTTTTTTGTTGGCTTTCAAAGCAATCAAGCTGTGCCGTATGCCATCAAACCTGGCGTGGCGCTTCAAATGACGAAGATCCTTCGTGATGTGCGGGAAGACCGTCGCAATGGTCGCGTATATCCGCCACGCGATGAAATGGTATTTTATGGAATTCGCGAATCAGATATGGCGGAAGGCAAGGTGACGAGTCGCTGGCGTCAGTTCATGCGTTTCCAGATTCAACGAACGCGCCAGATTCGGAAGGCGAGGAAGGTAAATTCTACGTCTGGATCAAGTCAGAAATTCAACAAGCCATTGATAACCCATTGGATTTTGAATTGTTCACTACGGCCTATGGAATAACGAGCAAGGAAATTGGGAAGGAAAAATGTCCTGCAGCACGCCCTTGATGATTCCGCCCTCGCCGTGCGCTTCAAATTGGGCGAGCAGGCAGTCGCAGCTAAAATCGTGGATTGCCATGCCCGACTTCTTGCCGCGCGGGGTCAACGCGTGCGCCCCCCGGTCGATAATAAAGTATTGAGTTCGTGGAACGGGCTGCTGCTCCGCGTGCTGGCGGAGGCTGCGCGTGTTCTGGATGATGAAACAAAGGCCTCCGAGTATCTCATTTTGGCTACCCGAAGCGCGAATTTCCTATTGAACAACTTGTATGCACATGGGAAACTACATCGCTCCTGGCACGAGGAAAAAACAACACGCGAGGTCTTCCTCGAAGACTACGCGGCATTGATTCTTGGCTTGCTCGAACTCTATCAAGCCGACTTTGATAATCGCTGGTAGGGCCAGGCGCTGAAACTCGCGGCTGAGATGAGGCAGCGCTTTAGCGACGCGGGCGGAGGCTTCTTTGACACGCCAAGCGATGGGGAGTCTCTATTGATCCGGCCGAAAGATTTGCAGGACAACGCAACACCCTCAGGGAATGCGCTGGCATGCGAAGCACTGCTTACGCTGGCAGCATTTGCCGATGATCCGCCATACCACGATGCCACAGAACAGGCGATCCGACTCATAGCCGATTCGACCCTGCGTCATCCGCTGGGCTTCGCGCGTTGGCTTTCCAATGCCGACTCCATTTTAGAGAACGGAAAACAGATTGCCGTGGTGTGGGATGCGAAGGGCAAAGAGGAACGGGACCTGATTCGCTTCATCCGCTCAAGGAACGAACCGAATGCAGTCGTTGCTGCGGCGGCTTTTCCTCCGCCTCTCAATGCGCCTGCATTATTGATGAACCGTCCCCTTCAAAACGACACAACCACAGTGTACTTCTGCCGGCATTTCGTATGTAAGCAACCGGTGAATTCCATTGAAGAGCTAAAAAAAAATGATGTGAGCTAAGCGGCACGCTGCGGACCACAATTCAAATCGCTCATTTTGAGCTAAGCTTCCCAATGTAATATAATGTACCCGCAATTCCATTGAGCTTCGCCAGGAGAGCTATGAATATCAAGCCTCGAATCATTTGCATGTTGATGATCTGTTTCGTCGCCGCAGGATGCACGACTGCCAGCTCCCAGCCGGCCGCCACAAGCGATTTGCAGGGTATCCATAAAATTCAGCATGTCGTCATCATCATGCAGGAGAATCGTTCCTTTGATTCCTACTTCGGCACTTATCCCGGTGCGGACGGCATTCCGATGGAGAACGGCGTCCCCACCGTTTGCGTACCCGATCCGAAAACAAAGCAATGTGTGAAGCCCTATCATGACCCCGATGTGGTTAATACTGGTGGCGGGCACGGGGTTGGAGCGGCCCTGACTGACCTGGACGGCGGGAAGATGGACGGATTCATTGAAGTCCAAAGGGATGCGGTCCAAACCTATTGCCAGAACAATGATGATCCGAACTGCGTCGAAGGAATGATCGGAAGCATGCCTGACGTGATGGGCTATCACGATGCGCGCGAGATTCCCAACTACTGGACCTATGCAAGGAATTTCGTGCTTCAGGATCATATGTTCGAGCCGATCGATTCGTGGAGTATGCCGGTCCATTTATGGATGGTCTCGGAATGGTCCGCCAAATGCACCAGCCACGACCCGATGAGTTGCACAACGGAAATTGATAAACCGGATAGCATCGTGCTGGGAGTGAAACCATATGAAGCGCCTCTCTACTCTTGGACCGATCTGACGTATCTGCTTTACAAGAATAATGTCTCCTGGACTTATTATGTGGCTCCCGGCACCCAGCCGGATTGTGAAGACGATGAGGCGGTAGCCTGCGCGCCGAAACCGCAGACCAACGTGACCCCCGAAATTTGGAATCCGCTCCCCTATTTCGATACCGTACATCAAGATGAGCAACTGAACGATATCCAACAGCTTAGCAACTTTTACGCCGCCGCAAAAAACGGGACACTTGCCCACGTGGTTTGGATCGTTCCGAACAACAGAACCAGCGAGCATCCGCCATCATCGATCACGGTCGGACAAACCTATGTGACAGGTTTGATCAATGCCATCATGCAGGGACCGGACTGGCCGAGCACCGCTATCTTTCTGGCGTGGGATGATTGGGGCGGTTTCTACGATCACGTGGTTCCACCGCAGGTGGACGATAATGGTTTCGGCTTCCGCGTACCTGCGCTTGTGATCAGCCCCTATGCCAAGAAGGGCTACATTGACCATCAGACGCTCAGTTTTGACTCGTATGTGAAGTTCATCGAAGATGATTTCCTTTCGAGTCAACGCATTGACCCACAAACGGACGGGCGTCCCGATTCGCGTCCGACGGTGCGGGAGAACAACCCTGCCGTCGGCGGCCTGACGCAGGATTTCGATTTCAATCAGACGCCGCGCCAGCCCTTAATATTGAATCCAACCCCCGGTCCTGGCTTGATTGAACAGATAAAAACCTTCCTTAAACATCTATTACAGGCCATCCACATCCTTCCAAAGTAGACAAAAAAATCGAGTCCCTTTAGACTCGATTCTCTTTTGGGTATTCCATTCGTTGGTTTATTGTTTCTTATCCTTAATGGTTTCCTGCCGGGCCCTTGTTCGGCTTTCTCCGCGCGAACCTTGGCGGAGACGGCGAATTCCTTTGCCGATGGACCCCGGGCCCAGCAACAGGGCGGCAATCGCAAGCAGGATCAGCAATTCCGGGATCGCTATAGAAAACATGGTCGGCCCCAGGACTAGGAATTGCGACCCCAGATCAAGCCTTCGATGATGCGGATCAAACGATTGAACATAGAGCGTGCTCGTGCCCAAACTCGATAGCGTTCCGGATGGACTCGATGTTCAACAGGCAGGGGCCCCGTCCATTCAGCGGCTAACGCGCCCCACGTCAGCCCGGCGCCAAAGCCGACCAGCACAATTCTGTCGCCCGGTTTGACCAACCCTTTTTCAATCGCCTCCACCGTGGCAATTGGAATGGACGCTGTGGAAGTATTGCCGTAACGATCCACATTGATGATGAATTTGTCCAAAGGCATCTTCAAATACCTGGCGGCCGTCTCGATGATTCGATAATTGGCTTGATGAGGAATGATCCATTGGACGTCCTGAGTAGTCAAGCCGGCCAAGTCCAGGACCTCTTTGGCGGCGTGGCCCATCACACGCGTCGCGAATCGAAAAACTTCCTTTCCGTCCATTTGGATGTAGTGCTTTCCTGTGCGCACAGTCTCTTCGGTCGCGGGATAATGGCTGCCGCCCGCCGGCAGGGAAAGCGAATGGCCGCCGGAGCCATCCGAGTGCATCACCGCCGATAAAACTCCTCCGGGCTGGTCACTGGCTTGCAAAACAAATGCGCCCGCACCATCGCCAAACAGGATGCACGTGTTGCGGTCCTTCCAGTCCACAAAGCGTGACAGGGTCTCGGAGCCGATCACCAAAGCCGTCTTGATCGAGCCGGAACGGATGGCCTGCGCGGCCATGTTCACAGCGTAGATAAACCCGCTGCACGCAGCCAGGAGGTCGAACGCGCCGGCCTTCGAGGCACCCAACTGATCTTGAATCAGACACGCGGTGGCTGGAAAAATATATTCGGGTGAGGAGGTCGAGCAGATGATCAGATCGATGTCAGTCGGCCGAACGTTGGCGACTTCAAGCGCCTTGATCGAAGCCTCGATACCCAGCGTGGACGGAAACTGATTCTCGCGGGCGATGTGGCGTTCGCGAATGCCGGTGCGGTCGCGAATCCAGGCATCGTTGGTTTCCACCATTTTAGATAGGTCATCATTGGTCAGCACAGGCTCGGGAACGGACATTCCCCACCCTGTGATATGTGCATACGGCATAAGGATTCCCTTTCAAACAGCCGATCCAAACCTTGGATCGTCAGGACTCGAAGCGACTCAGGATCAACGTGGCATTATGGCCACCGAAGCCAAACGAATTTGACATGACATGCCGCGTCTCAACGGATCGCGCTTGGTTCGGAACATAGTCCAAATCGCAATCCGGATCGGGTGTTTCGTAATTGATCGTGGGAGGCAAAATGTTTTCCTGCAGCACTTTGGCGCAAATGACCGCTTCCACTGAACCGGACGCGCCGAGCAAATGACCCGTCATGGATTTAGTGGATGAAACCGGCACTCTATAGGCATGTTCACCAAAGACCGACTTGATCGCAGCGGTCTCACTTCGGTCGTTCATGACGGTGGATGTGCCATGCGCGTTTATATAGTTGATGTCGGTGATTTTCAGATTCGCATCTTCCAGCGCGCGGGTCATCGAAATGGCGGCACCGGCGCCATTTTCGGCCGGCGCCGAGATATGATACGCATCATCCGAGGTCCCGTAACCTTTCAATTCACACAGTATCTTCGCGCCGCGCGTTTCCGCGTGGTCCAGCGACTCAAGCACAACCATTCCTGCGCCTTCACCCATAAGAAAGCCATCCCGATTCTTGTCGAAGGGCCGTGAGGCCCTCTCGGGCGCATCATTGCGCGTCGAAAGCGCCGTCATTACATTCAAACCGGCGATGGTCAGCGCGACGATAGCCGCTTCGGAACTGCCTGCCAACATTACATCGGCTGCACCGCGCCGGATCATCTCAGACGCCTCGCCAATCACATTCGTCCCGGTTGCGCAGGCAGAGGTGATCGCCATGTTGGGTCCGCGCGCGCCGGTACGGATTGCAAGCAGACCGGCGGCGCTGTCCGCGATCATCATCGGAACCAGAAACGGACTGACGCGTTCCGGGCCGCGCTCGCGCAGAACTTCAAAATTTTCAACCAACGTGATAATTCCGCCGATGCCTGTGCCGATCAGTATTCCCACCCGGTCGCGATTCGATTCCCGAATCACCAGACCGGATTCGTTCATCGCCTCCTGCGCAGCCGCGACGGCGAGCTGTGCATAGCGATCAAATTTGCGTGCGTCGCGCACGCCCAGCAGGGCCACAGGATCGAAGCCTTTCACTTCGGCGGCAAATTTCGTCTTATGTCTGCTGGCGTCAAATTGTGTAATTGGACCGGCGCCGGATTTTCCGGCCGCCAGTGCAGACCAAGTATCTGATACCGTATTTCCCACTGGGCTGATGCATCCCAAACCCGTGATAACCACTCGTTTCGGCATAACGCTCTCCTAAAAAAATAGGGCAAGTCACTTGTCCTATTTACTCAAGAAATGATAACACTCGAAAGGATGAAGCGATACGGCCCTAGAATGTCCTTAATATATTCCAAGCCTGCTGAATGTGCATACGGTCATGATCCGCCATAAAGCCAATGACCTCCCGAAAATGCGTCGGACCAAAAATGGCATGTCGTGCCTTCTGCCCCCAAACCGCGTCGTTCAGGCCCTTCAGCTTCGCCAGCGTTGCCAGGCGCGCAGACGCGAAACTCCGCAGCGCGGCGCGCCCATCTTCTTTCAAATAATTGCGCTCCTTTGCCCATACCGTGCTGTCAGGACGCGGGATGAACGGCTCGCGCTCTTCCAGCAACATGTTTGCCTGCAATTGGTGAATCTCGCGTTCGGTATCCCGCAGATGGCAAACCACTTCCACCAACGCCCATTCGCCTGCGATGGGCTTGTGCGGCCAGGCGGCATCAGGAACGGACGCCACCAGACTCTGTAAGATGGCTGGCGTGGACAACATGACGGCGAGAATCGCAAAGGGTGTCTGCATGGACGGCTCCAGCAAGCCAAGATCCGTGGATTCCAGCCAGGAGCGCAGGGCAGATAATTTGCCGCTGCCTCCCGCTTCGGATCCGGACCCCAAGGCGGGACCATCCTGATTCACATGATAGGTCTTCAATCCCAAGCTTTGCGCGGGCTTAAGGTCGCGGTCGACATCATTGCCCACCATCAAAACCGGTTCGCTCGGCCAACCCAGTCGTCCCAACACCTCAGCAAAATACGCGGGGTGCGATTTTGTAAAATGGAATGTCTCGAAAGATGAAACCAGTTCAAAGCGTTCAGGATCTAGACCCGCCCAGCGGATGCGGTGATGAATGGCTTTTCGAGGAAAAAGCGGATCGGTCGCGACCGCGACCCGATAACCCCTGGCAAGGGCCCAATCCAGCAGCTCCACCGCGCCCTCGCGCTTTTTGGTGACACTGCCCAGGGATGGATAAACTTCATCGTAGAATTGCTCGATCCGGTGAGTGACCTTTTCTTTCGGAACGCCCAGTTGAGGATAGAAATAACTTTCGAAAACCTCCTGCAATGTGCGCGTGGGGTCTTCGCTGGCAAGCATTAACTCGGTGCCTTTCATCAGCGCGGGCAGCATTTTTTCAGCTGGAACATATTCCTGCAGATGGTTCGAGAGCGCCTGAAAATAGGCGGGAATGAACGCACCCATATTGGTTTCAAGCAGGGTGTCGTCGAGGTCGAGCAGAAGCGTCAGGGTCATATTGAGTTTTTCTTCGGTACAACGAATGGGAAAGCTCTTTCGAAGATCTTTATTTTGATCTGATTTCAAACATCGGCGGAAGCGGATGGCATTCCCCGCAACCAACTTGCGGCTCGTGGACGTTGGCACGAGACTTCTGGCAATACGCGGCCACTTGAACGCGTCGCTGCAATCCGGCGGTCAATGGACGCCCCACGCTTGCGCGCAACTGCAAAAACTCACAGGCATTGGCCTGCAAGATTTCCGGCACGGGACAGGTCCGGCACAGGTCCGCGGACCAGTCCTGATTCGAGGCCTTGAGAAGGCCGCATTCTTCCACACTGCGACCTCGATAATAGTCTCCGAAAAAATACTTACACTCTTTACCAGCAGGAGTTTTCATCGTTAAGGAATAGACGGATAACCTTGGGCGTCCTCGCTGTCCGTTACCCGTCCGCGGTGTCTCAGCCGAATGCGCGTCACACGCGCGTCACATACTCGCCCGTGCGTGTGTCCACACGAATCAAATCGCCTGTTTTGACGAATTGCGGACATTGAACCTCGAGGCCGGTTTCGGTCTTAACCTTTTTCGTTACGCCGGTCGCGGTATCGCCGCGCACGGCTACTTCCGCTTCGAGGACTTTTAGGTCGACCGAGGTCGGCAACTCAATGTCCAAAGGTTCGCCTCTATAGAAAGTCAACTTGACTTCCATGCCTTCCTTCAGATACAACGCATCATCGCCGAGCACGTCCGCACGAATCGCAGGTTGGTCAAACGTCTCACTATCCATGAAATGATAGAACTCACCGTCTCCGTACAAGTAGGAAACGGTATGAAAATCGAGGCGCACATCCTGCACGCGGTCGCCGGACTGGAACGTTTTCTCGATGTTGGCGCCGGTCAGCATATTGCGGGCCTTGATCCGAATCGAGGCGTTGCCCCGTCCGGATTTGTTATGACTGTATTCCAGCACTTTAAAGAGCATGTCGTCCAATTCAAAAGTCACCCCTTTGCGAAGATCGTTTACATCAATCATACATCTTTCCTTATTGGTTGTATTATCCCTTCACCGTGAATGATGGATTCGATGAAGAAAAAGATTGCCAGCGGCGGGATTATACTACAACTTTCTAATGGCCCTTTTCTGCCTCCGGATCTTCGCGCAGCAGCTTCACCGCGTGATCCAACGCGGGAATCACCACCTGAAAATTCTCCACCGCGCCCTTGGGACTGCCGGGCAAGTTGACGATCAAGACCCTGCCACGAATGCCGGCCACCGCTCGCGACAGCATGGAATGGGGTGATTTGGCGGCGCTGGCCGCCCGCATCGCCTCGGCCAGCCCAGGCGCGTCACGCTCGATCACGGCGCGCGTCGCCTCTGGCGTTACATCACGCGGGGCAAAGCCCGTTCCGCCCGTCGTCAGGATAACATCCACATCGTCACGATCCGACCAGCTCTCCAGCAACTCGCGCACTATGTTTAAGTCATCGGGCACGACACTCTGACGGATCAATTTCCAGCCCTGAGCCCGGATCGCTTCAATCAGCGCCGGACCGGAGGCATCGGGCCGTTCGCCGCGCGCCGAGCGATCAGATACGGTAAGGACAGCAAAACGAAGGCTCATTGGAATTCTTTTCCATAGAGCAAATCCCGATCCATCGCTTCCCAGCCGATGCGTTCGTAAAATCGCATCGCGTCGACGTTATCGCGAAGGACGATCAGATAACTCTTGAGACATCCTTTGGCCCGTAGGCGGGATTCGATCTCGCTCATCAATCGCGAACCAATCCCCTGCCCGCGAAACAAAGCGGAAACCGCCAGATGATAGATCATGCCACGGCGCCCGTCAAATCCGCCGATCACCGTCCCGACAATCTCGCCATGCGCTTCAGCAACCAAAAAAAGATCCGGGTCGCGCTGAATCTTTTTTTGAATTTCCCCTGGCGCATCCGACGCGCTGATATGCACCCCCTTCTCGATGCCCACCCAGAATCGCATCACTGCATCGTAATCCGCGGGATAGCGAAAGTCCCGAAAGGCAACCTGCGGGCGCATCAAGGCGAATCAGGCTCCTTTCAGCATACTGATCAGATCGTCCGGCATAAAGGGCTTGAGAATAAAGCCATCGGCCCCGTGTGCCAGACACTCGTCTTTGACGTTCAGGCCTGACGTCATGATCACTCGTGTGTCGCATTGCATCACGGACTTCTGAATCGAATCTAGGATTTCCAAACCATTTTGCCGCGAAAGATGCACATCCATCAACAAGACGTCAGGGCATCGGTCACTGACAGCCTTTACAATATCATCGTCCGGATTGAGGGCGACGACATCGAAGCCTTCCATTTTCAATAACGTCTTCAGCAGGTTGACCATGGTGAGGTCATCTTCTGCCACCATGACTTTTAGCTTTGCCATTCACACGTCTCTCTTGCACGGGTTTCTTTTTCTCGGTGGAACCATTACGGCCTGGCGTTGAATCTGACCGTGTTTCCAGGGCCGCGTTCAGAACATCGTCGACGGTTTCCACCAGGATGAATTCCATGGACTTCTTGATCTCGTCCGGGACATCTTCCAAGTCAAATTTGTTGCGTTTCGGCAGGATCACTGTCCGCAGGCCATTGCGGTGCGCGGCCAGTACCTTTTCTTTCACGCCGCCAATCGGCAGGACCTGCCCTCGCAGCGTGATCTCGCCGGTCATGCCGAGATGAGGCTTGACTTTGCGCCCCGCCACCAATGAGACCAAGGCTGTTGCCATCGTGACACCGGCCGAGGGTCCATCTTTCGGTGTTGCACCGGCAGGAATGTGCAGGTGAATATCGTTCTTTTCAAAAAACTCACTGGGCAAATCCATCGCCTCTGCCCGCGATCGAACATACGACAGCGCCGCCCGCGCCGATTCCTGCATGACATTCCCTACCGAACCGGTAACCTGAAAGCCATGTCCGCCCGGCATGCGCGTCGCTTCGATAAACAAGATGTCACCGCCAAACGGTGTATACGCCAGCCCAGGCACTATGCCAGGGATCGACGTGCGTTCGTTCAGTTCTTCCGCGCCAAAATAAATGGGATGCTCGAGAAATTCCTCGATTTGATCCGGTGTGATACTGAACTGGCTGCCCTTGCCTTCCGCGATACGCGTCCCAATTTTGCGCGCGACCGCGCCAATCTTGCGTTCCAGATTTCGAACACCCGCCTCACGAGTGTAATCACGGATAATCTTTTGCAGGGCCTCATCGCTGAAACTCAGTTCCGTGGGGCGCAGCCCGTTCTCACGAATCTGGCGCGGAATCAGATATCCCCTGGCGATGGCAATCTTTTCACTATCAGTATAGCCGGAGAGCCAAATAATCTCCATGCGGTCCAGCAAAGGCCCGGGGATTGTTTCAGCGGTATTGGCCGTGGTGATAAAAAAGACCTGCGAAAGATCAAAGGATACTTCAAGATAATTATCGCGGAATTCCGAATTCTGCTCCGGGTCAAGGACCTCCAGCAGTGCGGAAGCAGGATCGCCGTGGAAATCGAAGGTGAGTTTATCTACCTCATCCAGCATGAAGACGGGATTTCTGGATTCGACTCGTCGGAGGGATTGTAAAATGCGTCCGGGTAAGGCACCGATGTACGTCCGACGATGCCCGCGGATTTCCGCCTCATCGCGCGTCCCTCCCAGGGAGGCACGGATGAATTTTCTCCCCATGGCGCGTGCAATCGACTGACCCAGGGACGTCTTGCCAACCCCGGGCGGGCCGATGAAGCATAGAATTACGCCTTCACGTTCACGTCGGATTTGATCTTTGGACGGCTCCTTGATCTCATCCTTGCGATCCAGCCGCAATTTTCGAACCGCGAGAAATTCGAGAATGCGGTCCTTGACATCTTCAAGCCCATAATGATCCGCATTCAATATCTCACGGGCATGCCCGATATCAAGGTTATCTTCGGTGGATTTCGACCACGGCAGTGTTACCAGCCAATCCAGATACGTGCGAATCACGCCGTATTCGGCGGCGGCAGTCGGCAGACGCGAAAGACGATCCAGCTCGAGCCGGGCCTGTTTGTTCGCCTCTTCCGGCATTTTGGCATCGTCAATCTTTTTTCGAAATTCATCGACTTCGGCAGCCTGTTCGTCCTTCTCGCCCAATTCCTTTTGAATGGCTTTCATCTGCTCGCGCAGATAATATTCGCGCTGAACCTTTTCGATCTCCCCCCGTGCCTCGTTTTGGATTTTTTGCCCCAATGTCAGAACTTCAGCTTCACGCACCAGCAGGCCGATCAGCTTGCGAAGTTTGTCGCTCGCGGAATTGATTTCAAGAATTTCCTGTGCATCCTTCAAATCGATCCGTTGAAAATTAGCGATCGTGTAAACAACTTGCAAAGGGTCTTCGAGTGTCGTGATCGAGTTGACCAATTCCTCAGGGAACGAAGGGATCATTTGCGTGATCTGCTGGAATTGATCGCGCGCGTTGCGCGCTAAGGCATCGATCTCCAGCCCTTCTTCGAGGACTTCGGGGGCTAGCTGAATCCTGGCCTTCAGATAGGGCTCTTCCGCGACGAACTCGCCGAGCCGAAAGCGATCCATGCCCTGTACCAACAAACGAACGGTACCATCGGGTGCGCGCAATAAACGATGCACGGTTGCGACCACACCGATTTTATACAGATCCTTGGGACCCGGCGATTCCAGTTCAGGATTCGTTGCGGCCACTAGCCCAACCAATTTATCCGAAGCTACCACATCGTCCACGAGACGAATGGAACGCGGTTGTCCAACCGTCAATGGCACCGCAGTTTGCGGATAAACCACCACCCCGCGCAGGGGAAGGATCGGCAGCACGTCAGGATATTTCAGGGCATCATTCTTCTGCGCCTCTTCCTTCTCGGGCCCATCTTCTTTTTTCGTGAATCGGGAAAAGACCGACGGCACGAGCATCTTCAGCTCATCGTCGGCCTGGCCCATCCATTCGAATAGCTCGGCCATACTGGTTTGCCAGCGAGAAGCGGGCATCATCCCTCGATTTTGACTTCCTTAGGTCTTGCCTTCGCCAGCGCCACGATCATGAAGCCATCCTTGTATTGCGCTTCCGAAAGATCCAGGTCCACCGGCCCGGGAATCGCAACCGCCGTTGAAAATTTTCCAAAGCGGATTTCCATCTGATGATACGCGCGCCGTTTCGAGACATCGGGACGGACGCCGCTCACAAAGAGAAAACCGTTATCGAAGATGACTTCGAAATCCGCCTCGCGCATTCCGGCGATTTCGACGCGCACGATGTATTCCTTCTCCGTCTCATACACGTCCGTCGGCGGACTCCACACGCTTTGTGTCACCTGCCATCCAACTGCGTGCAGAATTTCCCGGCGTTTCTCGCCCAATGTGATGGTCTCGGATCTGCGTATTACCGTAGGCATAATCTTGCTCCTGCTTACCCCATTAAGCCAGCGCCTGCTTGGCGGCCCCGATTACTTCGGAATAGTTTGGTTCATCGCTTAATGCAGGCATATAGGCTGCATACGCAACCTTGTTATCTCGGCCGACAACAAACACTGCCCGCCGACAAATGCGGCGCTCTTTGATCAATACCCCATACTTCTCACTGAATTCGGCGCTCATGTGGTCGGACAGGACCATGACTTGCTCCACTCCGGCCGCGCCGCACCAGCGTTTTTGTGTGTACGGCAAATCGGTGCTGATGACCTCGATGGCAATGTCCTTGCTCAAGGCAGCAGCCTCCTGATTGAACCGCCGGGTTTCACGGTCACACACCTCGGTATCCAGCGAAGGAACCGCTGCTATGATTCGTACTTTGCCGGCAGTGTCGGCCAGGCCGCGTTTCGTTGACCAATCCAACGCGTGAACACTAAAGTCCGGCGCTACCTGTCCAACTTTGATATCGTCGCCAACCACGGTGGCATCCCGGCCACCCACTTTTATTAAACCAGATCTTTCCGTAGCCATAAATTGTCTCCTTGTCCTTAATTTACCAATCAGACCTTAGGCGCCCCTGCCGAGATTCGAACTCGGAACCATCTGCTTAGAAGGCAGGTGCTCTGTCCATTGAGCTACAGGGGCAAAACAAAAGCTTTTGCCCGTGCACTTGAGTCCATCAAGCCGTTGAACTGGTACTCCATTATCCTTCAATTGTAGCACAAGGCAAAATGAGTGAGTATGGATGGAGCAGATCATCTTATCGATTCTTTATTGAGAGTTCCGCGGTCCGCTGCGGCACGGCTGTGGCTCTTGTGGGCAATCACACGCATCCAGTCGCTGCCAGCGGAACCTCGTCGAGAAATTCTCCAAGATTTCCAAGTTATGAAGACGCCTTCCTCCAAAGCTGAAGGAAGGCGAAATAACGATGGACTGCCGCTAAAACATCAGAGCGTTGACCTTGTCCATCATGGCGGGAGTCGGCCGAAGGTCGGCTTCCGTGAGGCGATTGAGCGGAACATCGGTCAGGTGATAGGTTTCCGTCAAAGATGGTTTGCTGGTGTCCACATACAACAGGCCGGTGATGAGCCAGTTGTTGCGCTGGGCCTCTTCAATCACGCGCAAAGCCTCGAAGCGGTTGGTCGGATCGTAGCCCTTCTCCAAGCTCTTCAAAATCACAACGGAGCCGTCATGCATATTCACTTCGCGTATTTCGCCTTCTTCCATCTCGCGCTCGAGCACGATCTCGTTACGGGGCGCGATGTAGGTGATGTCGTGAAGTGGCTCCTCGTGATCCTTACCCCACGCATAGGAGTGATAGGCATTATCTTCATTGTTGAACGTGACGCACGGGCTGATGATGTCGAGTACGGCAATGCCACTATGGGCCAGTGCCGCCTTGAGCAATTCCTTAACCTGTTTCGGGTTACCCGCGAACGAGCGCGCAACAAAGGTAGCGTTCGAGGCTATCGCCTCCATGCAGATGTCCACCGGCATATATTGGTTGGCACCCTGCTTCTTTAATTCGAGCCCTTTTTCGGCGGTGGCAGAGAACTGCCCCTTGGTCAACCCGTATACGCCGTTGTTTTCTATGATGTAGACCATATTCACGTTGCGGCGCATCACATGTTTGAACTGTCCCATGCCGATGCTGGCGGTATCGCCGTCACCGGAAACACCAACGCCTTTCAAGCGATGATCCGCGAACAGAGCGCCGGTCGCCACAGCCGGCATCCGTCCGTGGAGGCCGTTGAAGCCGAAGGAGCGGTTCAAAAAATAGGTCGGCGATTTGCTGGAACAGCCGATCCCGCTGAACTTGATAATATTTTCGGGGACGACATTCATTTCGTACAGCGCGGCGATGATCTGACTCGCTATGGAGTTATGACCGCAGCCCTGACACAGCGTGGTGGGGTTGCCTCGATAGTCGTTCTTGGAAAGCCCGGCCAGATTCACTTGCGCAGATGCGCCAGCCATGGGAAGTGTTTGAGTCATAGGTTATCTCCTTTGGGCGGAAGTACTTTTCTTCGAAGCTTTCGCGGATTTCGCCTGGACGGCCCTCTTCTTTGCTGTCGGCGGTTTGCTCAGGTCTTCATATTTCGCCAAAATTCCTTCTCGCACCCATTTTGCAGACGCAGGCAAACCGTCCCCAAAAGCCACAGACTTGAATTTCGTTCCGTATTGCGGATATTCGATTTTCAGAAGTTCATGCATTTGTCCATCGCGATTCATTTCAACGACGAACACTTGATCGTATTTCTTGACAAAGGAGGTCACGTCATCGGTCAAGGGCACGGCGCGCACGCGCATGAAATCGGCCTGGATGCCGTGCTCGATCCCCAGTTGATGTTGGGCCTCCAGTATCGCCGGCTCGGTGGAACCGAAGCCGATGATGCCCACCGTGGCATGGTCCCGGCGATGCAGAATTGGGGCAGGTACGTATTTTCTAGCCGTCTCGTATTTTTTCTTCAAGCGTTCCATGTTGCGGCGCCAGACCGATGCCTCTTCGCTATACTTTGCGTTTTCATCATGCCCAGTGCCGCGCAGGAAATAAGAACTCATGGGGTGTGTGTTTCCGGGAAGCGTGCGATAAGGAATACCGTCCCCATCCTTATCGAGATAGCGCCCCCAATTCCCTTTCAGTTCTTCCAGATCCCCTTCCCATAAAACCTTGCCGCGCCTCATCGGCGTATCAGGATATTTGAAGGGCTGGCTCATCCATTGATTCATGCCCATATCCAGGTCGCTGAGAACAAAAACAGGGGTTTGAATTTGTTCGGCGATATCGAATGCGCGCCAGCCGAATTCAAAACATTCATCGACCCCGCCAGGCAAAAGGATGACCTGTTGTGTGTCGCCATGACCCATGAAGTTTACAAACGCCAAATCACCCTGTGAAGTTCGGGTGGGAAGGCCGGTGGAAGGTCCGATCCGCTGCACATCCCAGACCACCACGGGCACTTCCGTGTAGTAAGCCAGGCCAGCAAATTCCGTCATGAGGCTCAGCCCCGGACCGGAAGTGGAAGTCATGGCGCGCAGGCCGCCCCAGCCCGCGCCGATGGCCATACCGATGGCAGCCAGCTCATCCTCCGCCTGAAGCACGGCATAGGTGTGCTGCCCGTCGTCGCGTTTGCGAAGCTGCGGCAAATAATCGTTCAGCGCCTCCGCCAGCGAGGAAGCTGGTGTGATCGGATACCATGCCGCAAATTGCAGGCCCCCAAATATCGAACCGATGGCGGCAGCCGTATTTCCGTCGGCCATGATCAAGCCATCGGTTTTATTCATCGGCTCAACGCCATAGGGATCTTTCTTTTCGAGGTTTGTCTTGGCCCATTCGGCCGCGGCTTTTACAGTATTGAAGTTCATGTCAATGGGCTTTGGTTTGCCCTTGAAGTGGAAGTTCAATGCCGCGTGAATCTTTTCAATGTCAATGCCCAGCATGGTCGAAAGCACTCCAACGTAAACCATGTTGCTGACCAGATCGCGAAAATCCGATGGGATAGTGGGATCCGCACGCACGATTTGTTTCACAGGCATCGGATACACCGTGATGTCGTTGCGGGTAATGGGCTGTTTGATGTCGTCGGCGTAGAAGAAGGCCCCACCTGGCAGAACCGCGGCCTGGTCCCGCACGAAAGAACTGGGGTTGACAGACACCATCACCTCGGTCTCGTCGCGGCGCGCAATAAATCCATCCTTATTGACTCGGATGGTATACCAAGTTGGAAGGCCTTGGATATTGGAGGGAAACAGATTTTTGCCCGACACGGGAATTCCCATTTTGAACAGCGCGCGCAAGATCGTGGTGTTGGCGGTTTGACTACCCGAGCCGTTCACGGTACCCACCGTGATCGAGAAATCGTTGACGATTTTGTTCATTTGTCTCCTTTGGATGAGGATGGGCGCTGGGAGAGCAGATCGACGTGCGCGATGAGCGCCTCGCGCCCAGCAGAATAGTTTCCGTTGCAAATACTCACCACCATTTGGTTGTGATAGTCCCAGACCTTGTGCAAATAATTTATGCTCCCGGCGTACATATTCAGTCCGACCGATTCATAGGCATCCCAATAGGCTTCGAGAATGCCGGTGACGAACGGATTATTCAGCCGGCTGTAAATCAGCATGTGCAATGCACGGTGTTCTTCGTGCGGTACCTGCACTGGCGAGCCAAGCAACTTTTCCCGCGCCCGAAGGATTAACGACTTAAGTTCTTTCTTATCTTCCTTGGCCAGTTTCCTTACCGCTTCATCCCAGTACGCGGACTCAATGTGATTTCGCAATTCGGAGTATTTTTGAAAATGATTGTCGTCCAGCAGGAGCGCATACCCGAGGCTTTGCCTTACCGTCGAGGCAAAAGCAAAGGGTTTTCGCCTCATTCCCGTACGCGGCCTGATCTCGACCAAATCCAGGGCGCGGGCCACCTCGAGCTGTTCGCGCAAGGTCGCCACGCTGATGCCGAGTTCGCCGCTCAATTCGGTCAGGGCCGGCAAGCCGCCCTCCGCCTCTGTGTGGGAAGCAAGATATTTCAGGAATTCGGAAACTTCAATCGAAAGGTGTCTGTTCGCCATAATATCAGATTAATCTGATTATTCGTAGGAATGTAGTATAATCCTCTGAACAGGATGAGTCAAGGAGGGGTCACCCGCAGGACGGCAGGGACCGCATTTTGTTCAGCGCGGCGTGAAGCCCGCAGGGAATTTTGCAAGGTAGTGTATAATTGGAAGGCAAGTTCTGCATTCTACGCAACAAGGAAGCTATGGCAAGTACATTCTCATTACCAGCAGACTATTGGAAAACGCTCGAAATCTCCAAGCAAGACGTTGAAAACCTGCATACTTATTTGTTCGAAATCGAAACCCCCTTAACGGCGCATGATTTGGCGCCGGTGTTGATCGAGAGCCGCATCAAGGCAGAGCTGGAGGCCGAGCGCGCCAAACGCGAATCGGGCGGGAAAATCTATTTACCGAGCACCCGTTATATGGTCGGCGACCACATCGTGTTTCCCGCCATGGCCTGGGCAAAGGGGAAAGTAACCGCGACCCGCGCCGGTCGGAATCCTGAAGCGGGCGAGTTTGACGTTGTGTCCGTGGAAATGCAGGACGGCGCGGAACGTCTTTTCGCTTCGGCTCTGGCAGATCATGTGTTGAACAACGTCTCCGCCGAAGCCTCGGGCTCCTCGGATTTAAATACGGAGGCCATCCTCCGCGAAAACGGCGAAGAGCTTGAGAAAAAGATCGCGGCAACATTTTCTGGTAATGACGAACTTGTAAAAATCGCGGGCCGCTGGTTCCCTCGTGGATTACTGATTGAAATCAATGAGGGTCACCTTAACCTGGCAGAAGCTGTTCTGGACATGGCACAGGGAGAACCTCAACCGACCTCGGCTGTATTGAAAGACATTGAATTGCCCGCGGGGATCAACCCAAAGCTGGCTGAGTTTTCCCTGAACTACGCTCTGCAGTCGGATCCACGCTTCGACGAGGTGGGTCCCGCGGGCGAAGTGCTGTGGTGCTTGCGACGCTTGGAACCGGAGGGCGTGCAAGAATTGCCATCCTTCCTGCGTTATGAGAAAATTGATTATGACCGATCCGCGCTGGATGAATCCATGTTGAAGCTGGAGACTCAATTGGATGACGAGCTGAGTGATGAAAATGTAACCAGCCACAAAGATGTTCGTGAAGTCACCATTAGTCTGATTTATCCGCATTTGCGCGCCGGAACTTTACCGGTTTCGCTGCGGACGCGTTTGTTGTTCCCGACCGCCTACGAATCCCCACGCGTCCGCTTCACGTTGGTAGATGCCAGATCGGGCATTAAGATGCCGGGATGGGTCGTGCGTGAACATGGATACGTATTTGGGCTCCGCGAATGGTACAAAAGCCATCAGCTGATGCCGGGAAGCTTGGTCATAGTGCGACGCGGACAGAGGCCGGGCGAGGTCGTGGTCGAAGCCAAGACACAAAGGTCTGCCAAGGATTGGGTGCGAACGCTGATTGTCGGCGCGGATGGCGGCTTGGTGTTCGCGATGCTGAAGCAACCGATCACTGCGGAGTTCAACGACCGGATGGCAATCTATGTCTCCGATTTCAAAGTACTGGATCCGCTTTGGGAAAAGAAGCGGCCATTTGAGGATTTGGTTGTGACCGTCATGCGTGAGTTGACCAAGCTCAACCCTCAGGGACATGTTCATGCCCAGGAATTGTATGCGGCCGTGAATCTCGTTCGAAGGATTCCGCCCGCGCCATTGCTTGCGCTATTGGCAAGTCAACCGCGCTTTATTCATGTCGGCGATTTGCATTTCCGTCTGGAGGAGCAGGCATGAGCTTACTGAAACCCGGCATCCAGACACCGTTCCATATTGACTTTGATTGGTGGAAACAAAACGAAAGCGATTGGCATGTATTTCTGCGCTCGCTCTTATGTCCGGCGCACCAGCAATCATTGGCGGGCGTTGAAGAAGGCGAAATGATTGATTGGATTGATCCACAAACGGCGGAGGTCAAGCCAGTGGATGGAATCCAGCATGCGTTGATGAGCCATTGCGCCCTTCAGCCTGATTTTGTGGGCGAACACACGGCCATGGTCGAGGCGGTCTTCCGTATGTTTTTAGCCAATGGCAATCAGCCGATGAGCGCGGAGGATTTGTCTGTCAGATTGAGTCGTCCGGCGGCGACCATCCTAAGGACATTGAGTGGGCCGCGCATTTATCGAGGCTTGAGACCGCTTGGTCTGACCAAGGCAGAAGAAAATACAGCCGACGAGGCCTCCATCATACAGGCATGAGGCCTCCACCGCAGCAGCTTATAACAGGTACTACGGCTATATATTTCCTTCGTGATTCACACAACCCCCATCCTCCACATTGACAAACGAGAGCTCCACTTCGCATACATCCGCGCATCCGGTCCCGGCGGACAGAACGTCAACAAGGTGGCAACGGCCGTTCAACTGCGGTTCAATATCCATGATTCATCCATACCTGAAAAGATCAAGGCGCGCTTAATGAAGCTCGCCTCCAAGCAAATATCCAGGGACGGCGTGTTATTCATCGAAGCTAAAAGATTCCGGACGCAGGAACAAAATCGTCAGGAAGCCACGAAAAGGTTATTCTCGCTCCTGCACAAAGCGTCCGAAGAACCCAAGCCGCGCAGGAAGACCCAACCGACAGAAGCGTCAAAGGAAAAAAGGCTGAAAACCAAGAAATACATATCGGAAATCAAGAAGAACAGACGAAACAAAACCTTTGATTAGCCGGACCCGGGGCTTTCATTGGATTGGTTACCGAGGTCCCCTTGCAGGTTGACAACCAATATGCTATAAGAACAGCCATGTCGATTCTTAAAAGGAGAAGCCCGCATGAGATTTAGACGTTTGGTTGATGTAACCTTGATCGGTACATTGGTTTTTTCATTCTCGCTGACCGGAAGCGCGTACGCTGCCGGCCGTGATAATAATGCTCGTGCAGTCTGCCCCGGCCCGGCCAGAGCCGGAAGCGCTCGTTGCGTGGCTTGGGTCCGGCCGTTCGCTAGTTCGGCACCGACGGGCTTGAGTCCGGCGACCATCCAATCAGTATATAACTTCCCCACCAGTCTGACGGCTGGTTCCGGCAAGACCGTGGCTCTTGTGGATGCTTACGATGATCCTACGGCAGAAAGCGATTTGGGTGTCTTCGACTCAAAGTATGGACTGCCGGCCTGCACCACAGCGAATGGCTGCTTTAAGAAAGTCAATCAAACCGGAGGGACCAGATATCCGCACTCCGATAGTGGCTGGGCGCTGGAAATTTCCCTGGATGTTCAATGGGCCCATGCCATTGCGCCTGGCGCCAAGATTTTATTGGTGGAAGCCAGCAGCAGCAGCTTTTCCAATCTTCTGACTGCGGAAAAGTATGCCAAAACCCATGCTCAATATGTTTCGAACAGCTGGGGCGGCTCCGAGTTTTCCAGCGAACACAGCTATGACTCTTACTTCGTTCAATCGGGCGTCAGCTTTTTTGTCTCCGCAGGCGACTCCGGCCTGCCGGCCGAATATCCCTCCGCATCCCCCAACGTAATCTCCGTCGGAGGCACGACGCTGAACTTCAGTGGAAGCACATTCACCAGTGAGACGGGTTGGTCCGATGGCGGCGGCGGTTGCAGTGCCTATGAAACCGCCACTTCAGCTCAATCCAGCTTTAGCCAGTACGGACAAGTCAGCTGCGGAGGAAGACGCGCCACGCCGGATGTATCCCTGGATGCTGATCCGAATTCCGGCGTTTCAGTCTACGACAGCACCAAGTATTCGGGACAGAGCGGCTGGTGGCAAGTCGGCGGCACCAGCGTAAGTTCCCCAATGTGGGCTGGCCGTTCGGCAGACGCAGGTGTGGTTGTGAGTTCCGCGTATGTATATGGAAACACCATCACCTTCCGTGACATTACCTCCGGCAACAATGGTGCCTCTTGTCTAACCGGCTACGATCTATGCTCGGGCCTCGGCAGTTGGACCGGGACGACACCGTAAGCCTGCTGCCAGGGACGATAAAACGGTACAGGTATTTCCTGTACCGTTTTATGTCTCAGCTCACGGCAACATAGTCCTTGAAACATCGATGTGTCAGGATTTCTTGCGACACCTGATGGCAAGACAACCAGCAGCTTCAAAGATGGATTTCAACAAACGCTGCATTTTGATTCCACTTCTTATCAATTTAGGCTTGTCGATCATTCTATTTGGCGGGTTCTCTTATCTGCCGCATCCGCAATTGATGTCGTGCACCTATTCCCCGGCAGAAAATCTGATTCTGGCGGTTGGCGCCGCCTTGGTGATTCAGTCTTTGGCCTTCAAACGCTCTTGGACCGCCAATTACTTTTGGGTGGTGGGCACAGACGTCGGACTGATCTTGCTCGCGCTTTGGCTGGGCTCGTATGCAACATCCCCGGTCGGATTCTCCAGCGGACGGATTCCCGTTGGCCAGGGATTTGTGCTGACCCGAGCCATGCGTCCCGACGAAAATATCGCCTCGGGCGAGACGGTCAACGTAGTGAGCGGATCCGCCATCGCGCTCAGAGCGATTACGTTACCGGTTGGGAAGGGCTGCTTTTGGGTCTCGACCAAGAACGGATCCTTGGATGATCCGAGAAGCTGCGACATCGCCTACATGCCGCCTTCGGATTCTGATTTTGATCTGCTAAAAGTATTAATCCAGCCATCCTGCCGCTTGCCGGAAGCCCAGGAGAACATTAAGATCGTTGTCCTGCCATAGTTATAAAAGCATCGGATTGCCAACTATAATTGGGGCATGTCCCATAAACAAATTCTGCCCGGCTTATTATCCGGCTTGCTGGCCGCGTCCATTTGGGGCGGAATGTACGTTGTCAGCAAGGTCGTTTTGAACGTCATCCCGCCATTCACATTGCTGACCCTGCGACTCATTCTCGGAATTCTTTCCTTGGGCATCGTGATCGCCTCAAGACCCAAAGCCAAGCTCACCGGCTCACAGGCATGGCAAATCTTTGGGGTCGGCTTCGTGGGCTACGGCGTCTCGCTGGGCTTCCAATTTGTCGGAACAAAACTTTCCACGGCCTCCAATGGCGCCCTGGTTACCTCCGCCACTCCAGCGTTCATCCTGATCTTTGCGCCATTTTTGCTGGCCGAAAGGACAACCCCGCGCAGAATCATCGCCCTGATCATTTCCACGTTGGGTGTGCTTGCGGTGATTGACCCGCGCAACGCCGAACTCTCTCCATCCTTATTTTGGGGAAACCTGAGTCTGCTGGCCGCCGCCCTGACCTGGGCTTTATATTCCGTTCTGGTTCGGAAAGTGACTCAAACGGCCGATGTGGTCACGTCGACAACGATCATGCTGGCTGGCGGACTGCCAAGCGGTTTTCTTCTGAGCGCCTGGGAAATCAAATCACAGGCTATCGGTACGATCACAATAGGAATCATCGGCGGCATCCTCTTTCTCGGAATCATCTCGACCGCCATCGCGATGTTCTTGTGGAATTATGCTTTTGCCGAATTACCGGCTGCGCTTGCCTCGCTGACTTTCTTCGCGCAGCCCGTCGTCGGCAGTTTGCTCGGCTGGATGTTTCTTAAAGAAACAATAACGCCGCTCTTCCTGCTCGGCGGCGCATTGATCGGGATCGGATTGGCCATTTCTTCAACAGGATGATCATTCTCCCACATTGTGAAGCAGGGCCATATTGGGCGGACGGACCGAGCCGACCGGAAAACCACAAACCAACACAACCTGATCGCCCGATTGGACCACATCCGAACGCATCAAGGACGAATCCACATAGCTAAGCATTTCTTCGAGCGAATTTGCAAACGGCACTTGATGTGGATTGACGCCCCACAAGAAGGCCAGCCTTCGCCATGTTTCGAGTGCAGGTGTAAAGGCCATGATCGGGACACGCGGACGAATCTTTGAGATGAGCCAGGCGGTCTGCCCTCGCATCGTAAAACAGGCAATCGCTGTTACGTTCTTATCGTTTGCCAGCGCCTGCGCGGCACGCGCCATGGAGGCGGCATCATTCGCCGTGAATTCCTCGGTGGTGGCGGCTCCTTTCCCCCACTCAAGAAAATGGCTCTCCGCTTCACACACAATCCGATCCATCATTTGAACTGCTTCGACCGGATATTTGCCTGAGGCCGATTCGGCGGACAGCATCACCGCATCGGTACCGTCAAAAATGGCGTTGGCAACATCCGAGGCTTCGGCACGCGTGGGAAGCGGATTGCTGATCATCGACTCAAGCATCTGGGTCGCGGTGATCACCAACTTGCCGCGGGCGTTCGCAACACGGATGATGTGCTTTTGCAACGCCGGCACGCGTTCCGGCGGAAGTTCCACGCCCAGGTCACCGCGCGCCACCATGACGCCATCCACATCATCGAGGATCGAATCGAGATTGTCGACGGCTTCGGGCTTTTCAAGCTTGGCAATCAGCAGCGGCTGACCTTTGCCCTTCGAAAATCGTTCCATGGCATAACGGACTTTCCTCACATCCTCCGCCGAGCGGACAAACGAGATCGCGACCGCATCCACATCTTGCGAAATGCCGAATGCCAGATCGTCCTCATCCTTTTCCGTGAACCCTGGAATGCGAAGGCGGACACCGGGTAAATTAATGCCTTTATGCGACGACAGGGGTCCGCCGATGACCACGCGCGCCGCCAGAGAACGCTCCTTAACGGAAACCACCTCCAGGGTCAGACGACCATCATCCAGCAGAAGGCGGTCCGAGGTCCGTACCGAATCGAAGAGCTGACGAAAGTCCACCGGAATCTTCTGTCCCTGCCCCGGTGGCGGCGTAGTTCCCGTGGTATAAAGATGAACCGTCTCGCCTTCGGAAAGTTGAATAGGTGCCGGCAATTCGCCCACGCGGATTTTCGGGCCCTGCAAATCCTGCAGGATGCCCACCGGGATATTCAATTTCTTGGAAACGCGCTGAATGCTTGCAATATGCTGGGCGTGCTCCTCATGCGTCCCGTGCGAGAAATTCATGCGCGCCACATTGACTCCTGCTCGAACGAGTCGCTCTAGGACGACTTCATCCTGGCTGGCGGGGCCAATGGTTGCGACAATTTTAGCTTTTCGATTCATTGACTTCCCTTCAAAGAATGGCAGATCAAGAAAATACAGGCCACGATCGTATGCCGGAATCTACCGCCATCATCTTACCGCAAATCAACAAAAGAGGCACAGAGAAAATTTTCTCTGTGCCTCTGAGCATGTCAGCCAAACCCTACATCCAGCATAAGGCTCTCGCTTGTTTCTCCAAATCTTTTCTAAAATCGGGATGAGCAACTTTGATGAGCTCCTGCGCACGTTGGCGGACTGTCTTGCCATACAAATCTGCGACGCCATATTCGGTTACGATATAGTGAACGTGATTGCGCCCGGTGACGACACCCGCGCCTGGCTTCAACGTGGCGACAATCCGGCTGAGCAACGTTCCGTCTTTCATCTCCGCGGTGCTGGGCAAAGCAATGATGGGCACGCCGTCCTTGGAACGCGATGAACCGTAGATGAAGTCAAGTTGACCGCCGATGCCGCTGAAGAATTTTGGTCCGATGCTGTCAGCACAGACCTGACCGGTCAGATCCACCTCAATGGCGGAGTTGATCGCAACCATGCGTTCGTTCTGCGAGATCACAAATGGATCGTTGACATATTCCTGCCGGTGGAATTCGCACAAGGGATTATCGTGCGCCCATTCATACAGTGACTGTGTGCCGAGGATGAATCCAACCACGATCTTGCCTGGATGTAATGTCTTGCGCGCGTTTGTGATCACGCCTTTCTCAACCAGCTTAACCACTCCATCCGAGAACATCTCGCTGTGAATGCCGAGGTCCTTCTTGTCGCCCAGAAAATTCAACACTGCATCTGGGATGGAACCGATGCCCATTTGCAGGGTGGCGTAATCGGGAATCAAATCCGCGATGTAGCCGGCGATCTTTCGGCTGATCTCATCGTCGCCTTCGCCGCCCATCGGCAGTTCGGCGACCGGATAGTCGACCGGCACAATGTAATTGAGCCGGCTGACATGGATGAATGAATCACCCAGCGTACGCGGCATCTGTTCATTCACTTCGGCGATGATGATCTTGGCTGATTCCGCTGGAGATTTGGTTAGACCGACCTCCACACCCAGTGAACAGAAACCGTGTTCATCCGGCGGTGAAACATGGATGAGGGCCGCATCCACGGGCAGCACTTTATTTTTGAATAAAAGCGGAAATTCAGAAAGCAGAACCGGCGTGAAATCCGCGCGGCCCTCCTGCACGGCTTTGCGAACATTCGCGCTGATGAATAGGCTATTGACTCGAAGGTGTCCCTCCATCTCCGGGCCGACATAATCCGCGGGGCCAACGGATAACGCCTGGCAAATTTCAACATCCTTCAAGTGGGGAGCATATTTCACCAAAGCCGCCAACAACTTTTGTGGCACCGAAACGTTGCCCGTCATGAAGATGCGATTGCCCGACTTAACGGCTTTGACCGCCTCTTCGGCATCCACGATTCGAGATTTATATTGGGTAATCCAGTCCATCTTACGCCTCCGTGTGGTTGGTCAAACGCACAAGATGAACATATCTTCCATCGTGTGTGTTCACCGCGGCTTCGAGGGAAGGATTATTGAGTATTCCTTTGACACCGCCATCGGCGATCTCCATGATAAAAGGCATGGCGCAATTAACAAAGGCGTGTGTTGCGGTGCGCGCCACCGCGCCGGGGATATTGGGAACACAATAATGCATCACCCCCTCCTCGATGTACACCGGATGATCGTGCGTAGTCGGACGCGAGGTCTCCACGCATCCGCCTTCGTCAATACTGACATCCATGATGACCGAACGTGGCTTCATCGAACGCACCATCTCGCGCGTGACCAAGATCGGTGCGCGCTGACCCGGAATTAATACCGCGCCGACCACAACATCGGCGTAGGCGACCGCGCGTTCGATGTTGCGTTTTGTAGACGTCATCGTAACGATACACGGAAAGCGTTCCCAGATCTTCTGAAGAGCGGAGAACTTTTGATCGATGACGGTCACATGTGCGCCCATGCCGAGGAACATCTGCGCCGCGGAGGTGCCCACGACGCCTGCGCCGAGGATGACGATCTCGGCTGGCGGAACACCCGGCACACCGCCCATCAATATGCCTTTGCCGCCTTCACTATTTTGAAGCAGTCGTGCGGCGATCTGGGCTGTCATCGCGCCGCCGATCTGGCTGAACGGATGCAGGACCGGCAACGAACCATCTTCCGATCTGATTTGTTCGTAGGCAATGGAGGTCACTTTTTTTGCAAGCAGCACATCAATCTTATCCTGCTGCGCCGAAGCCAGGTGCAAAAGGCCCGCCAGGATCGTCTCCGGTCTAATCCAATACAATTCCTCTTTCAACGGTCTCGACACTTTGAGCAGTAAGTCGGACCGGCCGCAGACTTCTTCACAGGAAAAGACCAGACTTGCGCCAGACTTCTCATACTCTGCATCGCTGAAACCCGCGCCCAGACCCGCCTCATGCTCGACGAAAACCTTGTGTCCATTTTGAGCGAGCATCTCCACGCCAGCTGGAGACAGCCCAACGCGGAATTCAAACGGACGTCTTTCTTTGGGTATTCCAATATTCATAACGCCTCCGATTCCCCTCACCTGATCCCTCCTAAGAGAGCGTACGACGGGCAGGTGAGGGAGATGATTTATTTCATATTGAGCACTTCACGAATGGATGGAAGCGCCCAATCAATTTCACTCTTTTCAATGATCAATGGCGGCGCAAAGCGGATGACATTCTCATGCGTCTCTTTTGCGAGAATACCTTTACCTTGCAAGGCTTCACAGAATCGTCTCGCCCCGCCCGCCGATGGTTTCAACTCCACGCCGATCAACAAACCCTTGCCGCGCACTTCTTTGACGTGCGGACTGGGGATCTCAGCCAGTTGCTCCATGAAATATGTTCCCATTTCATCCGCGCGTTGCGCCAATTTCTCCTCCCGGATCACGGCTAACGCGGCGCGCGCCACGGCCGCCGCCAGCGGATTGCCGCCGAAGGTCGAGCCGTGCTCGCCCGGCGTGAACAAACCCAGGAGGGGCTTATCTGCCAGGACGGCAGAGACCGGATAAAAACCGCCGCCCAATGCTTTGCCAACGATCATAATATCGGGATGTACATTTTCATAATCACAGGCAAATAATCTACCCGTGCGCGCCAGCCCGGTTTGGATTTCATCCGCGATAAACAAGACGTTATTCTTTCTGCAGACCTCCGAGACTCTTTTCAAATATCCTGAAGGAGGCATAATGACTCCGCCTTCGCCTTGAATCGGCTCGAGCAGCACCGCGGCGGTATTCTCGTTGATCGACCTTTCCACGGCCGAAGCATCGCCGTAAGGCACGGTGACAAAACCGGGCGTGAACGGTCCAAAATCGTCACGATACAAAGGATCCGTTGAGAAAGACACGAGGGTGGTGGTCCGCCCGTGGAAATTTCCATGGGCCGTGATCATCTCAGCTTGATGGCGCGCAACGCCCTTAATGCGATAGGCCCACTTTCGCGCCAGCTTGATGGCGGTCTCAACCGCCTCCGCCCCGCTGTTCATTGGCAGTGACATTTCGTAGCCGGTCATCTCTGATAATTCTTTGTAGAGGAGCGGAAGCTGGTCATTGCGGAATGCGCGTGAAGTTAGAGTAACTTTATTCGCTTGCTCAAGCAACGCGTTCAAGATCTTCGGGTGGACATGACCCTGATTAAGTGCCGAGTAGGCAGACAAACAATCCAGATACTTTTTCCCGTCGACATCGTAAACCCACACGCCCTCCCCGCGCGTGATGACTACATCGAGCGGAAGATAATTATGTGCACCGTACCGCTCTTCTAGGGCAATGAAATTCTTGGTATTCATAACGTCTATTCTATGCAACATTAAACAAACGCGCCAGAATCGCTTTTTGGGCGTGCAGGCGATTATGGGCCTGTGGGAAGATGACCGAATGCGGACCGTCGGCAACGTCATCCGTTAACTCGTGGTTGCGATGCGCGGGCAGACAATGCATCACGATCACATCCTTATCTGCTTCGCTGACCAGTTTTGCGTTTACTTGGTAGGGTGGGAAGACTTTTTCGCGCCTGGCAGTTTCTTCTTCCTGACCCATGCTGGTCCATGTGTCAGTGTAGATCACCTGCGCGCCTTTGACCGCCTGGTGTGGATCTCGAATGAAACTCAATTTGCTGCCGGTTTCCTTGGCAACAGTCTTCGCCATTTCAACCGCCCTCGGGTTTAAGTCATAACCTTCGGGGCTTGCAAGCGTGAAGTTCCAGCCAAGCTTCGCCGAAACATGCATCATGGAAACCGCGACGTTATTTCCATCGCCGACGAAAGTGACCTTCAAGCCTTTGGCTTTCCCGAACTTCTCCTGGACCGTCAGCGCATCCGCCATGCCCTGACACGGATGGTTGTAATCGCTCAAGCCATTCACCACGGGAACGGTCGACCACTTCGCCAATTCCAAAACATGCTCATGTGCGAACACGCGCGCCATCAGCGCCTGGACCAAACCCGAGAGCACGCGCGCCACATCTGCAATGGATTCGCGTTGACCGAGTCCGATCTCGTTCGGCGAAAGATACAAGGCATCGCCGCCCATGTGACGCATGGCCATATCGAATGAAACGCGCGTCCGCAGGCTGGGCTTCTGGAATATCATGCCGAGCACTTTGCCTTTGAAAAGCGGCGGATTGCCTTTCTTGAAGTATTCCTTCTTCAGGCGAATAGCGAGATCCAGCAGATCCTGCACTTCCCCCGAAGACAGGTCCGAAATTGCGAGAAAGTCATCCATGGCATCTCCTGTGCAAGTATAGTTGTTTAGCCCAATTGTAACCCGTCCCAATCGTCACTTGTTCGACGTGACGTATATCTCGACAAAAGCCATAGGTGATTGCAAGTTGCAGGTATATAATACCCATAGTTACATTTAGAGAACGCTGAATGTCCAACAGGTAGCAGAGTGATTCCAGGAGGGACGATGCGAACTGTAGCGAAGTTATTTCTTCTTGCGACCACACTTGCGCTTGCGTTGGACGGCTGTGGGACCAATCCATCTCCGGCAATCACTGCAACAACGATTGCACCATCAACGCCATCACCTACATTAACGCCAATTCTGCCAACCCAAACGCTAACGCCAAGACCGACAATACCCAACGGAGATAGACTAGTCGCAGTGTGGAACGATGGAAGAGCAGTTGATGATGATCCTGGCATTTCATCCACGATCACAGTCCCCGGCTTTGCGGGCTGGAAAGCCACAGGCATGGATGTCCTCCATGGCTTTGAACATGGATTAACTACCAATAACGCTAATGGCGATTTGACGGTCAGAGATTTTATGCTGAAGGATTATCCCATTATCATTCGGCTGTCAAAATAGGAGGTCGCCCGATGGAATATTTACGCCACCAGCCTCACCTTTTTCCAATATCTCATCAATCCATCGGCGCTCATCCCGAGCGGGTTTGCTAGATCATAGGCCCTGACGGCATCCGCGCTCAAGCCTTGGGCGCGCCCCTGCGCGTTCATCCAATCAGTGAATTGCTGGCGCAATCCTTCAATTGGAGGGTTGGAGGGCATCACGGTTTCCAGCCATTTTTCGGCGGCGTTCAGTTCCTTTTCGACCTGATCCAATTGCCACTGCGGGTCGTCAAAGATTCCAAAGTGTGTCGGCGCGATGCGGCTGAACTTTTCCTTTCGCAAGCGTTTCAAAGTCTCATGCCATTTCCCGAAATGCAATTCAGGCGGCGGCATCGGCACCTGCAAATAAGGATAACCCGGTATCCGCACTCCGCCGACATCACCGGTAAAGGCAATGTCCTCAAACAAATAAACAAAATGATGTTCGGCATGACCGGGCGCGTGGATCGGCATGAATCTCAATTTGCCGATAGCGATCTCTTCCGCGTCATTCACGATTTTGAGTTGACTTGCAGCCACAGGCAGGAACTCGCCCCACAATGTTTGCATCATATCACCATAAATGCGCGTGGCGCTGGCCAGGAGTTTTTCAGGGTTTAACATATGCGCGGCGCCGTTCGGATGTACGAGGATCTGCGCGCCCTGTCTGCCCCACCAGCCTGCCGAACCGGCATGATCGAGATGAATATGCGTCAACAAGACGTGGGTGATGTCGGATGCGGCTAGGCCATTCGCTTTGAGTCCCGCTTGCAGGGCGGGGAGGGTCGAGCCGGGTCCGCATTCGATCAGGAGCGCGCCGCTCGAATGCTTGATCAAATACACTGCGATGGCTTGTGTTTTTCCTTGAAAATTCAAATCAAGTGTGACAATTTCGGTCTTTGCCATGTGATGACATCCTTTGAAATATGGCTAGCTGAAAAACTGGAAAATGTCTTTGCCAGGTCGGCTTCGCAATTCACGAGACAAACCGGCACGCCGCGCTCCATCAATTGAGCAGCAAGCGTATCGCTGCCCCTGCGTCCGCCGAACGATTCGGCGTCCAGCAAGATTACCACGGAACGCAAATTGCGGCGTTGAAGTTCGTCCACCGCGACCAGGAGCTCGGGCCAGATCGTCGGCGTGATGAGAATCGCGCTCGAGCCGGATGGCAAATGCCGCGCCTGCGCACCGACCAGCGCCGGGACGGAGAGATTGCCTTGACCCTCGAGGAACGCCAGGGTTTCCATGATCTTGTTCTCATGCCGCTCGTTATGTTCGGCGGGGATCATCGTGTAAGCGCGGTCTGCGACAACGAAGCCGACCGAGCGCTTTTGCTGGATGAAATAATGCACCAATGAAGCAGTGATGGTGATTCCATACTCCAGCGTGGATGGCGGTAAAGTGAATTTTGGTCTGCGCGTGAACAGCAAATCCTCGACAGGTAACTCAGGCATCTCCTCGTGAGGCTGGACGGCTTGCACGCTGTACTGCGCGTCAAGGAAGAGCCACACCTCCGCCTGCGGGTCCTGATCGAATTCTTTGACCATCAACTCCCCGCGTCGAATCGAGGTGGGCCAGTGAATCCGTTTCATCGGATCGCCGGAGTTGTATTCCCGCACCCCGGAAGCATGAGGAGTAATATCCGTTGACTTGTGGCGAGTCACTTGTCCGCCGGGCAGAAGTCCCGGAGGCGAAAGGAACGATTCAACTGGAAAGATCATGGGAAGCACAGTCACGGATTTCAGGGCCTCAAATCTCCTTACGGCCCGGAACAGACCCAGCGGATCGGAGATCGTGACAATGGTTGGTCCGAGCGGGAATGCGCCCCGGCGCGTAAGCCACATGCGCACCGCGTACGACTGCCGCTGATGCGCCCGCAGCATCGTTAGCAAACGCGAACCCGCATAAGAGATCGGCGTCGCATTCTTGACTTCCACCCACAAGGCGGGCAGCCCGCTTCCATTGTTAATATCAAACCGCTCCTTGAAAATATCACCCACACTGCCGCGGCGCGAGTCGGAGAAACGTTCGAGTCTTAGCGAACGTGCCAACAGGAACGTCCACAGCCACGCGCCGATCAATAACAGCAGGCCCAAATAAAGCATGTGGGAATAAAACGCCGGCCCGCCTGCCAGCGAACCGATCAACCCGCCGAGAATCAAAAGCGTTACCAGGATGCGTCCGGGATTCATGTCGATGGCTTATTTACTTTTGCTTCCATCCAAAGAAGGTGCCTGAAAACTCCCGCCCGGCACCGGCAGGCTGTGGACGATATCTTGAACGATGCGATCGGCCCCCAATTCGCGCAGGCGCGCTTCCGGACTGACAATGATCCGATGCGCCAATACTGGAACAGCCAAGTCTTTCACGTCGTCCGGCAAAACATAATCACGGCCCTGGAGCGCGGCGTAAGCCTGGCATACACGCGACAAACCGAGTGTGCCGCGCGGACTCGCGCCGAGATAGATATCATTGGATTGACGCGTGCGCCGTGTCAGCTCGGCAACATAACGCTTGGCGGCTGGAGAAAGATAAACGCTTTTGATGGCCTCCGCCACCTCCAATACTTCCTCTGCGCCGACAACTGCCTCGAGCGCCTCGATCGGATGATGGAATTGCTGCCCATCGAGAATCTTGATTTCGTCCGACAAATCCGGATACCCAAGCCGCACGCGCAAAAGGAAGCGATCCAACTGGGCTTCGGGAAGTGGGAACGTGCCTTCGTACTCGATGGGGTTTTGTGTAGCGAGCACCATGAACGGCCGCGGCAAAATATGCGTTACGCCGTCCACAGTGACTTGATGCTCCTCCATCGCTTCCAGCAACGCGGCTTGTGTCTTCGGTGTGGCGCGATTGATTTCATCCGCGAGAATGATCTGACCAATGATGGGGCCGGCGCGAAATTCGAATTCTCTTTTCTGCTGGTTGTAGATCGAGATGCCCGTCACATCGCTAGGCAACATGTCCGGTGTGAACTGGATGCGGCTGAAAGTGCAGGCCAGCGAACGCGCCAGACTGCGTGCCATCATTGTTTTGCCAACGCCGGGCACATCCTCAATTAGTATGTGCCCCTGACACAACAAACCAACCACAATCAATTCCAATGCGTCGCGTTTGCCAACAATGACTTTCTGAAGATTGTTGATCACATGTTCACCGAACGATTTTATGTCTGTCATGATTAAATCCTTGGAAAGAATGGATTGATTCTACCTTGCAATTCATACTTCGTGTATAATCTTATGCACGCCCCTGTAGCTCAATGGATAGAGTGCCTGACTTCGAATCAGTAGGTTGAGAGTTCGAGCCTCTCCAGGGGCGCACCTGATCAACTTTCCGAGTGGGTTTCCAGCAAATTCATTTCAACAAGAAGAAAGGCGTCCACACCATGAAGGATCTCGCTCAAAAATCGTTTCAAACGCGCGCAGTCCATGCGGGAGAGCGCGTCCCGCCTGCAGGTTACAGACCGGTGGCAACTCCAATATGGCCGTCGGTGGGTTATCTTTACGAAAACATGGACGACCTGGATGCGGTTTTTGCGCACACCAAATCGGGACAGATTTATTTGCGGTATTCGAACCCGACCGTGGAAGCATTCGAGGCGGCGGTAGCAAACCTCGAGCAGGCGGAGGCCGCGCAGGCCTATGGATCGGGGATGGCAGCGATCCACGCCGCCCTGTTGGCCGCCGGCATCAAGGCCGGCACCTCGGTCGTCGCGGCACTCGACGTCTATGGCGCCACGTTCACACTATTGAATAATTTGTTGACGAGTTTGAATGTCAACGTTCGCATGGTGGACGTGACAAATCATGCGGAAGTCGAGGCGGCCGTCAAGGACGCCGGCGCAAGTGTGCTCTATCTTGAAACGATCTCCAATCCGCTTCTGAAAGTCGCGGACATCCCGGCACTCGCAGATCTCGCCCACCGCCACGGCGCATCATTCTTGGTGGACAGTACCTTTGCTTCTCCGTATCTGATCAATCCGATAAAACATGGAGCGGATTTCGTGATCCACAGCGCCACGAAATATCTGTCCGGCCACGGCGATGTGCTGGCGGGCGTAATCGCCACGTCGCAAGCGAACAAAAACAAAATGTTCGAGTTGAACAAGCTGGTAGGAGCAGTCCTGGGCCCCTTTGAAGGATGGCTGGCCTTACGCGGGTTGAAGACTCTGCCGTTGCGGATGAAACAACAATGCGAGAGCGCTCTGCAGGTTGCGACATGGCTTGAGACACATCCACGCGTGAAGAAGGTCAATTACCCCGGCCTCAAGAGTCATGCTCAATACAGTTTAGCAAACCGCTTGTTCGATCGCAAGGGGTGTGGAGGAGTGCTTTCGTTTGAAATTGCAGGTGCGGACAAAGCGAAAATCTTCCGCTTTATGGAATCCCTCTCGATCTGCTTGCCCGCTACGACCCTTGGTGACATCTACTCGCTCGTGTTGCATCCCGCGAGCTCTTCCCATCGCACTCTGACTGCCGAGGAACGGGCGCGCGTCGGGATTTCGGATGGGTTGGTGCGCCTGTCGATGGGGATCGAATCTGTGGATGATATCCTGTCTGACTTGGAAACCGGGCTCAGCAAGATCTGAATCGCTCAATTATCGAGACACGCAAGGAATTTGATCTTCTCCAAGACTTGAAAGGTCTCGCCGCCTTCGTGATGATTATATGGCCAGACATTAATCCGCTTCTTGCCGCCATAATGGTTGTACGCCGCGAAAACAGCGGAAGGCGGACAGATTTCATCCATTAACCCAACGGAGAACAGCGCGGGAGCAGAGGATCGCACCGCAAAATTGACGCCGTCAAAATAAGATAACGTGCGGAACACCTCTTCAATATGGTCGCGATGCCGCTGGCAATAACTGCTGATTTCCTGATAAGGATACGTGTCAACGATTTCCGTGGCGCGGCGAAAGTGGCATAGGAACGGCACATCGGGCAGCGCCGCCTCCAGGTCGGGAATGAGACCCGCGACGGCCAAAGTGAGACCGCCGCCCTGTGAAGCGCCGCTTGCCACAACGCGTTTCGCGTCCACCGCCGGATGCGCCCGCGCCGCCTCCACGGCGCGCACCGCGTCGGTATAAAGCCGTCGGTAATAATAAGTTTGAGGCTTCAAAATGCCGCGCGTCATGAATCCGGGAACTTGAGGATTGCCCGGTTCCATTTCGATATCTGGTGTGACGCCGATACGCCAGGTGCTGCCCTGCCCGCGAATATCCATCACGAACACCGCATAACCCAAATTGGGCCACAACAGCCAATCCAGTGGATCGCCTCGTCCGCCGCCGTATCCGATGTACTCCACAATGCATCGTAAACGATCGGCATGATCGCGTGGGAGCAGGAACCAGCCTTTAATCGGCTGACCGCCAAAGCCATTGAACGTTACATCATAGACCTCAACCAGCTTCAAGTCCGTAGGATTCGACCGAAAAACAGCGTTCAGCGGGAAGCCGCGCGCTTCGGAAAGAGTCTTTTCCCAGAACGAATCAAAGTCCTCGGGCTCAGCTCTGGCGGGGAGATATGTTCTGAGCTGTTCAAGTGGAAGATCGAAGATCATGGTCCTGGCCTTCTCTGAATACCGAATCACGGGACAACTTGGTCTTAGACGAAGTGCTCATCACGCGCAGCTTTTGCAATCTCAGCTCGCTGATCCGGTGACAATACATCATATTCTGAGTTGTGCTCGTCGGTATCACAATTTTCTATCAGTAAAACCGAGGCATCGCGGCTGAGCAAAACCGTATGCCATGCGCCGCGCTTGACATTATAGATCCGGCCGCTGTCCATCGGCTGCAACAGCACGCCTCTGCATTTATCTCCATTTCCCCCCAATATCAATGTTCCACGGCCGCGCAACAGCACAAACACCTCATCCGTCTCATTGTGCCGTTCCATGCTATCGATATGATCCGGTTCGAGATCGTCAAGGTAGCGGAGCATCGCCACGCGCCAGCTTTCAAACGAGATCAGGGGCTTAAAACCTTCCCCATCATAATCTCGGATCTCAAGTAACGACTCATCCATCGAAGCCTCAATCATGATTTACCCAGCCAGACTTCCACTTCCTGATCCTCGCCGAGCAGTTCCATTGGGATAAAATTGCCGTGAATCTCCCTGCCGCCCATTCGAATTCGTATAACCCCTTTGCAGACCCGTTGCTCGTTATGAACCGTGAAGCGAATTGTCTTCCCCCGAAACCGGCGGACCGCCCCGAATCCATTCCACGTTGCAGGAATACACGGGTCAATACGCAGACCATCAAATTCCGGGCGGATGCCGAGAATCCATTGCGTGATCGCTACATAATTCCAAGCCGCGGTACCCGTGAGCCATGAATTCTTCGCCTCGCCATGAGTGGGCGCATCGCGACCGGCGATCATTTGGGCATAAACGTACGGCTCGCAACGATGCACATCTGCTAATTCCTCGCGCGCCGATGGATTGATCCGCATGTAATAATCCATGGCGCGCTCGCCATTTCCCATTCGCGTTTCGGCAATCATCACCCAAGGGTTGTTGTGACAAAAAATGCCTGCATTTTCCTTATAACCCGGTGGATACGACGAAATCTCCCCCAAGTGCAGATAATATTTGGAATAGGCGGGTTGAAGCAGAACGATGCCATGCGCTGTGGCAAGGCGGGCGTGCACCGAGTCCAGTGCCTTTTTTGCCATTCCATTTTCCAGACCGACTCCGGCCAGGACACAAAAGCCCTGCGGCTCAATGTAGATTTTTCCTTCAGTACATTCTTTCGAACCGACTTTGTTTCCGAAATCATCATAGGCGCGCACGAACCATTCGCCATCCCACCCGTGCCGATAGATTGTTTGCGTCATTTGAGCGGCCAAATCACGATAATATTGCGGCGGATGAAGTTGAAACGACCAATTCTTCTGTCCGCCCTGCAATGCATAATGCTCGGCAAGGTCGGCCATGGCGCGCGTCGATTCCACAAAGAGACCGGCGATGAAGATGCTCTCGGCAATCCTCCCTTCTTTACTGGTTGTGGTCTGAAAATTCTCGCCGGGAAGGTCTGAGAAGCAGTTCAAGTTGAGGCAATCATTCCAATCGGCGCGTCCGATCAAAGGCAAACCATGCGGGCCAAGCCGATCCAGCGCATATTGGATCGAGCGCTGTAGATGTTCGTAGAGCGGCGTTTCGCTGCCTGATTGATTGTCATATGGAACGTTCGCTTCAAGGAGGCTCCAGTCCCCCGTTTCCCGCACATACGCCGCGACCCCGAGCGCCAGCCAATGAGGATCATCATTAAAATTCGATCCGATGTCGTTGTTGCCGCGTTTGGTCAATGGCTGATATTGATGGTAGGCCCCGCCGCTTGGCAATTGGGTTGAGGCAATATCCAAGATTCGTTCGCGCGCCCGTGAGGGGACCATTTGAACAAATCCAAGCAAATCCTGATTCGAGTCGCGAAAGCCCAAGCCTCGTCCAATTCCCGACTCAAACAGTGAAGCCGAGCGCGATATGTTGAAGGTCACCATGCATTGATAAGCATTCCAGATATTGACCATCCGATCGACATGTTCACTGGAAGTCGTGACGTGGAAAATGCCCAGCAGTTCGTCCCAATAAGAATGAAGCGCTTCAAAAGCGGAATCCGCGTTGGACTTTTGCAGATATTTCTCAATGACTGGCTTGACCGTCTTCTTGTTGATGGCCTGTGAATCAGGCGGATCAAATTTTTGATCTTTCGGATTCTCGTGGTAACCCAGAAGAAAAATAATTTGCTTCTGTTCGCCGGGCCGCAAGGACAACCGCACATGAAACGATCCAATCGGCTGCCAGCCGTGGGCAATCGAATTACTGCATCTCCCCTGCGCCACCGACAGCGGACGGTCCCATGAACGATATGGACCGAGAAACGATTCGCGCTGAGTGTCGAAGCCTTCGCAGTTTTCCGAACAGGCAAAATAGGCAAAGTGATTACGGCGCTCGCGATATTCGGTTTTGTGATAGATCACTTGATCCTCGACTTCCACTTCGCCAATGGAATAATTGCGCTGGAAGTTGGTAGCGTCATCCAAAGCGTCCCACAAGCAAAATTCAGCCACGGAGAAAATGGATAGTTCCGCCTTTGTGTTGCGCTGATTCGTGACGGTCAATTGCCAGACCTCAAGGTTTTCCCCGAGTGGGACGAAGTAACGCGTCTCGGCACGGATGCCGCGATATGTCGAGGCGATGATCGTGTATCCCATTCCGTGGCGGCACGAATAGTCTTCTAAATCGCATTGCACCGGCTGCCACGACGGAGACCAATAGCTACCATCGCTTTCGTCCCGCAAATAGATGTAACGTCCACCAAAATCAAGGGGAGCATTGTTATAACGATAACGCGTAATGCGGCGTAAACGCGCATCTTTATAAAATGAATAGCCTCCAGCAGTGTTGGAGATCAGACCAAAGTAGGCCTCGGTACCAAGATAGTTAATCCATGGCACAGGCGTATCGGGACGCGTAACGACATATTCACGATGTTCATCATCGAAATGGCCATACTTCATGATTGTTTTCCAAAAAAATAGAATAGCGGGCGATCAGGCCCGTGTTAAATCGCTGGTTAATGCGCTAATCGTGGCAGGCGTCAACATGCCAAAGCCGTGAGCCATGAGTTGACTGATCTTCAAATCGAGTTTCTGATGCGATTCTGGAAAAGTCAGCCACTCACCAAGATAACGTTCAATGATTATTTTACCCGCCTCATCTTCCATGATCTCGCGCAAAGTCATATCGAGGCGAAACCGCGATGAAGATTGCGGGGCAATCAGCGTGGCGCGAGTGCGCAGGCGCAGGTCGCGGCTTGAGGCGCCAACGATGATTTCGAAATCTCCGGGTTCCACGGTCCAGCCGCCTTTGACGGGATCGTAATACCAGAAAGCTTCCTTATCGAGGTGGAAAGAAACGGTTTTCGTCTCACCTGCTTCGAGGAGAATCTTGCAGAACGCCTTGAGCTCTTTTTCGGGCCGCCTCAAGTTCGATTCCACATCATGAATATAAAGCTGGATGATTTCCTGACCGGCGCGTGTTCCGCTATTGCGGACGTTCAACGACACATCCAATCCGCTCTCTTCTGTAAAGCGATCTGCTTTCAATTGGAGATCGCTATAGTCAAACCTAGTGTACGAGAGCCCGTGGCCAAACGGAAAGAGCGGATCAAGGCCCTTGGCATCGTAATAGCGATAACCCACGAACAATCCTTCACCGTACACGACTTCACCGTTCTCGCCCGGATAATTGATGAAGGCGGGATTATCCTCGTATCGAACCGGAAATGTGGTGGGCAGCTTGCCTGACGGATTCACATCGCCGAATACCACATCCGCCAAGGCGTTGCCGCATTCCTGGCTGTTGTACCATTGCTCGAGGATGCCCGCCACATCCCTGACCCAGGGCATGCTCACCGGCGAACCGGCATTCAACACAACGATCGTGTTTGGATTCGCCGCCGCGACCCGTTCGATCAATTCATTCTGTTCACCGGGCAACTCCATGTTCACGCGATCAAAGCCTTCCGCTTCCCACTCGCTGCTAAGCCCGGCAACGATTACGACAACATCCGAGCGCTTCGCCAGCGCTACCGCTTCATCCATGAGGTTTTCGTGGTACGGCGGCAAGTGACCTAATTTCAGAGAACGCCAGAAGCGGTTGCCGTTACAACGATATTCGACTTTGATTTCCGCCTTTTGCCCGGCAGTAAACCTTCTCCGAACAGTTTTCTCCGCGCCGTGGACATAGGCATCCCAGTTATCAAGCAGCACTTTACCATTCAGGGACAGCCGCGCCGGTCCTACGCTCGACAAACTAAACGTGTGAAGGCCGGCTGCCTTGGCAACAAAGGAACCGGTCAGCGTGAGATTGAAGTTTTCCTGATTCGCCTGCTTCACCGACTTGTCGAACCAACCGATGTCAAAACGATCGATCACTTCCGAATAAGCCGGAGCACCGGAAAGTTCGGAATTATCGAACATGCGCAAGGTAAGCCCGCGTTGATTATCTTCGCTCAGTAAATTAACGCTTTCCATGGCCGGCAAGGATTTGTGCACAAAACATCCGATGGCATATTCGACACGAACCTTGGAAGCACTGGCACGAGCGCGGATCCCCTCCAGAGGCGACACGACATAGTGAGGCGTAACTTGTGAACTGCCTCCACCCATGACGTTGGGCCGGCCAGCCAACTCCCCGATCACGGCAATCGTTTTGATCTTGGGGCCCACCAGCGGAAGAATATCATTTCGATTGGCGAGCAGAACGATGGTTTCGCGCGCCGCCTCCCGGATCAGCCTGCGATGTCCTGGGCTGTCATCGCTTCGTTCCTCGGCGAGATCCGGGCGTTCGAACGCGCCGCTCCGTCCGATCACGCGCAAAATTCGGCGTACTTTATCGTTAAGTTCATCGATCGTCAACTCCCCCTTTTCCATGGCGTTCCTTACGATCTCGGCACTCATCCAACGCCCTGGACCGGGCATTTCCAAATCAAGCCCGCCGCAGGGCACATGATCCGAATATGTGCCAAACCAATCGGATATCACGAGACCATCAAATCCCCACTGCTCCTTGAGTATCTTTTTGAGTGTAAGTTGATTCTGGCTTGCCGGAATTCCGTTGACGCGATTGTAAGACGACATGACTGCCCATGGCTTGGCGTCGCGGACTGCGAGGCGGAAGGGTTCCAAATAGATTTCGTGAAGCGGGCGTTCTTCCACTTTTGCACTGATCGTGCGCCGCTCGAAATCCTGATCGTTGCAAACAAAATGTTTGATGCATGCTCCTGCCCCATGATTTTGGATGCCGCGAATATATGCGCTCGCCATCCTGCCGCTCAAAAAGGGATCCTCGGAATAGCATTCAAAGTTGCGCCCGGCGATCGGCGTGCGATGAATGTTAACCGTTGGTCCAAGCAAGATATGCGCACCTTTGGCCTGAATTTCTTCAGCGAGAAGCGCGCCAATTTTTTCGACGAGTTCCGTATTCCAGGTTGCGCCCAGGGCTATTCCCACTGGGATTAGATCCGAGGTTGGACCGAGGTTGCCCCATGCGCCGCGGGCGCCATTGGGGCCGTCGGTTACTTTGAGCTGCGGAATCCCCAATCGCGGAACGGGAACCGTGCGCCATAGGTCAGCACCGGCCAGCAGGGAAATCTTTTCCTCGATGGTCATCTGTTGAATCAGTTCTTCAAGATTCACCATTTGCGATTCCTTAAGAGACCGTCCCCTTGCGAGCCAAGTATTCATCATAAAGCTTGGGAAGTTCATTGGTTAGTTGCTTGCTGTAGAATTCATCGCCGCGAATATTCAATTTTGCCCAGGCTGGCATCGGCTTTACCTGTGGATTGGTCTCGGCAAACTTCTTCATAACCTCCGCATGAGGCTTGAGCGAGCCATCCGGCCGCACCAAGCCGAAGAATCTTTCATGTTGTGCGTTGTCGCAGGGAGGCAAATTCCAAAGTTCGGGAATGTAATCTGCGAAGCACCACACCATCGCTCCCGTTGCGCCGCTTTCCTGGAGTAGCGGCAAGGTCAAGCGGATGAATTCGGCAAAGTCCTCTTCGGAGGCCATGAACTGATCCCGAGCGCGCCCGTTGGTCTCCGTCCACTTCATGACATAACTATCCTGCCCGGGCTGAGCGGTGCAGCCGCCGAATTCTTCCGTCAGCACAGGTTTGCCGCACAGCGCAGAGGTCAGCGCGACGGTGAAGGGAACAAACTCCGCGTCAAGCGGACGGCGTGCCCACGGCACGTACATGGGATACGAATGCATCACAGCCACGTCCGTATATGGATACACCTTGTCGATCCGCAGGCCGTTATCGCGATGAAGGCCGTCCCCATGCAGGCCGATCGTAACCGGGTGATCAGGATCAATGCTTTTGATTAACTCAGCCATCTCCCTGACCCACGCTGCGCCAGCATGCGAGTCGGCGGGCCAGGCAAACAAATCGGGTTCATTTCCCAAATTCCACATCCAGATGGCCGGATGAGCTTTTAGCGCGCCGACGATGGTTTGAAGAAGCAGCCGCTCGGCGGCCAGCGCGACGGAATCATGGAACATATTACGATAGCCATTCGTGATCAACTTGCCGCTACTAACCACGTCACGCATCCGTTCGCGCGGCGGAAGCGGTCCGCCGCACAACCAGCGCGGACTCCAATTAGGCCCGCTCATGTGGCCGGTGAAAAACGTCACGTCGAGGCCCAGGCTATTTTCGGCCGCAATGTCAGCAACCCTAACAAGGTCTTGCAACGCGCTTTTTGATACACTCGTCGGTTCTGGCTGGAAATCATCCCACAATAGAAACAGGCGGACGACTTTCAAGCCCAGCTCATGGATCAGGGCGAATTCATCGCGCACTTCGCCTGCATCGAAATTGCTCCACCAGTACATGGCCTTGCGGCGGGGCCAATAATTAACACCGAGGGTGAAATCTGTCATAGAAAACTCCATTCCTGGATTTTGGCAATTTACTCGCTTAGAGCTTTGAAAAGGGAAAGTCTTCGTAGCTCTCAAGGAGCGCATTAGACGGTCGAGAGGTCCCATGCTTCATAGATCTTCGGAACATCACTGATCAGGCGCCGCGTGTAAGCCTGTGTCGGAGAAAGTATTACCGAATCTGCAGTCCCACTCTCAACAAATCGGCCATGCTCCATGATATATACCGTGTCCGACACATAATAAGCCAGGCCGATATCATGGGTGATGAAAATGATCGTCATTCCCGTTTCGTTACGCAATTGCATCAGCTCATCGAGGATCGTGGCCCGTGAGCAGGCATCGATCATCGAGGTGGGTTCATCAGCAAACAGGATCTTCGGCTTCAGCAGGAAGATACGAGCAATCATCAGGCGCTGCATCTGTCCGCCGGAAAGTTCGAAAGGATATTTGTTCGTCAGTTCCTCGAATTTCAAGTTGACAAAGCTGCAGGCCTCGGCCATTAACTCCAATTTTTTTGCGCGCGCAAGATGCGCTCCCCCGCGCATACGAATACAGTCCAAAAGCACAGCATCGATCTTATTGAATATATTGTATGAAGAGAACGGATCCTGAAAGATGGCTTGAATATTTTTCCAGTATTCCTGTTTCTTCCTTTGAGTACGAATATCGCGCTTCTTCCCCTGGAAGTAAACCTCTCCTTCTGTAGAACTGATCAATCCGAGGAGCATCTTCGCCAGAGTGGTCTTCCCGCTGCCCGATTCGCCCACGATGGAGACGACTTCGCCCTCGTAGAGGTTGATATCCACATGATCCACAGCGATGGTTTTCTGGCTGCCAAATCCAAACACCTTGGTCAGTCCCGATGTGCTCAGACAAAGTTTCTTTTCACCTGGCATTTTTGTGAGCCTCCCTGGCGTAAGCTTCTCTCAGTTCATTCTTTGACAGGATACAGCGGTACGCGCGTCCGCCGCCAGCGTCGCGAAGGCCGATGGAGGTCAAGGCGCATTCTGGCTTCACAAATTTGCAGCGTTCAGCAAACCGGCAGCCGGCGGGCGGGTTTTTAAGATTCGGCGGCACTCCGGGTATGGCTGTCAACTTGACATTTCGCAAACCTTTTTCCGGTACGATGATCGAACCCATCAGCCCTTTGGCATAGGGATGAAGCGGATCGAACACCGTTTCCTCTGCCGTTCCCTTCTCGACGAGCTGCCCCGCGTACATGACCATAATATCGTCGGTCACGTTCTTTAGGAGCGGGAGTTCATGCGTAATAAAGATCATCGAATCGATTAAGCCGTTTTCCATGGCTTGCCGCAACATCTTGATGACCATCTTCTGCGACGTGACGTCCAGCGCGGAGGATGGCTCATCCGCGATGAGCACCTTTGGCAGCAACAGCACGGAGCACGCGATCACCGTCCGCTGTTTCATGCCTCCCGAGAGTTCAACGGGATACTTCTGGAGCACTTCTGCAGGAAGACCTAAGGTCTCAAATAATTTTCTCGCCCGCTCATAAATGTCTTTCTTGGTAATATAAAGTTCATGTGCGCGTATGACATCCTCGATAAAGCTGATCACTTTCTGAGTGGGATTAAGTGCATTCATCGCAGCCTGTGGAATGTATGAAATCTCTGTGCCCAGGATCGATTTACGCACATCATCCGGCTTCATCCCGGAGATGTTCCGCCCATTGATGACGATTTCGCCACTCATATAATGCAGTGGCGGGAAGTAATATCCCATTAGGCTCAGTGCCAACGTTGACTTGCCACAGCCAGATTCTCCTGCAATTCCCAGTGACTTACCCTCTTCCACCTTGAGGGACACATGGTCCACCGCGTAGACATCCTCATTAAATCGGGTCACATATTTGGTTGTCAGGTCCTTGACCTCTAACATGATGTTGGCCATATGGCTACCTAGTTCCTCAATGCAGGATTGAATACTTGGTCGAGGCCGGTATTCATCAAGTTCATGGAAAATGTAATCAAAGCGATAACGATGAGCACCGGGAGGTAAGCCCACCATTTTCCAAGGATCTCTGCTTCATAGATCATCGCCCAGTTCATCATCAAACCCAGGGTCGGTACCTCCGTAGTTCTGGGTCCTAATCCCAGGATCGACAGCCCAGCCTCTGCCAGGATGGCCGAGGAAATCTGCAGAATAAACGCCATCACAACGTAGGAGGCAATATAAGGCAGGATATCCGTGGCAATAATGTGAACGACGGAATGCCCGGACAGTTTCGAAAGATTGACATGGTCACGATTGCGAAGGGAAATCACCTGCGCACGCACTGCCCTTGCGGTCCATACCCACGAGGTAAACCCGATGACTACAGCAATCGTAAAGGCACCACGTTGTTCCTGGCCAATGCTGAAGGAAATCAAGATCAACAACACGAAGGTCGGGATGACTGTGAACAGGTTGGTGATGAACATAATGAAATCATCCATAAAGCCGCCGATGTAGCCGGACAGCAATCCAAGAGTCAAACCGATCAAGGTCGCAATCGTACCAGCAACCAGACCGATCTCCAGGGATACGCCGGTGGCCTTGACCAGCTCAGTCAACACATCTCGCCCGAAATTATCCGTCCCCAGAGGCAAGATCCGTACATTCGCAACCTGACCGACATTCACATAGTCCGTTTGATTAACGACGCCTGCTTGGGTCAACGCGTTCGTTTGCGGATCTTGCGTGGCGATGATTACCCCGGCAGTTGACAACAGGCCTTTGAGCGAGGCATCCAGTCTTTGATAATACCTTTGCTTGGCATAGGTCATCCCCGGAAAACTTTTGTTGGGGTCATAATTCTTTTGCCAGAGGTCCAGAAGCCCCGCGGTATTGTTGAGCTCGATCTGGTTGGCCGCAATCCCATCCGCTTCAAGCCAAGTCTGCATGTCCTGGCGGTCCTGAGTGTTCAACTTGGCGTCGATGCGTTTGGTTTCGGCATCATTCAGTTGGAGCGTGTAAGGGGCGGCATCGAGGCTGTCATATACATTCACATAGATGCCGGGCTCAAAGAAGGTTCCTTGTGCGATAATTGCCAAGGGAGGATCTGGTATGAACAGCGGGTAAATGAGCACGATGAGCAGCAATACCATAAAGATGACGAAACCGATCACGAAATTAGGAGAGTGAAAAACTTGTCGAAGCATATGTTTCATAACTGTCTCTCCTCACTCTGACTGAGTCGCCTTGATGCGTGGGTCAATAAAGCCATAAATGATTTCGATGAGGAACATCGCCATCAGCACCATCAACGTAATGATCAAGGTAATCGCTGAGATCAGGGGGTAATCCCCTCCGGTGATGGCATTCAAGAGCGTGGTGCCAAGGCCCGGATAACTAAAGATGATCTCCGCCACCAGCGCGCCGCTGACCATGGTTCCGATGGAGAGCGCCAGGCCGGTCACTTGCGGAAGCATGGCATTTCGAAACACATAACCAACGATCTTGCGGTCCTTGATTCCCATGAACCGGCTGTATTTCACATAATCCGCATTGAGTTCATAAATGGACATGGAACGCATACCGATGGCCTGGCCGCCGATCGCGATCAGAACAATAGACCAGAACGGAAGTTGGTAATGAACGATCACGGACCACATAAACTTCCAGCTTAAACTTGGAATCAGATCAAACCCGTATCCACCCGAGGTTGGGAACCACTTCAGGTCCACCCCAAAGATGACCAGCAAAATGATAGCCATGCCGAACGTAGGCAGGTTGCTGACAAAAATACTGATGGGCAACAAAACTTTATCATACCCTCCTTTGAGATAGGCTGCCAATGCGCCCAGCGCGTTGCCGATGATCCAGCCGACAATGATGGCGGGAAATTGCAAACAGACCGTCCACCAAACGGAAGAACGAATTACATCGGCAACCGTTCTAGGATATTGGCTGAAAGAGAATCCGAAATTACCATGGAACACATTGCGCACATAAATGAAAAACTGCTCGAGGATGGGCTTGTTGGTCCCGAACAATTGCGTATATTGCTGATAGATCGCCTGAACCCCTGTTGTATTGGTCATGCCTTGGGCCATCCTTGCCACAATGCCGGCCACCGGATCCCCCGGCATCAGGCGGGGCAGGATAAAGTTCAATATGAAGGCGAAAATGAACGTGATCAAGAACCAAAGCAACTTGTTGAGAAAATACTTGAGATATTCTTTCAACGCTGCACCTCCGGTGAAAATATTCAACAGCCATGTTCCAGGTTGGTGGAGCATGGCTGTTTTTAGATGCAATCTGGTTTACGGATTGACCAACTTAAGGTTATAAAGTCCTGCAACGCTCCAACCATCCATCAAGTCGAGCGGCGGAACGGGCGGGTTGGTGCCATCACCTTGGTGAGGATAACCCGTCCAAACAATCTCATTCACCGTATGGAAGGACTGAGGACGGTACATGAGCGAGAAGGACGGAACATCGGTCAGATAGATCTTGGTGATCGCGGTGTAGTCTGCCTTGATTTTGGCAGGGTCCGTTTCGGCGGGGATTGCATTAATCAATGCATCAACCGCCGGATTGACGTAGCCACCCCAATCGCCATTCCAGTTGTTTTTGGTTTTGGCGTATCTGCTGTTTAGCAGCTTGTTGGTGCGTGACCAAGGCTCTGCCGGGCCGGCACCGTCGTTGTACATCATAAAGATGTCATAGCCGGTGGTCGGGAGGGGCCAATTGGTAATGACCGTCTGATAGACTGACCAGTCAGGATAGTTGGTTGTGATGTCGATGCCGATCGCCTTTCCCGCGGCGGCAACCTGTTCAATGGCAGCTTGCCAATCGGACCAGCCGTTGGGGCAAGTCGCTACATAGGTCAGCTTCTTACCATTGTAGTAACGCCAACCGTCTGGACCGGCTTTAATGCCGGCGTCATCCAGAAGCTTCTTGGCGCCATCAATATCTTTTCCAGCCCACTGTAGAGCCTTGATGCTGGGATCGCTGCTATCATACAGAGCCTGCTCGCCAGCGGTCGGGTTCATGAGCGAGCGCGGAACCTGTTCAAAGGTGGCTGACTGGTTGGTCATGGCATTGGCAATGATCGTATCATAATCAACTGCCATCGCAATAGCCTTGCGAACCGCGACCTGATCCAAACCATAGGAAGCCATGTTGTAATAGGCGGTCGGGATGCTGGCGCCAATACCGTAGGGGGCATCCGGTAGATAGGTGGAGATGGGCAGGTTCAGCGGTGCTTGCCACAACTCCTGAACGTTGGAGTTGAATTGTTGGCTGACATCCACTTCCCCGGCCTGCAGGGCGGCGGTGCCGGAGGCATTGTCCTTGTAGATTTCATGAGCAAGGTACTTAGGAATCGGCAGCTTCCCAAACATGCTGGCATCCTGGCCCCAATAGTTGTCGTCGCGAACCAGGACAACCTTCGTGTCATCGGCGAAGAATTTATGATAGGGGCCGGAGTAAACGACATCGTCAGCAGTATCGGCCATCAATTTGGTGGCATCGCCACCAGTGCGTGCTTCCAGCTTTTGGGTCCAAGCCTTCTGGATCACATAGTCAGTGTCCAGCCATGCAACCACTTCCAAGGGATTGACCACTTGGCCGTTTGAATCCAGTTTCGCCTTGACATCAACCGTCTGGGGATCCACCGCTGTAACGGAATCAATGAAAGCACCAAAGTTGGCGCCTTGAGAGGTATTGTACTTAATATTGGTGGCCCAGGTATAGGCGACGTCATCCGCTGTAACCGGCGTACCATCGCTCCAGTGGGCAGCCTTTTTCAGCTTGAAGGTGATGTCGGTATGCGCATCGTTCCATGCATAGGGACCATCGGCCAGGAGAGGATAGCTCTTGCCATCGAGCATGTCATATAGGTACGGGGTTTCGAACATGAGAACGCGAGAGTTATCTTGCTGAGCGATGGCCATCGCATTATTGCAGCTGGAAGAGTATGGATTCCAACAGACAACCGAGCCCCACTGTTGACCATTGAAATAGAGGGTCTCGTTGCGTGGGAGTGGTCCACCAGGGGCGACCGTCGGCTCCACAGTGGGAGCAGGGGCCGTGGTGGGGGCCGGAGCCTGCGTAGCGGCAGGAGCCGCGGTTGGCGCCTGCGCAGCGGGGGCGCATGCACCAAGTAGCATGCTCACTCCGATCAAAATAGATAAAACAGCAATTAAGCGTTTCATCTTCAATCTCCTTTTCAGTATAGTTATGGTATATTTTAGGGCGGAGGTCTGACAAACTTTGCTTAGGGTGACAGACTTCCAGTTCTCTGGGCGTCCGGTATCTCCACAGATACTGGACGTCTTTCGTTCTTTTGTTGCTCTACGAAATCGTTGTTTGTATCGATAGCCTGCACCTCCTTATGAACGTAACTTACGCGCGAACAAAACAAATGGAATGATGGACAGATGAAACATGCTATTCCTTCCCTGCACCGCATGTTTCGCGGATGACCAACTCAGCTTCCATAATGATACGGCGCGGAGGCTTCATGCCATTTTCGATCAAATCAATCAGGATCTCCACCGCTTTGGCGCCAAACTGGATCACGGGCTGACGGATGGTGGTCAACTGCACACCGGAGAGGGCGGCAAGCGGAAGGTCATCAAATCCGACGAACGCAATATCGGCGGGAATTTGCAGCCCAGCCTCACGAACGGCGCGCATGGCTCCGACAGCCATGATGTCGGACGCGGCAAAAACCGCATCCGGACGGGCCGATAATAACTTCTTCATCGCATAATATCCGCCGCTCTCAGTAAAATCCCCTTCAACGATCAATTTCTCGTTCACATCCAATCCGCGTTCTCTTAGCGCCCGGATGTACCCCGCCTTGCGATCCAAGCCTGCCGTGCTGCGTTCCGGTCCAGTAATCGTCGCAATTCGTTTACACCCGAGCCGAATTAAATGAGTAACGGCATTAAAGGCTGCATTGATATTATCAATATCGACATAGCTCACGTTATCAGTACGAAATGGGCGACCTATGACCACCTGCGGGATATTGGCGTCCACGAGATTTCCGATGATCTGCTGATCACCGTGATGACCCGATTGGACCAGGACTCCATCCAGGAAACCTTTGCGAGTAACGCTCGTGAATATTTTCTTCTCGTCTTCTTTCGAGTCGACCAGGAACAATGCCAAAGTGTAATTGTTCTGGTTGCAAGCCTGCGCAATACCCTTGGTCAATTGCGGGTAATAGGGATCTGTAAAAAAGAAGGAGACACTGTGAGGATAGACCAAGCCAACGGTCCAAGAATGTTGGGAGGCCAAGGCGCGGGCGGCTGCGTGGGGGCGGAAGCCTGTACTTTCGATCACATCCTGAACCCGCTCTCTAACATCCTGCCGCACATTGGGATGATCGTTCAGCACGCGCGAAACGGTGGACCGGGAAACTCCCGCCTGTTTGGCAATGTCTTCCAGGGTTAAATCTGGCATCGATCTCCTGTATTTTTGGTATCGCTCCCAACCCTACTTCTAAAACCACGTGATTTTCCGCCATCTATTGCGCTAAATCCGATAAAATTTTACATTTTCTGGGAGCGCTCCCAGAACGAGAGGCATTATACAGAGTTTTGTTGCAGGAGTCAACTGATTTGTGAGAGATGTTACATAACCCGCTGATACTCCGCGCACGACTCGAAATGGAAACGGCAGGCTGAAATAAGCGTGCATGAACGGAAGAAGTGAAAACGGACGGCAGTATAATTGTGTGGGCACGCGAGGCCTCTGAGGAGAAATGACCTTACACTCTGAAATCCTGGAACAACCTGCACGCTTGGAATCTTTGCTCGTCTCACAACGCGGCAACGCGGAAACCATTGCGCGCGCCATCAAGTCGAGCGAAATATCGTATGTATTTCTCACTGCGCGCGGCACATCGGATAATGCGGGCAGATATGCCAATTATCTCTTCGGCGCCATCAATCAGCTGCCGTTGGCCCTGGCGACCCCCTCCCTGTTCACGTACTATCAACAGCCTCCGAAATTAAGGGGCGCACTGGTCATCGGCATCTCCCAATCCGGACAATCGCCTGATATCATCAGTGTTTTGGATGAGGGAAAACGCCAGGGGTGCTTGACTCTGGCGATTACCAATGAACCAAATTCGCCATTGGGAAAAATCAGTGATCTCGTGTTTCCAATTGAAGCCGGACCCGAGCGCGCAGTCGCAGCGACTAAAACGTACACAGCAGAATTGATGGCGATCGCAATGTTATCCGCAGCGATGCGCGATGACAAAGATATGTGGGAGCATCTGGAACAAATACCCAGCCGGGTTGATGAGGCGCTGCAACATGATGAAGCCGTCCGCCAAGCCGCGGAACGCTACCGATATATGCAGCAATGCGTGGTGCTGGGACGGGGGTTCAATTATGCCACGGCTTTCGAATGGGCGCTCAAACTCAAGGAATTGACCTATGTGGAGGCCGAACCGTATTCTTCCGCTGATTTCCAACACGGACCAATCGCAATGGTCGCACGAGGTTTTCCCGTCATGGCAGTCATTTCATCGGGCGCATTAGCCAACCCAATGTTTTCGTTCCTGGAGCACCTCAGAAACGAATTGCTGGCAGAACTCGTGATCATCTCAAATAGTGAGCAGGCCCTGAACTTGGGGCAAGCGCGCTTCCCGATTGCGGCGGATGTTCCGGAATCGCTAAGCCCTCTTGTGAATATTATTCCCGCTCAACTGTTTTCCTATCATCTCACCCTGGCCAAGGGGTATGATGCCGATCACCCGCGCACCATTCACAAGGTGACTGAAACGCGTTAACCTTGGATTTACCCACTCATGGCCAGATCGCAGAGAAAGCCGAACTAGCTCTTTGAAGGATGGAAGCTTTCAGCCAAATCCAACTGGTAAGATTATTGCTGACGCGTCTTGAGCGCGTCTCCGTGGACTCGTATTGGGCGCACCGCGCGAGCGGCGTGCGCGGCGCCTTGCTGAGGGCTCTGGAAAAGATGGAGGTCGGGCAGGCAGTGGACGAGCAGGGACTGAAGCACCTGATGGACAGGGGATTTCAAATTCTGGAACAAGCCGCACAGGAAAGAAGCCAGTAGGCAAGGAATGCAAAAGTAAGAAGTCGGAGGCTCTCCTTATCTTTGTGTCAAAGGAGTGCATATGGCGCGCAAAAAGAATCCCGATCTCTATAGTCTAAGTCCCTCGGTGATCACGGTTTATGGTGCGGTCTGGTGCCCGGATTGCAAGCGGGCCAAACAATTCTTTGGTGATCAACGCATCCCATATCTCAACGTGGACCTCGATCAGGATCCAAAAAGCATCGCTTTCATTGAAAAGATCAACGCAGGCAAGCGCATCATTCCAACGATTCTTTTTCCCGACGGAGATATCCTCGTCGAGCCGTCGAACGCCCAGCTGGCTCAAAAGCTTGGGCTGAAAACCGAAGCGCAACGTTCATATTACGATGTGATCGTGGTCGGCGGCGGACCATCGGGGCTGACCGCCGCCCTCTATTTGGCGCGGGAGGGACTGAACGTGTTGGTGATTGAAAAAGCCGGGTTGGGCGGACAGGCCGGCATTACACAAATCATTGATAACTTTCCCGCTTTCGACGAAGGAATCGCGGGCTCGGAATTTGCAATGCGGCTTGGAAAACAGGCGAAGAGATTCGGCGTCGAAATCTTGCAGGCGCAGGAGGTTCTGCAGATCGGGCGCGAGGGCCAGTATCTCACGGCCGAGATTGGCTCCGAAATTCATTATCACACTCAGGCGCTTTTGCTTGCAACGGGCGCCCGCTATCGTCGCATGAATGTTCCCGGCGAAAGTGAGCTGCTGGGCATTAACGTTCACTTCTGTGCGACATGCGATGGCGCTTTTTATAAAGGCAAAAAGGTTTTGGTGGTCGGAGGTGGCAACAGCGGATTTGAAGAGGGCCTGTTCCTGACCCGATTTGCTTCCGAGGTGGATATCGTGGTCAATTCGCCTGAGCCAAAAGCCAGCAAGATATTACAAGACAAAGTTGCGGAGAAAGCAAATATGCACGTGATTCTGAATCATGCGGTCAAGGAATTGCGTGGCAAGAACAGGCTTGAGACGGTTGTTTTACAGGACCTCTCAACCAACCAAACCATAGAAACAAATTACGACGGCATCTTTGTGTTCATCGGCCTGACGCCAAACAGTGACCTGCTGAGAGATAAGGCCGAATTGGATGACCGCGGCTTCATAAAAGCCCCACACATGATGACTAGTTTGCCGGGCATTTTTGTTGCCGGGGATGTACGAGCCGGCTCAACTAAACAAGCCGCCTCCGCCGCGGGCGAAGGAGCCTCGGCCGCGCTGGCGATCCGAGATTATCTGAAATCTCTCGGCTCGTGAGTCCACGGCGCAAATGATGATTGACGCATCAGAGAGGCAGGATACAATTAAGCGACAAGGAGTTGAAGATGAAACATATGATCTTCATTTGCGCTCTGGCCACGCTGATCCTCTCTGCATGCGACGCCTGGAACGTCCAACCAATCCCGTACACGTCTGCGACCCCGTTTCCCTCCTCGACACCGATCATCTTAAGCCCAACTCCGGTCGTCCTGCTTTTGCCGATCACGGCAACGGCCGATGCAGTGCCACCCAGCCCGACTCCCGCGGGCCCAAGCGCAACGCCTGTGACCCCCGCCCCAAACCTCACGGACACTCAAGCCGCAACCCAAACATTAACGGCGAGTTCCACAGCGGCCGCCTCCTTAACGTTCACGCCCACCTCGGCCGCGACGCCATACGCAGCAGTGAACACGCAAATCCTCGGATGCGATACCGCAATGGATATTACACATGGCATGGGCGAAGTGACTAATCTATATGTTACGATCCAGAACACCGGCCAGGTGAATCTGGCGAACGTCTGTGCCACCCTCAATGGACAAGACGAGGGCCGGCCGCATCCTGATAAAACCAAATGCGTTGCGTCACTTCCCGCCGGTTATCAAGTCGGGGAAAAGCTCACAATTGATACGACGTTGGGCAAACCTTCGCCCGTTCAGGTGGACGTCACTTCCGAGGGCAACTTGCTCCAACGCCTTGGGCAGAAGGCCTGCGCGGGCTTTGGTCTCTTTTCCCCGAACACGGACGATCTAGGAACGATCACGCCGATACCATAGCTGCGGGCCGCCGAGCTTCGATTAAACACATCCCCGTCTGGTCACGGGGATGTGTACCTATTTTTTCTTCGGCTTCGTGCCCTTTTTCCCGCCTGGTTCTTCTTTGAACCTGCTTCGCATATCGTTGACCTTGGTCTTCAAATCCTGGAAGAAATCGCTATCCACGATTTCCTTGACTTGAGTCTCCAGCTTGGACTTATCGATCATGATCTCCAACTGAGCCACTCGCGCACGCAACGATTTTTCGCGCTCAGCCACTTTCTCAACCATGGAATGAAAGACGCTGGTCAAGGTGTAAATCTCATCGCGGAACTCAACCTGTTTGTCCACATTCGACCATTCTTGTTCGTAATCCCCTTCTCCGATTTCCTTGGCAATGTCCGCCAACGAAATAATAGGACGCGTTAATAAACCCGAAAGCCAATACACCAGCAGGAAGATCAGCAGGTAACTGGCCACAAAGGCTACGGCACCGCTGATCAAGATATCGTTGCGCACCTGTTTGACGTAATCCGCCGAAATATCCACCCCGATTGCACCAACCAGTTTTCCGGAGCTGTCCGGGATCGGTTCATACGTGGTGATCCAACTCCCAAAGCTGTCGGTGTAGGGAGTCCAGGCATCGACGCGCCTTGTCAGGCCGTCATAGATTTGAGAGCTCGTGGAGGTGTAACGTTCGCAGAATTTAAAGCCACCGCGCGGATTGCGAAAATACCCCGTGCTTCCAATGGCGATAATTTCGCCGGGATTAATGCCCTTGACGTATGTGTATAAGCGCGTGTTTGGAGAAACTTCCTCCACCTCATGCAGCCAATTCTCATGCGCGACGTAGAGCGGGTCGTTTTCAGGATAATATCCATTTTGGGACGAGGGCGCATTGGCAGGTGGCGGACATTGCGGATTATGGGTGCTCTCCTGCTGATATAACTTGACGAACTCGTTCACATCCATCCCCTGAATGGCTCCATTGATGGTATTCTGCAAATTATCAGTGATCGTCTGAAACACGCGCGCAGTGGTGTATTGATAAAACCAGTAATAACTCGCGATAAAAACCGGTGTGAAGATCAAAACGAACCCAAGCCAAATCTTCACTCTCAAACTGACATAACGCTGTCGAGTGCGCTGCAGGGCTACATCCATGCTTGTTCTCCTAAGATACGATAGGGATCGAATTCAGCGCGGCCTGAACCTGCGGATGATCGGTGGGCAAACCATAGTGATCCACAAGAAACGCCAGCGCAAAGTTCGCGACATTCTCAACGGAGTACGCGCGTCCGTTCAAGGCGGGGTTGGCCAGAAAGCCAAGCGAGGTCGGAAGGAAGCGAAGCAGGGCGATTTCTTCCGTGCGGCTCCGACCGTCCAACTCCGGCGGAAAAATCGGCTCGATGTATTTTACGGGCAGTTCGACGATTCCATAATGTTTGTAATGCTCCATCAAACGCGGATATTCCACCTCGTTGACCATTCCAAATGGCTGTGGATCGCCGAGCCGCGTTGCATCTGCAATGACCTGCTCCAGGCACGCCTGGACAAGGAACAGAGCAAGCCTCCTGCCCTCCACTCTTACATCACGGTATCTGGGATCCACTGCGAGGGCAATCGCCAAGCCGCATCGACGGCTGCGAACGTAACGAAATGTCCGAATGCCCGCCGGTTGGCCATCTACTTCGACCAACCAGTAATGAACAATATGACCGGCGCGATGTTCCTCACCAAAGACCGCGCGCCGCTTCATACGCGGGATATAGTGAGCGTATTGCGGAAATAAGCGCGCGTACAGCTCGAGCATCGCCTTTAGCCGGGCCTTGTCGCCCGAGCCGATCAGCTCCCAGACTCTGGCGGACTTGTCATCTCGAACCAGGCGGGCTGCCATTATTTCTCCGTGTCCGAAAAATCGAGTTTGTCCAAAACCCCGGACGAGCCGCGCGTGCGGCGTTTCAATTGCCAGTTCAACATGCTCTTGTCATAGGTGGACCGGACGCGGAAGGCGGTCCATACCGCCAGCGCCGAGCCTACGACTCCCATTCCAAGGTAGATCAACGAATAGACATCGCGCTTCAAACCCAGCCCCAAACCCGCGGCGATGATCCCAAACGTGATCAAGCTTCCAACGATGGTTCCCAGTGAAGGCAGATAGCCGTCAATGAACATGCTGACGCGTCCGCGCTTCTCGTTGGGGACCAGTGCCTGAAATGCCTTGCGATTGGAAGAATCAATGGTGTCATATCCGACGCGCGCCACGCCCTGCGCGGAAGCGCTGCTCACATAACCGGGGATGAAGAAATTCGCGATCGAAGCCACCAGCATGACAAAGGGCTGGATGAGAAAGCTGTTCTTGAGACTCAGCTTCTCGATCACGCGCCCGGCTAAGGCTTGGACAATGATCGAACCGACCGCGATGAGCAGATTATAGTTCGCATAAAAAGCCTGAAAGCCCGCGCCGAGAGCCAGCTCCGCGTCCGAAAGCGCGTCGTACAGAAGCACCGTCATGACCGCGCCAGCCAGCAACATCCCAAGCGCCAGATAGGCAAATGCCGGAATCGTCTTGATGAAATCCCACCCTTCCGTGAAAGTCTCCTTCATGGAAACGCCGGTGCGCGTGGCGCTGACGATCTTCACCTTGCGCAGCCCAAAATACGCAACGATAAAACCCGCAAAGAAAATCAACGCATTTAGATAGAGCAATTTGACTGGCCCAAAATTCAGTTGCGCATCCGCCGCCGCCACACCGAGACCCACGATGGTTCCAACGAAGGCAAAAACTCCGATAACCGGCAGCAACCGCCTGCCCGCCGCAGGATCGAAAATATCATTGACCAAAATCCAAAATACGACCGGGAAAAAGCGCCACTGCTGGTCATTGAGCAAATAGATCAACGTGTAGCTGATGGCGGAAGGAATGACTTTGGACAAAAAGGCAAGCGGCAGCAGAGCATACAATCCCGCGAAGATCAGGAGGATGACAAACATCAATTTGACGCGATCAAACCGATCGACTACGAGGGACTGCAGGCCCGTGGCCAAGATGAGCAACACCATATCCACTGCCCACACCAGAAGGATGTATTGATCTTTTACCTGACTCAGAAAGCCGCTGACCGAAATGACTTTGGTGATCCCCATGGCGGCATAGTTGACGAACAGGACAATGCCTAATACAAAAACCAGGCTCACTTCGCCTGGCCGCAATCGGAATAATTGCAGAAACCTCTCTCTCATTCGCCTTGTCCCGGAATCGTCCTTGGCCGTAATTATAGTATAAATTCAGAGCAAATCAGACCGGATTTCAGGCCGCTGCCGATCCGCAACGATTTTCTCCGTAATTTAGTTGCTCAAAAGGCACAGAAAGGGTTGAACGTTTTGCGGATCTGAAGCCCGGACAAGATCCTGCCCCGCGGCCTTCCGGAGCAGGTGAAGTTCTAGCTGCTCCCTTCAGCTGGTTTTAGATATTTTTCCGGTTCCTTCTCAAAGGAACGCTTGCATCCGGGAGCGCAAAAATAATACGTCTTGCCCTCATACTCCGTCTTCCATTCGGCGGTGACCGGATCCACCTCCATTTTGCATACCGGGTCAATTTCCATGGTCAACTCCCTTGGCAAAGATTGTACAGTATAATCCAAGTATGACTGAGGAACAACTATCAAATCTGCCGCGACAAAAGATCGCGGTGTTAATTGATGGCGATAACGCTCAACCTTCCTTGCTTCCACAGATGCTCGTCGAGGCGGCGCGTTATGGCCAGGTCACTGTCCGGCGAATCTACGGCGACTGGACGACCGTCAACATGAATTCGTGGAAGGATACGTTGAACTTTCACGCCTTCCAGCCCATTCAGCAATTCCGCTACACCATCGGCAAGAACGCCACCGACAGCGCTATGATCATCGATGCGATGGACATTTTGCATTCGGGCGTGGTGGATGCGTTCTGTCTGGTCTCGTCCGACAGCGATTACACGCGGCTTGCCACCCGCATCCGGGAAACTGGAATCTTTGTGATGGGCATTGGCGAGAAGAAAACGCCCAAGCCTTTCGTCAACGCCTGTGACGTGTTCGTTTACACCGAAAACCTTTTGCCGGAGAAGAAAAAACCACGCGCTACGCAAAAGAGGAATCAAACAAAACCCAAGAGCGAATCCGACCCGCTGCCGTTGCTCGAGCAAGCCTTCGACATGGCGGTTCAGGAAGATGGCTGGGCTAGGCTTGACCACATGGGCAACGCGCTCTATCAACTCGATCCGGGCTTCGACCCGCGCACCTACGGCCAGCGCCAGCTCTCGCGGCTCATCAAGAGTCTGAAGGATCAATTTGAGATGAAATCGCAGGAGATCAGCGGCGCGACCTTGTTGTTTGTGAAGCTAAAAGAGTAAATGTGGGCGCAAATCCAGCCATGGCGATTGCTATCCTACTCAATTGGAATCGGCTCTTCGTTTTCATGTTTTTCATGGTGAACATATTCGGCCGCTAGAAACATGAAAAACCGGGACAGCACTCACGGAACCATCACAATATCCAGCAAAAAACAGGCCGGCGCAGCCTTTTTGCCTGACTTCGAATACCAGTGTTTCAAGCTTGGAGCAGAGTACAAGGGGGCCAGTGTGCGCCATCCACGGAACTCAATTTACATGAAGACGTTTTGGATTGGCGCGGCAGCTACATTCTTGTTATTCCGATTTGCTGTTTTGTTTCTTTTGCGATAGCAATCGATGTTTCCCTATTTTCTGAATGCAGTGAGGGTGTTAGCATGGATTCAACTTTAAATACCGTGCTCGAGGCACAATTCGGTGCCGCACTGGATATGCTCGGTAACGCCATACAGGAGTGTCCCGATTCACTGTGGCGTGAACGATTATGGAATCACCCGAAGGAACAACCGGGATTTTCCGAGTTTTGGTATCTCGCTTTTCACGCGCTCTTTTGGCTCGACTTCTATTTATCAGGTTCAGTCGAAGGTTTCGCACCGCCCGCGCCTTTCACGCTTTCAGAATTCGACGCAACAGGTTTTCCCGATAAGATCTATTCCAAGGATGAACTTCAAACGTATCTCGCCTTTTGCCGCAAAAAATGTCAAATCACGATCCAGTTACTCACGATTGAGAAAGCCACCCAAGTCTGCAAATTTCGATGGGCAGAACTCACGTTTGAGGAGTTGCTTCTATACAATATGCGTCACGTGCAGGAACACGCCGCGCAATTGAATTTGATTCTCGGTCAAAGAGGAATTTCAGTCACCGGTTGGGTGACGCAAGCCAAGAAGTAAAAATCATCCAAGGAGTTTGCAATGTCTTCCGACTTTTATCTCTGGCCGGGCTTTTTAGGAACAAGAGCAACATTCGGTCCCGATCTGGCGCTTATCCTGATCTTGATATCATCCGCCCTCTTCACGCTTGGGTGGCGGTTGGCGGTCCGCAAATATTACGATATTCATCGCTGGCTGCAGACCGCCTCCGCCATTATCAACGCCCTGGTAGTGTTAGTGGTGATGGTCGGCTCGTTTTTGGGATTCACACTACCCAAGATCGCAGGTCAATTCGCCGAACCGCCTATATGGGTCACCACCGTCCATGCTTGCGTTGGGACGATCACGTTCCTGCTCGGAATCTTCGTGGTCTTGAGAGCTAATGAGCTTGTACCTCAAGCGCTGCGCTTCAAGAATTACAAACTTTTCATGCGGACGGCTTACGGCCTCTATATGCTGGCGACATTCGTCGGCATTGCGGTGTACCTCGTGACGTATGTACTCGCCGTATAGCAGATAGCAACCCAAAACGAGGAATGATTAGCATCCGAAAACTTGCCGCTGTGGACATGTTCCACAATGGAACACGATTTATACTCTCAGAGTTCGCACTTGGAATTGCATTGCCGCTCGTCCTTGGCGCGTGGTCCATCCGTGCGGGGCTTGGAAGTCAATCGGTTTGGGAGACGCTGGTTGGCGCTTGGCTCGTCGGCATCGCGGCGAATTACATCCCTTTGTTGGTCTATGCGGTTGTTATCGTGAAAGGCGGGACAGTAAAGGAGGAGGGTCAACCCGAAATGGCGCACGCAAAGCGATATGGGATGCAACAGGTGATGATCCTGGTTCCGTTAATGGTGGCCGTTGTTGCGCTGATTCAAGAACATCAGCCACACGGGAAAACATGACAGTTGACACTTGATAGGAGAGGTCCTATCTTGTATCCAAAATGTGATCGTTCGGAGGAATCGTTTCGTCGAATGAGGAAGCAAGGCAGGATATAATGCCCGACGGCATCATGAAAAAGGGTCTCGGACGCCAAGGACAAAGTCGTGAATTTGACCCTGGAATCCAGCGAAGAGATTTCGGTCTTGATCGATGAATATGAACAGGCGCTCCAAACGCCGCAAGCCTTTGGTTTGAAAGCCGGAAAGATGCGCGTGGCTGCCAGCCCTCTTCCAGAGAACAGGCTTGCATCAGAGGTTCGATCAAAGACCTCGACGAAAAGCGCCCGGGCGAACTGCTGGAGGTCCAGAAGGAAAGAAAACTGCTGACGGCCAACCCTTCCGCTTTGTTGACCGCGACCCGATTGCGCGATGTGGTGGACATCGCCAATCTGCGCGATATTTCGATCCAATTCACCCTGGGTGTCCCGCCGCGAATCCTGATCGACCTGCAGTGAATCGCAAAAGATTATTTAAGGAACAGCCGCAGCGCCTGCGCCACCGCCAGCGGATCCTCCATCATCGGCATGTGACCTGCCTTTGGTAATTCAGCATAATGCGCGTGCGGCAGCGCGGCTTTCATTTCGCGTCCGCGCTCGACGGGGATCAAGGCATCGGCATCACCGTGCACAATTACGACAGGAAACATGAACGACTTAAATAAATCACTTGAATCGGATCGCTCCGCCATCGCTTTGAGCGAGCCCACGATGCCTGCTGGCTTTTGTCTTTGCATGACTTCGCGGGCGAACGATTGGACGCGCACCTCGGCGGACAGCTTGGTTGCCATCGCCTCAATTACCACGCCGACCCCTTTTTCATCCACATCCTGGGCGGTCTGATAACGACCCGCTTTTCGTTCGGGCGAATCAGCGAGAACCTGAGAAGCAATCAGCCCAAGCCCGCGCACGCGCCTTGAAAACGCGCCTGCAAAGGCTAACGCAACGTATCCGCCCATGGAATGACCAGCGATAAACACTTTCTGGAGCCGGAGATCATCGAGCAAACCGGCTATATCCGAGGCGAGGTCAGCCATGGCGTATGTTCGGTTCACGGCATCGGATAGGCCCATGCCGCGCAGATCGGGCAGAACAAGATCGAAACCGTTTTCAAGCAGCAAGGCGACTTCGTTCCACGTGGTGTGATCCAATGGATAACCATGAATCAAGACCAGCGATTCGCCGCGTCCGCGGCGTTCATAAGACATGTTCAATCCATTGATTCTGCTGGTGGGCATACCTATCTCCAATTTACATTGACCTTCAACTTGCTCCCCAGCCTGCTGTAATAATAAACGAATCCATGGTCGCGTCCAAATTCAAAAACGCGGCGGGTGATGTCCACATCGGCTTTGCAATACTCGGCGACCTTGTCCAGCTCGCCGCTGCGAAACCATTCGACCGATTGAATGCCATCGGCAGTCTTTGCGGAGTTAAGGCAGGCCCTTGCAAGCGCATCGAGCGGCAGGCGAAAGCCGAGAGTCCGGCTTAGGTCAAGGAGTAAATCCAAAGTCCGAAGCGAGGCGAAATTAAACGTCGGTGCGTAAGGGCGCAGGACCTCGTAATCGAACTCTTTGATATTGAAACCGATCACCCTATCCGCCGATTTGAGTTCATCAATCAATGTCTGTGCCTCGCGCTCCCAGTAGACACTGAAGTCATTTTTGTCGGTTGAGTAGGTCACGGCGCAAGCCAGGCGTAATTTGCTGGCATCGCGCCCCCCGACCTCTTGAAAGAGTTTTTGCGTTTCCAGATCGAAGAAGACGAGATTCACTTTCCCTTTTCCTTCAGCCATGCGCGTCCAAAGGCCAGCGCCTGTTCGCGCGTGGACACTTTGCCGGCGGCCTGTTCTTCGCGGATCGCTCCGAGCAGTTGACCGATCAGTGGGCCTGCCTCGAGTTGATATTCCTGCATGATGTCGACTCCATTTACCAGACGCGGCGGCGCTACAGTTTCTTGCGGCTTCTCCCAGTAATTCTCCAACAAGATTCTGGCAACGTCCAACGCGGCTGTCCAAGTTTCCTGAGTCAGTGCATGACCCCGGGTGCCGCGCAAATCTGCCAGCCCAAGCAAGACCAAATCCACGCCGCCTTCCCCTGCCTCACGGAAGAAACGATAAACGGCTCGGCGCGTGGGTTCCTTTTTCCCGCCTTCGTTGCAGCTCGTGAAATAATGGAAGCGCATGTGGTTCTCGATGATGATCTTCAGCCGTTCGATTTCGTCGTTGCTGAGATTCAAGGCGCGGGCGCGTTCTGCCGCGACCTTTGCGCCGGATCCGTCATGACCGAAGAATCGAATCCGCCCGGTTTCATCCACGGACTTGGCGGTTGGTTTCGACACATCGTGATACAGCGCAGCGAGAAATAGCAGGGCGCGCAGCGAACGATCCATGTTGAGGGTTCGATTGAAATGTGCGGCAAATTGTTCGCGATAACGCCCCAGGCGCAGGGTCAGCAAGCCGGTGAACAAATCGCTTTTACCAGCGCCCGTTCGCGGCTCTGCCGATGAGAGAGGAGTCGGGCTGAGCGAGGAAAGGATCCCGTCTAGGTTTTGCACCACGCTCAATGTATGTTCCCAGACATCATATACATGAGGTGCAGATTGTTCAACGCCCTTCATCGCCGAAAGCTCGGGCAACAGATGCGGAAACACACCCAGCAGCTCCAGCGCGCGCAGAGACAAGTCGGGCTGCGGGCCCTCGAAGATCTTGAACAACTCATCTCGCTGGCGTTCGGGAGAAATGTTCGGAAGCAGAGGTGCGGTCTGCTTCATCGCCTTGCGCGTCTCGGTCTCGATCTTGAAATCCAGCGCCGCTGCCTGTCGAACCGCACGCAAGATTCGGATTGGGTCGTCTTTCAGTGAGGTTCCCGAGCAGGCACGAATCAGTTTAGCGCGCAAATCCGTTGCGCCGCCGAGCGGATCAAAAACGGTTTGGCTGCGGAGGTCGAATGCAATGGCATTGATCGTGAAGTCTCGCCCGCGTAGATCAGACTCCAGATCTGGGCCGCGGAACGCGGCGAAATCCAAAACGTCGCGCGTGCCGTCAGCTGCCGAGACAATGAGGCGGGCCGTGTCGAATGATTCGTCCAACACGTAGAAGTCGGCATGCAGCGCCTTTGCGGCGCGCCGGGCGATTTGAATCGCATGGTCAGGTGTCGCAAAGTCGAGGTCATGCGAAACGTGCTGGGTCAGCATATCACGCACCGCGCCGCCGACCAGGTAAAGTTCTTCGTCCGGCAAGGCGGCGCGGATGGAATCCAACAACGGTGTAAAGGGCAAGGGAAATGACATGGAAGTAACTTCAGGCTTTGCTTTGTGCCGGCTCTTTTGCGCCGCACGAAGCGCGCACTCCGCCGTTCGGCCCTGCGCAGGATTTGCCGAGCCCCTTCGCGATCCGGCATCCCGCGTATGGCTCTTCATCGTCCAAGGTTTGTTACACGGGCGGTTTATACCGTTTTAGGTCCACGACGCCGACAAAAGGAAGATTGCGATAATACTCATCCAGGTCGAGCCCATAGCCAAAAACGAACTTGTTCGGGATCCGGAAGCCGCGGTAATCGATTGGGACCGCCGCCTCGCGCCGCTCCTCCTTATCGAGCAGAGCACAGACTTTCAGCGAGCGCGGCTGACGCGTTTGCAGAAATTCGAGCACAGAAGAAATTGTGTTGCCGCTGTCCACAATATCTTCAATCAATAAGACATCCCTGCCGCGAATATCGGTCTGAAGATCGTGCGTCACTCGCACACTGCCGCTTGATTCGCGCATGCCTGCGCCGTACGAAGAGACGGCCATGAAATCCATCGTGTGTGGAATGGTGATATGCCGCATCAGGTCCACGAGGAAGATCATGCCGCCGCGCAGAATGCAGATCAAGATCAGATCCCGGCCCTCATAATCGCGGCTGATCTCCGCCCCAAGTTCAGCAATTCGCTTCTGGAGGGTTTTTTCGTCGATCAAGATCTCGGATAGCACTTCTTTGTAGTCTTGCATTTCTTTCTTTCTGCCCGCTAATGTGGGACTTCATGATGAATTCGGCAACGCGCTTCGTATAATTCTGAGGCGCCAACGATCACCACGGGGTCATCATAGCGCGCCGGCTTGCCGTTGACAAGCCTTTGCGTGCGCGAGGCTTCATCGCCGCAGACCATGCAGATGGCGTGCAGCTTGTCCACCCGTTCGGCCTTTGACATCAGGACCGGCATCGGGCCAAACGGCTCCCCGCGGAAGTCCATGTCGAGTCCGGCCACCAGCACGCGGACGCCACGCTCGGCCAATTCCTGCGCAACATGGACAACCTCCGCATCCATGAATTGCGCCTCGTCGATGCCCACCACGGTGGTGTCTTTTTCGACTTTGTTGCGAATCTCCGCCGCCTTCTCAACAGGGATTGCGTCAAAATTGGTCCCCATGTGCGATGTCACTTTCTGCGCCGCGTATCGCACATCGATGGCGGGCTTGAAGACCTGCACCTTCTGTTTGGCGATTCGCGCCCGGACGAGTCGGCGAATCAGCTCGTCCGTTTTGCCGCTGAACATCGAACCGCATATCACTTCTATCGAGCCGTGGGTGTGACGCATGCATTCTCCTTTTCAGCAAAACAGGCAGACACTTTCGTATCTGCCTGTCAAGTTTACCTGATTAAACTTCCTCTGCAAATCCTATGCGGATGCATCCGCCGCAGGGACCTCGGGCAATTCATACCCCAGGGCGCGCAGCTTCTTCTTCGCATCGATCAATGACTTCTGACCAAAACCGTCAATAGCCAACACAGCCGCTTCGCCTTCAGAAAGTTTCTTTAAGAATTGGTTGACTTCAACGATACCAGCTTTTGCCAAGGCATCTGCCGCGCGCGTCGTGAGCCCAAGTTCTGCAATCGGGCGCTCAGGAGATTTCCTGGCAGCATCGCGTGCTTTCTTGGTATCTACATAGGTCTGGCGGGCGGTCAACTTCTTGTAGAAGCGATCCACCTGGCCCTCGATGTCGATGATGCGCTGCGCCTCGCCGCTGAAGAACGGATGACAGTTCGAACAAATATCAACGCGCAGTTCCTTTTTGGTGGAACCCGTGGTCCAGGTATTGCCGCACGAAGCGCAAACCACTTTGGCATCCGGATAGTATTTCGGATGAATTTCTGCTTTCATAGTTATTCCTTTGCCAGCGGCATGACATTGACGCGTTTGTGTCCGCGCACCACATCGAACATCACGACGCCGTCCATCGTGGCGAACAAGGTGTCATCCTTGCCGGCATCCACATTCAAACCGGGTTTGATCTTGGTGCCGCGTTGGCGGATCAAGATATTGCCTGCCAGAACGAATTGACCACCATAGCGCTTGACGCCCAAGCGCTGACCATTGGAGTCCCGCCCGTTGCGGCTGGAACTGCCGCCTTTTTTATGAGCCATTTTTACCTCACGCTTGACTTGCTCGACTTCTTGGTCGAGGATTGCTTTTCCGATGACTTTTTCAACGACTTCTTGGCTGGGGCTTTTTCGGCCTTCTCCGTTTTCTTAGCGGCTGCTTCCTTCGCGGGCCCTTCGGCTTTCGATCTCTCCACCTTCGGCGCGACTTTCTTTTCTGCGACAGGTTTCGGCTCCGCTTTTTCGGCTTTGCGCGTCTCACCGGGTTTGCCAATGAAATCCACTGTCAGCCGTGTATATTGCTGGCGATGACCGCCGCGCACCCGAATGCGTTTTTTGGGAGCATATTTGAAACGGAAGATTTTTTCGCCGCGGAAGTGATCCACGACGGTGGCCTTGACCTGAATGCCGTTGACGCTCGGCGTCCCGACCAACACGTCATCGCCGTCGGCCATCAATAGCGCCGTCAGATCAACCTGGGCGCCTTCCTTCTCGGCAAGGCGATCCACTTCAATCGTCTGCCCTTCGACGGCCTTATACTGTTTGCCGCCGCTTTCCACAATTGCGTATCTCATTTGTTCTCCAGTCATTCACTTCGCCGAATCGCTCGCGGGCTTCTTACAACCTTCGCCAGTGTACGGGGAAGCTGGTTCTCCCACTCGCGCGGGATCTTCGCGCTGGAACAACACCAGCATCTTCGACAAGCAACCGCCCCGGCACACCCAACCGCCAGGGCAGAAGCGGACGGTATTATAACGGTATGGGGTATCCGTGTCAACGGCTGGATGGATGTATCCGGAGCAACTCCGTAGTGCGCGGCACATGCGTTTCGACCCAAAAACCGTCTTTCATAATACAATAAGGCCAGGACGGTTTTCTGTCCATTGAGGAGGTCCCTGTGAGGAAAATTCATCTGATCCTTTCCCTTCTAGGTTTGCTTGCTGTGGCATGCTCTACCACGTCGCTAATTCCCGCAACGCCAACGCTCTTGGTTCCAGTCGTGCCGCTGCCTACTGAGACTCCCCTGCCGCCGACACCGCTTCCCACCGAAACGCTTGCGTTGACCTTTACCCCAATCCCCTCGATTACGCCAACGCAACCTACGCCGACTTTCACGGGCTTACCCGCTGGTACCAACACGGGTTCCCCTTTGATGCAAACGATGGCTCCCCTCTCAACCATCCAAATGACCTCTACCCCTCTGATCCAGCCAACGCCGCAGGGACCCGTGTTCCAAAGTGTCACCACCTCCACGGCGCAAATTCAGTGGGGCGATACCTGTGAGGCCAATCCCATCACGGTCACTGCGCAGGTTGCGAGCGGCTTCAACGTGGACTCCGTGCTGCTTTTTGCACGCCTTCAGAGTCAAAATGGAAATGTGACCACTGCATGGAATAAAGCATTGAGTATGCACAATGACGGTCTTGGGACCTTCACCTACGACCTCTCGATCAAAGTGCTCAAGTACTATCAGGATTACAACAACGCTTGGGTCCAATATCAGCTGGTCGCATATAACGTTCAACAAAGTGAGGTTGGCCGAACCCAGATTTATCTCAATAATCTTACGATAAGCCGCTGTCCGTGACCAACATGGTCATGTAGTTATTGATCGAGCACCAAACATATCAGCCCAGGAGAGATTATGAGCGAACTTCAGCAGCTCGGAGAAGTTTCTGGTCATCTTGCAAAGCCAAAAGGCAACGGTCCCTGGCCCGGATTGGTCGTCATTCAGGAGTGGTGGGGACTGAGCGATCACATCAAATCTGTCGCGGATCGCTTTGCGTCGGTTGGCTATCTAGCCTTTGCACCCGATCTCTTTCACGGCGAACTGGCGAAGCTTGGGGATAATGACACGGCCATGAAATTGACAGAAAAATATAGTCCGGGCGCGACCTCCGAGCTTCAGCAAGCCTTCGACGCACTGAAGAAAGATTCTGATTGCACAGGCAAGGTTGGATGCGTCGGCTTTTGCTTCGGCGGACGCATGTCGTTGGCGCTTGGCATCAGCCGTCCCATTGATGCCATCTGCACATTTTACGGCGGCGGAATGCAGCAACTTTTCGATCAGCTTGGAAATCTTCATGCACCCGTGCTGGGCTTGTTTGGCGACAAAGATCAATCCATTCCAGTTGGCACGGTGGAGGAGTTCGACAAACTCTTGGGCAAGCTGGGATTGAAACACGAGGTCATCGTTTATCCGAATTCCGGACACGCCTTCTTCCGCGATACCGATCCGAGTTCGTATCGTCCCGAGGCGGCAAAAGATGCTTGGAACCGCGCCACAAGATTCTTCAAAAAGAATCTCAGTTAGCAGCAAACGGATGGCAGAAACGCCATCCGTTTTTTCTTGTTGACAAATCTCTGCGCATCCGCTAATCTTGACGTGTGACTCGCCTCCGTCTGACCCGAAACCAGCTCACCGTTATCGAAGCGGATACTTCATCCAAGCTGTTTCTCGCCGGTCCCGCCGGGACCGGTAAATCCACGGTCGGCGTGGAACGGCTCAAATATCTTTTGACACACGACGTCAGCGGCGATGCAATTCTCCTCCTCACACCGCAGCGCACTCTGCAAGAGCCCTATCTGGAAATCATTCAATCGCCTCAACGCATGGCTGGCGGCGAAGTGACACCTGCCACCGTTGGCGGCTTGGCGCGGCGCCTGGTTGATTTGTTCTGGCCGCTGGCCGCTCACAAAGCCGGCTTTGCTCATCCTGAGCGTCCGCCCGTTTTTTTGACACTCGAGACCGCACAATACTACATGGCGCATATCGTGCGACCATTGTTGGATCAGAATTATTTCGAGTCAGTGACAATTGATCGTAACCGTTTGTATTCGCAGATCATTGACAACCTTAACAAATCTGCCGCGGTTGGATTTCCATTTACCGAGATCGGAACGCGTCTTGATTCAGCCTGGGTCGGTGATCCCGGTCAACGACGAGTTTACCAAGATGCACAAGACTGCGCCACGCGCTTCCGCGAATTTTGTCTCCAAAATGGCCTCCTCGACTTCGCTTTGCAACTGGAGATCTTCTTCAATCACCTGTGGCCCGAACCGCTGGTGCGCAATTACCTCTTAAAAACCTATCATCACTTGATTTATGACAACATCGAAGAAGATGTCCCGCGTGCACATGATTTGATCCGGGAATGGCTTCCACAATTCGACTCCGCTTTATTGATTTACGATGAAGCCGCCGGATATCGTCGCTTCCTCGGTGCGGACGTAGATACGGCACTCGCTTTACGCGAGCGTTGCGCCGATCAAGTGGTGTTTGAGGGATCGTTCGTGATGTCGGAAGAAATTGCTCATCTCTCAAACTCTTTGGTTGCGACCATTGCGCCTGAGTTTGCAGCCCTCCGTCTGCACCAAAATTCAAAGAATCCGGGCGGAGTGTCCCCAAGGGCCAGGGAGGGCTTGGAAATCATAAACGCGCATTTCTATCCAGAACTCCTCGATACCATCATCGAGCAAATTCATTCACTCCAAACAGCTCATGGGCTCCCTGCTTCCGAAATCGTTATTCTTGCTCCCTATCTCTCTGATGCGTTGCGCTTTGCCATCACGAGTCGACTCGAAGAGAAGAAAATCCCCTGGCGAACACATCGTCCTTCGCGTTCGTTGCACGACGAGCCTGCCTCGCAGGCACTGTTAACTTTCGCGGCATTGGCGCATCCATATTGGAACGTGCGTCCATCCAAGTATGATATTGGCTATGCGCTGAAGCTCGCCCTCGACATGGATTTAGTCCGCGCACAATTGTTGGCAGACATCGTGTACCGCACAAAGGATTTCACGCTTTCACCGTTCGATCAAATCAATCCCGATAAGCAAGAGCGCATCACATTCATGTTTGGCAATCGCTATTCGAGTCTTCGGGATTGGGTTTTAAACTACCGCGAAGAACAACCTTTGCCATTGGATCATTTCATGCGGCGTTTCTTCGGTGAAGTTTTATCTCAGCCTGGATTCGGTTTCCATCGCAACCTCGACGCCGCCCGTGTCGCCGCCAGCTTGGTAGAATCGATTCGGAAGTTCCGGTTAGCGATGGAACCGTCATTCGTTGACCTGGATCATCCTGATTTTGATTTCGGGCGCGAGTACATGCAAATGCTTCAAGAAGGACTCATCGCCGCGCAATATTTGGAGTCGTGGAAATCAAACGATGAAGATTCGGTTTTGGTCGCGCCCGCCTACACGTTCCTGATGACAAACAGACCCGTCAGGGTCCAGTTCTGGATCGATGTTGGCTCGAACGGCTGGTACGAACGCCTGGACCAGCCCTTGACTCATCCCACGGTGTTGAGCCGCGAATGGACGCTTGGCAAGCCTTGGACATTTGCCGACGAAGAGCAGATCAACCGGCAAACCATGGCGCGCTTGGTTTCAGGTTTGTTGCATCGCTGCCGTGAGAAACTTTATCTCGGCATTAGTAATTTGGGGGAGAGCGGATTTGAGCAACGCGGAGAATTGTTGCAGGCGCTTCAAAGAATCTTGCAAGACGGGCCAGAAAAACAGTGAAAACTACCAATTCGGCTCTGCTCTTGACTACTTTCATCGTCATGGGAACTCTAGGGATGGCGTGTTTCCCGACGTTTGAAAAAGCACAAAAAGCTCCTGTGCTTGATTCGGGCCTTTGATGGAATTTGCCCCTCGCCCCTCGCAGCGTGAAGTCCTCGCCTATCACGGCGGCACGCTTGGCATCTCTGCCGTGCCAGGCTCCGGCAAGACGCACACGCTCTCGGCCCTTGCCGCGCAAATCATCAGCAGCGGTGCACTGGAGCCGGGACAGGAGGTGCTGATCGTCACGCTGGTCAATTCGGCGGTCGACAATTTCTCGGCGCGCATCGGCGAGTTCATTCAAGCGCGGGGGCTCATACCTCAACTCGGCTACCGCGTCCGCACTCTGCACGGCCTCGCGCATGACATCGTCCGCGAGAATCCGCCCTTGGTTGGTCTCGATAAAAAATTCTCGATCGTGGACGAGAGCGCTTCAACGTCCATAGTTGCGGATGCGGCGCGCGCTTGGGCTCAAACTCATTCGGATTTTCTCGATCAGTATATCACCCCCCTGCTCGATGAACATCAAATTCGGAAAGTGCGCGATAGGGATTGGCCCGAGCTCATTGAATCAATAGCATCAAGTTTCATACGGTCGGCCAAGGATCGGCGACTCACACCCGATAAACTCCGCATCGCCTTGGAGCGCCAGCCGGCCCCGCTTCCATTGGCCAAGATGGGCTGGACAATTTATTCCGACTACCAGCGTGCCCTCGCTTATCGCGGCGCGGTAGATTTCGATGATTTGATCCGGCTCGCCTATGAGCTGTTGACCGCCTCCAGTGAACTTCTCGAACGACTGCGTTATCGCTGGCCCTTCATTCTCGAAGATGAGGCTCAAGATTCATCTCAATTACAGGAAGACATTTTGCGTTTGCTCGCCGGGGAATCCCCCTCTCCCGATAGGACAGGCGCCCGGAAGGAGGCCGGCAACTGGGTTCGCGTCGGCGATCCGGATCAAGCCATTTTTGAGACATTCACCACCGCCGATCCGCGATTGCTCAAGCAATTTCGAGAAACTGCGAACCAATCGCTTGACTTGCCCAATTCAGGCCGGAGCCAACAATCAATCATCGATCTGGCCAATTATCTGATTGCCTGGACAATGGATGAGCATCCCGTCCCCGAAGTGCGGGATGCATTGGTCCTGCCCTATATTCAACCGACGCCTCAAGATGATCCACAACCTAATCCGCCCAACGACCCCGGCGGTATTAAGCTGATTGGCGATAAATACAATCCCGATCAAGAAATCGAAGCGGTGGTTAGATCCATTGCGAAATGGCTGCCTGAGCATAAAGATTCAACCATGGCGGTGTTGACGTCCACCAACGAGCACGCCGCGCGCGTCGCTGAAGCATTGAAGCAACTCAAAATCGAATATCGCGAACTATTGCGAAGCACTTCGCCGACGCGCGCCGCGGCTGGTGCATTGAGTTATGTCCTGGCTTATCTCGCCGCGCCGGACAGCGCCTCGAAGCTGGCGCAAGCCTATCGAGTCTGGCGGCGCGATTGGCGCGAAGATGATGAACATGAGCCGCTGGTTGAACACGTCGCAAGCCTGATTCGCAAATGCAGGGAAGTCGAATCGTTTCTGGCGCCACGCCCCGATCAGGACTGGATGGCCAGCCTCGATCCGGAAAGTGAAGCGGATGAAGTCGTAAAAGAGTTAAGTGATTTCCGCGATGTCGCCCTCCGTTGGCACGACGCGACCGTTCTTCCAATCGATCAATTGATTCTCACGTTATCACAGGATATCTTTACCTCACCGACCGACTTGGCGTTGGCGCATAAATTCGCATTGGTGCTTCGCCAAATCTCAGACGAAAACCCGCAGTGGCGCTTGCCCGAATTGACTCCAAGCCTGCACGAGATTGCCCGAAATGAACGTCGCTTCATCGGCTTTTCATCGGACGATGCAGGCTTCAATCCCGACGACTACAAAGGCATTGCGGTGATTTCGACCGTTCACAAGGCCAAAGGCTTGGAATGGGATCGCGTCTATTTGATGTCGGTGAACAATTACGATTATCCGTCGAACCAACCGAATGATCGTTTTATTTCGGAGCGCTGGTTTGTGCGCGACAGTTTGAATCTCGAAGCGGAAGCATTGGCGCAATTGACGGCCGCGACTTCAGCCGGTGAATATGATTATTACGCGGAGGGAGCGGCAACGCGGCGCGCGCGTTTAGGTTACGTCCGCGAGCGCTTGCGACTATTCTATGTCGGCATCACGAGAGCGCGTAAAGAGTTGATTATCACCTGGAATACCGGCCGCCGAGGCGACGCGACTCCATCGCTTCCATTTGTGGCATTGATGGGATGGTGGAAAGGACCCCAGTGAGGCTAGAAGCGTTGTTTTAGGATCCAATCAGATACGGTTTGCGGCATAAGTTCAAGAAAGCTCGCGGCGCCTGCCATATAACCAACAGCATATCGGCGCTTCGGAGATCGAGCGATCAGCGCCCTGAGAACGACCTCGGCCACTTTTTCAGGATCGGTACGTTTCGCATCGAATGCATTCATATCTCTTTTCCATTTACGCAAAGCTTTTTCGTACAACAAAACGCGCTGGCGCAGTCCCCTCCCGAAAATCATCTCCACATCGCTGGTCGTTCGCAGCCCGGCCGGTGTCTCGATGCCACCGCAGCGGATCATGATGTTCGGAATGTTCCATGGCTTGAGTTCGATCTCGAGCGTTCGAGCAATGCAATTGATGGCAAAATCGCAGGCATGGATGCTGGTCACGTAAGGTGTGGGCATAAGCGCTGGCGTCATGATCCATACGATTCTTCCGTGCGCCTGCCGAAGGAGCGGCAGGAATGTCTGAACCATCGCAACCGAGCCCAACACACGAGCCTGCAATTCCTGATGGAACTTGTCCAGCTCCAGCAACTCGATGGGCGCTGGCGATCCACCTCCTGCATTATTGATCAACCCATACAAACCTTTCTCCCCTCGATGGGCCAATTCATTAGCAATTAACCTTTCTGCATTAGCAATATGCTCCAGGTTGGTGAGATCAACAGGACAAACGGGTACGAGGTCGGAGATACCCAAATCGCCCAACTTCGCCGCATCTGACTCCTTCCGAACTGTCGCAAAGACGGTAAAGCCTTGTCCGGCCAATTTGATCGCAGTCTCCCACCCTATCCCTGACGAACAGCCGGTGATCAATATACTTTTGCCTTCAGCCAATGAACCACTCGAAGTCTGTGTGCTCATCGCATAGAATCTCCTAATTGATTCGAAATCATCCTGCTTGAATAAAACAACTGCGCCGACTATATCATCAAACGCCGAAAAAGTCAATCAACTGTTTAAAACAATTGAATAAATCGATTGACAAAATCCAACAGAACGAATAAAATCGTTCAGAAATACTCTCTGTATTCAAAGAGGTCGGCTGGAAGCACCAACCACCTGAAGCACAACAGGCACATGAGGTAGTTCAATGTCAGTGAAAAACGCAACTCAGCAACTGATTCTGGAAGCTGTGGTGACTTGCATCGAGAAGCATGGTATAGATAAAGTTACCACCCGCAAGATTGCCCAGGAAGCCGGAACAAACATCGCATCCATCAACTACTACTTTCGCTCCAAAGACGCACTGATATCCGCCGCCCTAGCCATGACTATCAAGCATATGACGGAAGATATATTGGCTGTCATGGAAGATGCGCAGCAGCCGTTCGAGGAGGTTCTCAAAAGCGTTTTTTATTATCTGCTCGAGGGAAGCTTGCGTTATCCAGGTATTTCCACAGCTCATCTTTACAAAGCCATAACGAAAAGGAATTATGATTCGATCAGTGCCGCAGCGCTAATCAAGATATTTGAGAAGCTGGTCGAGCGAGCCATACGCAGTGAGCCGAACAGGGATCCAACCGAAACGCGCCTGTTGCTCTCGCAGATTCTGTCGTCCATTATGTTTACCATGCTCGCGCCCAACTTCTTTAACGTTGCCAAGAAATATCAACTCACTAGCGCCGAGCATGCTGGGAATCTGGCAAGATATTACACGGAATTATTTTTGAATAGGCACTGAATGTTCCCGCGATGTATCGCGTGTATTAATGAAAAAACGGTCTCGGACATACAGCCAACGAGACCGTCTTTTATCTGAAACGTTTTAGTTCACCCGTGTCAACACAATCACCGGAATCTTTCGTGTGGTCTTCTTCCGATAATCATCAAATCCAGGCATCATTTCGGCCATCCTATTATATAACCGGCTGCGATCCGGTTCCTCCGCAACCTTCGCCCGAACATGAAACGTTTCCGTTCCAACTTCCACAGTTAGATTTGGGTCCGCAACAATGTTGTAATACCAATCGGGGTTCGTCGGCGCCCCGCCCTTCGACGCAATGATCACATATCGTTCCCCATCTCGTACGTAGGCAACGGGATTAATTCGCGGTTGCTTGCTTTTGGCTCCCACCGTGTGCAAAAGAAGCAACGTCCTGCCTTCAAAAGGACCGCCGACCTTGCCGCCATTCGCTCGAAATTCGTCAATGATTTTCCTGTTTCGGTCGTACATTACATTCATATCGATCTCCTTAGCATTGCAAAAATACGATGACGTTGAACTGGAATCTCTTACCCCATCATCAATCTAGATTGCTTGATCGCCATATCTGACGATATAATCATCACATGAATAATGATCAATTATACGGCGGCATCGAAGCGGGCGGAACGAAATTTGTTTGCGTTGTGGGCAGCGGCCCGGGGAACATTGTTGATCAAATCCGGATTGAAACCACGATCCCGGATGAGACATTCCCAAGGGTTATTCAATTCTTCAAACCGTACGCGACTAGTCAAGAGATCCAAGCGATTGGCATCGGTTGTTTTGGCCCACTGGATTTGAATCCCGATTCGCCAACCTATGGGTTCATCGCCTCCACCCCAAAACTGCGCTGGCGGGGCGCCGATGTGCTTGGCACCATTCAGCGCACCCTGAATGTCAGAGCGACGATCGATACCGATGTCAATGCGGCGGCCCTCGGAGAATTTCGCTGGGGCGCTAGTCGTGGATGCGATCCATCCCTTTATCTTACGATTGGAACGGGCATTGGCGGCGGCTGCATCAAAGAGGGTCGGCCGTTGAGGGGCTTGGATCACCCGGAGATGGGACACATCCGCATCCCCCACGATCAGGAACGCGATCCGTTCTCCGGCGCATGTCCGTTCCATGGCGATTGCTTCGAGGGGCTCGCCAGCGGCCCCGCCATCGAAAAACGCTCTGGCAAACGCGGCGAGTCGCTTCGCGAGGACGATCCATATTGGGACATCGAAGCGGAGTACATCGCCTCAGCTCTATGCAATTACATCCTGATCCTCTCGCCCCGCAGGATCATTCTCGGCGGCGGAATCATGGAACGAACTTTTCTATTTCCGCGTGTTCGGGAAAAAGTTCTGAAATCGTTGAATGGGTATGTGGAAAACGAAACCCTGCTGAGAAACATGGATCGGTACATTGTGCCGCCTGCCCTGGGAAACCGATCCGGCAGCTTGGGCGCGATCGCGCTGGCTCAATCGCTCTCCTAAGTCCTTTGCAGCCATTCCGAATAGGCTTTCCCTGAAGTCCTGGGGCCTCCATGCCCGGAAGGAAGAGGTAAGATTTTGAAATTTCCAGTCGACATAATCAAAGGTACAAACGACAAGGAGAGCGATCAATAGAAAATGGAAACACAATATTCTTTATTCGGCAAAAAGATTGCTTATAAATGGATCGTGCTGAGCGTAACTACCATTGGGGCCCTCATGGCCTCCATCGATAGCACGATTGTCATCCTGGGCTTGCCTGAGATGATGGTCAAACTGCATGCCGACCTGATCTCAATGATCTGGGTCATCATGGGCTATATCTTAGTGAGCACGGTCTTCCTGCTGACCTTTGGGCGCGTGGCGGACATACTGGGCCGCGTGCGTATGTACAATTTGGGCTTCGTGGTGTTCACGGTCGGCTCCGCACTGTGCGGATTCTCTAACACCGCAACGGAGTTGATCATTTTCCGCCTCGTCCAGGGAAGCGGCGCGGCGATGATGGTTGTCAATAGCGTGGCGCTCATCACGGAAGTCTTTCCGCCTAACCAACGCGGCCGGGCCCTGGGACTCAACGCCATCACGTTCTCCATTGGCGGCGTGGCGGGACCCATCCTCGGCGGCCTCATCCTAACCTTGGCCGATTGGCGCTGGATCTTCTTCATCAATGTCCCGGTAGGCCTCTTCGGCGCCCTCTGGGGTTACCGCGCCTTGAAAGAGATGAGCACCCGAAGACAAGGCGAACGATTCGACGTGTTGGGCGCTCTCAGCTTCAGCATTGGGCTGACCGCCTTGTTGATCGCATTGACCCTTGGCATTGAATATGCGTTCACTTCTACGCCGATCGTTTTATTGTTTGTTGTGTTTTTGATTGGCGTGGCGTTCTTCCTATGGTGGGAACGCCGTGCCAGCAACCCGGTGCTTGACCTATCGTTGTTCAATAACCGCATTTACAACTTCTCGGTGCTCTCAGCCATGATTCAATCGCTGGCGCTGTTTGCAGTCAATTTCTTGATCGTCTTCTACTTGCAAGGCGTGCTGGGATACGATCCGCTGAAGGCGGCTTTGTTACTTATTCCGCTTCCCATCATGACCTCGATCATGGCTCCGCTGGGCGGAAACGTCGCCGATCGAATCGGGGCGCGCGTTCCGGCGACGATCGGTTTGCTCGTCCAGGGCGCGGCGCTGATCTGGTTCACACGCATCACGCCGGCCATGCCTTATTGGCAGATCGGAGCGGGCCTAGCACTCATGGGACTCGGTGGCGGTCTGTTCTATCCGCCCAACACCAGCGCGGCCATGAACGGTGCGCCCAAGAATCGACTGGGCATCGCCTCCGGAACATTGGCGACCCTGCGTCAAGCCGGTATGGTCACCAGCTTTGCATTATCTCTGGCGGTCGCGGCCAGCAGTTTGCCGCGCGACGTGATGATGCAATTGTTCGTCGGCAACAACGTCACGCTCGGGTCAGCGCCCATGCAGGCTTTTGTCACAGGCGTCCACAGCGCGTTCTTTGTTTCAACTTTCCTGGTGATAGTGGCCGCCGGCATCTCTTTCGTGCGCGGCAAGGAGGATCGCAGCAAGCTCGCCGAGGAACATGCTGCCACTGTCATGGGAGACTGATCATTCCCGTTTTACGATCGAGGATCCTGTCGTCTTAATTCAGGCGGCAGGGTTTTTTCTTTTCTACTGCAATTGTGGTAAATTTATCCCAGCCACCGTGACAACGCTTCCGCCCCCCTTCACATTCTCGCAATCGTCTCTACAGGACTATGTGGATTGCCCGCGTCGATTCCAGCTGCGCTACATGGACCAACTCGCCTGGCCCGCTCTGGACTCAGAGCCGGTCATTGAAAATGAACGCCATCAAATCGAGGGGCAGCTATTCCACCGGCTCGCTCAACAATACGCATTGGGTCTGCCTGCTGAAGATCTGTTGCCGATGGCGAATACGCCGAACCTAGAACGCTGGTGGCAACACTTTCGACAGGCATTCAAGAGCCACCCTGGGCTTCATCCTGAATTGACATTGTCTGCGCCGATCGGACATCATCGTTTAGTGGCAAAATACGATTTGGTCGCGGTTCAGGATAACAAAGCGATCATCTACGATTGGAAAACATCCGCAAAGCACCCCCGGGATGAATGGGTATCGGCGCGCTGGCAGACTCGCGTCTATCGGGCTTTACTGGTTCAAGCAGGCTCCGGCCTAAATAACGGACGGGCCTTCGGGCCCGAACAAGTGGAGATGATCTATTGGTACTGCGACTTCCCCTCGGAACCAACGCGATTCAGATATGATGCCAATCAATTCAAACGCGATTGGTCGGCAATAGAAAAAGTCGTTGAAGAAATTTCGAGCGCAGAAGAATTCCCGTTGACGGACGAAGAAAGGATGTGCCGCTTTTGCGTCTATCGTTCCTACTGCAATCGTGGCGTCCAGGCGGGTCACCTGGATGACGCCGAAGCGGAAATGGAATCAGAAGCCAACTTCGATGTGAATTTCGAACAAATCAGTGAGATCGAGTTCTAACGCCAATAATCTTTCATCAATTCATGCGACCAGTCCGGTTGGCGAATTGATTCGTGCGGCAGATACTCGACAAACACAGGTTTGATGTCGAGCACGGGCGTGCTGTCATCCGCGTCGAGGCCCTTGACAATCAAACTGCGTCCGGCGCGCCGGATGAGAGCGACAGTCGTCAAGCCGAGGTGATTGGGCCGGTCCTTATTTCGCTGCGCAAAAATGCCAACCTTCGGCCAGTCCTTATGGCCGCGCGGATGCCGCGACAGGGGGATTCTCTTTTCACGCGCAACCTGATCGAAGTAGAAGATGATTTCGATGTGAGAAAAGGCTTCGATACCATCGAGGCTTTCTTCGGGCAGATACTCGTCAAGCTGGATTTCAGAAATCACGTTGCACCAGTTGTCATCCGCGAGGCGGAGACGACCGTTCCGAACATGGCCGATTGGTCTTAGGGTTATTTTTTCCATGGGACAATTTAACCATAAACAGCGTTTGGAAAAGCTTTTCAACGCGTAAAAAGATTGACATTCTGGCAGAACATAGTATAAATGCGCCCAATAGAGTCTGTTCGAGGGCAGTTTCATCCGTTACGCAGGGCCAACATCTTGCAGATTGGAATGGAATTCGAAGTTCGCGTCCTCGGATGGGTTCTTTATATTTTTAACTCGGTAGAGGTGCGAGTGAACGCGACTTTAAAATTGGGAGAGCATTACATCTTTGATCTATCCAGTTGCAACCACAAAATCCTGATGGATAGCGAGCGGGCGCGCTCGTTATTTGCAAAGGCCGTTCGCCAAAGCGGCTTGACGGTGGTGGACGAAGGCTTTTACAAGTTCAGTCCACATGGCTTCACTTGTTTCCTACTGCTCGCCGAGTCGCATGCCAGTCTGCATGCCTGGCCCGAATACGATTACTGTGCCGTGGACCTTTTTTCATGCGCCCTCGGCAAAGACCTCATGCCGCTGATTCAAAACATCAAGAACGCTCTGGGGGCCAACAACTTCGTTTTGCGCAAGCTCGACCGCGAAGCCGAAGTTGTGAATCTTTCCGAAAAAACGGTCCCGTAGGTTTCCATGAATTCCTGGTTCACCGAAGAACTGCACCCTTTTTATCGCAAAGGCATTCGCATCAGGCACATCCTTGCCGATGAGAGATCGCAATATCAGCATATTCAAATCCTCGAGACCGAATTCTTTGGGAACGCCTTGATCCTCGATGGCATCATTCAATTAACCGAACGCGATAACATGGGTTACCATGAAATGATCGTCCATGTGCCGATGCTGGCGGTCGGCAAGCCCCAGCGCGTGTTGATCGTCGGCGGAGGTGATGGCGGCTCGCTACAGCAGGTGCTCCGCTATCCATCGGTTAAAGAAGCAGTCGTCTGCGAGTTGGATCAGCGGGTGGTGGATCTATCTCGAAAGTACTTCGCCGCATCGTTCGGTGATCCATGGGCGGATCCACGTACAAAATTGATCATACGCGACGCCTTTGGTTATCTCAAGGAAAACCCCGGATACTTTGATGTCATCGTCTCCGATACCACCGATCCGATCGGTATGGCAGAACGACTCTTCTCCGACAAATTCTATAAACTCATGGTGCGCGCCCTCTCTCCGGGCGGTGCGGCCTCCACGCAATGCGAACAGCCTTTCTTCGACCTTCAACTTATTAAGAAGGTTTACAAATCGGCAAGAGCATTGACCAAGCATCCGTCTTATTATTACGCCAGCATTCCCACCTATCCGGGAGGCGGAATCGGATTCATGTATGTCTCGGATACGCCATGGGAGAAGGGAGTGAAAACCCCCTACCCACCAGGGAAAAACAAGTACCTCAATCCCGAAGTCCACAAAGCGGCTTTTGCCCTGCCGGAGTTTCTTAGAAGAGCGCTGGACGGATAGTATTCTATGGCATGGCCCGCGGCGGTATTCCTTTGTCCCAAGATGTAACCTATGATTTGTTAAAGAGTTTTTTGGAAGCGTTCAATCGCCACGATCTGGATGCCATCATGGACTACTTTGCGGAGGATTGCGTCTTCTATATGCCGAGGGGTGCCCAGCCGGGCGGCGATCAGTATGTTGGAAAGAAAGATGTCCGGGCGGGGCTGGCAAAACGATTCGAAGGGATACCCAATGTTCCTTATGGCAAAGACAGGCAATGGGTCTTTAACAACTTCGGCGTATCGGAGTTGACACTGACCGGCACATCGGTCTTTGGTTATAGAAGAAATACGGGCTAGACGAGCAATCGCAGCGGCTCTTCCAAGTACGTCGCCAGTGCCTGCATGAACCGCGCCGCTTCTGCCCCATCACTGACACGATGGTCAACGGAGATGGTGGCCTTCATGCGCCAACCGATTTTGATCTCACCATTTTCAGCCACGGGCACTTCTTTTGCCGAACCTACGGCGAGGATGGCGGTTTCAGGCGGATTGATAATCGCAATGAAATTCTCCACATCATACATGCCTAGATTTGAAATGGAAAACGTCGAGCCTTCGATATCGTCCGGTTTGACCTTGCCTTCTCGGGCGCCCGCCGCCATGCGCTTGACATCGTTCGATATTTGGCGCAAGGGTTCTTGGTCAGCGTTTCTACTTACCACCGTCAGCAGACCGTTTTCAACAGCGACCGCCACGCCGACATTGATCGCACCATGACGAATCACCTGGTCGTCTGCATACGACGCATTAAGATTTGGGAATTCACGCAGAGCCAGGGCGACAGCCTTGACAACAAAATCATTGACCGAAAGTTTCTCGTTATCCGGAAGATATTCATTGAGCTGTTTACGCAGAGACATCGCCGCGTCCATTCTATATTCATGCGAAACATAAAAATGTGGAACGGTGGTTTTTGACTCTGCCATGCGACGCGCAATGGCCTGGCGCAGTTTTGTTGAACCAATTACTTCATCTTCAGGCGAAACAATCGCCGTAGAGCGTGGACCGTAAGCAGCCGGTTGAACGCTGGAAAGTGCGGCTTCGATATCTTTACGAACGATCCGTCCAGCGGGGCCGGTGCCCTGTATGCGCGATAAATCAACTTTCGAATCACGCGCCAACTTCTTGGCAAGCGGCGAGGCTTTAACCCGGCCAACGCTCGGAGTAACGGCTGGTTGAATCGAAGGAACTGCTTTTGTCGGAGTCTGAGAAGCAACCTCTTTTTTCGCTGCTGGCTGAGCGCTGACCGCTTTTGTCTCTTCTATCTTTTCATCTGCCCTGCCAACGATCGCGATCGGCGCGCCGATCGGAACAACCGCGCCTGGATCCACCAGTAATTTTCGAACAACACCGCTTGCCGAGGATTCCACTTCAACAGTGGCTTTATCGGTTTCGATCTCAGCCAGCACATCGCCTTTGCTGATGTCCTCGCCTTCATTGCGAACCCAGCGCACGAGCGTGCCCTCCTGCATGTCAAAGCCCAGTTTGGGCATCGTGATGGTCTCGGCCATTACAACACCTCCTTGACCGCGGCAATGACATCTTCGGGTTGCGGCAGTGCAGCCTGCTCGAGAGTGCGATTATATGGAAGCGGAACTTCATCCTGTGCCACACGCCGGATCGGCGCATCAATGTAATCAAAACATTCTTCATAAATTCGGCTGGAGATTTCAGCGCCAATACCAAACGACTTCCAACCTTCTTCGACGACTACGGCACGATTTGTTTTTGAGAATGATTGAAAGACCGGCTCCATATCGAGCGGACGAAGTGTGCGCAGATCCACGATTTCCGCTTCGATTCCCTGCTTGGCAAGTACATCTGCCGCCTTCATCGAGATCTCAAGACCTTTGGAATACGTGATGATCGTGACATCTTTGCCCGCACGTTGAATCTTCGACTTGCCAATCGGAATCGTGAAATCACCATCCTGGACTTCGCCGCGCACCTGATACATGGTGGCGTGCTCGATGAACAAAATCGGATCATCGGCGCGGATGGCGGATTTAAGCAGTCCTTTGGCATCTTCCGGCGTCCCCGGCGCGACCACTTTCAGTCCGGGGAAATGAGCGAAGATCGCGTCGGGCGTTTGCGAATGCGTCGCGCCCAACTGGCGTCCACCTCCTCCGACCGTGCGAATGACCAGCGGAAGCTTGAATTGACCTGCAAACATATAATGCAGTTTTGCGGCTTCATTGACGATGTGATCCATCGCAGCAAATGCAAAGTTGATCGTCATCAATTCCGCAACGGGTCGCTGACCCACCAAGGCGGCACCAATCGCCGCGCCAACTATTCCAGCTTCCGCAATGGGTGTATCACGCACGCGCTCGCCGCCGAAATGATCATAAAAGCCCTTGGTCACGGCATACGAGCCGCCCCACACACCCACTTCCTCGCCCATGATAAAGACGGCAGGGTCGCGTTCCATCTCTTCCCATAAAGCTTGCGAGATCGCCTCGCGCATTGTTATTCTTGCCATAACGAATCCTTTTGACCACGAGGGATACAAAGGCCATGAAGTATTTTGAATCCCTTCGTGTGCTCAGTGTCTTTGATGTTTACGCTTCCGAGTAAACATCCTTATATAGATCTTCCATCGTCGGCTCAGGAGAAGCCTCGGCAAATTCCACTGCCTTTTGTACCTCCTCCAGCGCCTGTGCATCCATTTCGTCAAGTGATTTGGCGGTCGCGATCTTATTATCAGTCAAGTATTTACCGTACACGCTGATCGGATCATGCTCTTCCCATTTCTTGACTTCCTCCGGTTTGCGATACCGTTCGGGATCGCCCATCGAATGTCCTCGAAAACGATACGTATCTACTTCCAACAGGAATGGCCCCTTGCCAGAACGAACTGTTTCGATGGCTTTCTGTGCAGCTTCATAGACCTTCATCACATCCATGCCGTCAACTTTATTGCTGGGCATATCATACCCGCGGGCTTTCAGTGCAATTGAAGATACCGCCGAAGCACGGTCAACGGCCGTTCCCATGCCATAGATGTTGTTCTCACAGACCCAAAGCACTGGAAGAGTCCAAACCTTGCTCATATTTACCGCTTCATGGAAAAAGCCAATGTTGGTTGCACCATCGCCGAACATGCAAATCGTCACGTTATGGCGATTGCCATATTTGTCGCCGAGGGCCATGCCGGTCGCCAGGGGCAAATGCGCACCGACAATGGCGTGTCCGCCCCAAAAATTCAATTCAGGATTCGCCATGTGCATTGAGCCGCCCTTTCCATGCGATACGCCGGTGGCTTTGCCCATCAATTCGGCCATCACTTGATTGGCAGGAATCCCGCAGTTGATCGCGACGCCATGGTCACGATACGCCGTGATGACCCGATCATTTGGTTGGCGCGCGGCAATCAGTCCAGTCGAAACGGCTTCCTGTCCGATGTATAAATGCATAAATCCCCCGATCTTGCCTTGCTGATAAAGCTCCGCACCGCGTTCTTCCACGCGGCGGATCAGCACCATTTGATGGTAGAGTTCAAGTTGGTCCTTCTTATTCATAAAATCTCCGTTGATATATTTCAAAGCATAACACCAAAGTTGACCCAGCGTTATGCAAATAGATAATTATATCAGACAAAAATCGGTATGATTTAAGCTATGTGGTGATGGAAAGGTGAAGAGGGATTGCAATGAAGCAATTCCGTCCGGCGCAACGGCCTGGCATCTTGAGGGTTTCCATTCCATATTCCGCATTTCCCTTTAGAATAGGAGAAATTCATATGAACTACCTGGTAATCGTTCTTCGATTGATTCATATCTTGAGCGGCGTGTTCTGGGTCGGAGGCTCACTCATTCTCGCAATCTTCGTCTCGCCCGCCGTCACCGCAACGGCTGAGGCGGGTCAAAAATTCATGGCGCACGTGGTGACCAAAAGCAAGATCACCATGCGAATCACCGTTGCGGCCCTCCTGACAGTCCTGGCTGGCGGATGGCTTTATTGGATCGACTCCGGCGGCTTGACCTCTGGTTGGACAACATCTCCAGCCGGTTGGGGCTTCTCCCTCGGCGGAATCCTCGGAATCGTCGGACTCATCTTTGGCACCCTGGTCGGCAAGAACACGAGTGCGCTCGGCAAAACAGCCTCGGAGGTCGAGGGAAAGCCCACGCCGGAGCAGCAGAGTCAGATCGAGACAGCGCAGCAACAATTGAAGGTCGTGGGTCCTATCAGCACGATGGCATTGATCCTTGCGCTGATTTGCATGGCGACCGCGCGTTATTGGTGATCACCTGAAAGAGGCTGTATGCAACCAAAGCCCGATTGGAGAGAAAAGGGTTATTGGATCCCCGCCAGCAAAGCAGGCTCGATGTTTTTCAAGACGATCGCGCCTGCCGCCGACCGGCTCCTATTTTGTTTAAGCGGCGGACGCCAAACTGCAGTCAGTCTGATTGCAGGTCTGCCCTCCATCGTGGTGACGGTGAAAGGCGCAAAGAGTGCAAAGCCGCGCACCGTGACCTTGTTGGGAATTTCCGATCAAGCTGAATTTATCGTGATCGCCTCCAACTTCGGACAAAAGCACAATCCCGCCTGGTATTACAACCTGCGAGCTAACCCAGATATCACAGTGACGCTCAATGGAAGGACATCGGCCTACCGAGCGCGCCAGGTCTTCGGAGCAGAACACCAACAATGCTGGGAAAAGGCCGTAAAACTCTACAAGGGCTATGAAGCCTACAAACAACGCGCAGGACGCGAAATCCCGATCTTCGTTCTGGAGCCGCAAAACAGATAATCAACTGCCTCCCCGGATCTCGAAGGCCTTTGTCATTCCATCCAAAGGGTACGATCTTCAAAGCCAAGGCGCGGCGCGCTGTCGGGAGTTATATCAGGATATCCAATATAGAGAAACGAAAGGATATGCTGGTCCTCGGCAAAGCCCAAAAACTTTTTGACCGCCGGGTCGCGCGCCGCGTCGCCGGTTCGCCATTGGCCCGCCAAGCCCAACGCATGTGCCGCCAACAAGATATTTTCGCAGGCCGCGGCGACTGCACAGATATTCTCGATCTCAAGCACTTTCGACTCACTGGGCTTATCCACGCCCACCGCGATGAGCACAGGCGAACGCAGCGGTTTGCCGCGCTCTTTATCAAGAGCATCCTCCTTCAATTGAGGAAACCTAGCCTTCATGGATTGGGCCATGACCTCGCCCAATTTGCTGCGTCCGCTGCCGGTCAGGACCACGAAGCGCCATGGCCGGACGTGATAATGGTTCGGCGCTTGAACCGCCGCGTTCAATAATTTCTGAATCATGTCGCGCGGCACAGTATCCGGCTTGACTTTGCCAATGGAATGGCGGGTTTGAATTGCTTCCAGTGCGTCCATCGTTTACCTCCACGCTGCGGGCAAATTGTCGCGCAGAAAACTTGCGGATCAGCGATATTTTCCGGTGCGAGCCAAATCCGTCAGATGCTCAATGAGCGGGCGCAATGAATCGACGACTAAAGATTCGCTGACGCTCACCGTATGCATTTGATTCGGAGAAGAAACCGTGATTTGATATTCGAAGCGGTCAGGGGCGGCTGAGGCTGGCTTGATTACCTCCGGCAACCTGAAGAAGTCCGCGGCCTCGATCTGTTTTTCCAAAAGCGCTGATTCATCCGGCGAAAGATTCTTGAAATCGATGTTCGCTACCAGGAGAATGCCAGCAAAGCCACCGCTTCGCACGAATTCGACGCGCATCAAGAATTCTCCCGGTCAGCGCAGGGCATTTCCACCAGCGAGTGATTGAAGGAGAGATATCAGTGCCGGCAGGCATCCGCTGGATTGAGGTTGTGGCTGCGATTGGGGCTGCGCACCGACCGTGATCCCCACACCCAACCAGGCACTCTGAACCGCCTGTTGTTCGGCGCTGCCCTGACCATAGAGTTCGCCCGCAGCCTGAGAAGTCAAATCCGCTGCACCTTGAAAGTCGGTATCACTCTTGAATTTACTCGTGGCGGCAGCATACCAAATCTTGCCGGCCTTCTCCCAGGCATTTCCGCCCAAGGCACTGGCCAGCAAATAAAAGGCATGGTTGGGAATCCCTGAATTAATGTGCACGCCGCCGTTATCCTGAGTAGTGTTGACATAGCCGGTCATCGTCCCTGGCTGCGGATCTTTTCCGAGAACCGGATCATCATAGGCCGTGCCAGGCGCTTTCATCGAGCGCAGGGCAGTGCCCTTGACATTTGCGGTGAACAAGCCTTGCCCAATTAACCAATCTGCCTGATTCGCCGTCTGATTTAGCTTGTATTGTTTGACCAGCGAACCGAACACATCCGAGACGGATTCGTTCAGAGCGCCCGATTGATTCTGGTAGTTCAAATTGGAAGTGTACTGAGTCACGCCGTGAGTCAGCTCGTGGCCGATGACATCCACTGCAACGGTAAAGCGGTTGAACAGCTGTCCATCGCCATCCCCATACACCATTTGTTGGCCATTCCAAAACGCATTATCATAATTCTGCTGATAATGGACTGTTGAGTCAAGCCAGAGGCCGTTCCCGTCCACCGAGTTGCGCTGATAAATATTCCAGTAAAAATCATAAGTTGCACCAGCACCATCATACGCCTCATCCGCCGCAGCGTCGCCTGTTGCAGGCGCGCCCTCCGCACGAACGACTTTGCCGGGTAAATTGCTTCCGTTATTAGCGGTGTAAACGGTGCGATGTTTGCCGGGAGTGGCGGACGTCACAAGGTAATTGACGGATTCTGCAAGTGCTTGACGATGTCCGCGCAATTGCCCGGAAATTGCGACCGAGGCTAACGCAATCTGCTTCTGAAAATCAGAGCCGTTGGCCAGCATATTTTGGAACATGTGAGGCGGGATAATACACTGCAGGCAATTTATGCGCTGATTCATAAGCTCGACTCCTTTGACTTTCAAGATGACTTTACTGTACTCCCAATTCACCTGGATTTCAATCGTGTTTTAGGCCCCAAGCAATACCCTATTTTCATCCCAGCGAATCCCTGACACATGGCCGGTTTCGCCCAGCAGGGCCGGCAACAGGGATTGTAGAGATTCTGCATTGCCGGATGTAAAGAATCGGATTTCACCTCGGCCGTCCGCCGCGCGGGTCATTCCATTGGCTTCGATGAGACGTTTGGTTTGACGCGCTACGGCCGGAGCCGGATCAATCACCCGGACTTTCTGTCCCACGACTTCCTGAATCAGCGGAATGACAAATGGATAATGCGTGCAGGCCAGCACCACGGTATCAATATTTTTTTCCAACATCGGATCGAGGGCATCTTCCAAGATCTTGCGTGTAACGGTTCCGCTCAAATCTCCCTTTTCGATCTGCTGAACCAGCCCAACGCAAGGATTTTGCAATAGCGTCACGCCGTTCGCGAACCGTTCCACCACAGATGCGTACAAGGCGCCTTGGAACGTTGCCGGCGTTGCCAGCACTCCGACCACGCCTGTTTCGGTGTGTTCCGCCGCGGGCTTGACCGCCGGTTCCATGCCGACAAATGAAACCTCTCGGAAAGCTTGGCGCAGATAAGCCAGCGCCGAAGCAGAAGCAGCATTGCAGGCGACGACCACGATTTTTGCGCCTTGGCCGAGCAAAAAACGCGTAATGGCTTCCGAAAAAGCCTGGATTTGCGCCATTGGGCGTGGACCATAAGGGATGTGTGCTTGATCGCCAAAGTAGATGACCGACTCGGCGGGCATTTGGGCGCGTATGGCCCGCAGTACCGAAAGTCCGCCCACGCCGGAGTCAAAGACACCAATGGGATGCTGGGAATTAATTCGGGACATTCCCGAATCATAAAGCGCAAGACGCAATTCGTAAAGTCTTATGCTTCCGTTTTGCCGCTCGCGACTTCCACAAATCTTCTAAAAAGATTTCTCGCGGATTGTTGATCGGTCAGCCATTCGGGATGCCATTGCACCGCCAAACCAAATGGATGATTGGGCAACTCCACGGCTTCGACAAGCCCATCGGGCGCCTGGCCCGCAATTCGTAGCGAAGCCGCAATATCTTTCAAGCCCTGATGATGGTGACTGTTGACTCTCACAATCGGTTCGCCCAGAACATCCGCGATGTGCGTGCCTTCGTCAATCTTGACTTCATGCACCAGCACCGTCCGCATGTTGCTGGGATAGGCATGGTCGAGCGCATCCGGCAATTGATCCGGAAGGTGTGTATATAAAGTTCCACCCAGTGCGACATTCACCAGCTGACAGCCGCGGCAAATGCCAAGAAAGGGTTTGCCGTCCGAAGCCGCTGCACGGAGCAGGTTCAATTCGACGGTGTCCCGCTCCGGATCCACGTCATCGATGCGAGGATGCGGATCGCCTTTGAAATGCTCAAGCGAGATGTCCCCGCCGCCCGTGAAAAGAATTCCATCGAGACGTGAGTAAAGGACATCCCATCCATCGCTTGCAACTGACGACGGGATCATTACCGGCACGCCTCCCGCATGCATGATCGATCTGACGTAAGCTTGATTTAACAAGACGATCGTCTGGCCATATTCATTCTTGGACTGATTCGTCGTGATGCCGATGATCGGATGCATAAGCTAATGATGAACAAAAAGAGCGCAGAGGAACTGCGCCCTTGATGGTACTACTCGAACTTCTGTTTGAGGCGTGCCGATTTGCCAGTGCGTTCGCGCATGAAATAGAGCTGAGCACGGCGGACCTTGTTATGACGTTCGACCACGACCTTGTCCACGCGCGGCGAGCGGAGCAAGAAAGTGCGTTCTACGCCAATGCCATTCGAGGCGACGCGGCGAACCGTGAATGACGCTTCGTTGCCCCCCTTGCGCAAGCGGATTACGGTGCCTTTGAATTCCTGAATGCGCTCACGATCGCCTTCCTTGATCTTCATATGCACGTTGACCGTATCACCCGGAAACAACTCGGGGATTTTTTCATTCTTTTTGGCTTCCACAGCCTTCAATAAATCTGCCATAGCTTTCTTCCTTACCGGTTGGTTTCGTTTTTAGCGGCGGGATTATAGCATGGGTTCGTTTATCAGACAAGGTGAATTCGAGGCAGCTTGTCAGCGCGCTTGGACATCTTTGGAAATCCTATATCCGTGGGAAATCCATAGATCTCTGGCTAACTTTTGCGAATCCGCTTGAACACCCTGAGGACGAAAATACTGGCAGACGCGCTTCACATCGCGCAGGAAGATTTCCCAGGCCATGGGATGAACATCCGGTGATACTACCTGCGGAAAATCGATCAATGCGATATCACCGTTCCAGTAGAGGATATTGTAAGCCGAGAGGTCGCCGTGCACGCAGTGATGCTTGAGCATCAATTCAATGTTGTGAATTACCCGCTGAAAAAGCGGCTTGGCTTCCGCGCTTTCCAGCTCGACCGTGTTGAGAGTCAGCGCCGAAGAATTCTTGTCACCGATGTAGCCCATCAGGATGGCGTTGTGTTCGACGGCATACGGCTCAGGTACGTCCGCGCCGGCCCCCCGCAATGTCTTCAGAGTCTGGAATTCATAAACGATCCAGGATTGGTGGCGTAGTTCTTCACCATAGTCCGTGCGGCGATGCAAAGCCTTGAGCATGCCATAATCCACGATGCGCTTTCCATCTTCATCGAGGTCCGTGCGGCCCATACGATAAAGCGCGTCGTTCTTCAGATTGCGAAGCTGTCGCGGGCGATAGACTTTCGCAGCGAGCAGCCGATCGTGGACACCCGTACCCGACGTACAGAGATAGACCGACGCTTCCTTGCCGGCTTTTACCCGACTGAGAACATCAGAAACCCAGCGATGTTCATAAAACGCACCGAGCGATTCGAGAAGCCACCATTCCTCAAAGCGCGCAGTTTGATAGGTGAATTTGAAGTTCCTGCTGGAATCATCCTGCTTATGGACAAAATCGCGGGTCGCATCATCCGGCATCCTTGGGTTTCGAGCTGGATATTTGTTCCTGCGTTTCGATTTATCCAGCAAAGCTTCGGTTTGATCAAGATCGTCCAGTTCATCAAGTAGATGGAGATATTGTTTGGTATCCATGTTGTCTCATCACAGTTTGATAGAAGTCTCAATACTGCGGTTAAACAAGAACCGCAGGCGGAGCACGCCTGCGGCTATGGACTGCCAAGCGACGGCTAATTCCAACTGCAAGGAGGCGCGCTCAAACAACGTTGGGTGGATACAGCGCTGGCATTCATTTGATGACGTCTCCTTTCTTCACTAAGATGGCTGGAGGTCTATCATCCAGATCTGGATGTGTCAAGAATACTTTCTCACAGCAAGCACCGCGTTGTGACCGCCGAATCCAAACGCATTACTGATGGCCAGGTCGATCTTTTTCTCGCGCGCGCTATTTGGAATGACATCCAGATCGCATTCAGGGTCAGGAGCTTGATAATGAATTGTCGGAGGGAGAATCCCGTCAAGAATAGCGCGTACACAAAAGATGACTTCCAGCGCGCCGGTCGCGCCCATCATGTGACCTGTCATAGATTTAGTAGATGAGATCGGAACCTTATACGCCAATGGACCAAACGCTCCTTTAATTGCGCGCGTTTCAGATTGATCATTCAGCTGCGTACCGGTCCCATGCGCACTGATATAGCCCACATCTTCCAAATTGGCCCTCGCCGAATTGAGCGCTTGGCGGATCGCAGCTGCGCCGCCTTCGCCTTTTTCATGCGGCGCCGTCACGTGGAAAGCATCGGCAGTTGCGCCATAGCCAGCCAGCTCCGCGTAAATCCGTGCGCCGCGCGCCTTGGCATGTGATTCGCTTTCAAGCACAATCACCGCCGCACCTTCCCCCATCACCAGACCATCACGGTTCTTATCGAACGGTGCGGGGGTCATGGAATAATCATCGTTATGCCGGGACATCGCACCGACGCGGTCAAAGGCGGCCACGCCGACGGAGGTCACGGTCGATTCGGAGGCGCCCGCCAGCGCCACGTCGATCATGCCGGATTTGAGCATCATAAACGCCGTTCCGATTCCATCCGCGCCGGAAGCGCAAGCCGAAGCCACTGAAAAACAGGGCCCTTTGATTCCGTGATCGATCGCAATCAGGCCGGCTGCACCGTTGGCCATCAGCATCGGAATCAGGAATGGGCTGACCCGCCGGGGACCTTCCTTGTCATTCGTCAATACTGCATCCGCAATGGACTTCAACCCTCCGATTGCGGATGAAACTATGATTCCAATGCGGTGGGCATTTGATTCCGTCACCGTGACTTCAGCATCCGCGATCGCTTGACTCGCCGCGGCTGTGGCCAGTTGTTCGAAGCGATCGCGGCGGCGAGCCTCCTTGCTATCCATGAATTTTTCCGGCTCAAAGTTCTTGACTTCGCAGGCAATATGCACCATCAAATTGGAATGATCGAATAATGTGATCGGGCCAACGCCGGATACGCCCGCAGTCACGTTTTTCCATGTTTCCGAGACGGTCTGACCAATCGGATTGACCGTCCCCATTCCGGTGATGACAATTCGCTCCATGAACTGACTCCTCTAGGACGAGTACTTTAAGCCCGAACCTGTCAACACAACCACAACGGGATCAGGCAAAACAGTTATCAATTGCTCCAACGCGCGCCAAACTAGTGCAGACGTCGGCTCTACATAGAACCCCAAATGTGCCAACGCGTCACGCCCCGCCACGATAGGCGCTTCATCCACCGCCACAAAGCGGCCGCCGTTCCGGCGTGTGACCTGCACCACTGCTGCCGCGCGCACCGGCCAGCGATTACGGACTCCCTCTGCGATCGTCGGGGATTCTTCCACGTGGTCCATCGTTCCGCCGTTCCACAACGCATATAGCGGCGCACAGGCGCTGGCTTGCACCCCGATCAGCATTGGCATTTTTTGAATTCTATCGGTCCGGAATAAGGCTTCAAATCCGCGCGCCATGCCAAGCAAAAATCCGCCCTGTCCCGCCGGGAGAATCACTGCGCCGGGTCCACGGCCGAGCTGTTCGCAAACCTCGTAAGCACAGGTTGCATAACCAAGAAGGTTGAACGGAAGATAGGCATGACTTGCATAGACCATGCCCGCCTCATCTGCAGCTCGCATCACGGCTTGCGAAGCATTTTGGCGGGGCCCCGCAACAGGAATCAATTCCGCACCATGGGCTTCAATTTGTCTTCGCTTCGGGCCAGACGCAGATTCCGGGACATATACGCGCGCCTTGATCCCCGCCCGGACCGCGTAAGCCGCGAACGACGCGCCGGCGTTCCCCGATGAATCTTCCATTGCTTCCGTCACGCCGCGTGATTTAAGAAAGGTGACGAGTACCGATGTGCCGCGATCCTTGAAAGATCCACTGGGATTCAGGTTTTCGCACTTGAAATACACTTTACGGCCAAGAATTTCGGCAGACAGCAACGGAGTGTTGCCTTCTCCCAGGGAAACGGAATCCGCCTGCAGGCCAAAAGAAGCAGCATAACGCCAAATACCGATTTGATGCGGGATAATTTTTTCGAGAGCCACTGGTTCGGCAAAGTCAAACAATCCGCCGCAGTTCGAACACTTATACGGCACGCTTGATTCCGGATAGGGTTGTCCGCAGTCGACGCAAGCAATGTTCATATGATCTCGGCCAATGGATGAATGTCATCCCAACCATGGGCTGCTTCCTGCAACGTGGTCCCTCCCATTTCGAACGGCCGATCGCGCAGCAAGCACCCGCCCAGCTTCTCGTAGAAACTTCGTGCCGGATTTGTGGATAAAACCCACAGGAGCAGATTGCTCACGCCCAGTTCCAGCAAACCTTGTGCAGCGGCCTTGACAAGCAGACGCCCGAATCCCTTCCGCTGATAATCTGCAAGCAGATAAAAGGCAGAGAGTCCCCCGCCATAAATGGGATCGCGCTCCCGCTCTTTCCCAAAATAGGAAAAACCCAGGATTTGATTGCCGGCCTGGGCCACCATGACTTGTCGAGGGTGTTCCTCCATCACGCCTTTCCACCAATCGCGCCGGCGTTCGAAGGAAAGATTGTCCAACGCCGAATCAGGCATCAAACCGCGATAAGTGCTCAGCCACGCAGCAATGTGGATGCCGGCGATTGCGCCAACATCCGAGGCAGTCGCAGGTCTGATGAATGTCATGTTCATTCACCTGTTTTGGGAGTGTATTCGCCCTCCACCCAAAATTCGCCGTGGGGGCCAACCTCTTTTTTCCAGATCGGAACGATTTCTTTTAAACGGTCAATCCCATAACGAGCCGCGTCGAAGACGCCCGTGTCGCGATGCGCGGCGGTGCAGGCAATCAACACCGTCGGTGTCTGCGGGTAGAGTTTACCGAGGCGTTGAACCATGGCAATGCCTTCAACACTTGGCCACTTGGCGCGAATCTCCTCTGCAACCTGTTTCATCTTCGCTTCGGCCATGGGGACGTACGCTTCATATTCAAGAAAAGCGGTTTCATGTGGGTCGTCACGCGTGGTCCTGCCGCGCACCATGCCGGTGAAGATCGCCGCCGCCCCAGTGGTCGGCAACGTGATCTTCGCCAGCAGGTCGTTCAGATTGATTTCCTGTTCCGTGACCGAAAAGATGGTTGGATGACCGGAGATTTCCATATTCTGCATCACCCGCCGCTGACCGGCGGAAACAGTGCAATTTCCGCATCTTGTGGGATCACCGCCTCATCCAACGCAAATTCCTTGTTGACCGAAACCAGAACCGTGTTCATCGATTCTTTAAGGTTGGGATAGTCCCCGACGAGCCGGTCCTTGAGAGCGCGCACGGTCATATCCGCGGGGGTTTCAAGTTCGACAGATTTTACCCCGGCGCGGTCACGCAATGTGGCAAAGAACAAAACCCTGATTCTATTCATTCACGACATCGCCCGAGCGTCCACCGTGTTTTTCAACGAGCCGAATGTTTTGGATGCGCATCGTTTTTTCGGCGGCTTTCGCCATATCATAAACGGTCAGTGCCGCAAGCGAGACGGCGGTCAGCGCCTCCATTTCAACGCCGGTCTTGCCGGTGACTTTGGCGGTGGCAGTGATCAGCACGCCGGGCAACGAATCGTCGAGGTCCAGATCCACATCCACTTTGGTGAGCGGCAATGGATGGCATAACGGGATCAAATCCGACGTCCGTTTGGCGGCGGTGATACCGGCGATCTGCGCCACGGTCAGGACATCGCCTTTTTGAATCTGCCCGGCGCGGATCAAATCCAGCGTTTCCTTCTTCATTTTGACTTCGCCTTTTGCAACGGCGATGCGCTCCGTCTCCGGCTTGGCGCTGACATCCACCATTTTCGCGCGGCCGCCTTCATCAAGATGGGTGAGTTTACCTGCCATGGCCAAATTATAACCTAGAGGTTTTCGGGATGATATAATCGAACATGATGGATAATCTATTAGGGCGACAGTCGAACTACACGGTTCACACGCCGGTCTATGAAGGACCGCTCGATCTATTGCTCGATCTCATCGAGCGCGCCGAGCTCGATATCACTACCGTTTCGTTGGCGACGGTAACCGATCAATACCTCGGGTACATTCACGGCCTGGAACAAGCGCGCGCCGATGAAATTTCCGCGTTCCTGGTCATCGCCGCCAAACTGCTGCAGATCAAATCAGAAGCGTTATTGCCGCGTCCGCCCGCCCACGAACCGGGCGAAGAAAATGTCGGCGAGGATCTGGTCCGTCAATTGAAGTTGTACAAACGCTATAAGGAAATCGGCGGATGGTTAATGGAAAGACAAGAGCAGGGACTGAGAACTTACCTGCGCGTCGCTCCGCCACCGAGGGCGGAACCCAAGCTCGATCTATCGGGACTCAGCCTGAATGCTTTAGTGGCGGCGGCGGAATCAGCATTCGCCAAAGGGGGGGACAAAGAACCACTGGCCTCGGTGATTGCCGCGCCCAAGATCACCATCCGCGAAAAAATTGATTTGATCGCCAAGACGCTGAAAGAAATCCAGCGCACATCGTTCCGCGGCCTATTAGGAGACAATCCCTCACGGCTCGAAATCGTGGTCACCTTCTTAGCATTACTGGAATTAATTAAGCGCTATCGCGTCGAGGCGCGGCAGCAGGGTTTGTTCAGTGACATCGAGATTGATCGTCTCGAAGGCTGGCAGGACGAAGAAGAGATTGAGTTGGAGTTTGAATAAGGCAGGTCGACCGACTTACAAGACCTTGTCGCAGGCCGAAAGCACGGACTCGAATCTCGACAAAGCATCATCGATCACTTCATCGGTATCCGCCATCGACGTGTACATGCGCGAGCCTGCCAGCGTGACCAATCCTTCGGCCATGTAAGCCGCGCCCATCTCTTCCATCATGTGCTTCCGGGGATTCACTTCGCGCAACAAGCGAAATATGTTTCGAAAATCAAGCAGCATCGTGCCGGATGTTTCGAGATGGACGATCGAGCCCTGGTTATAGGCAACAAACGGCAATCCATATTTGTCAATCGTTTGATTCAAGCCCTTTGTTAGTCGGTCACCTGCTCTCCCTGCGAGCACAGGTGCGTTCATCCGTTCCATTTCCAGCAAGGCATAATAACCTGCCACGCACGAAAGGGGATTCGCCGAGAGCGTCCCGCCCACATAGGCGCGCTCCCCTGTCCCGCCGATGCCCGCGGCGAAACTCATGATGACTTCGCGCCGCCCGCCTACGCCGCCTGCCATCGGGTATCCGCCCGCGACGCATTTGCCAAACACCGTCAGGTCGGGTTTAATTCCGAAGAATCCCTGCGCCCCGCCCATACCGAGTCGAAAGCCCGTGACGACTTCATCAAAGATTAACAGCGCGCCGAACTCCTCGCACAGGTCCTTGACTTTCTGATTGAAATCAAAAGGAACGGGTCGCGTGCCACTTTCGGGTCCGACTGGTTCAACGATCACCGCCGCCGTTCCGCCGCGCAGACGATTCAGGATCAAATGGCGCTTGAGGGCGCCCAAACTGTTTGGATAAAACTCCTGCGTGGCACTGCTCGCGCCGCGCGGAATGCCTTTGGCTTCCATCCGCCCCGTGCCAGGGACGTGCAGACCATACACCATTTGGTCGCTCCAGCCGTGATAACCTCCACCGACCTTGATCACGTATTTCTTCTTGGTAAAGGTGCGCGCCGCCCGGATCGCCGCCATGACACTCTCCGTCCCGGAACCCAACATGCGGAACATCTCAACCGACGGCACAAAATGCTGAATCAATTGCGCCAGCTTCAATTCATATTCATGAAACAAGCCCGTGATCGGACCACATGATCTTAACATCTCAAAGACTTTCTCGCGGACAGGCGCATAATTGCTTCCAAGCATTGTCGGGCCGCCTGCCTGTAGAAAGTCAATATAGCGATTTCCGTCCACATCCCAAAGGTACGCACCGTCCGCTTTATCAACGGCGATGGGGAATGGGTAATTAAAAGCCAGGTTATGCTGAACTCCGCCCGGGATGATCTTGCAGGCCTCATCATTAAGTTCCTTGGACCGCTTGCATTTTGTCTCGAAATAATCGAGGTATGCCTGCATCTTGTCGCGGCGCACAGGTCGAATTGGCTGGCTGATCAGTTGCTCTAAACGCGCATAAACATCATCCACGTTCAAATATTCTGAAATGGCATATTGTTGCTCGCTCACATCTCTTACATTCAAGTATTCAGAAATAGCATATTGTTGTTCGCTCATGTCTTTTCTCTTCGATATTGGAATGGATTATTCTCCGCCGGTTTGGAAATCCCCGGCCTCGACTTTCTTCTGCTCGGCACGTAATTTCGAAAAGGCGATCTCGCGCACCGCCAACGGAATCCTGCTGACAGGTTTCTCGCTGCACAGCGCCAGCAAATAAGCCAGCGAGCACTTTTCCAGAATTTCTACGTTATGGATGGCGCGTTCCGCGTCATGACCAAAACATAGTGCGCCATGATTTTGCAGGATGAAGGCGTTGTTGTGATTCTTTACATGTTTCGCAATTGTGTTTTTGAGAAAGGAGGTTCCCGACGGCGCATAGGGGATAATCTCCACGGTGCGGCCAAGGAAAAGCACCTGCTCGTCAAATAGGGCGGGAATCGGAGCATGAATGAGGGCCAGCGCACTGGCATAGACTTGATGCGTGTGTGCGACAACGTTGACATCGGGTCGCGCTTGATAGATCGCACAATGCATAGCGCTCTCCACAGATGGCTTGAGCTGACCTTGTAGCCCATTCAATTCAAAATCCAGAACACATACATCCTCAGGTCGCATCTTCATGTAATCATAATTGGAAGGTGTAATGGCAAATGCCTTTTCCTGAAGGATGCGAACAGATACGTTTCCTCCCGTTGCAATGAGATATCCCTTCTGCGTTAACGTCTGCGCGGTGTCCACCACCAATTTTCTTTCTGTGTCATATGACGGCATGTCGTCTCCAGAATATGAGCAAGGATTATACCAAGTAGATCTCATTCCGGGCTCATCATTTAACAAAACACCTGCCCCGCCGCATAGGTGCGGGGCAGGCTGGAAGGCCTGGCAGCTCAGATCACAGCGCCAAAAACGCAAGGCACAGTCCTCGCCTGAGACGACCTCCAACAGATCTACTTGCCAGCGCGGATTTTTGCGCCGCTCAACGGATCACCAAACAGCGGGGCAAAGACACAGAAATCAAACAGGCCCGCCATCAGGGGCAGCAAGCCGATCACTGCGACGATGATACCTGCGGCGCCACTGAGGCCCAGCCAGCCCCAAAGGATCAAAACGATCCCAACCATGATACGAACAGTGCGACCGGCGGTCGAAGCCATGAAAGAAACAAACGGATTCATTTTTCATCTCCTTTGATATGGATTATCTTGCTCCCAGTATAGGAGAATCACAAAGTCCTGTCAGTGATAAAGTCACAAAGCCTCATCCTTTTCGCTATCGTGGATCCGCTTCCAGATCAATGCGCTTCGTGGTGATTTCGAACGCCGGCGGGTTTTCCAGATGCTTCTTTACCGCACAGAGTTCCACAGAATGGATCAGCGAGCCGCGATATTTCTCGGGAAAACCGGCAGGGACTTGAATCTCCAAATCAATTTTCTCGACCATGCCGCTCTGCTGGTTGCGGTGCACGCGCTCGATGATGCGCAGATCGTCCGTCGAAAGGCCCCGCTGACTACAAAAGCGCAACACATAAATCCCCGCGCACGTTCCGATGGACGAAAGAAATAGATCAAAAGGGGATGGCGCGCTTGCGATGGGAGGCTGGTCGGTAGCCACCGTAAATTGACCGAAATGCGCATCCACCCGCGAACCGCCGGGAAAATCAATCAGCAATTCCATTTTTATTTTTGACTCCGTGATCAAATCTTAAAGGCCATGACTCATTCCTATTCCAGGTGTTCGATCCAATCTCGGCTGTGGCAATTCAGACGGCGTCGCGGCTTCGCAGGCCGTCCTGATTTAGGATTTCAATCTCTCCGCGCCCCACGCGGACCAGGCCGCGCTTGGAGAAATCCTCGAGCAATCGGCTGATGACTTCGCGCGAGCTTCCCAACTCTGCGGCCAGCTCTTGATGCGTGATTCGCAGCGGATTCTGGGCAGGCGAACGGGCCAACAATAAGGCAGCAAGTCGTTCATCCATGCGACGAAACGCAACCTCCTCGATCATAGCCATCACGCTGGATAATCGCTGTGAAAGCAAGTCGAAGACAAACTCGCGCCACAGGTCATACTTTGCAACCCATTGGCGAAACACATCCGCCGGGATCATTACGGCCTCGGCATCTTTTTCGACGACGGCAATCGCCGGGAAAGTCTTTTGACTGAGGATCGCATTGGCAGTGAGAATGCAGCTCTCTCCGTTCCCAAAACGATACAACGTGATTTCTCTTCCCGTCTCGCCGATTTTGTAGACACGGACCACCCCTGAAATCAGCAGGGCAATTGCCTCCACCTGATCGTCTTCCAGAAAAACATCGTGGCCCGCCGGAATCCTGGCCATGAATGCAGACTGCTGAAAATCGCGGACCAGTTGTGGCTCAGCACGCTGAAGAATAGGCAGGGCTCCCGAAACGCGTTTGAATTGTGCCTGGTCAAGCATGGTTGACGAATCCTGTGTCATTGTTTCTTGCAAGCCAACGAATTATTACACATATTACCCAGAAAACCCAATGTTGAAAGGCTGCTGTCAGGAGGAATTGGATATGACATTCTTATGTCAATGATATGACACTTTTCACTATTGTGATTGCTTTCACACAGCTATCATTATATTCGTTTATGCATATATAGGAGAACAGAATGGTTTCAAAAACCCTGATTGAGGATATATCTCAACTCGAAGCTGACTTTTGCTCCGCCCTCTCCGATCCCACCCGACTTCTCATTCTTTATTCTCTTGCCGATGAGCCGCACAACGTTACGGAGCTGACGGACGAACTTGGCATCATCCAGCCAACGGCCTCGCGTCATCTAAAGGTTCTACGTGAACGTGGATTGGTCTACACCGTACGCAAAGGCTCGAGCATTACCTATCACTTAAGTGATAAACGGTTGATTCAAGCCCTCGACCTATTGCGCGCGGTCATGCGCGAGCGGCTCACGCATCGAGCCAGCTTAGTGGAAGGAACCAAGGCAGCATTACATGTCTAAGGAAGAAATCAAGCCCAATCCTTTAAGAGGAGGTTTGCATGCAACGTAAGAAACTGTTTGTAATGCCTGTAATTGCCGGCATCTTGATCGTGATTGTCAGCGGCATTGCACTAGCGATCACCCAATCGGTCCATGCACAGTGCGGATCGCAAGCATCCTCGTGCAAGAACTGCCATGAGGTACAGGCGAAAAAACCCGTGAATAACGACGGGACACCCTGGCACACTTCGCACGCTTTTGGCGATTTTTGTTACATCTGTCATGGCGGAAACCAGCAAGCCACAGACGAAACGGAAGCACATACCGCAATGGTGGATCCGCTTTCGGATGTCAAAGCCTCCTGTAAATCCTGTCATCCCACGGACTATCAAGCCAAGGCCCAGCTATACGCGACCAAACTGGGCGTTCAGCTTGGGTCCGGTTCCGCCCCAGCCGCTGCCGGGTCAAGCGGCGCAACACCTGTAGCGACGGCGACCTCATCTGCCGCCCCGGCTTCAAGTGGTGCCGCCGCCACCCCGCAACCTGTGGCCGCACAACAATCCGCGGGCTCGCCCAATAGTCCCGATCTGGTCAATTATGTTCAACGTTATAACGAAAATGTGCTGGGTCAATATCCAACCAATTGGGGCAACGTGATTTTGCTCGTCATGATCGGGGCATTGCTGGTCGGAGGCGGCGCATTGGTGATCAGCCATGAGGGTCTGGTCAAAGTCTCCTTCAAAGATACCAAGCCCGTGAATGATGAATTTCCGGCGGATGTGGTGGAAATGGTCCCTAGCCTTGCCAAATTGAAGCCTAGTGCACGGAAGTCGCTGCGCCGCCTGTTGGAAAAACCAGATGCGACCGCGGAGGTGCTGACATCTATTGATAAGCTGTCCGAAGGCAAGTCATCGGGACAGAAAGAATAACGAGCCAGTAATCTCACTTTGCGTGAAAGGAAACCAGTATGAACTGGATCAACAAGCAACTTCACAAAGAAACATGGTCGCCGTACGCTGCCGGCATCCTCTTGGGAATCGTCGGCGTCCTTGCCGTGCTACTGTCCAACACTCTGCTGGGCGCTTCCGGCGCGTTCGAGAATCTCGCCGGAATGATCGGCAAGGCGATTGCGCCGCAGGCCTTCGACAACACGTACTTCAAGTTCGTGATGCCGCCGGGCATTACCTGGGGCGTCATCCTGTTGGTCGGTGTATTCTTCGGCGGCATGATCGGGGCCGCGAGCAGCGGCACATTGAAATGGGGCAAGAAAGATGCAGCCAACAGCGATTTCCAATGGAAGAGCATCTTTGGTCCGCAAACGTGGAAACGCTGGGCGCTGGGCTTTGTTGGCGCGATCGTTCTGGAATACGCTGCAGGCATCGCGGGAGGTTGCACCAGCGGTCTGGCAATTTCCGGCGGGATGCTGCTGGTTCCAGCCGCCTTCCTATTCATCGCCGGAATGTTTGCCTCTGGCATCGTCACGGCGTTGATCATCTACCGCAATCGGTATTAGAAGAGGAGCGCTGAAATGAACTATGTCACTGCCCTATTCCTCGGTGCGTTCTTCGGTTTCTCGCTGAACAAAGCCGGATTGACCAAGTACAACAAAATCGTCAACCAATTCCGTTTCACCGATATGGCGGTTTTGAAGTTCATGATGACCGCCTTGGTCGTCGCCATGATCGGACTCTACGGCCTACGCGGGCTTGGGTTAGTCACGTTCCCCGCCGTGCCGAACACGTATATCGTGGGTAATCTCGTTGGGGGCCTCATCTTCGGCATAGGCATGGCCCTCACCGGATACTGACCGGGCACCTGTGTCGCCGGGTCCGGCGAAGGAAAATTAGATTATTTGATCCCTGGTTTGCTTGGTTTCTTGACCGGTGCCGTTATTTATGGTCTGACCTATCAGCAGGTTTTTCCGCAAATATCAGCCATAGCAAACTTTGGCGGAATATTGATCCCTGACGCGTGGAACATCAATCCATACTTGACCGTGCTGGTCTTTTCATTGATGGCCCTGCTTTTGTTCTATCTGATTGATCGCATGGGCATGCAGAGAAAAGAAAAATAATCACCTGAGGATTATTGGTTTCGATATTATCGGAGAAACCCATGACAAATACAATTTCAAGGCGCGACTTCCTTAAGTTGGGCGGCGCGGCGTTTGGAGCACTTGCCATTGGTCGATTCATTCCGCCGCGGGTTGCGCAGGCGGCGCGCGAAGCAGGTTATCTCGATGCGACCAATAGCGGTTATATCCCCAGCATGTGTGAGATGTGCGTGTGGCGCTGCGGCCTGTTGGCAAAAATCCAGGATGGCCGCGTTGTGAAGCTGGAAGGTAATCCCGACCATCCACACTCCAAAGGCAAGCTATGTCCGCGCGGACAGGCCGGTCTGATGAACACGTACGATCCGGACCGCGTGCTGAATCCGCTCATCCGGGCTGGGAACCGCGGCGCGGGCCAGTTCCGCAAAGCATCGTGGGATGAAGCGTTGGATTTGGTCACCAAGAACATGCTCGATATCAAACAAAAGTACGGTCCCGAGGCGATGGTCTTTTCGTCCACGCATAATCTCTCACAGCCGCTCTTTGAAAACCTGTTGAACGCATTCGGTTCGCCGAATTATGGCACGCAACGCAGTCTTTGTTTCAACGCCATGACCGTCGCGAATCTGATGACGTTTGGCCTGGAAGAACCCGAGCGCGATTACAGCCAATTGAACTATCTTATTCTCACGGGGCGAAATCTGGCGGAAGCCATATCAAACTCTGAGACCGGCGATTTGATCCACGCCATCGATCGAGGCGTGAAGGTGGTTTATCTCGACCCGCGCTTCACGAAAACCGCCGCGAAAGCAACCGAATGGCTCCCGATTCGTCCCGGCACCGATTTGGCGTTTCATCTTGCGCTGCTCAATGTCATCATCGGCGAGAACTTGTATGACCGAAGTTTTGTCTCGCAATACACAGTCGGCTTTGATGAAGTTGCAAGCGCGGTTCACCAATATGCACCCGAATGGGCGGCGGCCATAACGGAGATTCCAGCGGATACGATTCGACGGATTGCGCGCGAGTTTGCGGCTGCCGCGCCGAACGCGCTAGCACATAATAATTGGCGCACCTCGAACTTCGTTAATTCATTCCAGACCGAACGCGCTATTACCATCCTCAACGCAATCGTCGGCAATTGGGGCCGGACGCTGTTCCCTGCCGGAGGCGGTGAAGGTGCGGGACTGGGCGCGCCGCAGCAACCTCCCTACCCGCGCATTTCGGCATTGCGTTTGGACGGCGTGCCGTGGAAATACCCCTTCGTTCCGCTTCAATATGGCGTGATCCAGCAACTAAGGGATTCCATCATTGACGAAAACCCGTACGCCGCACACGGCTGGCTCATCTCGCGACAGAATCCGGTCATGTCAATCCCGGATCGCAAGAAGACGCTCAAAGCGTTTGAGAAAATGGACTTTATCGTTACGATTGATATCCTTATGAACGATACCGCCTGGTTCTCGGATGTCGTTCTGCCGGAGGCCTCGTATCTCGAACGCTATGATCCGCTCTCGCTGGTTGGAACTCCTCTTTCCGTGACGGGCAGCCGTGCCTTCCTGCGTCAGCCGGTGATCGAGCCACAAGGCGAAGGTAAATCGACACTATGGATTTACAAACAACTAGGCGACCGGTTGGGCCTGAGCGATTTTTTCCAGTATAAGGATGAGGAAGATTACCTCAACCAACAACTTGCGCCATTGGGCGTCTCTTTGGATACAGTCCGTAGACAAGGTTATGTGGACCTGCCGGTTGGCAATTCCGACATCTATAAGTGGACCACGACCAGCGGCAAGATCGAGTTGAGCTCGGCAACGCTCGACCAAGCCGGGTTCGATGGGGTTCCAAAGTGGGATCAACCGCCCGCGCCGTCATCCGGTCATTTCTATTTGCTGACCGGCAAGGGCGCGCGCCAGACCCAGTTCGCCACACAGAACAATCAATTACTTCATAAATATGATGACGAGCCTGGTTTGTGGATGAACACCAAGGTCGCGGCATCGCAAGGTTTGAATAATGGAGACATGGTTTCAGTCACGAGCAGCGTCGGCCAGATCTATGTCAAGCTGATCGTCACGGAAGCCATCCGCCCCGATTGCGTGTACATGCAGCCCGGCTTCGGTCACCTCTCGATGGGCTTGACCACGGCTTACGGTCTCGGTTCGAGCGATTCGGACATACGCCTCACATTCACCGATCCGATCAGCGGCGGTCAGGCACTCAGCCAGACATTTGTGACGGTACAGAAGGCGTAGCGAGGTGACACTATGACTGACATTCAGAACATCAAACACAAGACTTTTCTCTTCGATGCCACGCGCTGTATCGACTGCCGCGCCTGCATGATCGCTTGCAGCGTGGAGAATAATATCCCAATGGACAAGACCCGCATTTGGGTTGCCGGCGTTGGACTCATGGGCGAATATCCGAATCTCGGACGCGCTTCGATGGTTTATCACTGCATGCACTGCGAAGAACCCGATTGCCTGTCGGCCTGCCCGGTGGGAGCCTACAGCAAGCGCGAAGACGGACCGGTGCTGTACAACAAGAACGTCTGCATCGGCTGCCGCTACTGCATGAACGCCTGTCCGTTTGGCGTGCCGCACTTTGATTACAACAGGGGTTTGATTGACGGCGCGTTCATTGACAAATGCACGATGTGTCCGCAACGAATTGATGTTGGCTTGGCACCGGCCTGCGTCGCAACCTGCCCCACTGATGCATTGATGTTTGGCGAGCGCGATGATTTGCTCCAAGCAGCCCATGCCCGCATCGCCGCGCATCCAGATCGCTATATCAATCACGTTTACGGCGAAACCGAAAACGGCGGAACATCCTATTTGATCCTTTCCCACGTACCGTTCGATCAACTTGGCCTGCCGAACCTCAGCTCCACGCCGGTCAAAAATGTCAGTGAAACGGTAATGGGAATCACTATCCCATTCGCGCTCAGCTGGGCTGCCGTGCTGACGGGCGTTACGATTGGGGTGCATCAATTCAACAAGAGGAAAGAACAAATTGCCGCTGAAGAAGCGAGGGCCAAATCGGAGGAGACAAAATGAAAATGCAAGTTACGATCAACCCTCGACTTCGCTTTCATCTAAGCCCGCTGGTTTGGATTCTATTGGCGCTGATGGGAATCGCTTTCGTTGTAGCCATGATCCGTTATATCTATGGTATTGGCGCAATTAGCAATTTGAGTTATTCGTATCCGTGGGGCTTCTGGATCAGCTTCGACTTGTTCACTGGCGTTGCCATCGGCAGCGGCGCATTCGTCATGGCAGCCATTGTATACATATTCGAATTGAAGGAATTTCAACCTTTGCTAAGGCCATCTGTGTTGACCGGTTTCCTCGGCTACATCATGGTTGTCATCGCCTTGCTGGTCGACCTCGGTCATCCAGAAAGAATATGGTATATGATGATCCACATGAACGATACGTCGGTGCTGCTGGAAATCGGCATTTGTGTGATGAGCTATCTCACCGTACTGGCCATCGAGTTTTCGCCCGTTTTCTTTGAAGGGATCAAACGGAAGAAGGTCGCGCACTTCATCCACAAGTTCATCATGCCGTTCGTGATCCTCGGCGTGGTGCTTTCGACATTGCATCAATCCTCGCTGGGTTCACTACTGCTGATCCAACCTGCAAAGCTCTATCCGCTTTGGTGGACGCCGATCTTGCCGGTGTTGTTCTTTATCTCGGCTATCGCTATTGGCCTGGCAATGATCATCTTCGAATCCGCCGTCAGTTCGCGCTATTTTCATCGCGGCTTGGAAATCCATCTCTTGGAAAAACTGGCAGGAGCCATTCCGATTGTTTTAGCGATCTATTTGATCGTCCGTTTTACCGAGTTGACCGTATCGAACGATCTGCAATATCTTTTCAACATGGACAGAAACCATGTATTGATGACCACGCTCTTCTGGGCAGAGATTCTGCTCGGTTCGATCATCCCATTGATTTTCTTCTCGTTCAAGAAGATTCGCCAAAGCCCGAACGGAATTCTAGGCAGCGCGATCATCTTGTTATTTGGAATGATACTGGACCGTTTTGATGTAAGTTGGTTTGCGGTGCGTCATCCCGATCCCTTGACTTACATCCCGAGCCTGATGCAATTCAACGCGCATTACATTCCATCCCTGCCTGAGCTTTCCATTTCAGTCGGTATCTTCTCTTTCGGCATCCTTGCATTTGGATTGGCCGCCAAATATCTTCCGCTTTTTGAAGATGAAGACGGCCAGCACGCAGCATCCGACTAGCCAAAAACCGCTCCGGTCACGGAGCGGTTTTTGTCCTTTTTCTCAGTTATCATTTAGCGGTATTCACATGCGCCCCACCTTCTTTCACCACCTCCATCCACCGACAATTCCAGCCAAACAGTCGCGCTGGCGATATACGCTCGGTGCAGGCGGGACAGCCGTCTTCCTGATCCTCGTGCTGGGTGCGACGGGCGTCCTTGAAATGTTCTATTACGTTCCCACGCCCGACCAGGCCGCATCATCGATTCAAATCATCAGCTATCTCGTCCCGTTCGGCGGACTGATTCGCAACATTCACTTCTGGGCCGCGCAACTTCTCTTGGTCGTCAGCGCAGTTCATCTGGCACGCGTGGTCTTTACCGGTTCCTATGCTCCGCCCCGGCGCTTCAACTATTTGCTTGGTTTGGCATTGTTCGTCCTGGCCATCCTGCTCGACTTCACCGGTTATATCCTTCGATGGGATCAGGGAATTCAATGGGCATTGGTGGTTGGCACGAATCTCATCAAGACCGTCCCGTGGATCGGCAATTCGCTTTACATCGTTCTCACAGGCGGCACCCGGCCCGGCTTGCCAACCCTGATCCGGTTCTACGCCTGGCATATTTTCGGACTGACGCTTGTCGCGATCATTATGATGATCTGGCACATCTTCCGCGTCCGCCGCGATGGAGGGATCGCCGTTCCACCGCCGCGTCTGCGCGTGGATAAGGAACGGATCACGCGCAACGAATTACTTCGACGCGAAGTCCTGGTGATGCTGCTCACTGGCGCGGCTTTGATACTTTTCGCGGCGTTCATCCCCGCGCCGATCGCGCAACCCATTACGGATATCAACATCATGTCAGGCAACGCGCGCGCGCCGTGGTTCTTTCTCTGGGTTCAGCAAATCCTCAAGTGGGGCGATCCCTTCTTCTGGGGCGTGCTGGTTCCGTTGACGATCCTGATTATCCTGGCGCTGATTCCATACGTCTTTCCCAAGCCCGCCGATGCCGAATTGGGAAGCTGGTTGCCGCGTTCCAATCGAGTGGCACAATTTGTTTTCGCGGTTGTTGCTTTATTGATTATTATCTTAACCATCTTCGGGAGTCTGCCCTCGTCCTAGAGTTATGAAACGCTTGATCGCATTGGGTTCCGCCATCCTTCTGTTTGCCATAGTCGCCGCGTGGTGGATGAATTCGCGTCAACCCAAACCGATTGTTTTGATACCAACGCTGACCGGCAAACCGGAATATTGTCTCACGTGCCACAGTGATTTGCCGCAGATCAGTCCGTCCCATCCGGTCAAAACCTTTGGCTGCGTGATCTGTCACGGTGGCGTGGCCCTGGCCTTGAATGCCGACCTAGCGCACAGCACGTTGCGCGGCGGAGCGAATCCCTCAGACTTATCGGTGGTACAAGAAAATTGTGGCGGAAGCAATTGTCACTCTGGTGGTGCCGCGGATAACAACAACCACATCCAGCGTGTGATGACCAGCGTTCAATCCACCTACGCCGGCGCGATCACGAACATCCTCTATACCTTCGGCGCGGAATCGGACTTGACCGCCCGCTTCGGCATCCGGGCGGAGAGCGATAATCAGATCACGACCACAACGGGTGTGCCAGTTCTTCAGGCCTTCGATCCGGCGAAACAGACGAATCCACTCATCCAGAAATTTGCAGTGAATTGTTTGTTCTGCCATATCAACGCCCAGCCGCTGCCCGGTCCGCAATTCGATCGGCTGACCGGCTGTGCGGCATGTCATACACCCAACGTCGCCTCATATCCCCAAGGTCAAATTCATGAATTGACGACCGACATTCCATACACCCAATGCAACACCTGCCATAATCGCGGTAATTATGACCTGCAAACCATGACCTTCCTGCAGCGCACGGACCAGCCCCAGCCGGACAACCGCCTGCAGAATTATTATCAGCCCATTGCCCAATTCACCAAGTGCGAGTATGAATTGGATTGCATCGACTGCCATACGCGCATCGAAGCCATGGGCGACGGCGATATTCACTCCAACGAGGCGGATATCCAGTACATTCAATGCAAGACCTGCCACGGCACACCCACGCAATTGCCGCTGACCAAGACGCTCACCGATCCGAACGACATCGCGTTCCGTCAGGCCCAATTGAATCCGGTTGTGGATTTGCAATTAGGTGATACGATTCTCGTCACCGAAAAAGGTGAGCCTTTGTGGAACACGCGTCTCCTGCCCGACGGAACGTATCAGCTTGTCGGCAAAGCCACCGGTCAGGTTTTCACTATCCCGCCGGTGATGGGCAGCGGCTGTACGCAGAACGGAACTGATCAGTCATCGGCCTATTGCCACGCCTGCCATTCGGTTCAACGCTAATATGCCCGAGCTATCCCGCCGCGACTTTTTCAAGCTCATCACGACTGTCCTGCTGACGATCAGCGGGGCGTTGGGCATCGGCGCGCTGATTCGCTTTCTGAATTATCAAACCGAGCCGCCCGTGAAGACGGAATTCGATATCGGGCCGATGGAGAATTATCCAATCGGAAGCCGCTCCCTTGTTCCGGACGTTCCGGCGGTTCTGATCCACAGCCAAACCGGTTTCACGGCATTGAGTCTGGTTTGCACACATCTGGGCTGCACGGTCATGCAACAAGATTACGGTTTTGGGTGCCCATGTCATGGTTCTCGTTATGATGCGAATGGAAACGTGTTGCGCGGACCGGCTCAAAATCCACTGCGTTCTTTGCGCGTTGAAATCACAGCAGATCAGCATTTGATTCTGCGCACGGATTAGTCAAAGGAGTTTTCATGTCTCGTTGCATATCGGATTTGCTCAAGCAATCCTCGTCTCGACACGATCATCTCTGCCCACGGCAAGTGCTGGGCGTCCGCATCGGCCTGGCCGGATTGGGAACGCTGGGATTGGAGTCACCCGTCAACAAAAGCACGGCGCTGATCATCCTTGAAAGCGACGGTTGTTTTGCGGACGGCATCGAGGTCGCCACTGGCGCAACGATCGGGCATCGCACCTTACACGTCAACGACCTTGGCAAGCTGGCGGCTACGTTTGCCGATGTTAAGACGGGGCGTGCGGTCCGAATCTCGCCCGGGTTGAATGTGCGGGAGCGCGCGCTGCTCTATGCGCCCAACGAGCCGCGTCGTTATTTTGCCCAACTACAAGGCTATGAGCTCATGCCTGATGCGGAATTATTGCGAATTCAAGAAGTCAAGCTTCATCCGACATTGACGGAGCTGATCAGCGATCCACTAGCGCGCGTCCAGTGCGAGTATTGTGGCGAAGAAATCATAAATGAACGCGAAGTGATCGTCAACGGCGCAACCTTATGCCGAACATGTGCGAATGAGGGTTATTATTTGATCGAGTCCGCAGAAATGTGCGTGACCATGGAGCGTCCAGCCAAAGAGAATTAGGAGGTAGAGATGAGCAGACTTCCCAAACCGTACCAGCAGTTTCGCAGGAAGCATCCGGAGGTGTATCGGGCTTACGAAAATCTTGGAGAGGCGATTGCCGGGTCCGGACCGTTGGATGCCAAGACGCGCGAGTTGATCAAACTGGGGATGGCTGCTGCGACCAAATCCGAAAGCGCAGTCCAATCTCATGTGCATCGTGCCCTTGATGCAGGCGCGTCCGCCGCGGAGATCGAACATGCCCTCATGCTCGGGATCCACATTTATGGCTTCTCAGCGATGATGGCGGCACGGACCTGGGCAACGCAGGCAATTAGCCATCATTCAAAATAACCAATGACGCTGGTGACAGTCTCAGCCGCCCGGAGGAAGGCAACGTCCTAGGCCGCTCGATCCCAGTCGGCTTGCCAATGAATGGGATACACTTGAAAGCGGAGAAAATGAAGGAGCGTTGGAATAATTTCGCAGAGAAAGGATCAAGACTCAGCCGATGTTCGATTCGCCGCATCGCCGCTTCAACCCATTAACGGGTGACTGGGTGCTGGTTTCTCCTCACCGAGCCAAGCGTCCCTGGCTCGGTCAACTAGAAAAGCCCGCTTCTGAAAACTTGCTCCCATACGATCCTGACTGTTATCTGTGTCCGGGGAATGAACGCGCCGGCGGAATCAGGAATCCTAATTACGCCGGTACCTTTGTCTTCGACAATGACTTCCCCTCATTATTGCCTGGGGTGGTTGCAGAGAATTCCCGTTCGGGGCATCCGTTGCTGGTCTCCATACCCGAGAAGGGACTGTGCCGAGTGGTTTGTTTTTCCCCCCGCCATGACCTGACCCTGCCGGAGCTTGACCTTCCCGCCATCCAAACCATCATCACCGCCTGGACAGAACAAACCGAGGAATTAGGCAAAAGAGATTTCATAACGAATGTGCAGGTTTTCGAAAACAAAGGCGCAATGATGGGATGCTCCAACCCTCATCCCCACAGTCAGATCTGGTCGCAGTCAGAATTACCGAACGAGATCCATAAGGAGCTTGCTTCTCAAAGCGCATATCTGGCTCAGCATCGCAAGCCTCTGCTGATTGACTACGTGGAGGAGGAACATAGACGCGGGGAACGGGTCGTGTTCCAGAATTCGCGGTTCACAGCCCTGGTGCCATTCTGGGCGGTTTGGCCTTTTGAAGTATTGGTAGTAGCTCATCGGCCTCTGGCGTATCTAGCAGAGTTGACATTCGACGAGGTCGCGGCTTTGGCCGAAGTTCTGAAGCAAGTGAGCACTCGCTTTGACAACCTATTCAATGTCTCTTTCCCCTATTCCATGGGATTCCATCAGGCGCCGTTTGACAACCGAGCTCATCCGGAATGGACCCTTCATGCTCACTTTTACCCGCCGCTGTTGCGCTCGGCCACGGTCCGCAAGTTCATGGTAGGGTATGAGATGCTTGCCATGCCGCAGCGCGATATTACGCCCGAGAGTTCTGCCGAACGATTAAGAGCGGTCTCGGCTGTCCACTACAAAACCAGGCTGTAGCCCAACGCGGTTGTCGATAGTCTTAGTTTGCCGACGCATCCGACTGTACTTGTTGTTGGCGATTTTCTTTGCCACGCACGAGTGAAAAGCCGGCCGCAACCAGGCATAGCAAAGCGGAAACTATAAAAGCATTCTGGATGCCAACGATGAAGGCCTGCATCATCTCCGAGCCGAGTGCAACGTTCGTGCCCACGAAGAGATCCATCACCACATCGCTTGGCAGACTCCCCGCCGCAACGGCCAGGGCCAGGGCAAAACTTGTGACCATCCCTGTTTGACGCAAAGTGGCAAGCGTTGCCGAAGCGATGCCAAGCCGTGACAACGGCGCACCGTTCATGGCGGCGCTTGTGTTTGGCGACCAGAACAAGCCGCCGCCCAAGCCCATTAAGGCTAAGCCCACCGCGAGCTCCCAGTAAGGTGTTGCAGGCGAAAGCCGCGAGATGAACCATACCAGTGCGACAGCCTGCAATAATACGCCAAGCGTTGCAGGGATGCGTGCCCCGATATGGTCGGCAAGCAGTCCACTCAACGGTCCCACCACGGCGCTCACCAGAGGGAGCGGCATGAGCAGCAGGGCCGCCGTCAAAGGGCTGTAGCCGCGCACTCCTTGTAGATAAAAGACAACTAAGAAGTCGACAGCGAACATGGCAAGGGATTGGAGCATCGCGGCCAGTACTGAAAAGTTATAGACGCGGTTTTGGAACAGCGAGAGGTCCAGCACCGGATTTACCGGGCGGCGTTCCCAGACAAAGAAAACAACAAACATAACCGCGAACACGACAAAGAGCGACAGAATCGGTAGGGATGTCCAGCTATACTGGATGCCGAGCGTCAGCGCGATCAAAAGGGAAACCAAGCCGAAACTAAAAGTTACCGCTCCGACCGGATCAAAACGTTCGCCCTGTTTGGGCTTTGACATTTCATGCAGAGCGCGATAACCCCACACTGTGCCGATAATTCCAATCGGCACATTGATATAGAATATCCAGCGCCAGCTGGCGGCCGCGAGAATCACGCCCCCCAGTAGGGGGCCGACAATCCCGCCTAGTGCCCAAGTGATGCCGTTGATACCGAGCGCCCGCCCGCGCTCGTTCGCCGGAAAAACCTCGGTGATAATGGCCGGGCTGTTCACCATCATCAACGCCGCGCCGGAGCCTTGGACGAGGCGGAACAGGATCAGCTGCGTGGCACTCTGCGAGATACCACATAAAGCAGAACCCACCGTGAAAACAACAAAACCAAGGTTGTACATCCGCACCCGCCCCAGCATATCCGCCACCCGCCCAAAGGTCAGCAAAAAAACGGTGCTGATCAGGATGTAGGCCATGATGACCCAGACCATCTCGATTAGGTCGGCGTGAAGTTTCACCATCATATCGGGGAGCGCCAGAATCACGATCGTGCTGTCGATCGCCGCCATCAGCGAGCCAATTGTGGTCACACTGAGCGTGATCCACTTGTATTCGATACGCCGTCGTATGCCCACATGCGCGGTCTGGGTCAACTCATCTTCTTTTTCCATAGGACTACCTCTCAAAATTAGAATGGAACGCCGCAATCATCAGAAAACTGTGATCTAAGGCGAGCGCAATCCTTCATTTCCTTCGCTTACGGTTTGCACATTATACATTGGCCCGCCCTTGTGATGCCAGTGCCGAAGCTTACTGATTGTCTCATAAATAATGAAACTGTTGGACATGTTACCACTGTGACATGTCTGAGGAAAAGGCAGGCAAACGGAATTGGAAAGAGCAGCGGCGGTTTCATGCTCTCAAGTTGAAGCGGAGTGGCTGAATGCAGTCCGAAATAGCGGTGGCCCTGAAGGTCAGCAAGGGCGTCGTGAGCCAATGGCTGCACAAGGCCAAAGCGCATGGGAAGCCGAGTTTGCGCCTGCATTCGCCGCCTGCGCGTCCGCCGGCACCCAGCGAGGCCCAAAGGCAATTGATTCCGGACCTGCTTTCGCACGGCGCGGAAGCCTATGGATTTCGCGGCGACGTGCGGACCTGCCGCAGAGCAAAGCAGGTGATCGAATGGGAGTTTGGTGTTTCGTGCCACCGGTCGCATGTGGCGCGTTTGCTGCAGGAGCTTTGCTGGACGCCGCAACAGCCCATGCAGCGAGCCCTCCAACGCAACGAAGCGAAGAGTACCCATTGGCGTACCCACACCTGGTTCGAGATTTACGCAAGAGCCGCTTTGGAGCCCAGAATCCTCCTTTTTGTGGATGAATCCGGCTTCTATTTGCTGCCGGCCCTGTTGCGGACCGATGCCCCGTTGGCCCAAACCCCGGTGCGGAAGGTCTTGGAAACGCGCAATCCTCTTTCGATGATGAGCGCCATCACGCCCCGGGGCTGGCTGTTTACCCGCTCAAGTTACGAAGCGTTGACTGGCATGGATAGCGTTCATTTCTTGGAACACATGCATTCACAGATCGCAAGGAAGCTCCTGGTAATCTGGGACCGCTCACCCCTTCATCGCAATCGGGACGTGTGTGAATATCTGGCCAATGGGGCCGCCAGGCACATCCATTTGGAGTTCCTGCCGCCTTATGCGCCCGATCTCAATCCCGATGAAGGTATCTGGGGCCAACACAAGTATGCCGAATTAGCCAACGTCTGCGGCACGGATCTGCTCGACCTCCATTGCCAAGTCTATTCCGCAGTTGCTCGCCTGCGGCGCAGACCCCAGCTCGTTCAATACTTATTTGCCGGAGCGGGCCTGCCCATCTGAAAAGTTCAATTATTGATGAGACGATCAGTAGCATACCGTTAGGACAAGATCAGACCAGCACAAATCACCCCGTTGAAGAAGCCCGCGCTAAACTAAACAATGATTATGAACGTGCCCTCATAAATCAGAAGGATATCCCGCCGGATATAAATGCGGTATTGAAACTGGAAGTCTTCCCTGAAACTTGCCCCGCCCGAACAAAGCGGATGCCACCGCCCCCATGGACGGTTCAAGAAGAGAATAGGTGCAAACATAGGTTGGAGCCCCCGGGAAGGACATCAGGTCATAAGGCAGTCGCATCGCGATCACGATCGTGGGAATATTTCGCAGCAGAATCTGATGGACCAATTCCTGCTGTCGGCGTTCACTGAACGCATTCAGCGTTCCAATCACGACCAGGCTATAGTTTGAAATCCGGTCGAGGACTCCTGCGATTTCCTGCTGCGTGGGAGCGTGTGAAACGGAGTACTCATCGGTTTCGGGGTGATATTTTCGGAATGCGGATGCCAGCGCAGGTGATTCGTATGATGACGTGTCGGCCGGAGTGAGATCGACTGGCCTGGGAACGATCACGGCGGCTCTTTGTCCGGATGCCAGGCAAAGTGGCAAGATCTTAGCATGATCGCGCACCAGCGTGATGGACCGCGATGCGATCTCATCTGCGACTCTGCGATGATCGCTGCATCCGACAACGTCCAAACCATATTTGGTTTCTCGATTCGCCAACCATCTCTTCAGGGAAGATATTCTTTCAGCGGAATCCGTTAGATCTTGGGCGGCAAGCGTTCCATCTTTCGCGGCCCGCAACAGGTTCGTGTGAACCAAGTCCTGGTCGTTCGGATCCGTTGTCATCAGTAACAAGTCGGCACCGGATGCCGCGGCGCGAACTGCATTTGCCCCCAGCGCATTGCCCTGCGTGATAGCGTGCATATCCATCGCGTCGGTGATGATCACGCCTTGAAATCCAAGCTGATTGCGCAAAAGACCTTTCAGGACGGCGGATGAAAGAGTGGCTGGCGATGCGTCCAAACCGTCAATGGCGGGCAAAGCCAAATGCGCCGTCATCACCATTTTCGTCCCGGCTCGAATCGCGGATTCAAAAGGAGGAAACTCCACGGCGCGCAAACGAAGCAGCGCATGAGAAACAACCGGTAATTCCGCATGCGAATCGCTGGTCGTATCGCCGTGGCCCGGAAAATGTTTGGCTGAGGCAGCAACGCCCGCGGATTGAATCCCAGTCACCATGGCAGATGCCAGTTCAGCGACCGCCGCAGGATTTTCGCCGAATGAGCGGATGCCGATCACTGGATTGTCCGGATTCGAATTTACGTCGCAGCACGGCGCGTAATTGACGTTGATGCCCATCGCGGCAAGTTCGCGTCCCAGCACCTCCCCGGCGCGGCGCGATAGATCCGTTGAGCCTGTTGCGCCGAGCGCCATATTGCCTGGCAGCAAGGTTGTTCCATTGCCAACCGCCATCAATTGACCGCCCTCTTGGTCGGCAGCAATTAAGAGCGGCGGAAGCCGCGCTTCACGGGCAGCGCTCTGAAGCAAATCGGTCAAGTGTTTCACCTGTGGAGGATCATCAATATTATGGCTTCTAAAAAGAGTCATGCCGCCTGGCCTGAATTGTTTGATGGCTTTTCGAATCTCAGCCGACAATTGCTCTTTGCCCTGAAAGGCCAGCATCAGCCGCTGGCCAATCATTTCTCCCATCGAGGCCTTCATGACATATCCTTTCCCGGGCTGTCTTGAATCCAATCAGTCAACAGGCGACTTCTCAGGGATTTAACCTTTCGAGCCGGTAAGCACGATGCTCTCGATCAAGTAGCGCTGTGCAAAGAAGAAAATGATCAAGAGTGGGAGCGCAGTCAAGACGGATGCCGACATGATCGTCGGCCAGGGCTGGCTTGGCATTTGCGGGTTATACAATGTGGTTACAAAGATCGGCAAGGTGTACAACTTGGTGGAGGTCAGGAAAATCAGGGGATAAAGCAAGCTGTTCCAGATGCCCACGAACAGTATAGCGCTGATCGTGGCAATTGCCGGGCGGCATAACGGCATGATCACGTAATACCAAATCTGCAAATGAGTGGCACCGTCCATCAGGGCTGCTTCGTCCAATTCTTTGGGGATTTGCGCCATGAACTGACGCAGAAGGAAAATCATCGCGGCGCCGCCAGCGAAGAAGCCCGGGATGACAATCGGGTTGAACGTACCGACCCATTTGAATTTCAGAAAGATCATATATTGCGGTACGGCCAGCGATTGAGTGGGAATCATCATGGTCGACAGCATCAGGAAGAACACGAGATTCCTGCCCGGCCATTCGATTCGGCTAAACGCATAAGCGACAAGTGCGATCGTGATCACGGTCCCCAGCAGCGCAATGATGGTAACGAAAATTGAATTGGCGTAGGCGATCAGAAAATCTTTATTGGCAAGGATTGCCTTATAGGCGTCCAGCTGGACTTGATGCGGCAACCAGATAATCCGGGAGGCATTTGACTCGGCCTCGGTTTTGAATGAGGTTGAAATCATCCAGAACAATGGAAAGAGCGTAATGGCAGCGCCAACAAGCAACACAAGGTATAGAAGGATTTTCCATAGGAAAGGAAATAACTTGAATCCCTTTCTCTCTCGAATGATGAGAGGAACGATTCCATGATCAGTCGGTCGGCGGAGGGCGCTCATCGATTACTCCTATCGCAGATCGTACTGCACCCAACGATTCTGCAATCGAAACTGGATTAAGGTAATGAACATAATGACAATCAGCAAAAACCAGGAGATGGCAGACCCGTATCCCATCCGGTTAAAGCGGAAGGTATTTATGTACAGGTAGTACACCACGGATTGAGCCGATTGGGCCACCGTAGGAGTATTATAAAATAGCACATAGGGTTCATTGAAAAGCTGGATGATGGCGATCATCCCCACGATCAAGTTGTAAAAAGTGTAGGGGGTAATCAACGGCCAGGTCACGTTCCAAAAGCGCTGCCATGCATTGGCCCCGTCCACTTCGGCAGCTTCGTAGATCTCCTGGGGGACGTTATTCAGGGCCGCCAGATAGAAGATCATCATCGTCCCGCAGCTCCAGATCAGCAGAATGATGAGGCTCGTCTTGGTCCAGAGAGGAGATTGCAGCCAGAGCGGGACCCGGTCTGCAGCGGGAAAGCCGGCGCTGATCACGTTCTGCAAAATCTTATACCTGCCCGATTGAAAACCCAGGAATGCCGCGCTGATCAGCTCATTGATATAGATGAAGAGCCGGTCAAGCCAGTTAAAGGGCACAAAAATTTGACCCAGGCCCTGGATAATCTGCGTGACGATGCCATTATTGGCGTTAAACATCAAACCCCAGCACAACAACACTGCTGAATTCAGGCCCAGCACAACCGGCATATAGAACGCCACCCGAAACAGGCGCATCCCGCGCAATTTTTGGCTGAGCAAGAGCGCCAAGATCAAGGCCGCACCGATTTGCAAAGGCAGGCCGATCACGGTGATGAAAAGCGAGTTCAGAAAGGCGTACTTAAAATCGCTGTCACCAAAGAGATCAAGGTAGTTCTTTAAGCCAACCCAAATTACCGGCTTCAGGGGTTCGACCTTGTTAAAGCTCCAATAGAGGGACAACACCATGGGTATGAGGACGAAGATCAAGAATCCGACGACCCAGGGAGCGGCAAACAGATAACCTGCGAAGGCCCGCTCTTGGAGTTTTTTCGTGCCGCCCCTTATCTTAACCACGAAGCGCGCCGATGCACCGGAAATCAAACTAGTGATGATGATGAACAAAACCGTGGCGGCGGCCCAGTAAACAGTATTTAGATAAGGATTAGCCATGATCGGTCCTCGGATTAATGTTCGTATCGATGGGGATGAGATCATCCCCATCGATAATTGCAACTATGCTTGCTGCCTATTTAATCCAGCCATCGTCTTTGAGGGCTTGTGTGTATTGTTGATCGATGTTGGCCACTGCGGTGGCAAGATCCTCCTGGTCAGTAAAGTAGGCGGGCATTTCCTTCTGCAGGATGGTAACCAGCTTGGCGGTATCGCGGACATCCGAGAAGGCAACTCCGTACTGGTCCATGATGTTGCCGATATTCTTCATCAGGGTAGTATCAGTATAATCATGCCAGGCATCCTTGCGCGGCGGGAATGAGCCGAAGCCCTTGTTATAAGTAAACTGATTATCAGCAGAGCCGAGCATTTTCAAGAAATCAGCAGCCAGTGCCACGTTCTTGGAGTAGGCTGGAATACCCAGCCAGTCCTGAAAGACCATCGAGATGGGCTTGCTGTTGGGGAAGTCGGCGTCGGTCGGATACGGAGCCAGCTGAATGTTGTTCCAAACCGGATCCGTTGCGGCCGGGAAACCCCACATGTTGCCGAGGACGCAGGCCGCGGAACCATCGGAGAGGCGATTGCCATTCGTCTGGGGAAGATCTGCAACGGTCTCACTCGGATATTCAGCGCGGCGGCGGTCGTACATGAACTTGAGCGCGGCCTGGCTTTCCTTGCTCGAGAAATTCGACGTGCCGTCAGGATTATACAGTTGACCACCGAGACCCCAGATCAGGCCAATGTATTCCTGCCAGTCGTCCAATTTGCCGGTCACGACCAAGCCGGCCTGTTGCAGGGCATTATTCTTGATGATGGTGGCAGATTTCGCTTCCTTGATCCAGTCTGCATAAGTGGTCGGCACGGAAGTAAGGCCAGCCGCCTGCAATTCGGTCATGTTGCACATGTACGCGCGCGGAGCGATCAACCAAGGCAGACCGCGCAGCTTGCCATCAGCCGTGGTAACGCCAGCCATGGTGGAGGGAATGTACTGCGCGTAATCGGGCCAGGCATCCTTGCCAAGGTAAGGAGTCAGATCAGCCAACTGCGAGCCGTACTGGGCAATGTATTCGGAACCAAAGTTGATAATGTCAGGGCCCGTCCCTGTATTGAAGTAGCCGGCCAGAACATCATTGTAGGTACCCCATGTCAACCAGGTGAATTGAACGTCGCTGACTTCAGGATGTTGCGCTTTGAAGGCAGGGACAATTGTATTCTCCAGCCACGTATCCGTCGTGCCCTTTACATAGTCGACGACAGCCACATTAAGAACTACAGAGGCAGGTGCCGTTGTCGGTGCTGTGGTTGGAGCCGCGGTCGGTACTGCAGGAGCCGGGGCCTGAGTGGCAGGAGCTGCCGTGGGAGTGGCCTGCGCACAGGCACTGAACAGAACGCTCACCAGGACAAGCATAACGAGCAATTTGGTACGCATGTATTCTTCTCCTTATAGTTTTCGTTTGAAAGATTTTGAACGACAATCAACCAGCAAGGTGACTTTTCCGCTCAGCCTCCTTTCGTTCACATGTTTCAGAATGGACAAGGAATTTTTAAACATTCAATTGAACCTTGTAATCCGCTGGCTTACATCCTGGACAAAGTGCTGCAGGATTTCATGGACAAATGCCCCTGGATCCAATTTGTCATCAACGATCAAAGGTGTCATGTCCATGCCATAGGAAAGGCCAGTGGCCATGTCAACGCCGTGCGTCTCAAAATAAGTAGCGTTCGCGCGGCGGCGGCCCATGGACGCCAGATCGTAACGTTTGCCGCCTGCGATTTGCGAATCAAAAACGCCCAACAATGCGGCTTGTAGATTTTCGTGTTCAGAGAGGTTCATGGGCAATTTGTCCGAATCTTCCATCCAGTCCAGCGACCGCCAGACTTCGCATCCATAGAGCTTTTTGGGGCGCTGTTCCGAAGGTAAATTGCGAATGGCTGAGATAACCCTTAATGCGGCACTCACGTGCGTATCATGTTTATCAGCAAGGTTATGCGTATAAATGTAGTCGGGGCTGGTAGCCTTGAGCAACGCAACCAGGTCGTCCACCGGTTCGCTCCTCGACGCATCCTTCACAACCTTGCTCGGGTAATCCAACAGCACAAGCGCGGCGTATTCCCCGACAATTGCCGCCTTGCGTTGCTCCTTGAATCGAACGAGCCTCATTTCCTCGTCCGTAAACTCCTTGTAGAAACCATCGCGCGGCGAGCCGCGTCCATCGGTGATTACGACGCCGGCAAACCATTTATCCTTCTGCCGGAAACATTCCAGAATCGGTTGAGCCGCCATGATCTCGATATCATCCTGGTGGGCGGATACACAAAGATGCGTAGTTCGCGCCAACGCCTGTTCCATGGGTAGCTGATCGGGAATGAAGATTTCTGATGTATCCAAATGAAAATGCATAATGCCCTTGCCTATGAACTCAGCGATGGCAGACTAGCCGCGGCCACTGCCTGCCCAATCCGGCGAATTTTCTCGTCCGGCAGATGAAGTTGAATCTGCTCGAACAGTTCGGGAAATTCAGTCTCCAACACAGCTTCCGCCCCTTCGAGCAGCAACTCGCCACCTCTGCCCGAGGTACACCGACCCAGGATCAAAACATGCTGGATATCATAAAAGTCGGCGTAATGCGCCAGACCATACCCCAGATAAATTCCCATGCTCTGCCAGATTTTGAGCGCGCCGTCATGCCCCGACTCCAGCTTGTCCTGAACCAATTTAAGCTTGTCCGCATCGCTTAAGTCGGATGGGATTTCAATTCCCGCCTTGGGCGCAAGCCGAAAAACACATTGCTGGGAAAAATAGGATGCCCCGCAGCCGCGATCGCCGGACCATTCTTCAATCGGCGCAGACTGGTTGTAATCAATCGGCGCAAAAGCCAATTCATTCAGCCAGCCGGTGATATGTCCGTTCGTGTCCACATAACCCGCGGCTTCACTCGACCCCAGAGCGATCCCCAAAATGCCATTGTCCTCAATGGACATCGAGCCGGCCAGCGCCGTTACGTCACCGTCATTGATAACTTCCAGGGGAACACCCATTTCCGTCTGGAGCCGCAGGAACAGGTCGCGAACTTCATGATAACGACCCTCTGGAACAGATCGGAATAACGAAGCGACCATCGGCCGATTATCGATATAGATTCCGGCCGAGCTGCCTCCGATCGCATCCACGCGGGGCATGTGGGCGGACGCCGTTTTCAGCGCTTGTACGATCTGCTGATAGTGATATTCAGGATCGGAATGCTTGCGGGGCTCCCAAACGACTTCTTCACTGAAGACAACCTGCCCATCCACAACTGCGCTGACTTTGCGATCCGATGCGCCTAGGTCAAAGCCGATGCGACATCCCTGCAAATGGCGGCCGAGCCGCGCTCCGGACTCGCATGCGGCAGGCACTTGATCCTCTTTGCAAACCAGAACTTCAAATGGCTTTTCGTATACCTGCCCGCCCATGAAGTGATAGTCGAATTTTTGCTGACCGTTCGCGGAATAAGCATCACGAATAAAATTGCCCACGGAGGGCGGCCCGCCCAGATACACTTTGTACGCACCGCGCTGCCACAGCAGGAATTTCACTAACCGCTCCGCATAATAAGAATTCGACGCCGCCCGCGGATGCGATTCGGGAAATACATATCGTTCGTATCGAGACAACTGTCCCGTCGTGCGCTCCAGGCCAATTACCAAAGGAACTCCGTTTTTCTTTGCGAGCTTCTGAAAATCCCGATTCGCGAGTACAGCCGGGCGAAAGTCTGCATCCAGTGGCGGAATATGACGAGGCTTGATCAATTCGAAAACCGGCATCAGCACAGAGGTCCTTTGAAATCAATCGCTGGGGGAGTGCAGGAACAAAAGCGAATAACCATCCAGCAGCGTAAGCGCCGAGGCACCCAGGATGCAGCCGCGGTAGTCAACCTTGCCGATGTCAATGCTGGTGTCTTCGGCCAACTTGGAAAGCGTGGCTTGTGCGGTCGCCGCGCGTACTGCATCCAGCCATGCCTGACCAAAACGGGTCATGTCGCCGGTCAGCACAAATCGTTTAATGTTGAGCGTGCTCACCAAGCCGGCTATCGAAACACCCAGGTAGTGCGCGGCGTCCAGAACAACCTGTTTGGCCAGAGCATCATTCGAAGCAAATGCATCTACCAACGAATCGAACGTGATGGCAGCGGGATTTCCGGCCAAAGCAGAGGGAGCAACCTCAGGTGCGAGAATCTGCGCGCGCTGGACGACGGCTCGGGTGCTGGCTAATGTTTCGAGGCAGCCGCGCTTTCCACACCGACACTGCAGTCCGTTCTCCTGCACCACCACGTGACCTATCTCACCCGCACCGCCACCGTCACCCTGGAACAAGCGGCCATTGATCAAAATGCCCGCGCCGATCCCCTGCCTTACATTGATGACCACCAGATTCTCGTCCGACGCATAACCGCCCCCATATACATATTCACCAATTGCCGCGGCCTGACTGTCGTTCATGATGTGTGTTGGCAAGTGAAAGCGATCCTGCAGCAACTGGGCGAGCGGCAAGTTCTGCCAATCTAGATTCACCGCATTGACGATCATGCCTTCCCGCGTATTGATCAAACCCGGGGTCCCAACGCCAATTCCAACCAAAGGCTTCCAGTCCAAATTTGTAAGGCGATCCAGGATTTCGTAGACCTTCCCCAAGGCTTGCTGGCCATCTTGACCAGCCACCGGAATTGACTCCATTGCCTTGACCTCACCTCGCAGATTCACCACTGCACCGCAGAACTGGTCGTAGGCCAGGTTCAAGCTGATCATGTAGCGCGAGTCTTTTACCAGGCTTAATAAGATGGGAGATTTACCGCCGATCGAAGAACCGATTCCCACCTCTTCCACCAAATCCTCAGCCAGCAAGCCGCTGACCACATCCGAGACCGTTGGCCTTGTCAAGCGCGTGGTGCGGGCGATCTGAGCCCGGCTAATTGTCTCAGCTTCAAAAATCGTCTTGAGGACCAGGTCCCGGTTGTGCTTTTTTGTTTCCTGATGTGTGGCCTTTTGGATAGTCACATTGGCTCGACTTTGTAAGTTAACTTTACTTACAAAGTTATTGTACATGTTTTGAAGAAAAAGTCAATACCCAATTTGTCTTTCCCTCACACTTTCGAGCTGCCAAGTCTGAAAAAACCGTCCAAATCGCGCCGCCAATCCGCCCGTGCTTTCTTCGCCCGCCCTGCGCAATCTTTCCAAAAACAACCTTCTCCAAGGCAACCCCGGCAATCTTCCCCACCGAGCCGCTGCCAAAGACCTTTACTCAACCTTTTTGCGCACAGAGTTGACCAACAGACCGCACCAATAGATTGGTCCGTGTCGCTCTTGTGCTACTTGACCGGAATATGCACCAACACCCTTCCAAATTCTTTCATATACTTCGTCAATTCCGTGAAAAACTGATCCGCATCCCCTTTGCTCAAGTTGCACTCCGGTACCGGACCAGTTTCCATCCAACTTTGCCGACTGCCTTGACCCGCTTCCGTTGCAATTCTTGTGGGCATGGCTTACTTCGTCTCCCTTCAACTTGGCCGTGTGGCAGGAGCAAGAATGCCATGCCTTCTCTTATCTCATCGAATAACACCCATTTCAGCGTTGCGCGGTAATACTATTTGCTGATATCGTCCACATACGCGGCCGCAGGAGCGCAGACAGGGGTGAAGTTTGATGAAAGCAAATCCCAGGTGAGTTTATGGTTTGTGTTCCAAGTTTGGTTGATTGCCAAGCCTAAACAACCTGATCCAGCATTGTAGTTGACCAGTGTGAACTTCCATAAATCTTCATACGAAGCAAAGTCTCCTGCCGATTGCGTGGAGGTGGACGGCACGTTGTTGAGAATGACCTGTGCGGTCTGTTCACATTCGGCCAGCAGTGTATGCGCGAACACTCCTACACTGAAGTTGGCCTGACTCAAATCAATGCCCAGCGGACAATCCTGACAGGCGGCGTCCACACTACCGACCAGTGCCTGACGCAACAACTTCTGATTGCTGGCCTTGAGGTGAACATATCCCCTGCTGCAGACCTGGGAGGAAAGCACGAGCGGACAGTATTGGCTGTAGAACGATGGATTCCAAAGCAAAGCCGTGTCTGCGCCGTTATTCGTCAGTTGGCCCAGTCCTGCATCGGAACTGGCACGGAACACCCCGGGCCAGAACTGGCTTTCACGCGCGAACAGATTCTTGAGCAATTGCGCCGGAACACCGGTGGTATGAGCCGTATTGAGGATCAACGAATCAAATTGATTCTGCCATGCATCCACCGAGGGCCGCGCCGCTTCCAATCCGCATTGATTGACGGTTCCATCCGCAGACCAGCCTCCATCCGGACAACGGCTGGCATCCACTGCGCCCTGCAGGATCAAGTTGGCAGAAAGATAGTTGTATGGAATATCACTGCTCAAGTCTCCTGGATCTGCAGGTGTGCTCAGCCAAGCCGGAGGTCCACCCACTGGCGGAAATGCCTCCCAGGTATCCGCGCAAGTCGCAGGGTGAACGCCGAGCCACTGCGAGGAAAGTACATCCACATACCAGGAGGCCTGATCGGGGTTGCCTACATCGGCAGTCTCGACCCGAACCTGCGCGCTGAACACATCGCTGCTGTCGCCATAACTCGACCACGCCCAGAATTGCAAATTGACGCCCTGGTCGCTGGTGGATGAAAGTTGCAGGTCGCAACTGGCGCCGCACGAAAACGGCTGGCCATCCATGGTGCCTTCAATGCGAGTAATATGTTCGTTCGGGAGAGGCTCCTCCCCTTTCAAGAGCAATTGTGGCGTTTTTTCACAGATGTTCGTATCGGACCTCGAAACGGTTTCGCAACCTGCCAGCGACAGCCACACGGCTGGTGGCGGCAGTTTCACGGTCACCTGCTTCTGCGATTGTTGCACCGTCACAAGATACAGATAATATCCTTTGCATTCGGAATGAGGAATACCGGTGCCCGCACAAGGCTGTTGATCCTTCCAAGTGTAATAAACTGTTGGATCACAGTTGGTATAGACTTCCCCCAGAGTCGGCTGGCCCTCATGATCGACCACGAACGAGCAAACGACCTGGTTTTTATTCCACGTCGCCATCCACCAGGTGTAGGCGGTGTAATTCACAGTAAGGGTAGTCACGCGGTCGGGACCGGGCGGGGTCTTCGCTGCCGCGGCACGGCTGGACGACGCAGGAAGAACCGCCACACTGCCTAAAGCCAACAGAATGGCAATCATCCAGTTCAAGAAAGTGACGCGTCGCAGGTTAATTCTGATAAACCTTCCAGATAGGTGAATCAGGCGCTCCAAATAATCATAGCAGTAGAAGGGCGTTCCGTACAGATGGCGTTGTCCTGCGCGGTTCAAGAAATCAAGAGATCTTTCCTTTCTCGCTCCGCGGCCAGCAGGCTTCTGCCCGGAGAGCACCGAGCTCCACTAAGCTAATGTTGTCTATACACTATTTTGTTTGTGGCTGATCACTCTTAGGTCTCATTTTCACCCTATTCGTGACCGTGTCAATGAGGGAAAACCCCTAATTCTAAGAAAAAAATGTAGCTCAGCCCAAATCTTCATCCCTCAACGATTCCGCCTACAGCAAACGCTGGTGCGTCTCCATCATGCAGCGATTCATCACCACTTTCAAACCGGCGGACTCGGCCCTCTGAGCGGCCTCCTCATTTACAATCCCCTTCTGCATCCAAATGACTTTTGCCCCGATTTCAATGGCTTGGTCGATGACTGGCGGAACATCCTCCGATTTTCGGAAGACTTGCACCGCATCAATTTTCTTCGGTATGGAAGCCAGATCAGGATAAACTTCTGCGCCCAGAATCTGCGAAGCCGCCGGGTTCACGGGGATCATTTCGTAGCCGTGTTCCTTCAAGTAATTGAAAATCCAATAACTTGGCTTCTCCCTGCTGGATGAAACACCAACGCTCGCAATCGTCCGGATCGTTCTTAGAATCTGCTTGAGCTCGTCATCGTCGTTGATCGTCATCTTAACAACCTCAATCTATCGCGGCAATTGCACAGGGACTATCACTTGAAAACTGGTTTTACCCGGTTCGGATTGTACCTGCATTTGTCCGTAATGGTTGTGGATAATCGTATACGCGATATGCAACCCCAACCCCGTTCCCTGTCCGGGGGGCTTGGTGGTAAAAAACGGCTCGAAGATTCTCTGCTGAATTTCGGCTGGGATACCGGGCCCGCTATCGCGGATTTCCACAACTACTTTTCCATCTTTGGCAAACGTGCGCAGAGCAAGTTCCCCTTGGCCCTCCATCGCATCAATGGCATTGTCAATGATATTCGTCCAAACTTGATTTAGTTCACTGCCAAAGGATTCGACAGGAGGTAAGTCAGGTGAATACTCGCGCGTGATCTTGATACCTTCCTTTATCTTGTGACGCAATACGACCAGAGTGTTCTCCAATCCGGCGTGAATGTCCACTTCCTGAATGGGTGCTTGATCCAAATATGAATAGGCCTTGACCGATTTGACGATCTCCAAAATTCGTTGCGCACCCGTATTCACTTCATCGAGCAGAGCAAACACTGCGCTTCCATCTGCCAGCCATCTTATGACAATCGAAACGGCCTGGGCGTCAAAGGCATTGGTCAGTTCCGCCAACGAGTCCGCACTCCAGTCCAATGAGACCAGCGCCGGCGCGAGGTTCCACGCATTTGGAACATTATGACCGTCGAGCCAGGTCTGCACCTCGGTTTCGCGGTCATTTAGAACTAGCGGATCAGGATCGGAAGCCAGGGAATGAGGCGCTTGAATCTCCGATCTCAGATGGTTGATGACCTGCGTCTGATGGTCGTTCAATCGCAGCTGCTCAAGCATGGACGCCGACTTACCCCATTCCATTAAAGCGCCTCGCAATTGATCCGCGCTTCGACTGACCGCCGACGCAGGGTTGTTCAGTTCATGTGCAAGTCCTGCGGCTAATGTTCCCAGCGCCGCCATCTTTTCATTTTGCCGCAACAAGCCTTCGTTCTGCCTGAGTCGCTTGCTGACCGTTTGCAGGATGGATAACGCCGCAGATGAGCTGTGGGCAAGCATTTGTTGAAACGTATCGCCTCGAATCTTCAGCACGCGACTGTCGCGAACGGCGTGTACGGTGGCGGTGCGCGGCGACTGATCCAACAAGGCCATTTCGCCAAATACTTCACCGGGTTCACGGACCGCGATGACAATATCTTGGATATCTGATTTTTTCACAACTTCGAACTCGCCGCCGAGGATGACATAGGCCGAGTCGCCAGGCTTGCCCTCCTCGATCAAATTCTCACCAGCGCGGATATCAAGGCTTTCGGCCTGAGCCAGCAACAAGTCGAGATCCGCTTCGGATAGATTTGCAAACAAATCCAGATGGCGAAGAAAGTCTTTGTTCATAACGTCTTCAGGTAGGATTCGATGGCCGCGATGGCGACGCCGCCTTCACCCACGGCCGAGGCCACACGGTGATTGGTTCCGAGGCGAACATCGCCCGCCGCGAATATCCCCGGCACACTGGTTTCTTGCATGAAAGGCTCGCGGTCCAGGGGCCATTGTTTCAAAAGTTTTCCATCTCGCACCAAATCGCGGCCCGTGAGAATAAAGCCTTTGTTATCAAGGACCACCAAATCTTTTACAATGCCACTTTGCGGAAGAGCGCCAATGAACACAAAGATCGCTGAACCCGGGAGAGTTGTGTTTTCGTTCGTGATTCGATTCTTGACGACGATCTCCTTAATCTTTCCGGCTCCGCCATGGATCTCAACGATCTCAATATTGAATAACCGCTCGACTTTCGGGTTCGCCCCGATTGCATCCAGCAGGTATTTCGATGTGCCTTCCTGCATCTCGCGGCGGATGAGCATGGTCACTTTGCTTGCAAAGCGGCTGAGAAACAATGCACCCTGTCCCGCCGAATTTGCACCGCCGACGACAAACACCGGTTGATCTTTGTAATAGGCCGCTTCGGTATGAGCTGCGCCATAATAAACTCCCGCTCCCGTGAATTCGTCCGCGCCGGGCACTTCCAGTTTGCGGAAGGAGGCGCCGGTGGCGATGAGAATCGCTTTGCTGATGATTTCCGAGCCATCGGACAATGTAACTACGCGGACGTTATTCAAGGCGCGAACCTGGGTCACGTTTTGCGTTGAAATGACCTCCGCCCCGAAGCGCTTCGACTGTGCGACGGCGCGCCGAGTCAAGTCCATCCCCGAGAGGCCAGCCGGAAAACCTAAGTAGTTTTCGATTTTGGGACTGCTTCCCGCTTGTCCGCCTGGCACCTGCTTTTCGATCACCAAACAGCGCAGCCCGTTCGACGCGCCATAGACCGATGCGGAAAGCCCCGCCGGACCCGCGCCAATGATCACCAAATCATAAAGGGGTAGCGAGGCCCTGGTCTGTATGCCGGCCTTTTCCGCCAGTTCTTGAATTTCCGGTTCGACCAGCACCTTGCCGTCAGGGAAAAAAACCACGGGCAATTTCAGCTGGTCCTTGGAATGTTGTTCCACCAGCGCTCTGGCTTTGGGGTCGGCTTCGACATCCAGCCATTGGTAGGCAATCTGATGCCGCGCAAAAAAATCCTTGACCTCATGTGACTTCGGTGACCACAGGGTGCCCGCGATGCGAATCCCTTCGAATGGCAAGTCCACGCTGGCGGACCAATCTGCAAGCAGGTCGGACAAAATGGGATATAAATGCTCTTCGGGCGGATCCCAGGGCTTCATCAAGTAATAATCCAGTTGAAGTCTGTTGATGGAGGCAATGGCCACTTCGGTATCGGCATACGCAGTGAGCAAAACTCGTTTCGCGTCAGGAAAGATCTGGCGCGCCTGGTCGAGGAATTGGAGTCCGGTCATTTGCGGCATCCGCTGATCGGTCAGGAAAAGAGCGACCGTTTCGTTTCTCGATTGCAGCCGTTTGATAAAGTCGAGGGCGGCCGCGCCCGAATTGGCTTTGATCACGCGGTAGTCGCGTCCGAACTTTGAACGCAGATCGCGCTCCACCGCATTCAATACAGCGGCATCATCATCAATTGCCATGATCACTGGATTGGTCATTTCGTTGTCTCCTGTCTCTAGACCATCTCTCGCAGCCGGCGCGAAAGAGTCTTCATTACGGATATGGAGACTTCAGGCCGGTCACGAAGAATCGCAACAAACGATTCGCTGTTAATCACAAGGACGCGCAATTCGCCGAACGCCCGCAGCGTCGCCATGCGCGGTGCCGATTCGATGATGGCCATCTCGCCGACAAAGTCACCTTCCCCGCGGACGGCCAGGTTCTTTTCTTCTCCGCCCGTGTCCTTCTGCACCCGAACCTTTCCACTGACGATGATATACATGGCATTCCCCTCCTCCCCCGCGCGGCAAATAAGAGCGCCGTCAGGGAACCACTGCTCGCGAGCGATATCGGCAATTTGTTTCAGGTCTTCCGCCGAAAGATTGGAGAAAAGGGGAACGTCGCGTAACAGCAAAATGCGTTCGAGCGTGGAGATGGTCTGTAAAGTATCCATGGACTTTTCCTCACCAAATTGGATCAAGGCCTGGCGTGCAGATTCGGAAACCAACGTTTGCTGATCGAACTTGAGCTCGCGCAATGCTGGAATGAAGTTCCGCAGGCCCAACTCCGAGATCGTACGGATCGCCAACGCCCGCACCCAATCGTCAGCATCCGACAGCAGACTTTCGAGGGCGTCGGATGGGGATCCGTTGTCCGATGCCTGCTGCAAATCGTTCTCGAACAACGGGACGATCTGGCGTGTCAGCTCTTTATCGCCTAGTGTTTCAAGCGTCTCCAACGCGGCAGCGCGCGTTTCGGCGACGGGCCCATACAGACTTTTACCCACCAGTTCCATCACCTGCGAATCGCCGAATATTCCTATAATCTTCAGCAAATGTTTTTCATGCAAGGCGATGCGACTTTGGAGTGTTTCTCGCAGAATCCTGAGTGAGCGCTGGCCGCCTCCAAGGTTGTGGAGATGGTGATGGACGAGACGAATCTCAGATGACTCGCGGTAAGCATAATCCAGAAGTGCTTGGCGTGTTTCGATGCCATCCAGTGAAAGGACTTCCAGTGCCGCGCCCTGCGCCGTACCGTCGTTAAGCTTCAAAACGTCAAGAACACGCGGATAGATCGTAGAACCGTATCGCCTCAAGGAATTGGCCGCGGCTTGCCGAACGGTGGCATCCGGATCGTTCAGGCAATTAATCAGGCTCGGAACAGTCAGTTCGCGGTTGAAACATTCAAGCACCTGACAGGCCGCGGCGCGGATGGATGGGGAAGGATCAGTGAGCGCGGCCAGGATGGGTTGGATATCAAATGGTATGCGTCCATCTGACTTCGCGATTTCTCCCAGCATTCGCAGGGCTAGCCGTCGATACTCGTTCTCACCATGGATCAATTGTTCCGTTAAAACGGAAACACCGCGTTCATTCGAACCCAACTTTGCTAACGTCAGCGCGGCCTGCATTCGAACACGGGAGTCTGGGTCCTGAAGGGGCGCATCGATTTTCGCAAGTAGGTCTGGATCCGGATTCTCAGCGATTTGCGTCAATGCGATCAAAGCAGCGACGCGGACGTCTGCCGCGCTGTCGTCAAGACGCGGCAGAATATGCTTGAGTGACAACTGGGCATGCAAATCGCCTAACGCGCCGAGAGCGCTGGATCGCACGCCGGCATCCGAATCGGACAAAACGTTGGTTAAGGCCGGTATGGCGGAGGCCGCGCCCATCTTACCCAACATCTCTGCGGCGAGCCGACGGGTGGTGCTCTTGGAGTCGTGCAAGGATTGGACTGCAATGCTGACCGCAGAGGGATCAACCTTGATTGCGTTAAAAGCAGATTCTTGGGCGCTGAATACCTCAACCCGTCCGGCGCGCAATGCGGCGACAAGTGCTTCGCCGTAGGCCGGTCCCATCCGCCAAACGACGAGGCCGCACAGCAGGGCAAACGCCCCGCACATCAAAAAAATCTGCGATGTGCTCAACACTCTTTCACCCAGGATGAGTAGGACTCCGGACAACATAACGCCGACCTGCGAAGGAACGCCGTTTTGGAAAGCCAGCACTTGTCCCCGTTTTTGTGATGGGACTACGTTGAACAAGGCATTCCAGCCGCTATCCGCCGCGCCGGAAAGCATCACCAGCTGAGTGAAGCGGGCGGTGGCCGCACCAATCATGTTGTAATTCAGAGCGAAGAAACCAAAGCCGAAGAGGTACGTGACGGGCAGCAGCAGAACACTGTTGACAATTCCGAGGCGGGCATACAAACGGTTGGCGATGAAAAGCGAGACGAGGAAGGTCGTCGCTGTGGTGATGCTGCTGAAGAGACCAAGGAAACCGGCGACCTGCGCATCGCTGGGAAAGGAGGCGGAGACGACCTTGTTGAACGGAAATGCGATCCCGAAGAATAAGATCGAGAACAAGATTGAGGCGACGGCGATGAGCTTCATCAGCGACGAGCCGCGCACAAAGTCAAAGCCGAGGCGCAGATCGCTTAACAAGCTTCCGCCCTGCTTGTATTTGGAGGAGGCTTTGAAATAATCGGGCGCGACCCGCAGAGTCAAGATGAACACAAGACCGAGCGAGGCCGCTTGAAGCACAAGCAGGTTTTCGGTGCCGAAAGTGCTGGCGATGAAACCTGTGATGGAATTCCCCAGCACGCTTCCCAGGATACCGGCACTTGTAAATAGGGGAAACAAACGCTTCGCCTGACGCGCATCACACACCTCACCCGCAAGATTCCAAATGAGAGTCCCGAGAATTAAACTGATCCCACTGATCGTCAGCCACAGAATCGGATACAGGAGAGGAAAGGCACGCAAGATTGCAACGCGCTCAAAAAGAATCAAAGCGGCAAAGCCGGCTATCAGCCACAGGAAGAATCGGTCCTTTTTGAAATGCCCGAGGCCGGCGGCGTATAAGAGCGCCAGAACGAAGTTCAGCCCACCAAGGGCGATATACATATAGGGCAAAAAATTTGCACCGTAACGCAGAAGGAATAATGCAGAGGCGGCATTCTCGCCCATTCCCGCACCCGCTTGAAGGCAGAGGAACAACGCCGCAATCCAAGAGACCAGACGAATTTCTTCTGGCCGAATCTTCAAAAATGCTGTAACCCGGTTTATAAGCATGCCGTTCGATACCGATAAGTTTTCTTGAGATGCCGTTTGCAATTCTACCCTCCATCACGGCAAAGGGACAGGGAAATACGGAATGCGGTTGGGCAAGATAGTGCCATCCGGCACGAAGGGAGCTTCCATACGCGAGCGAATCAATTGACGGAAATATTTTAATGGAGTACCCTCCGGGTAGTTTAGGCGTTACTGATTCTTAAAGGTATGAAATAGAATGGTGGCCACCCTCCCAACCGGCACAGTTACATTTCTTTTTACCGATATCGAAGGCTCGACCCGCCTTTGGGAAAAGCATCCTGAGGCCATGAAAACTGCCTTGGCCCGTCACGATGCCATTCTGCGCGAGACCATTGAAGGGCATCACGGCCATATTATTAAGACGACAGGCGATGGAGTTCATGCCGTCTTTGGCACCGCCTTGGATAGCGTCTTAGCGGCTCTGAATGCCCAGCAGACTTTTACGGCGGAGAAATGGGATGAGATCAAGCCGCATTATGTGAAGGTGCGTTTTGGTCTGCATACTGGAGAAGCAGAAGCGCGCGCAGGCGATTATTACGGTCCGACCCTGAATCGCGCTGCCCGATTGATGTCCATTGGACACGGAGGGCAAATTCTCCTCTCGACGGTCACCGCTGATCTAGTGCGCGAGCACTTATCCGACGGCACGTCGCTGCGCGACCTGGGCGAACATCGGCTCAAGGATTTGGTTCGCTCGGAACACGTTTTTCAACTAACTCGTCCGGATTTGCCTGCGGATTTTCCTCCGCTCAAATCACTCGATTCTTACCCGAACAATTTGCCAATCCAGTTGACAAGTTTCATCGGCCGCGAGCGCGAATTGGGGGAAGCCAAAAGACATCTTACTTCAGCCCGGCTTCTGACGCTGATCGGTCCGGGCGGCACAGGCAAAACGCGCCTCTCCTTGCAGCTCGGCGCCGAACTGCTACCCAGCTTTGTAGATGGTGTTTGGCTGGTTGAGTTGGCGCCGCTGGCTGATCCCTCCCTGATTCTGCAAACCATTGCATCCGTGTTCGGTCTGCGCGAGCAACTGGGAATGTCCATACACGAATTGCTGCTCGATTTTCTGCGCGCAAAAAATCTCTTGGTGATCATGGATAACTGTGAACACCTGGTCGAAAGTTGCGCCCAAATCATCGATCAACTTCTGCATGGATGCGCCAACATCAAAATCATCGCCAGCAGTCGCGAAGCACTGGGCATTGCAGGCGAGACCGTCTATCGTGTGCCGTCGCTTTCTTTGCCGAATGCCGATGAGATCACACGCCAAGCATTGACCGCATCTGAATCTGCGCAATTGTTCGTTGAGCGCGCGACCGCCGCGAATCCCAAATTCACCCTGACGGACAAGAACGCGTCCTCCGTTGTGCAAATCTGCCGCCGCCTCGATGGAATCCCTTTGGCCCTTGAACTGGCTGCCGCGCGTATTACTGTTTTCTCCGCCGAACAGATCGCGTCGCGCCTCGACGATAGGTTTCGCCTGCTCACCGGCGGACGCCGCACGGCGCTACCGCGCCAGCAAACCTTGCGCGCGTTAATCGACTGGAGCTACGATATGCTCTCCGAGGACGAGCGCGCCTTGCTGCGCCGACTCTCCGTGTTTGCCGGAGGCTGGACCTTTGAAGCCGCAGATGCAATTTGTGTCAAACAGGATGTTCTTGACCTATTAAGTCAACTTGTGAACAAATCATTGGTGATCTTTGATGACGAGGGTGATGAACCTCGCTATCGAATGCTCGAGACAGTCCGGCAATATGCGCGCGACAAATTGTTGGAGCTGAATGAATCAGAAGGAGCCCGCGATGCACATCTAGATTTCTTTTTTCAATTTACGGAAACTGCGGCACATGAGGTGGAACATCTTCAAGATTTGACGTGGATGGCACGCCTGGAAGTCGAGCATGATAATCTGCGTGCGGCATTGGAATGGAGCCTGGACCGCAAGATAGAAGCCGCCTTGCGTATGCTTTGGAATTTATATTGGTATTGGGTATTGCGCGGGCACGAAGCAGAGGGCCGGCAGTGGGCAACGGAAATCCTTGCCAAGGCGGAGACCTTGCCGAAGGCGGATGACGAAGGGGGACGTAATTACAAAAAACTGCGCGCGTACGGTCTCGAAGCCCTTGCCAATCTGATGTGGAGTCAGGGAGATAACCTCCATGCCATCGCGGCGACGAATCAAGCTGCGGCTCTGGCGCGAGAACTGGGCGACAACTTCTTGCTTTCGTATACCCTCTGTAACGAAGTGGCCGGCAAAGTAGTTGTGGGAGACTCGACTGGCATCGCGCCCCTGACGGAGGAGGCTCTCGCGGCGGCTCGTAAAAGCGGAAATGAAATGGCGGTGGGGCTGGCGACCGGGATGGAGGGATTGAAGTTAATCATGACGAAAGAGAATCGTGATTTAGGTTATCAGCTGGTCAAAGAGGGCAATGGGATTTTGAAGACCAGAAACCGTTGGCTATATGTCATGTCCACGCTGGCGCTTGGGCTGATCGCGAAATTTCAAGGCGACTACGATGAATCGCGGCGGCGATTTGCGGCATGCGACCCAATTTTCCATGAGATGAGCGATCATCATCGCGTCAACATGGTCAAAAGCGAGCTAGCCCATATCGAACGGTATGAGGGTCATTATCAACGAGCCAAGGCGATGTACAAAGAAAGTATCGTTGAATGGAAGCGCATCGGCCACCGCGCCGCCATTGCACACCAGCTGGAATGTTTCGCTTCGATTGCGAAGTTCGAAGAACAGCCGCAACGAGCAGCGTGCTTGTTCGGCGCGGCCGAGGCTTTGCGCGAAAAGATCGATATTCAAATGACCGCCCTAGAGCGCGTGGAATATGATCGCGAAATCACCAACCTGAAAGCGGGCATGGATGAAAGACTCTTTAGCTCGGCCTGGGCCGAGGGCCGCGCCATGACCATGGAACAAGCAATTGATTTTGCCATTGAACGGAAGCAGTAAACACGAGCGGCGCGACCGAACACGGATATCCTGTCAGCGCGTCGATCCGCAACGTGGATGATAACAAGAACACATCTGCCAATCGGATAGGATCGTTCACCTGCGCCACGGCACGTTCACGAGTCAACCGGCGACAACAATCCTCTGCAATAAATTCCAGAGATGAGTGTCTCGCTGATGCTGACGATCCCTAATAGAAACGTGGCTCATCGAATCAGGTCGTGACCGGGACAAGACCGGTATCGAAGAGTTCCACGGCCAGCTGCGCAATGAATTAACCAACCAAGGGATTTCTTGCATCCCCCAAGAAGCGCGGTCTTGGGGCCGCGACGGAGAAGGGAGTACAATCCCTTCCGGCCTCACAATTCATTAGGTTGGCGTCCCCGGCCGCGTAAGCCCGCTTGTTGGCAATTCCGCAATTCAGGCTGATATAAACCCGGGTAGACATTATTCGTCGAGCAGGTCGCGTGTGTCTTTCGAGTTGCAAAGGAGCCAAATGAAAATCGTTGTCATGGGAACTGGCGGAACAGGAGGCTATTACGGCGCACTCCTTGCAAAGCAAGGTCATCATGTGACTTTTATCGCGCGTGGGGCGCACCTGGGCGCCATCCAGAAAAATGGATTACAGATCAAGAGCATTTTTGGCAATTTTGTTATTTCGCCTGCCGCTGCCACAGATGACCTGTCCAAATTAGAACCTCCTGATTTGATCCTGTTCTGCACAAAAACTTATGATACAGACGAAGCCGTTGAAAAGATAAAGCCCATCGTCGGGGATGGGACTGCCGTGTTAAGCCTGCAAAACGGAATCGACGCAGCAGACCGCATCGGGAAAGTTGTCGGCATGGAACACATGATCGCAGGCGCGACCTGGATTTCCTCCGCAGTGGAAGCACCGGGAGTGATCAAGCAAGTTTCGGATTTCCGCCGGCTCGCCCTTGGAGAGTTGAATGGGCGTGTTACTCCGCGCGTGCAAGCCGTCTTTGAAGCATTCACAGCCACCGGCATCGCTGCCGAACTTTCCGACAACATCCTGAAAATTCTTTGGACAAAATTTATTTTCATTTCGGCCGCCAGCAGTTTCGGTTCGTTGACGCGCCTGCCGATTGGCGACTATCGTTCGGTGCCCGAGACGCGTGCTCTCATTCTTCGCTTGATGAACGAAGTCGAAACGCTGGCTCGCGCTCAAGGTGTTGCCTTGGATGCGGATATAGTCGAAAAGTCTCTGGCTTTTATTGATAAGAATGCTCCAAACATCAAAGCTTCCATGCAACTCGATGTCGAATCGGGACACCGCACCGAGCTCGAGGCGGTGATCGGTGTGATTCTGCGTAAAGGTCGCGAGCTGGGCATCCCTGCGCCAACCGCAGAAGTGATCTATGCTGTTCTCCTGCCGATCGAATTGAAAGCGCGAGCGGCTCACGCGTCTTCGTGAAGCAGGTTACAAGCGGATTAATTCGCTATTGACATTATTTTTTATGGTACTACAATAAAGGCAATCGGCATAACATAATTAGTACAGCGCGACATCTTATTGGTAAGGTCCTGATTATGGTTTTGCGTCGAAACTCAATTCGTCTTCCGGAGATCTTATTGGTGACTTGGCGAATGTGGATCGCCTTGCCTGAGTAGTTCCTTGCGCCATTGAGCGTTCATGCTCATTGGCGCTTTTGTTTTAGGAGCCATGTATGAGTGAGCCTTTGCTGGTAGAGATTATTGCCTACGCACCCACCGCCTTTTATCACTGCACACATTGCGAGGTGGCCTGGAGCGAGACGGGCCGCATGCAACGCGTTCACGAAGAACAACTCGAAAACAGCCTGCCCCTCGATCTAATTCGGGAATACCAGACCATATCGGATTGGGTGCGCGGAATTTTCCAAGCTCATTGCGATCGGGTCGTGGTCAAGGTGATTGACGCGGCTTCCATCGAAGGCGTTTGCAAATCGTTGCGATATGGAACGCGCCGCTTCCCAGCGGTAATCGTCAACGCTGAGACGCGCTTCAGCGGCATCAATTCCCTGGCCTCCGCCAGCCATAAGATCGCAGATCTGCTGGCGGTTCCAGTTTCAAATTGAAAACCAGGAGGTGACGGGAACTCTCTCATAGAGTAGTCTTGCAGCTATCCAGTTTGTAATCCATGGTTCCTTATTCTCGCCAAAGAAAGGAGATAGTATGAATACACTTTGGATCGTTGTTATAGCAGTGGTCATCATTTATGCGGCGTATAACTTCTACGCCAAAAATGTTGACCGCAATGTTGTACAGGCGGATGCGAAGAAGGCGACGCCCGCCAAGATGTATATGGACGGCGTGGACTTCATGCCAACCAGCCGCAACGTGCTTTACGGCTATCACTTCAAGTCCATTGCCGCAGCCGGGCCAATCGTTGGCGTTATTACGGCTGCCGCTCTGTGGGGATGGCTTCCCTCGTTGTTGTGGCTCATGATCGGCGTATCGCTCATCGGCTGGGCCAGCGACTATAGTGCCATCGTGGTCGCGGTGCGAAACGATGGCAACAGCTTGAGCGCCATTAGTCATAAGCTGATCGCTCCGCGGACGCGCACGATTCTTTTCACCTTCATCTTCTTCTATCTGCTCTTGGTCGCAGGTGCCTTCATGGGTATTATGGCGGCCTTGATGGCCTCCCGCGCAGATGTGCCGCTCGGTATCATCATGCTGGGTGTGATGGGCTTCCTCGCCGGACAGATGCTCTACAAGTGGAAGATGGATTTGATCCTGGTTACGGCCATCGTAGTGATCGTTACACTGGCGGCTGTTATATTTGGACCGATCGGTCTAAGCGCCAATGCACAGGGTGCGCTTGACTTTTCCAAGGGCCCGATCAGTTCGGTATTTGTTGATATCAACAACGCCGTGAACAGCGGAACGCCAAATGGCTTATTCAGCGTCACTGACCCGACCGGCGCTGATCCGCGACTGGCCACCTCTTTGTTCGACAAAACCACAGGCTTGATTAAGACTATGCCGTCCTATCTACTGTGGGCGGTGTTCCTATTGATATTCTCGTATCTAGCAGCCACGTTGCCAATATGGAGGTTCGCTCAACCGGTCAACTACATCGGATTCTGGATCACGCTTTTGGCGATTGGCTTGAGCGCCATCGGTGCAGTTTTGGCACCATTCATTAAGCCAGCCATTGGCGCTTTTGCATTGCCGGCGTTCTGCTCGCCAGCTGATGTGACCAACAAATTATGTGCGGCGGCGAATGGCGGCTTTACGCCGTTGGCCAACGGTTCCTTCCAGCCCATCTGGCCCATGCTGTTCGTAACGATTGCTTGCGGCGCGATCTCCGGCTGGCACGCCTTGATCGGATCAATTGGCACCGCTCGTCAGTTGGAATATGAAACAGATGCTCTGCCGGTTGGCGGCGGTGCCATGTTCACCGAGAACACGCTCGCCTTGCTTTCGCTGGTTGCCGTTTCCATCGCCGGAACCGGTGGCGGTGCGGGCCGCTTCGCGGCGGGAGTTGGCAGCCTCCTGACAGTGCTCTTCGGTGATGGCTTTAAGCTGTTCGGCACGGCTTTGGGCTTTGGCACATTCATGATCATCGTGTTGACCGTAACGCAATTGGTCTTCCGCGTCATGCGCGTCACGCTTTCAGAATGGGCTGGTGAAGCTGCACCGGCGCTTAAGAACATGCATGTTTCAACCATCGTTTCGATGGTGCTGACCATGCTTCTGGTTTTGACTGGAACATGGGTTTACTTGTGGCAGTTGTTCGGCGCAGCGAATCAGTTGATGGCAGCATTAAGTCTGCTGATTGTCACGGTCTGGCTTAAACAGCAGAAGAAGAATCCGGCCTTTGCGCTCTGGCCGACTCTGTTCATGTTTATTACGACATTAGCGGCCATCGTGGTGACAGCCTACAACCTGCTTGTGACGATCGCAATCAAGCCGGGCATGTCGGCTTTACCCGTAGCTGGCGCTTGGGCCATGATTCTGATTTCGGTACTGCTCTTCGTCTCGGCCCTCTTCATTGGCTGGGATGGATACGTTGCCTATCACCGCCTGTCGAAGGGCGCTGGTCAAACCAGGAAAACTGCACCGGCCCCAGCGGATTGACAATTGTTTGGATTGCAATGGGAGACGCATGAAGTGTGTCTCCCATTGAAGGCTTGCTGTAGATCAAGTCGTTAATTGCGTTCGCCAATAGCGCGCGCCAAATTACGAAGCGCTTCAAAGTGATTAACCGAGTCGGAATTCTTGTGCTCCGGAAAAGGAATATGGATTTCGAGATTCGGTTCGTTCTTCCGCAAACTAAGGCGCACATAGCGCGGCGACAATTTTTGCATGGGCTCCTTCAATTGATCCACCGTTGAAGCCGCCAGTTCCAGCAAGCCTCTCGGTGCCATCAACTGCAAGTCCTGATACGGTTTGCCGTCCCAGCCGCGTTGACGGGCATTCTGCAAGGATGAGCGTCCGCTCCACGTTTTTGGGTCAGCCAGCTCGAGGTCCAGAAGCGGAGCCGAGCTGAGGTGAGCACGAAAGATCAAGACATCGTCGCGTCCTTGAAACGCCGCAATGATGGTCATCCAAAAAACATCGCGCGGCTTCATGACTAATAAGATTTCAAGGCGGCGGAATGGCGGCTTGGCACGCGCCATCACAAGTTCCGCCACCGATGTGCCGAGCCAGCGGAAGGTTGTCTTCTCACCGAGGCGCGGCAGACCCGATTGCATCCATTTCAGCACTGCGTCGCCGCGGCGCAGGTTATAAATAATGCCAAAGGCGAACCAGCCCATGACGATCATGACCGCCAGCGCAAGAAAGTATTGTGGATTCATCTCAACCTCTAATTGTTGGCGCCAGTATAATATGAAAAACGATTCGATTCAAACAGCACCGCACACTAGCTTTCTTCAAGCGATCCGTGATTTCCTCTACGGTATGTTCGGCATGGAATTTGCAGAACATGCCATGGGAATGCGCGCCAGTTTGGAAAGTTTGTTCATGCTGGCAACCGTTGGAGATATGATCGGCATTCCCGTTCTCCCACCGTATTATAGTCTGCGTTTATTGCCTTATCTTGTTCCCAACATATCCACGTGGAAGCGCCGTGTTCTCCGCCAGCGCGAGTTCAGCGACGAGCATGATTATCATCTTGATGGAATATAACAAGAATATTCAGGACTTCTCTCAGAGAGAAAGGAATTCAACCATGAGTGAAGAAAAAGCAGAGAAGAAAAGTTTTCTCAAGAACATGCAGGAAATCCTGTATGGCATGGCTTCGCACGACATGAGCCGCTATGCTTTGCGCACACGCGCCAGCATGGAGCATCTCTTCATTTTGATCACAATGGGCGATATGATCGGTGTTCCGATTCTGCCACCCTATTACAGTCTGCGTTTGCTTCCATACGTCGTTCCGCAAATCGCGACCTGGAAGCGACGATTGTTGCGTGAGAAAGATGTCTCTGACGCGATGTTCTAAATCGAAGATCGCCGGCCCTGGCTCTTTCAGGGCAAATCCTAAATCCCAGATCAGGAGAACTCATGTCACTCAAACAGGTTTTTGAAGAACATCCTGAGCGCCGTTATATCATGTTCGGAGGCAAAGGCGGATTAGGCAAGACTACCTTCTCTGCCGCAACGGCATACTGGCTTGCCCAGCAAGGCAAGAGGGTATTGGTTTTTTCGGTGGACCCACAAGCCAGTCTTTCCGACATTTTCCAGAAGGATATTTTTGGTAAGGGCCCAGTAAAAATCATGGACAATTTGTGGGCACAGGAAATTGATGCCGATCAACATATCAAGGCCTATCAACAGGAAATTCGCAAGAAGATTCTCGATATGTATGGCTTCGAGGAAGTGCCGGAAGAGATCGAACAATACATTCAAGCTTCGTCCGCCGAGCCAGCGATGGAAGAAAGCGCCATCTTCGACGCCGTGGTGGATATCGTGGTCGAGGGAAATTACGATTATTACATCTATGATCTTGTCCCGCTCGGTCATGCGCTATATTATTTGAGCATGGCAAAAGTGTACGATGAATGGATCAACAAGATCACCAAATTGCGCGAGGAAATGCGTGAGTATGAGGAAATGGTCTCGCGGCTAAAGCGCCAGAAGGAAACTGAGGAAGATCAGATTCTCAAAGAACTTCAATATATCCGCGGGCGAATCAATGCTTCGTCTCGAATCCTGACTGACAAAGAGAAGACCGGCTTCTTCTTTGTGGTCATCCCCGAAGAGATGATCCTGATTGACACCAACAAGGCGGCGGACTTGTTTGCCAAATTCGATGTGCCCATCATGGGTTATGTTGTGAATCGGGTCATCCCGCAAGAGCTGCTGCAGCAAAATATCCCGTCCTATTTGAAGAATCGCATCGAAATGCAGAATAAATATCTTAGTCAGATCGATGGAACCTTCGGTGAAAAAGTTGCCGCACGCGTGCCTGAACTGGAACGCGATGTAGCCGGCCTGGATATGATCCGGCGCCTTTCCGAAATCATGTTTGGTCAATAGGAGCAGGCATGTCAAAAAATATTGAAACCTCCATGAAGGCTTTCATCAACAACGGGCATAACCTGCGTTATATTTTCTTCGGCGGCAAAGGCGGAGTCGGCAAGACGGTGATGGCTGGCGCGACTGGGATCTGGCTGGCGAGACAGGGCAAGCGCGTGATGCTGGCTTCTACGAATCCGGTGCACAGCTTGAGCGGGCTGCTCGGTCAAAATGTTTTTGGAAGGCCGACCGCAGTGGAGAACATTCCGAATCTATGGGCTTATGAGATCGACACCAAAGATACCATCGAGCGATCCAAGCAGGAGATCCGCGACAAGATTCAATGGTTCCTGAAGTTTGCAGATATATCCACGAAGGCGGACGAATTCGTGGAATCCGCGACGATGAACCCGGCCTTCGAAGAATCGGCAATGTTCGAAAACATGGTCGACCTGATGCTTGGCAACGAATATGATGTTTACGTTTTCGATACCGCTCCAACGGCCAACGCCCGCCGTCTGCTTGGCATGTCGAAAGTTTATTCGTTGTGGGTCAACAAGATGTTGAAAAGCCGCGAAGAAGCGCGCTCGTTGCGTGAACTGCTTTCTTTCACCAAGAAAAAAGAAGCGGATCCATTGATGGATTACCTCGTCTCTTTCCGCGACCGGATGGGCAGGGCCCAGCAATTATTAACTGATCCGTCGCTGACCGCATTCTTCTTCGTGACCTTAGCGGAGGCCTTGCCGATTGCGGTTATCACACGTTTCATTGGCTGGTTCCGCGACTTCGGCATTCCTGTCGGCGGCGTGATCGTCAATATGCTGATTGACAGGAGTCAGGTTGACGATAAATCGCCTGAGTTTGTTCGCAACCGCGTTGAGATGCAGGCGCGTTATATGGATGACGTGTGGCAAAAGTTCGAAGGCAATGTGCGGTCGCTGGTTCCGCTTTATGAAACCGAAGTGCGTGGCGTGGATATGCTGGCGCGTGCGGCGGATAGTTTGTTCATCTGATTGGCGCTAACCAGAAGAATTTTTTGCGGCTCATGGTTTTCGGGTTTGGAAAAGGAGTCTGATGGACCTCGGATTGAAAGAGAAACGCGCGTTCGTTACAGCGTCCTCGCGCGGATTGGGGTATGCCACTGTTGTTGCCTTGCTCGCAGCAGAAGGATGCCGCGTTGTCATCAACGGACGCGATGAGACGAACGTTAAGACTTCAGCGAGAAAATACGGAGTGAAACGGGCGCGTCCGCCTTCGATGCGGCGGGAGACTCGAGCGATCCATCTGTACCTGAGAAATTAATTGACCAGGCCAGCAGATTTCTGGGCGGACTCGATCTGCTGGTCACCAATGCCGGCGGACCGCCTGCCGGCGCGTTCGAATCGTTTGATGAGGTTGCCTGGGAGAAAGCAATCAATTTATCATTTCTGAATCACGTGCGACTCATCCGCGCCGCCCTGCCCCATTTGCGAAAATCGAAAATCGCAAGTGTCTTGACGATGACCTCCTAGACAACGAAACAGCCGTTGCCGAATTTGGTCCGTTCGAACAGAATACGATCCGCTACGACCGGCCTGAAAAAACGCTCGCGCTCGAACTCGGCAGTGCCGGGATTCGAGTCAATTCGATTCTGCCTGCGGCCATCGAGACGGATCGCGTCCGCGAACTCGCTTCATTCCGCGCCCAAAAAGAACGGCACGACCGTCGAGCAGGAACTTGCCATCAACGCACGGAAAAGCGTCTTCGGACGTATCGGCACGCCGGAGGAATCTGCGAATGCTGCGGTCTTTCTGCTTTCGCCTGCCGCGTCGTATCTCACCGGTGCGATGCTGACCGTGGACGGCGGACAATATAAATCCACGTTTTGATTTCGGATGCCTCTCCTGAGGGCACATCCTGTATTTCATCGGGATCTATTAGGCGATGGTCCCTGCCCGCAATCGATACTCCATGCACGGCCGCCGGGACGAACAGGAGAGCTTCATCCTGATCATCAGGTGACATAGGTTTCTCCTCTCTTTCTCTCACCGGATTCCGGGCCAACTCCGGCGGGATGGCTTTGATGGCTTAGTGGTTAAATTTCTTTTCCTTCAAACTGACTATCATAAAGTTGGGCGTAGAAGCCGTTTTTCGCCAGCAGCTTCCCGTGCTTGCCCTGCTCGACAATATCCCCAGACTGGACGCATTAACAACGCCTGCATGGTCTTCGGGCTTTTTCCTGGGCTTCGCATGTAGTACAGGGCTTTCTAATCATGCAGGAGCAGAAAACAAGAGTGAGAATACCTGCTCTTGAAAGTTCGTCCAAAAGGTCATATAATTAGCTTTTGAAACTATTTGAAAATGAAATAAAATGACACAAACGGTCCAGTTCACGTCTCAGCGGGTTGTGGAGGTGGTTCCGCTGGTAATGGGAGTAATTGGCGCGAGACCTCATGAACGGCGGGCTGCCCATATGAGAGTCCCTCAGTTTCGTGCGATGCTTTACGTCAACCGCTGCCAGGACACTTTCCTCTCGGAGCTGGCAGACCATGTCGGAATAAGCCGGCCATCCCTGTCCAAGCTAATTGACGGCCCCGCAGACCACAGACCGGTGGGCCGCGGCGCTTGCCAGGGAGACCGCCGCAGGTTTTCCCTTTGCCTGACACCCAAGGCAGAAGATGAATTGGGCGCTGCCTATACACGCACTCAGAAGTTCTAATGAACACAATGTCTCATTTGCCGGAAGAAAATCTGAAAACCATCTACCGGTGAATGCAAATTCTGAATGGCTTGTTTGCACCCGGCCAAGACGAGCAACCTTTTCTGCCGGCTGAAAAATAAATACGGATAAACTTGCATCCAAGGTCGGTCAGGAAAGAACGAACCGGCAGGAGAGGTCGGCCTCTTTTTGCGTTACTGGGTGGATCAATCTCATTCAAGGTTGGAGGAAGAATTGAGCAAAACAAATGCAGAAAAATCAGACTTGAGCCGTGCCCATCGCCGGTTGAGTCACATTGATTACAAATGGATCGCGCTGTCCAACACAACCCTGGGTGCGTTTATGGCCGCTCTCGATGGCAGCATCATCTTGATTGCCCTGCCCGCGATCTTCAAGGGGATTCACATTGACCCACTTGCACCGGGTGAAACCGATTATCTGCTCTGGACCCTGATGGGCTATATGGTGGTCACCGCGACCCTGCTCGTCGCTTTTGGTCGCATCTCAGATATGTTCGGTCGCGTGCGGCTCTATAATCTCGGCTTCGCGATTTTTGCATTTGGCTCGATCCTGCTTTATTTGGTGCCAGGGACCGGCAACGCCGCCGCGCTCCAGATCATCATCTATCGCCTGGTTCAAGCCGTGGGTGCGGCGTTTCTTTTTTCCAACTCGACTGCTATCTTAACGGACGCTTTTCCGCCGGGCCAGCGCGGCATGGCAATGGGTATTAACCAGATTGCCATGCTCTCCGGGCAATTTCTTGGCTTGCTCGCGGGTGGTGTTCTGGCGGCCATCGATTGGCGTGCGGTCTTTCTGGTCAGTGTGCCCTTCTCCGTTGGCGGAACCATCTGGGCATACCTGGCGCTGCATGAAACAGCCAAGATTCGTGAACATCAAGAACTCGATATCCCCGGCAATATTCTCTTTGCCGTTGGCCTCACGGCTCTTCTTATCGGCATGACCTACGGGCTGGAACCGTATGGCAATTCGAGCATGGGCTGGGGCAATCCATTCGTGCTCGGCTGCCTGATCGGGGGTGCCGCACTGCTGATTGCGTTTATTTTTGTCGAGCAGCGCGTCGAGGAGCCGATGTTCCGGTTGGAGCTTTTCAAGATCCGGATGTTTGCGGCGGGTAACACAGCTGGTTTTCTCGCTTCGCTCGCACGTGGCGGCTTGACTTTTATACTCATCATCTGGTTGCAGGGAATCTGGTTGCCGCTTCACGGCTACAACTTTGAGGACACTCCACTATGGGCTGGCATCTACATGTTGCCCCTTACTGCCGGATTCTTTGTGATGGGTCCTCTCAGCGGGTATTTGTCGGATCGCTTCGGTGCGCGTTTCTTTTCCACCGGCGGGATGATGTTAACTGCCGTGGGCTTTGTCGGGTTGCGGTTATTACCACCGAATTTCTATTACCCGGTATTTGCGATGATCATCTTTCTCATCGGCATGGGAATGGGGATGTTTGCGGCACCCAATACCACGGCGATCATGAATTCTGTTCCAGCCGAACATCGCGGCGTATCATCCGGTATGCGTTCGACTTTTCAAAACACTGCAAGTACATTGAGCATCACGCTGATCTTTACGATGGTCACCGCAGGTTTGGCATCCCGATTACCGGCTGCGCTCTACAGCGGCTTGACCCAAGCTGGGTTGCCAGGTAATGCCGCGCAAGGCATTGCGAATTTGCCGCCAACCGCCGCGCTCTTCGCCGCATTTCTCGGTTATAACCCGCTGGGCACATTGCTTCCACAGCAAGTGCTCCATGCTTTACCAGCTGCAGCACAGGCGCAGTTACTAGGCAAAACTTTTTTCCCAAGTTTGATAGCCGGTCCATTCGAGCAAGGTCTGCGCATCGCGTTTTGGATTTCGGCGGCGTTATCTGTTACAGCAGCTCTAGCCTCTTTCCTACGCGGCAAACGTTACATTCATGAACTGGAGGGAGACGGCGAGTAGGTGCACCGCAAAGTCCTGCCATAGCAATAACCAACTCGTGACATCATCCATTTGCTGATGCGACAGATCCAAGGAAAAGGTGTCTGTTCGCAGGAGGATCATGAAGGATGTTTATGCTCTTCCAGGAGTAATTGCCGACGCTCATATCCTCGTTGATACCGATGGGCCTGCCACCATCGGTTCGGGCATTCCGCGTAGCGAGAAGAAAATTCTTGCTTATTTGGGCAGTTTAGGCAAATCTCCCAACGATGGGAAGCCTATCTTTCTCACCCATTCAGAAATTGATCATGTCGGCAGTCTGGCTGCATTACAGAGCGCGACGGCAGCGCGTACCTATGCTACCAGGATTGAAGCGGATGCCATTCCGATGGAAAAACCTTCGCGCGCGATTCGCCCAACTGGGTTTTCGATGCAGCGGATAATTTTCGGTTTGCTGCATCCGTTTATGGAAGCCACCTCAATCAAGATCGATGAAATTGTGGAGAAGGCCTGGCATCGCCGCTGTCGTGCGGTTTGCGCGCGATTGAGACTCCCGGACATGCGCCAGGTCACATCTCGTTGTTCGCACATTCTGCGGGGGTCTTATTTTGCGGCTACTCAATGGTAACCGATGACACGAGCATCCATGGCTCGCCCGCCGGTCTAACGTGGGACGATGCAAAGGCTAGGGAGTCCGAGAGAAGGCCGGCTGCACTCGGCACGTAGATTGCATGGCTAGTTATGCTCTGGTTGTATTGGACACCAAATGAAGATCTGAAACCTGCGCCCATGGGGAAGTTGCAAACAATTCGTGTTTCCTTTTCATGCCGAACAAATAGTCCTCGCGGATAGAAACCCCGCGAGGCTTATCTCTTGATCCGTTGACTGGATTGATGGCCTTCTACAGAAAGTCCGTTGTGTTATTGCTTATCTTTCGGTCATCAGCAAGCCGCCATCACTGGAAGAGTAGTTAAGGACAATGCTAAAAGGTGCTGCAATGTGGTTTTGTTGGAGTTAATGAAGAGACCGCCTGAATTAGGCGGAGTCCGCTCTGTCATGGCGCCGACATTTGAACTCGGAGGCTTGCGGACCTAATTTCCAGTACACACCCAAACCGTACTAGGTACACCATGGTGCCGACAGTGTAATGTGAAAGTCCGGAGCCATCTTCCTTCAACATGATCTTCCCCGGCGCTCCTGTGTCCGGGCATCGGCTGTGGATCTTTCGCTCCATAACAGATGCTCGCTTCTACCCCTCGGGATAGCGGGTTCGCCAGCGGAATCCTGGAAAAAAGTCCTCCCCGCGCCGGTCACGTTCAGCGGACCTGAAGCAGTCGAAGTCCTCTTGTCACGATTTGCCGCCTCATCAAACCTTTCGCGAGATACCCGGGCGATCAGTCGCCAAACACACCGGGTTTGGCCGCCGCCACGATTTGATCCAGTTTGTTCTGGACCTCGAGGGACAGCGGCTCCGGCTTATGATTTTCAAGAATCTCCAGCGCTTTTTCCCGCGCGCGCTGTCGCATGGACTTGGCTCCGGCTTTTTTCCAGCCATCGTAGTTACGGCGTTCAAAGAGCTGTGGATACCAGTCCTCCTTAAAGTGCTTGCGCGTATGTTTATTGCTGATGAAGTCCCGGTCGGGCCCAACCTGCTGGATCACGTCCAATGCGAGCGTCTCTTCATTGACCTCGACTTCCTTCATGAAATGTCTGGTGTATGAAATAAGCTCGTCACAGATGACAATCTGCTCGATGGAGTTTGTCATGCCGCTATCGAGATAACCGACGTCGTGTGCCATTTGGGCGCCGGCTAGACTCTCCAGCAGAATCGAAAGCGCGGCTTCCGCGGCGGCTTGTTCGTCGGGAAGTTTGGAATCACTGCAACCGGTCAAGCCAAAAATTGGCAATCCATAACGGTGGGCCATTTCGACCAGCATGACGCGGTTGGTCGGGTCGGCATAGCAATCAATGGTGGTGCGCATTTCGAGCATGTCGTTCACGCCGCCCGTAAGAATGATCGGAGCGCCCTCACGCTTGATCTGGGAAATTACCAATCCGGCCAGTTCGCCGGCATTTGCCAAGGCGATGGCTCCCGCCGCCGTGACGGGCCCTGTTGCGCCGCGCAGCACGACCGGCGTGTAGGTGGTGGGCAGTCCCTTCTCCGCCATCAAGAGCAATTTCTGCAACGCCTCTTGGTTGTGCCGCAAGGCACTGCTGACGTTGATATAGCACGCGCAAAGAGGCCCTCGACGCAACGTCTCCGCACCGCCCACAACGGCCTCAGCCATTTTGACCGCGTCCACGCAACCGGCGAAATCCAGGGTGACAAACAAAATGGGCTTGATGCTGTTCATCAGCATCGCGCGCATTTGATAACGATCATAGGTAAGCTGGTCAAGTTCATTGGCTATACAAAACGACATCAGGAAATCAATGTTGGGCAACGCGTCGCAAACAATGGTGGCCTCCTCCACATCATGCAGAGTGCCGGGCCTGCGCTCCCCGCTGTGCAGGTCGATGACGTTCGGGCAATCCGAGCCCGTGCCATAGAACATGTTATGGCCTTCCAACGCGAGCGTGGCTCTTCCGTGACGGTCACACAAAGTCACGCTTCGGGGCGCAGTGGAAAGCGCCCATTCCACTAATTTGGCTGGGATGAATACGCGGTTTTCATCCTCCACTTTGGCGCCCTTGGACTTCAGCAATTGCACTGCGTTGGGTTCCAGTAATCGAACCCCTGTGCTTTCCAAGATCTGCAGGCTGGCGGCGTGAATACGTTCAATTTTGTCGTCAGATAATTTGCGGAATTGCAAGCCGCGCGTGGGCTGGCTAGAGTTGGGCATGATCGATTCAATCTCCTTGATTCATGACATTTTCTTAAAAGTATCGTCGCTTGCAAGCAAACACACAATATTTGCCACGGATATCCTAGCTCTTCGATTCCCGAATAGCAGACAAGATCCGTTCCGGGGTAGCGGGGATGGAACGCACGCGAACTCCGATGGCACGCGAGACGGCATTGATGATCGCGGGTGTGCTTGGCAGCATCGCGGCTTCACCCAAGCCCTTCACGCCGTAGGGGCCCAATCGGCTTGGGACCTCAACGAGAATCGTCTTAATTTCCGGCAAGGATCCGATCATTGGCACGAGGTACTGACCAAGCCCAACGGTCTGTCCGGGCAGGTATTCCTCGTATAATGCCGCACCCAATCCCATCACGACCGCACCCTCAATTTGCCCGGCCGCGTCCAAGGTATTGATCACTCGACCAACATCATGCGCGGCGATCATGCGTAGAACCCTCACCATGCCGGTTTCCAGATCCACTTCCAAATCCGCCACTTGCGCGCCTGTGACAAACAGCGGTACGTATTCCGGCCGTGGCCGGACGGAAAGAGACGACGATATGTCGAAATGACCGGCCACCCGCCGCGCCTTGCCCATGCGGTCGAATTCCTGAGCTACCGCGGCAAGAGGAATCGAACGGCTCTGATCAGCGCGCACAATTACTCGGTCTGACTCCAGTCTCAGGCTGCTGACTGGAGCGTCCAGAAGCTCCGCAGCAACCCCCAACACGGACTGCCGGAGAAGGTCGGCGACCTTTTGAACTGCGCCACCCACAAAAAAGGTGGCACGGGATGCTCCCTGAATATCACTGTTTGGAACCCGCGCGGTATCGGCATTGACAATCTCCACGCGATGGCGCGCGACGCCGAATGTGTCCGCCGCAATCTGGCTCATTGCTGTGTTCGTCCCTTGACCATAGTCTGGAGCGGAACAGTAAACAATGAAATGTCCGTCGGGAGCCAGCTCGGCACATGTTTCGACTCTGAGTGCACCGGCTTTCCCAAAACGGTACCACATCCCCGAGAGTCCCACGCCTCGCCGAAGAGTCCCTCCGACGTGAGTAGCATTGTAGGACTCGGCATCTTGCATTAACTCGTGATAATCAGGCTCGATCGCATCGAGGACCTTTGCGTAACCCAGTGTATCTTCGAGCGGATATCCCAAAAAAGTTTTCTCATGAGGTTCGATGCAGTTGCGCAGACGAAAATCAATCGGGTCGTCGCCCAGCTCTTCGATCAACTCATCCAAAGCACACTCCAGAGCAAATGTGGATTGAGCAGTGCCGAAACCGCGAAATTGACCGGACTTAGGCCCGTTGGTGTAGACACTGCGTGCCAGGACGTCCACGGCCTGCCATCGATAGGCGCCTCCAACCGCGGTGGCGGCATAATTTGGGATGAAACGCCCGCCTCCATCATAGCCGCCGGTATTGCAGTCAATACGCACATGCAGGCCCGTTAGCTTTCCTGACCGCGTGACACCGATTTTGCATTTCACATGATAAGGATGGCGCTTGGGAGAAGCCTCAAATGATTCCTCGCGTGAATACACCAGACTAAGGGGCTCACGCAACAGGTAAGTTGCCAGGCCGATAGCCAGGAAAGGCCAAGGATCCTGTTTGCCGCCGAAACTTCCGCCGGTGGGTGGCACAATCACCCGCACTTGATCCTGAGGCAGTCCCAGCATTTCGGCGATGTAATGTTGTTGATTGTGCGGCTGATGGGTACCGCCTATCACGGTAATACGCCCAGCTTCATCGATCATTCCCAGCAAAGCTTCGCGTTCCATGGCCACATGTTCGAGGAACGCCGTATTGAACGTCGCATCCAAGACATGATCCGATGCGGAAAGGGTGGCATCCAAATCTCCGTGCCTGACCTCGAATCTGGATAATTCATTGAATTCCCCCCCGATATGGATCGCCCCCGGCCTCAGCGCTTCTTCCATATCGAAAGTATAGGGCAGTGACTCTAAATCCAATCTTATTGCTTCGCACGCGACTTGGGCCTGCTCGGCGCGTTCAGAAACCACCAAGGCGATAGGCGCTCCTTTCATGCGCAAGGTTTGGCCGACCTCCGTCAGAACAGGTTCTTCAATACTATAGCTTGGAAATCCATTCACTTTGGGAATATCAGTCCAAGTGATAATCCGCCTCACACCCGGCAGCCGCACGGCACTGGAAATGTCGAGCCCTCGCAAACGCGCATGGTGATAGGGGCTTCTGACAACGTTGACATGAAGCATGCCCGGCAATTTCATATCTTCTGCATACCTGGTTTTACCGGTAACTTTGTCAAACGAATCGGTGCGCAACGCGCTGCCGCCTATTGGCCCGGCAGGATCACGGGAGTCGTTTTCTGGAAAAAAGTTTGAAGACAATGGCGCCTCAATTATCAGGCAGAGCCTTTCCTGTCCGCTCAGGAAAATGACATGCCACCCAATGGGTGCTAGACTGACTTGGCCCCAGAATTGGCACGTCCGCAGCACAACGCTCTTCACGATAACGGCAACGGGGATGGAACGGACAGCCCGCGGGCGGGTGGCGTGGGCTGGGAATTTCCCCTTCCAGCACGATGCGTTTTTGTGTGGCACGCAGCCCGGGATCAGGAAGCGCCACTGCTGACATCAAGGCCTCAGAATAAGGATGCAGGGGTCGATCGAATAATGTGGCAGTTTCGCCAACTTCCACGAGCTTGCCCAAGTACATGACTGCCACCCGGTCCGCGATGAACCGGATAATGCTGAGGTTGTGGGTGATGAGAATGTAGGTCAGGCCAAGGCGCTCGCGCAAGTCTTTCATCAGATTCAAGATACCCGCGGCCACCGAGACATCCAGCCCGGCTGTGGGTTCGTCCGCGATCAGGACGGCGGGGTTCAATGCCAGAGCGCGGGCAATGCCCACGCGGCGCGCCTGCCCACCCGAAAGTTGATGCGGATATTTATCGACTTGCTCGGAGGCGAGACCTACCATTTCCAGCAATTCCTGCACTTTCTTTTGTCTGTCCACGGAAATATTGTGGATCGTGAAGGGCTCCATCAACAAATCCCCGACCTTTTTTCGGGGACTCAAACTTGAGATCGGATCCTGAAATATCATCTGCATGCGGGCGCGCAATGGCCGGATCTTGGATTGTGGCAAATCCGTGATGTTGTTCCCCTCCACGCTGATCGCGCCCGCCGTGGGCCGTTCCAGGCGCAGGATCGTGCGTCCCAGCGTGGTTTTGCCGCAGCCGCTTTCGCCAACCAAAGCCAGGCTTTCGCCACGGTATACCGCCACATCTACCCCATCGACGGCACGCACCAATCCCTGTTTTTCTCCCAGAAGGCTCCCCAACCAACCGACCGTATCTTTATAATGGACTTTGACCTGTTCCGCGACGACGACTCTTTCTGTTTCCGCCTGCTGGCTCCGCTCGGCCGCGGCGGAACGTTCGGGGACTTTGGCCCTGGCGGATTCACCGCCCCCGGCGAAAATAGAAGCCGGCGATTTTCCTTTCCAACCCGAGCCGTAGGCGTGGCACAGAACGGTCTGTCCGTCCATTTGGGTAGCAGCCGGTTCCTCTGAAAAACAGATCGGCTGAGCCAGGTCACAACGCGGGGCGAACTTGCAACCCGTGGGTAAATCCTTCAGGCTGGGCACACGTCCACGAATCGTGACCAGGCGCTCCGCGCGGGCTTGATTGGATGGATGCGAACGTAGCAGGGCCTGGGTGTACGGATGAAGCGGATTCTTGAAGATCGGGAAGATTTCGCCCGTCTCCACGACATTGCCAGCATACACAACCACGACCTGGTCGCATAACTGCGCCACAATGCCCAAGTCGTGGGTAATGTAAAGAATAGAGGTCTGCAATTCGTCCCGCAATTGGCGGATCAGGCCGGTGATCTGTGCCTCGAGGGTCACGTCCAGGGCCGAAGTCGGCTCATCCGCGATCAACAGGGACGGGTTGGACTGCAGGGCGGTGGCGATCATGATACGTTGACTCATCCCGCCTGAAAACTGGTGTGGAAAATTCTTTATGCGCTTGGCTGCGTCCGGGATGCCCACTTTTTCCAGCATGGCAATGGCTTGGTCGCGCGCCTCGCCTCGGCTGGTGGGGCGACCCTCGGGGGGGTGTGCCAAGATGGCGTCAACCATCTGCTGTTCGATATTGAATACGGGATTCAGGCTCGTCATGGGGTCCTGGAAAATCATCGAAATTTCGCGTCCGCGGATGGTTTGTATTTCGGCTTCACTCATTTGGCGCAGGTTGCGTCCTTTGAAAAGCAACTCGCCACCCGAAATCTGCCCGTTCGGAGGCAACAGGCGCATAAGCGCCAAAGCGACCGTGCTCTTTCCACAACCCGACTCGCCAACCAGCCCGACAATCTGACCGCGCGGGACTTCGAAGTTCACATTCCGGATGGCGGTCAGGGTTGCCTGACGGGTGTGGTATTTGATCTCCAGATCAATTGCCTGAAGGGTTACTTCCTTCACTACAGCCCCCGTGTTCCCGACAGGCGCGGGTCGAGCACGTCACGCAAGGCCTCTCCGAACAGAGTAAAGCCGAGCGTGGTGAGCGCCAGGGTTAAGCCTGACCATAGAATCGGCCAGGGTGTTTCGAAGATGTGATCAAAGCCTTCAGAAAGAATAGAGCCCCACGAGGGGGTAGGGGGACGCACCCCCAATCCCAGGAACGACAGGCCGGCTTCGAAGGTGATCACCCAGGGCAGGTCCATGGCTGCCAGGATCAAGGGAGGGGCGATGACGTTTGGCAGGATATGAGAAAGCAGGATGCTTCGATCGGTGGCGCCCAGGCTACGCTCTGCCTCCACATACGTCTTTTCACGAATGGAAAGCGTCTGGGCACGTACGACACGAGCATAGTTGGGCATCCAGGTCAGGCCGATGACAATGATCACGTTGACCAGCGAAGGACCTAATAATGCCAGGATGGCCAAGGAGAGCATGATGGAGGGGAAGGCTTGCAGGGTGTCCATGACGACGACGATGAGATTGTCCAGCCATCCCCCGACGTAACCTGCAATGAGGCCAAGTAGCATTCCAACGATCAGGGCAATTCCCACTGAAGGCAGCGCGGTTTCAAAGGCAATCCGAGAGCCGTAGACCAGGCGGGAGAAGAGGTCGCGCCCTAGGTTGTCGGTGCCGAGCCAATATTTCACCGACGGACCTTCCATGCGGTTTGGGATGTCCTGCCGGGCATAGTCATAGGGTGCGATCAACGGCGCGAACACAACGCAAACGACGAACAATGAGACGATTGCAAACCCGATGGCGCCCAATGGCTGTCTGACAATGTCGCCCACTAATGGAATACGATCCAATAATCTCTGCAAGGGGCTGCTTGGTTTCTCAAAATACTGCATGATCAGGCCATCCTTTTGTTCAACTGGATGCGAGGATCCAGGTAGGTGTAAACCAGGTCCGCCAACAAGTTGGCAAGGACGAACAGAACAGCCACCACGAAAACGCCGGCGCGCACCAGAGGATAATTGCGAGTCTGGATGGCGTTGTAAATGAGCAAGCCCATGCCCGGCCGGGTAAAAATAATCTCGATAAACACTGCACCGCCCATCAGACTACCTAAGCCAACGCCCAGGATGGCTACGGTTGGTATTAATGCATTTTTGAGAGCGTAGCGATATCGAATCAGCCGTTCGGAAATGCCGGCTGCCCGGGAAGCGCGCACATAAGTTTCATTGAAAACTTCGAGCAAGCTGGTCCGCACTAGGCGACCCAAATAACCAATCCAGGTGATGGCGAGTGCAATCGAAGGCAAAATCAGATGCTTTATGTAGTCCAGGGTATCCCCGGCATTCCCGAGTCCCATGGCGGGCAAGGCGTGCAGTTCCACGGCGAAAATCAGTAGAAGGAATAAGCCCGCCACGTAGGACGGAATCGTTGTTAATGAGATGGACCCGATCGTCAGAATTCGATCCGGCAGTGAGTCCGTATGAGTAGCGGAGTACATCCCAATGGGCACACCGATTAGCACGGCCAAAAGCAGGCTGCTGACAGCCAGGATCATCGTGTGAGGCAGGGCCGAGCCAATCAGGGTGGCGATGGGTACGCCGGTAACAGCATCCATTCCCAGACTGCCATGTAGAATATTCCAAAGGAAATGACCGATTTGCACATAAATTGGCTTGTCCAGATCCATGGCTGAGCGCATCTGGGCGATCAGGCTGGGGGTGGCGCGCGGGCCGAGGATCATGGTAACCGGGTCTCCCGGTACGATGTGGACAAGCAAGGTTAAAAAGACCACTACCATTAAGAGAACAAGGAGGGTCATAAGAATCCGCTTGACTATGTAGACCAGCATGATTGAAACCTATTTGCGGGACAGACCTCAATGAGGATATGCCATTGGGGTCTGTCCCCGTACTGAACAATCTATTGACCGCTAAAGTCGCGGAGCATGGGCGACATGCCGCCCGGGTAGATCACGGCTTTGACGCCAGCTTTAGAAATGTAGACCTGCGGCTGATCGGCCACGAAGACCGAGTCGGCCTCGGCGTCCCACAGCTGCTGCATCTGAACATAGATCGGCGCGCGCTGAGCGGGGTCCGTGGTGGCAAGGCCTTGTTGATGCAAGGTATCAAAATCTTTACTGCACCACCTCATCCAGTTCCACAGATCCACCTGGTCACAAGTAAACCATTGAGTGGACCATGCAGGATCGGGCACCACAGACGAATAATAGAGCTCAAAAAGCTCCAGAGTTTTGTCCTTGCCACCCTCACCCAGGGCCCAGAAACTACTGGAATCCAAGGGATTGAGAGTGACGTTGATGCCTACATCTTTCAGGTTTTGCTGGATGATTTGGGCCCAAGTATTGTACTCGTCGGTATTTTCGTAAGTTAAGCTTAGGTTGAGCGACGTGACCCCTGCTTTAGCCAAATAGTCCTTGGCCTTGGCCACGTCACGGTTGTACACCGGAGCGTCTTGCCAGAAACCAACAGCGCCTTGCGGCTGGATCAATGCGTTGGCTCGCTGAACCTTGTTGTTATAGGCGGCTGCCAAGATGCTGGGAACGTCGATGCCGTAGCGGATGGCTTGCCGGACGTTGATGTCTTGCAGCTTGGGGCTGTTCACGTTCATGCCGATCCACTTATATTGATCGGCAGGTACCACGTCGACTGTGAAATCAGAATCGGACTGGAAATCATCTTCCGTGGTAAGCGAAGAAAAGCCGCTGAAATCCAACTCGCCGGCCTTCAGGGCAACTTCTGCCGCTTTGTCATCGTCCACCGGTATCAGATCGATCTCATCATAATAAGGCTGGGGACCCCAATAGTCCGGGTTGCGCTTCAAGACGACTTCTTGTTTGGGTGTCCAGGATGCAAATACATACGGACCCGTACCGATGACATCGGTTTTGATTTTGTCGGGACCGGCCTCATCATAGAACTTTTTGGAGACGATCAAGCCGGAGGTCATGGGCAGGACCGTGGTCCACAGGGTTGCCTGCGGTTGCTTTAGAACCAGCTTGCCCGTATACTGATCGACGATCTCGACGTGATCCAGGGCGGCAAAGTCGTCGGCGTAGGCGGGCTTGGGGTTCGTTGCCAGGAAGCGCTCATAGGAGAACTTCACGTCATCCATAGTAAGCTCGCCGTAGCCGCCCTGCCACATGACTCCCTTTTTGAGGGTAAAGCTAATCGTGAGGCCATCCGGTGAAACAGAGTAGGTATCAACCAACTGGGGTACAAGCTTGCCGGTGGCGTCATAACGGAACAAGCCTTCCATCACCGCTCGGTCTATTGAATCTTCCACATCGCCGGTGACATTTGCAGTGTCTAAGTTGGTGATATCCCCACGAATGCGCACCTTAAGCACTTTGGGGCCGGCCGCAATTGGAGCAGGCGGCTGAGTTGCTGTGGGCGCTGGTGCCTGGGTAGCACCGCCTTGGGCAGGCGCCGCGGCAGGTGTTGCAGTCGCCTGCGGGGCGCAACCTATGATCAACATACTGGCTACGATCAGCAAGCTCAAAAGAAACCATAGATTTTTTCTCATGCTTCTATCCTTTCACTTCACGTTTGGGGTTTAATCGATGGGCGGTTTGCAGACTTTCAAATCATTTGACGGCTATGGGCGGCCTCCTTCTTGAATATGGAAAGTGCTTTTTTTCTTCACACAAGCTCTCGACGAATCTTCCGTGCCCAGCTTTTGGTAAATACTCGTACTTGGCCCTCGTAGGCATCCAGGGTATTGGTAAGATGAAAATACTCCTTGTCGCTCGTCATGATGCTGGATGTTTCTACACGGGTGATCCAATCGCCGCGGCTGACTTCAATTTGCCGCTTGCAGTGCACACGGGCGGAAAGCGGCTGCCCTTCTATAATGGAATAGATGTTTGTAATCACACTATCGTAAACAATGCCGTTCGAGAGACGATTGCGACCATCGTCGATTCGATCAACCATTTGCAACTGTCCTCTGACCTGATCATATGTAAAGGTGCGATTGGCATCTTCGGGCCGCAGGCTCTCGAACTCCAACATCGGCGCACCCTCCGGATCTTCGAATGGTTTAATGGATTGATCAGTTGCCTTGGGCGACCGCACCGGCAGGATCAATTGACTGCGCTTACCCGTATGGATGGTCAATTGGACTGCCACCGGCGAGGGCCATGCATGGGGCCAATAGGTGGGCGACACAGCCAGGCGCCAACGATGCCCGGCGGCGAGCCGGTGGGCTGTCACGTTGAGTTGAACGGATACTTCATAGATTTTGCCGCGTTCCAGTGGTTTCGGGTTGGCATGTCCGTCGCGATGGGTAAGATTAAGCAGACCCCAGCTGACCAGCTTGGAAGCGCCCTCCGGTGCAACATCACTCAATCGCACAGCCAGCAACGCATTGGGTTGGTCCACAGACAGGCTGAGCCTGACCACCGGAAAGCCCAGGATTTCCGTTGCATGATCCAGTGGCGCGGAGGTGAAGCATAACGAAAGCGCATCGTCGATGCGCTGATCGACAGGCATGCCAAATTTATTTCCGTAAGGACACCAGACACCCGCGGTCGTGCCATTGTTTTGTACACCGATCAAGGTCACCGGATTGGATGTTTTTGGCACTTTGACCAATTGTTCATCGCCCAAGAAAAACTCTTCGGGTGTGTTCCCCTCGGGCGGCCAACTGGATTCAGCCACCCAGCGACCGGGCCATTCCAACTCGCAGGGTTGCGGCAAAACCGCTTCCGGCATCCAGACTCGCAACATCGGTTCATCCATGATGCCGGTATCGACTCCTTTGAGCCAGTGATCCCACCAGCGCAGACTTTCCTGCAAAAAGCCGATCGCCGGATGCGGCAGGGCCGTATGCGGATAGGAATGCGCCCAAGGGCCAATCAATCCCTTGCGCGGGACGGACAGTGCTTTCAACAGACGCGGTACCGAGTTGGTGTACGGATCGACCCACCCCCCAACCGCGTAGACCGGGCACTGGATTGCTCCATAATCTTCATCCACGGAGCCTTGTTTCCAAAATTCGTCACACTGTTGGTGGCTCAGCCAACTTTCGATGAAAGGCGGCGTGTTTTCGAGCCGGTTGAACCACATCTCCCGCCAGCGTTCACCGACCTGTTTCGGGTCGGGCGGGAGGCCGTTGTAGGAAAACATAATGGAAGCCCAATTCAACATGTCTGAGCCCAGTACGCATCCGCCCATGTAATGGCAGTCATCAGTATAGCGGTCATCCGTGGAGCAGACCGTGATGATCGCTTTCAAGGCGGGCGGGCGGCGCGCCGCGACCTGCAAGCTGTTGAATCCACCCCATGAGATTCCCATCATGCCCACTTTACCGGTGCACCACGGCTGATTTGCAATCCAGGCAATGACTTCCAGTGCATCCTGCTGCTCTTGAGGCAGGTATTCGTCCAAGAGCAACCCGTCTGAGTCGCCGCTGCCGCGCATATCCACGCGCACAGATACATAACCATGCCCCGCAAAATACTCGTGAAGCACGCGGTCGCGAATGGCGGTACCATCGTCCTTGCGATACGGAAGATATTCCAAAATGGCGGGAACCGGGTGCTGCGCTGCCTCTGCGGGCATCCAGATACGAGCGGCCAAGCGTGTGCCGTCGGCAAGCATGATCCACGTATTCTCGATCAGCTTCACTGGACGCGGAAATGTGTCGATGGTTTTGTATTTGGATAATTTTTTCATCAGAACTTCTCTGAGTTCCAAGTCAAATTCGAATTACTTATAGGATGCCAGATCAACTTCTTTGCCGCGCGAAATTTCACAAAGGATGGATTCAAGACCAGTAAGCAGGGTCCAACGACGTCCAGGCAAACTATCGCGAAAAAGCACCCCCCCAAAAGGGAATTATCTCCGCTGGAAAAGTTTGGAAAAAAATATATCACCGAAGACACAGCCTAACATCTGATTATTGTCACCAAGTATGGAGCAGAATGTTCTGTTCGCTTTCAAATACCTGCCTGAGTCAAAGCACTTTGGTGCCGGATTGAGCGCAGGTCGCACAGCCAATCCCGAGTGAGTCGTCTAACGGCTTCCGAGCATGCCGAATTCTTTGCACAGAAAAAAGCGCACTGAGAAATCCAACTCCTTCGATGGTCCTGCTTCAACCAGTACCGCGCAGGAAACGCGAGGTGCGAAGTGCGATTCCAATTACATCTGGCGCAAGCGCGGGTCTGTGTGCGATCTCAGAGATCCGCGATGGAAGCACGAAAACAATTGATTCAACCGAGAAGTGGGATCTGAACGTCCCGCTCCGAATTGGGAACAGTTCCATTGTGAATTTTCGCGACACGGTGCAACCCTCCTGCTTGTTTTTCGCGGGCGGGGATCTCGCGCCAGGCATCCCTATGGACACGAGCAATCGTAATTCCGGAAAATCATCGTGCCTCGAACCAGACGCAGGCCACGGGCCGGCGATTGGCGCGTGGGGCTGGAGAAGAAGTGAAAGTTGATGAGGCCGGAATTACCCGGCTCCATATCCTTTTCCAAGTGCTGAAGACCGATAACCTGATCGGACGGAGAACTCTTCCTTGCCAGCACGCCAGCCTGCCCACTGCAGGGTCCCAAACCAATGAACCTCGCCAGTCAAAACACGGCGAGGTTGATCCAGTTGATCCCAGAATTGGATTAATGACGTTCTATAATAAGTTCAGCCGGTGATTGATCGTCTTCTAAGCATCAGTAACCCGCCATGCCTGGAAGAGTGATGGAGGCCAGTACCAAAATCTGTTACAGTGTGTTTCTGTAGGATTTTTAATGAAGAAACCGCCTTTATCAGGCGGAATCTCCTCTGTCGGGGCGCCGAGATTTGAACTCGGGACCTCACGGACCCGAACCGTGCGCTCTACCGGACTGAGCCACGCCCCGAAGACAAAGAGCGCTTTCCAAAATCAAGAGGCATTATAACTGCCCGATTCGCTTTTGACAAGTTTCCGTCGTCGCGGTTCCGTCGTCGCGGTTTCCGTCGTCGCGGTTGAGATAGAAATCCACTTGGTGAAAGCGCCGTGTGCGGGGTTCTAAGGATTCAGTGTGATCAATTGTGTATAAATATACGCAGGGCCAATCAGGACTTCGTTCTGTTGGTTTGCGAGATAAACCGGATTCTTCAACGTATCATCCTCTTGGCGCATCACCAGATAGGCCTGTGTTGGGGAATCGACCTTATACGGAATCGTGGTATTGACGGCCAGAGAATTCAGATCCACCAATGTCAGCTGACGATTAGCATTGAGGCTTTTGCCATTGATATCGATCAATTCAAGGAACAGTGTCTGCAAATTGAAAGGTGAATACGTTCCTCGGACAGTCAATACGCCGCCCGAAATCGTGTCCTCGTAATGTGGAGTTTCCAATGCGACTCTTTCATAGACGGTGTTCCCCGGAGGGTTGATCTGGCTGGTGCCGCTTGATAGCAATAGGACTCGAACCGTGTTCAGGGCCATCAGCACGCCCGTACTGTTCCGGGTGGTCACCTGGAGGATTCCGATCTCGGCAACAGCACGAATCTCAAAAGGAATCTTGACAAAAATATATTCACCGCTCGAAGCATTGGGTATGTTCAGCAGCTCATCTCCCAGTAAACTGCCGTCTTCACCGTACAAGGCAATGTACACCTTGCTGTTCTTCCCTGAGGCAACGGTAAGATGTACTTCCAGCGGAGAAATTATTTTGGACATCGGTCCCGGCGAGTTGATTTGGATGGCGCCCAGCGCCATGCCGGGCGGAGTGGTTGGCGTATCGCTCGCCGTTGGGGTCGGCGGAATGGGCGAGGCTGTAAAGGTAGGCGTCGCGCTAGGCGTAACGTGGGCGGCAGTTTGGACGGCAGCGGTGGCGTGGATCGAACGGGCGGTTAGATAAATCACCGTCGGAAGGTAACCAGCAGGATAAGGCGTCGGAGCAGAGGAATCGACCTGAAACGCACATCCGACCAAAAGTCCAGAAAGAAAGGTGAGCAGAATGAATTTACCAAGCTCAGCAACAGGAAAACGCCCTCCGAGGGAGAGCGTTCTTCCTTCATCTTGGAATCTACAAGCCATAGATGTCGCTGTATTTTTTTGTCAGATAACGAACATAAGGCTCCGGTGTAATCCTCGAACCGGTCACATGCTGCACCAGATCCTGAGGGTCATATCTGCGTCCATGCTGATGAATATTGGTATGCAGCCAGCCAAGCAAGTCCTCGAACTTTCCCTTACGGAACTCTTCGTCGAGGTCGGGAATATCCCGATTGATCGTTTCCCACAACTGGGCCGAAATGAGATTGCCCAACGCATAGGTCGAGAAATAGCCGAGCATTCCGCTGGACCAATGGATATCCTGCAGCACACCCAGCGCGTCGTTCGGTGGAACAATACCCAGATACTGCTTCATTTTTTCATTCCAAATATGCGGCAGATCCTTGACCGCCAGTCGGCCCTCGACCATTCCAATCTCCAACTCAAGGCGCAACATGATGTGTAGGTTGTACGTCGCTTCATCGGCGTTGACGCGAATCAAGGATGGCTCCACTTTATTAATGGCCCTATAGAATGTCTTCAAATCCACATTGCCAAGCTGGGCCGGGAACAATTTCTTAAGACGCGGAAAGAAATATTTCCAGAACGGCAGGGATCGGCCCACCAAATTTTCCCACAGGCGCGATTGGGATTCATGCACTGCCAGCGAGGTGCCGTGATGGAGCGGAGTACGTTCGTAGGCGGGGCTGTTTCCCTGCTCATACATTCCGTGTCCCGATTCATGCATGGTACTGAATAACATTGCGATGGGGTGTTCCGCCTCGTAACGCGTGGTGATTCGCACATCGTCCACACTGAACGAAGTTTCAAACGGATGGGCTGCCTTATCCTGGCGGCCGCGTTTCCAATCGTAGCCGAAGCGGGTCACGACATCCACACCAAAATCCCAGAGTTTCTTCTCGTCATACTTTTTGTGCAGGAAGGAATCTTTGATCTGCTTCGCAGCTGTGATCTGCTTGATCAATTCCACTTGGCGCGGGCGCAGGGAGTCAAAAATGGCGCTCACTTCGGCAGTTTTCATGCCCGGCTCGTAATCATCGAGCAGGATATCATAAGGATGTTCGGCGGGGGGAAAGAATGAAACGTACCTATGCGTCAGCTCGACAATTTTTTCCAGATGCGGTTGAAAGACCGAAAAGTCGGATTTCTTTCTGGCCTCCACCCAGGCCTCATGCCCCTGAGTCGAAGCAACGGCGATTTCCGCAACAAACGACGACGGGACACGCGTGGCCTTGTCGTAATCACGCTTGGCGACGCGCACCATGGCTTCCTCATCTGCGCTGAGAGCGGTTCCGTCCGAACGAAGTTCATCCAGCAACTTGCCGACCTCGTCCGAAGTAAATGCTTGATGCGACAATTTACCCACGGTGGCAAGCTGGTTGCCGCGGGCCGCTGCGCCGCCGGGAGGCATGTTTACCTGCTGATCCCAGCTCAGTACCGCGCCGGCCGAGTTTAGATCGGCTACTTCGGCCATAATTTCCTTGAAGCGTTCCAGTTTTTCGTTCATCGCAAGAATCTCCTCTACTGCAATGGCTCTAGGACAGCCTTTATTTTAGCACGAGAAGGATGGCGCAATGGAATCACTCATAGCGCAACGCCTCGACCGGCTCGAGGCTCGCGGCGCGATTGGCCGGATAAATTCCAAAGAATAAGCCAACCGCCGCAGAGAAAATTGTGGCGAGCAAGATTGCATCCAATCCGACAATGGGCGTAAAGTTATTCCCCAGGGCGGCCGCCACCCGCCCGACCGTGAACGCGATCAGCCAGCCAAACAAGATACCGATGATGCCTCCGATCAAACTCAATAACGACGACTCCACCAGGAATTGAACCAAGATATCCCGTTTGCGCGCGCCCAGCGCCTTACGGAGACCGATCTCGCGGGTCCGCTCGGTCACCGAGACGAGCATGATGTTCATGATGCCAATCCCTCCGACCAACAGCGAAATGGCGGCAATGCCGCCGAGAAAAATGGTAAGCACGCCTGTAACGGTTTGAGCGGTGCTGAGAATGCTCTGCTGCGTGAAAACCGTGAAATCATCCAGCCCGACCTCGGTCCGATGACGCGTACGCAGGATTTGCGAGATCTCATCGGAAGCGGCGTCCACCGTGCTGAAATCGGTGGCCTGCACATAAATCACATCCACCGTGTCCGGTGTGGGACGCGCGATCAACCGCGCCTGTGCGGTGGTAATCGGCACCACGACTTCGTTATCTTGTGAGCCAAACGAACCGCCGCCCGTGGGTGTTAGAACACCGATAATTCGAAAGGGCTGATTCGCAATGCGGATCGTTTCGCCCACCAACCCATCGCGGCGATTAAACAACGCATCGGCCACGTCAACGCCGATTACGGCCACCGAGGCCCGACCCAGTTGATTCGCTTCGCTGATGAATTGCCCGTCCAGCAGGCTGATATTACGAACGGAGTAATAATCCGGCGTGACACCGATCACGGTGGTCGTCTTGGTGTTGCCGTTAAAATCCGCGATGGCATTGCCCTGCAAAACGGGTGCGACCGCTTTGACATCCGGCGCGGCGTACAAATCCATCATGGCATTGGCATCCTCCATGGTCATGGGGCGCGGATTTTTCACGTTGGGATTGTTCCGCGCACCGGAGAAAACAAACAACAGGTTTGTGCCCACGCCGTTAATGGATCCGAGGATCGAGGCCTGCGCGCCGTTCCCGACTGCCATCATGGCAATCACCGCCGCGACACCGATGACGATACCCAGGACCGTCAGGCCCGAACGCATTTTGTTGGAATTTAAACTTTCAAGCGCTTCCAAGAGCAACTGCGAAAAATTCATCAACTCCTACTTTCCACTCCGTCCTCCACCAAGCCATCGCGGATATGGATGATGCGCTTGGCTTGTGCGCCAATGTTCGGATCGTGAGTAACAATAATCAGCGTAGTCCCGCGCTGTTTGTTAAGACTGAGCAAGAGGGTCATGATCTCCTTGCCAACCTTGGAATCAAGGTTGCCCGTCGGTTCATCCGCCATGATAATGGCCGGATCATTCACAATCGCGCGTGCAATCGCAACGCGTTGCTGTTGTCCGCCGGAAAGCTCGGTGGGACGATGGTAGATCCGCTCGGCCAGCCCGACCGCTTCCAGAGCTTCCTTTGCGCGCTGCTGACGGTCGCTCATTTCACCCGAATACCGTAATGGCAGTTCCACGTTGGAAAGCGCCGTCTGCCTGGACAGCAAATTAAATGATTGAAACACGAATCCGACCTTGTGATTACGAATGGCGGCCAGCTCGTCGTCGTTGAGCAGCGCCACTGAACGACCATCCAAAAGATATTCACCCGACGTCGGGCGGTCGAGACATCCCAGGATATTCATCATCGTGGACTTGCCTGAACCAGAAGGCCCCATGATGGCAACCACTTCGCCGCGCCCAATCCTCAAGGAAGCTCCGCGCAGCGCCTCGACTTCCACCTCGCCCATCTTGTAGATTTTCTTCAAGTCCTGGACTTCGACCACCCAATCCATCTATCCGCCTCCACCTATGCGCACGGCGCCCCCGCCACCGCCCGGCTGAAACTGCGTCGGCGGATTCAAGATGATCAAGTCACCCACTTTCAAACTGCCGCCGGACACAACACTCATCGTATCCGAGGAGGGCCCGAGGTTAACCTCGACTTGCTGCGGCCTGTCGTTCACCAGGATATACACTACACGATTCCCGTTGACAAGACGGACAGCCTGATTTGGGATCAGCAATTGATCTTTGACTTGATTCACGATGATATTCACTGCCGCGGTCATTCCCGGCTTCACCTGTGAATCGGCATCCGTCAACTTCACCGTCACCGTGAAGTTCACCTCGCCCGATGTGACCACGCCGGCCTGTGAGACCTCAGTGACCACGCCGTTGTATGGATCGGGCTTGTCTTGAACGGCATCAAAGGTGATTGTGGCTGGCTGGCCAACCGAGATGTTGTTGATGTCGACTTCGGACACCTGAACATCCACAAACATGCTGGAGAGATCATCCAACCGGAAGGCTTGAGTACCCACGGCGACCTGGTCGCCTGACATCGGCTGCGCCTGGGTGATGGTCCCGCCAAATGGTGCAATGATGTGAGCGACACTGAGCGCCGCCTGGGCGGCATCCACCCGAGCCTGGGCCGCCGATAGGTCGTCGCCGTTGGGGCCGCCCTGCACCCGATCGTAAGCGCGTTGTGCATCTTCGAGCTGCGCCTTTGCCAGTGCCAGCTGCGCATCCGCATTTGCAATATCGGTGGGGTCCGGTTCTGAGCGATAGGTTTTCAGTTGCGGAACCGTCACAGAACCAATCTGAACGAGCGTCACCGCCTGATAAGTCACCGGCCCGTTAAGTGCAGTACGATTATCGAGGGCGGTCTTATAAGCCGTTTGCGCATTCCTTAAAGCAATCCACGCGTTGGCACGCGCGGTATCCGAGTCAAGCAAGTCGGAGAGCGCCTGCTGTGCCGAGACCAGATCGGCCTGAGCCAAAATGACATTTTGCGGGAGCGAAGTCTGTAAAAGAGAGGCCAGCATATCCCCTTTGTTGACCTGATCTCCAACTTTAACATTAACCTGATCCACGGTTCCGGTGGTCTGCCAGACCAATACCGCGCTTTGATTGGCGCGCACCGTGCCCGTCGCACCAATGGTGGCAGTCAGATCGCCACGGCTCAGCGGCTGGGTCTGAAAACTGGATTGTGTCCTGGCGCGACCACGCATCAGCGTGAGCGCGACAACGATCAACAGAAGGATCCCCACCGGAATTGAAATCCCGCGGCGTTTTTTAAGGAATCTCCAGAGATTTCCAAGAAGATTTTTAATTGAATTCACGAACTTCGACATCGAATCTGCCTCCGCGAGGAGCTACCTCGCCGAGGCAAGATTTTACCTCATAAAGATGAATTGGCAGTGAATTTAAGCTTCAAACCATATAAAAATCTTATAAGCAAAATGGTGACGATTGTCGTCAGCCTTCATGACTTTAGTGTCTTTGTTCAGATAGCGGGATTGAGTATCATACTTACAGACAATGGTTCTTTATTCATTTGGAGGAACTATGCAAGCTGTTCCCAGCGAATTCTTAGCAATGGACCGTAAAGAACGGGCGAACAAGCCATATTACGATCTTGACCTGCGTCCGCCCGAAGTCCGTACGTGTGATTTCAACGACGTGGTGATCGAATTTAATGCAGAGCGCGCCATGGTCGAAGCCGCACGTTGTGTGCATTGTCCGGACCCTGCACCCTGCATGGAAGCTTGTCCTACCCATAACGACATTCCTTCCGCCATGTGGCTGATCGAACAGGGTAAATTCGTCGAGGCGGCACAACTATATCATCAGTCCAGTTCCTTGCCGGAAATCTGCGGACGCGTTTGTCCGCATGAGCAATTATGCCAAGGTTCGTGCGTGCTTAATAAGTATCAGGAACCCGTGCTGACGGGCGAATTAGAGGCTTTCACGGTGGACTACGAGCGGCGTTCCGTTGGCCATATCATCCCGCTCAGCCCGCCGCGCGGGAAACAGGTGGCCGTGATTGGTGCCGGACCAGCCGGCTTGGCATGCGCCGACGTATTGGTTCAGAAAGGGTACGAGGTAACCGTCTTTGAGTCCAAGCCCGCTCCCGGCGGGCTGCTCGTGTACGGTATCCCGAATTTCAAACTCCCCAAGGAAATATGGTTCGAGAAATGGGGTGAATTTGAACGTGCTGGCGTCCAGTTTGTCCCAAACTCCCATATTGGAAAAGACAAAACGATTGACGATCTATTCCATGCCGGCTTCGAGGCGGTCTTTATCGGCGTTGGCTCAGAGATTGATGCACAGATGGAAAACACGCCGGGCACCGGTCTCCCAGGAGTTTATCAAGCAACAGACTTTCTCATCCGCGGCAACGTAACCAAGAAGCTGCTTCCCGATGACATGAAGGAGCCATTGAAGATCGGCAAGCGCGTGGTGGTGATCGGCGGTGGCGATACTGCTTCAGACTGCTTGCGCACTGCCCTGCGTCTCGGCGCAGACGAGGTGACCTGTCTTTATCGCCGCACGGAAAAGGAAATGCCCGGCGGGCGAAAAGACCGCAAGATGGCAAAGGATGAGGGCGCGCACTATCGCTTCTTAACTCAGCCCGTAAAGTTCATTGCCGGCGAGGATGGGAATCTGGCGGCAGTGGAATGCATCGAAATGGTTCTTGGCGAACCGGATGCCAAGGGCCGCCGCAGACCTGTGCCGGTGCCGAACTCCAACTTCAGCGTCGCTTGTGATACGGCAATTCTTGCGCTGGGTTATTGGCCCGATCCGATCATCAGCAAGACTACCACCGATCTTGAAACACACGATTGGGGCTTGATTACCGTGAAAGATCCAGCCACCGGTGCGACGTCGCGTGAGGGCGTTTTCTCTGGTGGCGATTGTGTGACCGGTCCGGATATCGTCGTGACCGCCATGGTCGCCGGGCGCAAAGCTGCACTGGCGATTGATAATTATTTAGCGAATAAAAAATAGTTTCCCGAGGGCAGGCATGCACTGAGTTCTTCAGTGCGGGGTCGGCAAGGGGCTGTCCAAAAAGTGGGCAGCCCCTTTTGATTTTGAACCCTCCTCAAAAGTGAAAAAGTTTAATACAATAGGGGCATGAACAATCAACGTGTGGTTTTCAAGCCGTATACGACGGAACAACCCAGCCTGCTGCCGCGGAGCCTGGACGAATTGATCCCGGAAGATCATCTGGTGCGGGTGGTCAACCGGGTGATCGAACAGATCGATCTCAGCT
>DATJAH010000042.1:0-22099 GCA_035516425.1 Anaerolineales bacterium
GTGCCTTACCACTTGGCGACGTCGCCGTGCCACATATTGGTGAGTGGCATCATCCACTCTATCGCCGTGCGCACATTATAAAATAGTCAAGCGGACTGTCAAACGTGACCAGCTCCGGCGACTGGGCCAATTTCAGCTACCCGCTGCATCGTTACGGCCACCCGCTAACACTGTGTCAACCTCTACCCATTCGATGCCCTCGGCCGATAGCCGATCCTCGGCTTGATGCTCCCAGTTGGCGGCGGAACGCACACCTTGTTTGGGCGGCACGGCAGGAAACAGCGCCTCGCCCAGTCCGTCACGCACGAAAAATGCGTTATAGCTGTGGTGCTCACTGCCTACATATCCACCAATCCATGCCATCCAGGTCAAGTGAAAGCAGGTCCACCTCGCCTGAGAAACCGTGGCTGGATTCCAGCCTCGCCGCCCTGGGAATACACGCTAAACTCGGCCTCTTCCAGACTGTGGAGGGCTTGACCTTGCGCCTGCAAAGCTCGCTATTGGAGGGCTAGATTGAGCTGGCCGAGCTGGCTAAGGGTGTTCAGCTAGTTGATCTGCTCGGCGCGTAAGGCAGCCAGTTCGGCAGCCATCAAATCAACGCGCATGGCGTGCCGCACCACCTTGCCCCAACGGCGGCGCAGCCGGCTGATCAGTCCCGCCGGCGCCGGCAGCCAGCGGCCGAACGCACAACTCGCAGTCTACGCGTTCAGCAGAGCAGACTGCAAGCCATGGGCCCCTATTCGCTTGGCGGCAATTCTACAAAAGAGCGGGCGATGGGATTCGAACCCACGACCTTCTCCTTGGCAAGGAGACGTTCTACCACTGAACCACGCCCGCGGGTCGGTCTCGTTTCTGACCGAGAGTGCCGAGACACAGAATCGAACTGTGGACACCGCGATTTTCAGTCGCGTGCTCTACCAACTGAGCTATCTCGGCCAGATGTTCTATTGTTAAGCGTTCGTGATTTTACTAGACGAGGGAGGTCTTGTCAAGCAAAGGATGTCGACTGTTACTTAAGGTTTAAAAGTGGACAGTTTAAAGTTGAAAGGTGGACACCTGGTAGAGGAGCGGCAAAAGGGTCTAAAGTTGAAAAGTGGACAGGCTGTGATAGAGTGTCGCCAAAAATGGAGAGCGACATGGAACAGCTGCACAAACGATTATCAGACGAGCAAGTTCGACTAGTGTTCAAGCATTATGGAGAGGGGCGCTTGAGTCGTCAAGAGGCTCAAGAAAGCTTAGGGATTGGCAAGAGCCATTTTTTCGCTCTGCTGAAATCCTATCGCCGGGATCCGGAACATTTCACGATCGAGTATGAACGCCCAACTCCGAAGAAGATCGGAATGAATGTCGAACAAGCCATTCGTACCGAACTTCAACGCGAGAAGAAGTTGGTGGAAGATAAACGCTTGCCAATCTCGAGTTACAACTATTCGGCGTTGCGCGATCGATTGCAACAAAAGGGCATGCGGGTATCGCTTCCCACGATTATTCAGCGGGCCAAGGAACAAGATTGCTATCGCGAACAGAAACGTCACAAACCGCATGACCGGCAGGTGGTCACCACCTCCATCGGAGCCTTGATCCAGCATGATGCCTCCACGCACCTGTGGTCGCCTTATGCTTCAGAAAAATGGACGCTGATCACGTCCCTGGATGACTATAGCCGCAAATTGCTATACGCCGATTTCATCGATCAGGAAACCTCCTGGGCTCATATTCAAGCGGCTCAAAGCCTGATGCAGACTTATGGCCTGCCATTGAAATACTATGTAGACAACCTACGTGTCTTTCGCTTTGTCCAAAACCGGGATAGCGTTTGGCGCCAACACGTTCTTCATACTGATGAGGTGGATCCCCAGTGGCGACAGGTTATGCGGCTGATGGGTGTCCAGGTCAGCTACGCCCTCTCTCCGCAAGCCAAGGATCATGATTCATACTGCACCTCCTTTGTGGGTTCAGGTATGATCTTGGATGCCGGGAACCGGCGACGTTTCGCCAGTTTCCGTCCCGGAATCTTGGTGGGTGCATCCAAGCCCGGTGGTTCGAACAAGTAGACGCCTTTATCGTTGGAAGCGAATCCATGCAGCAATCCGGCATTGCGCCAGACCTTCACGGTTGTGGGGCTAACGTCCAGTGCCTTGGCCATTTCCTCCACCGTGAGCAGCCCGGCCTCGCACAGGCGCTCATAACGGCTCTTCAACTTATAGATGCGACGTAGGACGCCGATGGTATAGCCGTGGAACGATCCGCCTTTACCTGCATGCAGGCCGCGTTCATTGAGGATCGTAGCGACTTGTCCCTCGGTATGCTCATTCAGTAAATCATCGATCATCTGAATCACTTCAGGCGGGGTCACCCAAGTTTGCCAAATGGGTCGAGCCGCTGGAAGTGTCAGCGTCTGGGTCGTACCGCCGCGGAAGCGCACCTGCAGGGTGATCTCATGAGTTTTGGTCACCGTCACGTCCTCGATCAGCAGACGCAGCATCCGCTTGCGGTCGCGGTCGGTGGTATGGGGATCGTTCCATACCTTGGGAAAATCGGTGCTCAACGCCGTGACCTGTGCCCGTACCTGATCGTCGATGAGCAAACAATCCTTCTGCCGGAGGCGTTCGTTTTTCTGTTGAGTATCCTGGAGCGAGCGCAAGGCAGCGTTCCATTCCGCTTCCAGGGTGCAAGCCACCAGACGGTTGTTGGGATCCACCCGCCGGTAGCGCTGTGCGGCCAGATCGGCCTCATATTGGGCGCGGGTCACCTGCTGGGAGCGCAACGCCTCGGCTTCCTCCTGGCGGGTTTGGATCTCCTGCTGCACAGCCAGAGCGACCTCCAGGCTGATCGGGGTCATGGTTTCCAAGAGCAACCTGGACACGGCGGCATCGATCTCTTGTCCGGGCATGTGCTGACACAGAGGCCCGGCCTGATTAATGTGGGCGCGTTCACAGATGTAATCAGGGAACACCCCGCCGCGGCGTACACGATAACGCAGGCTCATGCGCAGGCCGCACACACCACAGATCAGTAATCCCTGCAATAACGCTGGACCTTCGCGCGGCGGACTCTTGCGCCGATCCACGCCATAGGCTTGAGCGCTTTCCCGCAAGCGGCGCCGGTTCTCCTGGTACTCTTCCCAGGAGATGTAACCTACATGCATCTTGGGGATCAAGATCAGCCAATCCTCGAACTGAAGCAGTTGAGTGCGTTTCTCTCCATCCGGCCAGGTGCGGGTGCGCGTCCGTCCGAAAGAGAAAGCCCCGGCATAGCGCGGGTTATGCAGAATTTGCAGAACCCGCGACAGGCAAAGTTCTCCCCAGATCAACTCCCCTTTTTGGGGACCCGTATGCAAGCGGCGCGGGAAGAGCAGGCCCTCGCGCTGAAAGTGCGTCACGGTCGCATGCGCCGCTCCCGTCCGGCGAAAGGTTTCGAACAGCAGCCGCACCGCTTGTTGAACCTGTTGATCCGGATCGAGCCGCACATGTTCGCACTCATCGTACGTCAGGCCCACCGGCAGCGGGCAGACTAATTCACCCCGGCGGGCTTTATTGAGCAGGCCTCCGCGTAGACGCGCCCGCAGGAAATGAAGTTCCGCCTCGCTCAAGGTCCCCTTCAAGCCGAGCAAGAGTCGATCATTGAAATCGTTGCAATCGTACAACCCATCTTCGTCCAGGATCAGCGTGTCGGTGAGAGCGCACAGCTCGACGAGGCGCTGCCAATCGGCGGAGTTGCGCGCCAGCCGGGAGACCTCCAGTCCCAACACGATCCCGGCATGAGCCAGGCTGACCTCTCCCACCAGGCGTTGAAACCCTTCTCGATCCACCATCGAGGCGCCGGAATGGCCCAAATCACAATCGATCACCTGCACTCGCTCCATCGGCCACCCCAGCGCGACCGCCCGTTGTTGAAGGGCGTACTGGCGTTGGGTACTTTCCGTATTTTGCAGCACCTGGTGCAAGGTGGACTGCCGCACATACAGAAAGGCATCCCGCTTCAAGTGCGTCACCGTGACTTTGGCGTGGCCCGCTTTCGGTGTTCCATCCGACAGGGAGTTTCTTTCCAACGACTCGCTCATTTTGTTTCTCCTGCAGAATCACCCAAGACCAAGTCTGCGAGCGCCAGGACCAACTTACCAGAGTAGGATCGGACATCTTGCAGTTTTGGCAATTGCTCATCGGCAACCTGCCGCAAGCGTTCCACAGCAACCGCCATGCCGAATGAACCAGATGATCTCGCAGCTATCCAAGCGGCCAGTCCCTGCTGTTCGATGAACGCCAACTCGAGACCCTCATGGCAGGAACTGTCTCCGGCCTCCGAATGAAGGAGGCTTTGGAGCGCCTGACCGCGCAAGGCTTCATATCGCTCCCGGCAATCGAACCCGGACCGGACTGTTGCCGGAGTGGGTCTGTCCGGCACGCTAATTTGGGACAGGCTTTTTTTTGACCTCGAGCCACCACTCGTTCGATACTGCGCACATGGACAGATAAGCCAAACTGTTGTGCGACCCGCATAGGCAACTCGGCCATGCGCAACTCGGGCTCGGCCTGCAGGGTTTGCAGGATGGAGGTCACCACCTCGTTGGATAACTTGGAGGCCCGCCGGGGTCCCTTGCTGTGGGGCAGTAACCCGACCAGCCCCTCGGCCGCCAAGCACTTCTGCAGTTGATACCATCTTACCCGCGAGAAGCCAAAGGCCGCGGTGGCCGCTTCTACCGAATGCCCATCGATGATCACCTGGCGCAACATCTCGTATTTGATCTGCACCAAATCGCACGGATCGAAGAAAGGATGTGTCTGGAACAGCGCATCGCGGACATGCTCGGGGTGTGGGTTCAAGCTGGCGTATTTGCGCAGGTAGTCGCCCTTGAGATCCGACTGGGCTAGTGTACGCATCGGGGCCTCCGGTTCCAGGCGCAGAAAGCAAGCAGGTCGCCCGGAAAGTCAATCTCATTATGCTCCCAATGGGAAGGTTTGCAGCGCCCAATTCGCATTTTGGTGACATAATGCGCTTTACAGGGGCGACAAAATAAGGTTTACACTTTTGCCTGGTTTCCAGCATGGCTCTCCTCCTTCCGCTCTGGCTTCAGAGATGCCAGCATGCCAGACAGTTCGAGCAGGTCACTCACCCGAAAAGCCGCTCGCCCGGCCGATACCAACACAAAAAGGTCGCTCGCAGCCAGACTCGTCCATTTTAGAGGTAGAGAACAGAGATTTCCGGCCTCGTCTGCGTAATATACAATTTCTCCTCCCCAGTTGCGGTGAATCGTTACCAACTCAAACGTCCTTCCGCTCAGCGGGTGAAAGGGGTGGGTCACCTGAAAAGTTTGTACTTCACCCTTCGATAAGCGTGTAGTTGACGGTGTAGCCCAAGGGCAAGATCGAAAGACCTTATCGCTGGCTGCAGGATCGTATCGTCCGCACCTGTGCCTTGGAACATCTCTCCAATTTCTATGATGTGCGCGCCGTCCTACGCCAAGAGATCGATCGCTATAACAATCATCAGGTGCATTCCACCACGGGCGAGATCCCCTCCATCCGATTTGAGAATGCTCGCCAGTCCGGCAATACCTTCTTCCGCCCCTTTTCCATCCCCAAACCTTTTAGCTCTGCCAAAGATATCTTCTGCCTAAGGCAGACCCGCACCGTGAACGCCTATCACCGGGTTTCCATTTTTAACCAGGAATTCGAAATCCCGCACGTCCCTTGGCGCGAAGATATCGAACTACATTTGGTCCCCGATTTCACCCACCGGGCCTTGGAGGTCCGTTGCTGGTCTCAACAGAAAATGGTTCACTCGTTCACCTTGCCCCTCGATCCACACCTGTCCACTTTTCAGCTGTAATTCAAGCCCCCAAAATTCCTGTCCACCTTTCAACCTTAAACGTGTCCACTTTTCAACCTTTCCTTACAGCAAAGGATGTCGACAAAGGATGTCGACCTCCTTGCGAGGAGCCGCGCAGTGGCGACGAAGCACTGTGTTTCTTCCGTGCAGCAAGCTCCGAATCGATGTTAGATTGCTTCGCGTCGCTCGTAATAACCCTTGGGTCGCGTCTTCTCTTGACCTCAGCCTGCTTCCGCACTACAATGCCGACCTACTCTTATGTTTGAAACGCTTACGAATCGACTCAATCAAATCTTTGACCAACTCCGGCGCCGCGGGAAATTATCAGAGGCGGACGTGGATGCCGCCATGCGCGAAGTGCGGCTGGCGTTGCTCGAAGCGGATGTCCATTTCAGTGTTGTTAGAACATTCATCGCGCGCGTGCGTGAACGCGCAGTCGGCGCGGAAGTATCGAAAGCATTGAACCCCGGCCAGCAGGTCGTCAAAATCGTCCACGAAGAATTGATTGCGACTCTTGGTGAACCTGCGCCTTTGAATTTATCGGGACCAAAGCCGCGCGTGATCATGTTGGTTGGTCTGCAGGGCTCAGGGAAAACAACTGCTGCTGGAAAATTGGCCCGCCTGCTCAAATCAAAAGGCGAGCGCGTGTTGTTGGTCGCCTGTGATCCTTATCGTCCCGCCGCGGTGACACAATTGCAGCAACTCGGCGTGCGCATTGATGTTCCCGTTGAATCTGATTCCAATCTCGAACCGCCCGAACTCGCCAAGCGCGCTTTCGAGAAAGCGGATAAGGGCGGATTCGGCGTCATGATTTTGGACACCGCCGGTCGGTCGCAGTTGGACATGGAAATGATGAACGAGTTGAAGTCCATCGTGGCAAAAGTCCCGCCTGTGGAGACATTGCTTGTGGTCGATTCGATGATCGGTCAGGAAGCGTTGAACATCGCCCAGGGTTTTCGGGACAACGTCTCCATCACCGGTTTAATCCTGACGAAGACGGATGGCGACGCGCGCGGCGGTGCGGCAATTTCGACTCGATCTGTGACCGGCGTGCCCATCAAATTTATCGGCACAGGTGAAAAACTCGACGCGCTCGAAACGTATGACCCGTCGCGTTTGTCATCGCGCATTTTGGGAATGGGCGACATGCTCGGCTTGATCGAGAAAGCCGAAGCCGCGTTCGATCGGCAGACCGCGCAGAAAACTGCCGAGCGCATGATGAAAGGTCAGTTCACACTCGAAGATTTTTTGGAACAGATGAAGCAGATGAAAAAGATGGGACCGCTTTCGCAGATGATGGATCTGTTGCCCGGACAGTTCGGTCAGGCCGCGCGTCAGGCAGACCCGAAAGAGATCGAGGAGCACCTCAAACGATCCGAGGCGATCATTGATTCGATGACGCGCAAGGAACGCCGCAATCCTGATCTGCTCAACGCCTCGCGCCGACGCCGCATCGCGGCTGGTTCGGGGACGGATGTGCAGGATGTCAATCGCCTCATCAAGCAATTCCGCGAAGCACAGAAATTGATGAAGACGATTCAGAGAACTGGCGGCAGGGGATTGGGAAATATGTTCGGATAATATCATTGAAGTTGTTTTGAGGTTTCTAGGTTGTTCATGGCGACGGTGTGTGCCATAGTGCATGGCTGGCATTGGCCGGTATCACAAATTGAATAGGCTGACGAAAAATTTGGAACATCTGAGATTCCAAGCAAATGCAGCGATTCCTTGAAGTGGTTCTGATTGCCTAGATACCGAAATCCTCCAGCGTCCAAGTCAGCCCAAAAGTAATCTCCTTCATAGGCTCCTAGGAAATGTTTTCCTGCTATTGCATACGGGTCCATCTCATCTACAACCGTTTTGCCTCTCGAATCTTCCAGAGACACCTCACTGGCGCCATCATATGCATCAGTAACGATGACCTTGTATTGCTCATTAATTGGCATTTCCTTGCAAGCGGCTTCAGTAATCGAATGCGATGTGGAAAACCACATGAAAGCATATGCAGCATAACTACATGAAAATAGTAGCGACACAATCAGTATCAATCCTCCCGAACAAATCAAGAGGCTGGTGAGGCCTCTTAAGGGATCATCAGGAACGGCGCCATTTTTTCTTCAATATTCTAGCTATGGACACCAAACTAATGCCGAATATAAAACCGCATAATATCATCACGATCAGGATATAGGCAATGCTGATGCTGTCCATATTGCTTCGTGTCGAAAATTCCTAAGGTGATGTGGGCAGCACAAGGCTGACATCTTTGAGTCCTGCATATTGCCTGAACTGGCATGAGTACAGGGATCTGGGCAATTCCTAATTTGTTCAAGGAGTTGATATACTCGCCTTCAATTTCAAAATAATCATGTGTTCCAGCATGAAGATCAACCCAGAAGTATCCTGTATCGCCGATGGGTTGATACTCCGCGATCATGTATGGTCCAACAACTGCATACCGCTGAACATAATCTACTAACGATTCCCCGTACGAATCAGGCAGATCAATCTGTTCTGCGTGATTTGGGTATCTCCTGTCAACAATCCTCATGCTATCACCAAACGATGCCTCTGAACAAACCTCGCCTCCTATTGCAGTTGCACACGCATTGTTTGCAGAATTCTCTTGATAGATGGAGATCCATATCGACGCAATGCACAGTCCGCAAGTCGCCATAGCAGCGATCCCCGATGTCAATAGTGTCTTCGTTGGTAGGGAGAGCCTGTTCCTCAAGGTCTCGTCTGCGATTTCCCTCTTCGCTTTAAGTACAGAGCGCGCTGCTTAGGAACATTGGGCCAAACAGTATAGATGCTGAAATGGCACATAACAATGCGAATGGAATGGTGATAGATCAGGTGCATCGAACATATTTCCTAAGCCGAGGCCAGCATAACCGAAAAGATTCCTTTCTCCGAACTCCTCCCTTCTTGCTTTACGCCCGCTGCCCGTTTTCTTTCAACAACTCCCTCAACGCCGCGAGGAACAGGGTGATGTTTTCTTTGCGGCTTGAGTATCCCATCAAGCCGATGCGCCAAACTCGATCTTTGAGCGCGCCGAAACCTGCCGCGATCTCAATGTTGTATTCAGCGAGCAGACGCGCCCGGACGTAGTGCGGATCGCATCCGGCCGGGACTTTGGCTGTGGTCAATGGCGGCAGGCGAAACTCAATTGGAATGAATGGGGGTGTGTCCATCTCTTCCAACCCGTTCCATAATATTTCTGCGTTGGAACGCAGACGTGCAAAGGTATGATCCAAACCTTCCTCGGCGATGACGCGCAAGCCTTCACGCAATCCGAAATGCAAACTGGCGGATGCGGTGTGATGATATCCGTGTGCGCCGCCCCAATAATTTGCGTATTGCTTCAAGTCAAGGTAAAACGATGGAACGGGTATTGCGCGCTTCTTGATAACTTCACGCGCGCGTGGTCCAACCGTGATCGGTGCCAAGCCAGATGGCGCGCCGAGATTCTTCTGGCTGGCGGAATAAGCCATATCAATATCCCATTCGTCAATCCTGACCGGGATTCCGCCCAACGATGTGACCGTATCCAACACGATCAGCGCGCCATTCTTATGCGCGGCTTCCGCAATCTCTTGGATGTGAAGCTGTTCCGCGCCGGTTGATGTTTCCGCCTGCACGATGGTCATCAACTTATATTTCTTTTTCTTCAATGCCGATTCGATTTCTTCGATGCTGAAGATTTGTCCAAGCGGCTTTTCGATTCGATCTACGCTCGCGCCGAGACGTTCTGCAATTTCTGCCAGCCGCGCGCCGAAGTATCCATGAACGCAAGCCAACACCAAATCATTTGGCTCGATCAGATTCGTTAATGCCGACTCCATGCCTGATGTGCCCGTGCCGGATAAAGCAAACGTCCATTCGTTTTTGGTTTGGAAAACATAGCGAAGCAGTTCTTGTTCCTCGCTGTAGATTTTCAAGAGAACCGGATCAAGATGTCCAAGTGTCGGCGCGCTCAAGGCGCGGGTAACGCGCGGGTGCGTCATGCCCGGTCCGGGTCCAAGCAAGATGCGGGTCGGAGGATCTAAATCGCTGAAAGTTGGAATGGTCATCTTTGTCTCCTTGCAGAATTATCCTCGTTGTTTCAACCCCCATCAATTGTAGCATTTTCTCCGTGCTCACTTCACACCCAATTCATAACTCAATTCTATACTCGGCCTTGAAATCAAAAAGGAGTTGAAAATGAACGGAAATAATGTTTTTGGTCGTATCGTGGCTGGACTGGTGCTGATTGCCGTGATCGCAGGAATTGCTTTCTTCGCATTCAACGCCGGTGTAGCCCAAGGCGTGGCAACGAAACTGCCGCAGTCTGCAACCCAGCCCGGCACAATGCCATATTACGGCGCGCCATTCTTCTGGCATCCATTCGGAATCTTCGGTGGCATCTTCGGGTTCATCGTCGCATTGTTCGTGCTGCTCTTCGTCTTCCGACTGATCAGCTTTGTCGTCTTCGGACCGCGGTGGGGCTGGGGCGGCGGCCACATGTCTCGTCACGCTTGGCGTCACGGCTGGTATGAGGGTGAAGTCCCGCCGATGGTCAAGGAGATGCATGATCGTCTGCATGGCAAACAGCCCGAAGAGAATAAACAGGCATAAGCACGCAAAATGTAGAGGCGACCAAAAACCGCCTCTGCATTTTCCATAAGCTTCAGGAGCACGCAGATGAAACTTCACAATCCTTTTCGGCGCCATACCATGACCAAGTTTATTCAGGTCAATACGCGTTTGTGCGAAGCTTGTTGGGGTTGTTTGGAGGTGTGCCCGAATCATGTATTGGGAAAGCTTGAATTTGGACCCCACCGCCATATTCGTATCAAAGCGAGCGAAAATTGCAAGGGCTGTAAGAAGTGCGTTGACTCTTGCCTTTATCATGCTATCGAATACTTTTATCAACCCAAGCATCAGCTCGAGGTTCAGGGAATTTAGTATTGAGGCGATTGCCTCGCAAAGGAGATGATTATGAGATCCTATAAGATCCTACCACCCACATATCTTTTCATTGCCGTTGTCATTATTGTTATCTTGCATGTCTTGTTACCTGTCGCAACACTCATCCCATCGCCGTGGACTCTTTTGGGCATCATTCCGCTTGCGGTCGGAATCATTTTCGCCGTCAGGGCGGAACAAACCTTCCGTGAAGCCAACACGGCGGTGAATCCGTTTGATGCGCCATCCACATTGGTCACGGTTGGACTCTATCGGTTCACGCGTAACCCGATGTATCTTGGTTCTGCATTGATGTTGTTTGGCGCATCTATTCTCTTGGGATCGCTGACGCCTTATATCATCGTTATCGCTTTCGCTCTCTTAATAGACAGAACCTTCATCCGAATGGAGGAGCAGAGGATGGCTTCCACGTTTGGCACGCAATACGAAGAATATAAAAGCCGTGTCCGGCGCTGGCTGTAACAACGTTATAATCTGTTGGCGATGAAAACCATTCTGGTTGTCGACGACGAACCCAAGATCACCCAGCTCGTGCGCGACTATCTGCAAAGCGCAGGTTTCGGTGTGCGCGTGGCGCATGACGGCAAGACTGCGCTTTCGCTTGCCAAAACCGAGAAGCCGGATCTGATCGTCCTCGATCTGGGCTTGCCGCAGATGGACGGCCTGGATTTCACGCGTGAATATCGCAAGATCTCCAATGCGCCCATCATCATGCTCACGGCGCGTTCCGCCGAATCGGATAAGCTCATTGGTCTCGAGCTCGGCGCGGACGATTACATCACCAAGCCATTCAGCCCGAAGGAATTGGTGGCACGTGTCCGTGTGGTTTTTCGTCGTATCGAAAACGCCGTCAGCGGAAACACAGAGATGATCCGTGCGATGGATTTGATCCTCGATGTGCCCCGTCTGCGCGTGACTGCCAGCGGTCGCGATATTGAAGAATTGACGCCTACCGAATTCGAATTGCTGGCCACGCTGGCGCGCCAGCCCGGCCGCGTCTTCACGCGCGCTCAGCTCCTCGATGCGATTCACGGCGTGGCATTTGAATCCTATGAGCGCGCCATTGACGCGCATATCAAGAACATCCGCCATAAGATTGAAATCCAGCCCAGTGAACCAAAACATATCATCACAGTCTACGGCGTTGGATATAAATTTGCGGATAAGTGAAAGTTAACTTTGGAAAGGGATGATTAAAATGAAAGACGAAACCAAACATCTTCAAATGAATGAGGCCATGTGGGATGAATGGGCAGGCTGGCTGGATACGGACAATCGGCGAACGAGGTATCTCAGGGAAGCGCAAAGCAAGGTTATTTCTGGGTTGGATATTCAGCCCCGCATTCATTTTCTCGATATCGGCTGTGGAACGGGTTGGGCGGTTGGTCAGGCGGCGAATTTGGTGAATGACCAAGGTTTGTTCTACGGTGTTGACCTTTCTCCCAAGATGGTCGAAAAGGCAAAGAGCAATTTTAGTGGAAAAGAGAATTTCCATTTTTTGCAGGCAAATTCCGAATCGATTCCGCTCGATGATGATTTCTTCGATATCATCATTTGTACCAATTCATTCCATCATTATCTACATCCCGAAAAGGTTTTGAAGGAAATGCGCCGCCTGCTGAAAAGCGGCGGGAAGCTTTATCTCCTTGATCCGGTCGCCGACTCGTGGATCATAAAGTTCTGGGATGTGTTGGCCAAGTTGAAAGAGCCTGAACATGTAAAGATTTACAGCACCAAGGAATTCCGAAGCTTGTTTCAGCAAGCCGGTTTGAAGTATTTGACGAAAAACGGAATCAACTGGCATGCCGCCATTCACGTTGGAGAAAAATAGAGTCAACCGGTTGAGCCATGGAACAGCCACCCGATTCATCTCAAACTGATCCTCCCGCGTGGCATCATGGACGCGTGTCGCGCCGCGAATGGCGTGAACAAAATTTGAGCGAACACCGTCCGCCGTGGTGGCCCGAGAATGAAGAATGGCCTCCGCGCGGACGCCATCCGTGGCGGCGTATGAACAGACACAATCCTTTCTTTAGAAGATTGGGTTGTGTGTTTGCTTTCTTTAATCTATTCAGTTTAATTTTTGCTGCCATAATTGTTGCTCTCCTGCTTAACGCACTTGGTGTTGTCCACTTTTCGGTGGATCAATTTCGATCGTTTCTTGCGCCGGTGGGCGGTATCTTCTTTGGCTTGGTGATTGCCATGCTGGTCATGTCTGCATTAAATTTGCGCCGCATGACCATTCCGCTCGACGATTTGCTGGATGCGTCCAACAAAATTGCCGATGGGGATTTCTCTGCGCGCGTGGACGAACGCGGCCCGCATGAAGTCCGCTCGTTGGCGAGGGCGTTCAATTCGATGGCCTCGCGCTTGCAGGTCAACGATCAGCAGCGCCGCGCCATGCTGGCGGATGTTTCGCACGAGCTTCGCACGCCGTTGACGATCATCCAGGGCAACCTCGAAGCCATCCTCGACGGCGTGTATCCTGCCGATGAAGACCGCCTAAAATCTCTTCTCGAAGAGACTCAAATCCTTTCGCGCTTGGTGGAAGATTTGCGGACGCTCGCGCTCGCCGAAAGTGGCACGCTCCAATTGAAGCTGGAATCTACTGATGTCACTTCTTTGATCCGCGAAACGGTTTCTGCTTTCCAGTCCAAGGCGGAGGCGGCCGAGGTGAGGCTGGAATTGTCAGTGAGCGAACCGCCGCTTGTGTTGGAAATTGACCCAGAACGAATTCGCCAAGTGCTGACGAATCTCATCTCGAATGCCTTGCGCTATTCGCCGCGCGGCAGTTCGATCAGAATTGGTTTCACAGAATCCGCCTTGGGCGGAGAAAGACGCGCCTGCATTTCTGTCGAGGATAGTGGACCGGGGATCGCGTCCGAGGATTTGCCGCATGTCTTTGATCGTTATTATAAATCCAGCGATTCGCGCGGCATGGGACTGGGATTGTCCATTGCGAAGTATATCGTTGAAGCGCACGGCGGTGACATCAAAGCCGAAAGTGCCGCAGGCAAAGGTACAGCAATTTCGTTCTCACTTCCTGCGTAATCTCTGGTAAAATAAGCGCCTGTGGGTTTGGCTGGCGAGGCGTATCCTTTCACGCAACCTCTCTCTCGTTTGCTTGATCCAACTAAATTGATTATCACTTGAAGGAGAACGTTTTCAATGGTTCGTATTCGTTTTCGCCGCATCGGTTTGAAAGGACAGCCCTCCTATCGCGTCGTCGCGGCCGACAAGGAAGCGCCGCGTGACGGACGCTTTTTGGAAATCCTGGGCTTCTATAACCCTCGCACCGAGCCTTCGACTTTGAGCCTCAAGGAAGATCGCGTCTATGATTGGATGAAGAACGGCGCATTGCCGACGGAGTCGGTCGGACAGGTTTTCAAGAGCGCGGGCGTGCTGGACCGCTTTGAGCGTTTCAAGAAAGGCGAGGCCGTCGAGACCCTTCTGAAGGAGGCTGCTGAGGCTTCAACCAAGCGCGCCGCGCCGGCCAAGACGCGCAAGGATTGACTCCGTGCCCTCCTCTCTCCCTTTCCTAGCGAGAGGGGAATGGGCTAGAGAATCTCCCTAATTATGATGAAAGACCTCATCGAATTCATTGCCAAATCTCTGGTTGAACACCCGGACCAAGTCGAGGTCCGCGAATATGGGAGCGGCGATCACGTTCGCCTCGAATTGAGCGTGGCCCGCGATGATATGGGTCGCGTCATTGGCAAGAGCGGGAAAGTTGCCAACTCGATCCGCACATTGTTGAGGGTCGCCGCCGAGCGGGAAGGCAAGCAGGCAACTCTCGACGTCGTCGAGCCGCAGTGATGCCTTCGAAAAAGACTGTAAGCAACGTAGATTCAGGCTCGCCGACACATGGCGAGCCTGTCTATTTGGCAGTTGGTTATTTGAGGCGGGCGCACGGCGTCCACGGGGAAATGGTGATGGAGGTTCTGACTGATTTTCCCGAAAGGCTTAAACCAAAAACACGAGTCTATGTCGGCCGGCAGAATCAGCCGATGACGATCACCTCCGTTCGCATTCACGGCGAAGGGTTGTTAGTCAAGTTTGGCGAATTAAATGAACCGGAGGCTGCGAGGCGCTATCGCAATCAATTGGTTTCTGTCACCGCCGCAGATCGTCCGCGCTTGCCAAAGGGACAGTTCTATCATCACCAGTTGATTGGATATGAGGTGCTGGACGAGCAAAAAGAACTCATTGGGACTCTGCACGAGATCATGCAGACCGGCGCCAATGATGTCTATGTTGTCACTCGGCCCGATGACAGTGAACTCCTGCTGCCGGTTATTCCGTCGGTTGTTCAGGAGATCGATTCGGATCGCCGCTTGATTCACATTCGACTCATCCCCGGCCTGCTTGACGAATATGAGGATTGAGTTCATTATGGTAGGGCGTGGATGATCAACGTCCACGGATTGGCTCACCGTGGCACGCCGGTCATTGATTATCCGGTTGGCGCTGCGCCGGATGCAGGAAATTTCCCACCGCACAGCCGGATCGTTTCCAGCATGTCCTTGGCGGTCCTGGCCGTTGAGCCTGGTGAAACCTGCGGTGCCTTAATCATTGCATTGCCGAGCTTGCACTGCAGCAAGGTCGCAAAGCTTTTGCAGCGCACCGTAGTATACTTGCGCCGCAGCCGAAGGGCACGAACTAGTTGATGGCGAATGAAGCATTGCCATTGCTTGCTTTTCAGGACTTGTTGCAATCCCTGAGCCTCGCGCGCCCTGACACGCGGAAACCTGCCAGAAAGATTTTTGGCCTCCGGTGAAGTCAAAGCGCAATTGCTGAACGCACATGGGCGTGATCGAATGCATGTGGGCGGGATTCGCAATCTAACCGACCTGCCGGCCGAAAAGGTTTCCGCAGCCTTGCTAAGGATCGAATTGAATGGAATGGCGCGGCAGGTTGACGGAATGAATGATGATGCGGCGCGTGAGGTACAATCGGGCTATCCTGCTTAGGATTTGTTGAATATGGATCAACATTGTTATGCGGTAATCATGGCCGGCGGTGGCGGAACGCGCCTGTGGCCGGTCTCGAGGAAGAATCAACCGAAACAGCTCCTGCCCTTGTTGGGCGCAGAGACACTGTTTCAAAGCACCGTTAATCGGCTTTCCGACGTATTTCCGGCCACACGTATTCTGGTCGTGACCGTTGAAGAACAAATGCGCCAGATGCGCAAACAGGTACCTGCCATCCCCGAAGAGAATTACTTGATCGAGCCATCTCCCCGCGGAACCGCATCGGTTGTTGGACTTGCGGCGGCTGTGTTAAAGAAACGCGATCCCGAAGCCATTATGGCAGCGTTGCCCTCGGATCATTTTATTCGTAACCAGGACCTGTTTCATTATTTGCTTCGCGCCGCGTTTGATGTGGCGCGCAAGGATTATTTGGTAACGCTGGGTATTGCGCCGCTTTCTCCTTCAACCGCTTACGGATATATTCAGCAGGACGAACATTTGGACGGAGAATTCAAATATCCCGTATACAAAGTGAAAGGCTTTAAGGAAAAACCGGACGAGAAATCGGCGCAGGGGTTCATGCGCACCGGCGGCTATTCCTGGAACAGCGGCATATTCATCTGGAAGGTGAATGCGATTCTGTTGGAAATCGAAAAACAGATGCCTGCACTCGCGGCGGCATTGGCGGAGATTTCCTCGGCCTGGGGAACGCCAAAACAGAGCGAAGTTTTGCGCGCCCAATGGCGCGGATTGAAACCGGAGACGATTGATTATGGCGTGATGGAGCGCGCCGGGAACGTGGCAGTGCTGCCGGCAAGTGGTTTGGGCTGGAACGACATCGGATCATGGGATACGCTTTTTGATGTCCTCTTCCCGGATATGACCGGCAATGTTTCGGTGAACGCCCAGCACCTTGCGTTGGAGACCAATAACACTTTGGTCTATGGCGCGGATAATGAGCGATTGATCGTCACGATTGGCCTGGATGACACAGTTGTGGTAGATTCGGGCGACGTGTTGTTGATTTGCAAAGCGGACCAAGCGCAGAAGGTTCGCGATGTAGTTGAACATCTTAAAAAACACCGACAGGATAAATACCTGTAGATTATTTTGGAGCTGTGAATGGAAGCTTATTGTATGAAGTGCAAGACCAAAAGAGAAATGCAAGATCCTGTTGCCCAGTTCAACGCAAAGGGATCTCCCGTGACTCTTGGGTCCTGCCCCGTGTGTGGAACGAAGCTTTATCGAATGGGGAGAACTCCGGCCCACGATGGTCTCACGCCTCCAGCCAGACCGGAAAAAATAGAAAAGCGGGACGGCAAACTGGTTATTGTCGAGTCGCCTGCGAAAGCCAAAACCGTTGGACGCTTTCTGGGCCGGGGCTATACGGTCAAGGCCTCGGTGGGACACGTACGCGATCTCTTGAAATCACAATTGTCGGTGGACATTGAGAACAATTTTGAACCGAAGTATCGTGTGCCGAACGAGAAGAAGGAAGTGGTCAAGGAACTCAGGCAGCTGGCGAGGAAATCGGAGGAGGTTTATCTGGCCACCGATCCCGACCGCGAAGGCGAATCGATTTCATGGCATTTGATGGAGGCGGCGGAGATCGAGCCAGCACTTGCCAAGCGCGTGACCTTTCATGAAATTACTGAGCCCGCGATTCGTGATGCATTTTCCAACCCGCGTCCGATCGACATGGATTTGGTCAATGCACAACAAGCGCGTCGCGTTCTCGATCGGTTGGTGGGATACAGCATTAGCCCGATCCTGTGGGAGAAGGTACGAAGCCGACTTTCGGCGGGACGCGTTCAATCGGTTGCGTTGCGTCTGATCGTCGACCGAGAGAACGAAATCGACAATTTCGTTCCGGTTGAATATTGGACTATCCACGCCGAACTGAAATCGGATGGAATGAAATCCGCTTTCATGGCAAAGCTGGTAAAAATTGACGAACAGGAACCTGAACTGCCGAATGAAGCGTCGGTGAAGCCCGTTCTGGTGGAGATGGAAACCGCCGCCTATTCTGTAACGAAAGTCAAGCGCGGAGAACGCCGGCGAAAGCCGTCTGCGCCGTTCACAACTTCCACGTTACAACAAGAAGCCTCGCGCAAACTGGGGTTTACGGCCAAGCGCACCATGGCGCTGGCACAGGGACTTTACGAGGGCCAGGATGTGGGCAACGGCGGTTCCACTGGCTTGATCACCTACATGCGCACCGACTCCACCACGGTTTCCGAGATCGCGCAGAAGGAAGCGCGCGATTTTGTGGTGAACAAATACGGCGCAGATTTCCTTCCGGCCGAGCCGCCGCAATATAAGACGAGAACGATTGGTGCGCAGGAAGCGCACGAAGCCATTCGGCCTACCTCGGTGATGCGCGAACCGGACCGTCTCAAGCCATTTCTCGAGGCATCTATGTATAAACTCTACAACTTGATCTGGCAGAGATTTGTTGCCTCGCAAATGGAAGCGGCGCTATATGATACATTGCAAGTAGAGGTCACCGGAAAAACGGGCGCACATGAATATTTGCTGAGAGCCTCCGGTTCGGCGGTTAAGTTTCCCGGATTTTTGGTTGTTTACGAGGAGGCCCGGAACGAAGATGCGAAAGCCGACGAGGAAGAAGAAAACGTAAGGATTCCCGCTAACGTGGCTGAAGGTCAACGGCAAGACCTCAGCCGTTTGATTCCCGAGCAGCATTTTACCCAGCCGCCTCCGCGCTATACGGAAGCATCGCTGGTTCAGGCTCTGGAGGAAGATGGAATTGGTCGTCCGTCCACCTACGCACCGACGATTTCCACCATTCAGCAACGCGGGTATGTGGAACGCGTAGAAAAGCGCTTGGTCCCGACAGAAGTTGGGATTCAGGTCAACGACTTGATGGTGAAATATTTTCCCGAGATTGTTGATTTGAAATTCACGGCACGCATGGAAGAGGATCTCGACATGATTGCGGCGGGCGAGGCGGAATGGACGGAAGTGATGTATGAGTTCTACCGTCCGTTTGCAGAGGATATCAAGAGGGCCCAAGCAGAGATGCCTGTCACAAAGTCTGGGCCCGAACCGATTGGTCGCGCGTGTCCCGAGGATGGCGGTGATCTGGTCATTCGTTACGGTCGATTCGGAAAATTCATTTCCTGCTCCAACTTTCCCAAATGCCGCTATACCGAACCATGGCTGGAGAAGATTGGCATAAAATGTCCGAAGGATGGCGGTGATCTGGTCGAGCGCAAAACGCGCAAGGGACGCACGTTTTATGGCTGCGCCAATTATCCCACCTGCGATTTCACGTCTTGGAAAAAGCCGCTCCCTGATCCGTGCCCGAAATGCGGAGGTTTATTGGTGGTTGCTAACAAGCGTGAGGCGCAATGCACAAATTGTACCGAAAGTTTTGCGCTGGAGGCTTTCACTTCTGATAAGGTTTCCGAGTAAAATAGATGATTGCAGATTAAAGGATATTCTGTATAATTAAGGCAGACCTGCTCGAAGGAGCTTCCATGTCTTCCCTGCTAGAACTTATTTTCAAGAAGCCGCTCGTTGTTGGAGCGGTGGCCCTGATTGTAGGGATAGTTTTGGGCATTTTTATCGGCTGGAATACTGTAACGGTGGTCAACACGACGCCGGCTGTCATGCGGTTTGATTTGCAGGAAGATTATCTGCGGATGGCGATCGATTCCTTCCGCGTCAATCAAGACCCGAACCTGGCTGTCCAGCGCTGGAAGAATCTCGGCCCGGCAGCCGCTCCCGCTTTTTCGGATATCCAGAAAAATCCGCGTGGGCTGGATCCGGCCGTGATCCTGGCTTATGGCAAGGTAATTCAATCTGTGTTGGGAGCGTCGTCCGCCAATCCTCCGGCATCGTCCGGCGGCCTGTCGTTCGGAATGGAAGTTTTGTTTGGGGCAATCGCAGTTATTCTTTTGGTCGCGGTGGTTGTAGCGGTTGTCTTTTTGCGGAGGTTGCTCGGCAAGCGTTCCAGCGGTGAAGTCACTCCGACGATGCAAATGACCGAGGCCAATCGCGAAGCTGAATCGAAGAAGACCGATTTTCAGTCTTTGGGAGTCGCGCCGCCCATCACTCAAAATATGACCACGTACGTTTTGGGAGATGATCTATACGACGAGTCATTCAGCATTGACACGCAAAGCGGCGACTTTTTAGGCGAATATGGAGTAGGGGTTTCCGAGATCATAGGTGTTGGGGACCCAAAGAAGGTCACGGCTCTTGAAATCTGGCTTTTTGACAAGAACGATATCAAGACGGCAACCAAGGTTTTGATGAGCGCCCATGCGTTTTCTGATGCGACCACCCGCTCCAGGCTTGAGCCGAAAGGCGAGCTCGTTCTGGTTGACCCGCAAAAACAGGTGATGCTTGAAACCGCAACCCTCCAGCTGCTGGCCAAGGTGATTGATCTCCAATATGGGAACGGCGCTTTGCCGACTAATAGTTTCTTTGAACGTCTGACGCTGGAGTTGGCAATCTGGCAAAAGAGCAATAAATCCGCTTAGAACTGAGAAGTCCATCCCGACCAAAGGACGGACTTCTCAGTTCGCAATAAGTGGTCATTCGATCTTTAGAATCTTGAGTTTGATTTTCCCTGCTGGCGTTTCGGCCTCAACTGTCTCGCCGAGCCTGTGATCCATTAAGGCGCGGCCAATGGGTGATTCATTCGATATTTTTCCGTTGCGCGGATCGGCTTCTTTTGCGCCGACAACGTGATAGGTTTCAGACGGAAGGCTTCCCTCCTGAATCGTCACGCGCGAACCAACGCCCACCATATCCTGAGATGCGCTTTTCTCGATAATCACGGCATTGCGCAACAGATATTCGATCTCCTGGATGCGCCCTTCAAGGAATCCTTGATCTTCCTTAGCCTTGTGGTAGTCTGCGTTCTCAGACAGATCACCCATTTGGATCGCCGAGCGCAGCCGCTTGGCCAATTCTTCGCGGCGCGGCCCTTTGAGTTCCAGGAGCTCAGCCTTCAATTTGGCTTCGCCTTCCGCAGTTAAGTAAGTAGGTTCAGGCATACGTCACTTCTATGGTTTTTCCAAAGGATTGAATAATTTTTGATGTTCCTCGATCGCGAACCGGTCGGTCATTCCGGCAATATAGTCGCATATTGTACGCTCAAGCCCGCGTTTGTCAATGGATTTCTGCGCGGTCTCAGGCAGCGTGGCGGGCTCGGACTTATAGGCATTGAATAGATCCGTGATCACCCGTTCGGCCTTGACCGCCATCCTCACTACACGATAATGGTTGTACATGTTTTTATACAGAAAGTCCTTGAGTTCGCGGTTGCGGCGCTGCATGTCCTCACTGAAGCCAACCACATTCGTTTTCAGCTTTTGAATATCCAGCGGCGACTTGACCGCGTTTTCCTTCAGACGCAGGTCGGATGCATCGACCATGTCCGTGACCAATAGTCCGATCAGGTGCCGAATCATGCGGTGCCGTTCCAGGTCCTCGAGGTTTGTGCCGCGCCAGTTGAAGGTTTCTCGCAGAATTTCCCACAGAGCAATTCCCGACACCATGGCGGGAGAAATCAATGCGGAGCGGAGACCGTCATCCAGATCGTGTGTTGAATAGGCCAGTTCATCGGCGACATTGGTGATCTGGGTTTCGAGATTGCCGCGCAGGCTCGGGTCGTAATCGCGGGCATCGGAGACGTCGTACTCGGATTCGTGTTTGACCATACCCTCGCGGACTTCCCAAGTAAGATTCAGCCCGGGGAATTCTGGGTATCGTTCTTCCAGTTCTGTGACGATGCGCAGGGATTGCTTATTGTGATCGAAGCCGCCGTAATCCTTCATCAAACGCGCCAGCGCCACTTCACCAGAATGGCCAAAAGGTGAATGGCCGAGGTCGTGCGCAAGGCAGATGGCCTCGACCAAATCTTCATTGGCCCCCAAAGCGCGCGCAATGGTTCGTCCGACCTGGGCCACTTCGAGTGTATGCGTCAGCCGCGTGCGGAAGTAGTCACCTTCATACGTAACGAAGACCTGCGTTTTGTATTCTAGGCGGCGGAAAGCGGTCGTATGAATGATCCGGTCGCGGTCGCGCTGGAAGGATGTACGATAATCCGGCTCATCATCGAGATAGGCGCGGCCCTTGGTATCCCTGCTGCGCACGCCATACGGTGCAAGCGCCTTGTCTTCCAGTTCTTCCAGCTTTTGACGATCAAAATACATGACGACCTTTCTAATCAGAATGTCATTGCGTCTTAAAGGTGCGCAATGACATTAGCGAGTGGGGCGAGAGGGACTTGAACCCTCAAGGTGTTTCCACCGGTTGATTTTAAGTCAACTGCGTCTGCCGATTCCGCCACCGCCCCG
>DATJAH010000043.1:0-6144 GCA_035516425.1 Anaerolineales bacterium
ATTTGGCAGTCATCGGCCGAACATAACCTTTGGAGCTTTATTCATTTGTTAAAGAACGAAAGAATATGAAATTCATTCGGTGCAAAACCAATATTCAACCTGTTTCTTGATCGCTTTCCTGAGTTTTGCACCAGAAACTAGCGTAGTTGTGCAAGATTGTCTATCGGCGAATGTGCCTCATGCGCTTGTAGCAAGTCATCATCCACCATTTGTGCATAGTGTTGTACCATGTCTAGGGTAGAATGGCCTAATAGCGCTTGAAGATGGAGCACGTCCATGCCTGCCCGTAGTGACAGAATAACAAAGGTGCGGCGTAAAGAATGTGGTGTGATGTAGACGCCGGTGTTCTTACGAATTCGCCTGAATAGTTGCAACAGTCCAGTGCCGGTGAAGCGTGTGCCAAACTGCGATTGAATGAGCGGCGTGTTGTCGGTTACCTTTGCAAGTGTTCTGCGATATGCAAGCAAAGCACGTCTAGCAGTTGCCCCGATTACAATAGAACGGGCTTTACCACCTTTGCCACGTTTTACCAGCGCCAGTCCTGTAGTGAAATCTACGTCAGCCCAATTTAGTGCAATCACTTCGGATCGACGCAACCCTGTGTCTACCATAAGCAAGACAATCGCTTTATCGCGTGCCGACTGGCAGGTTCTTATAACGGTTTCAACTTCATTCGCCGATAGAACCGGCAGCCTTTTCTTTGCCACTTTCGGCATGTCGAATTTGACAACCTCGGTCATATACTTTTCTTGATGCCAGAACTTCAGCATTGTACGAATGGCGCGAGCATGCCCGTTTAACGTCCAGTCGGATAATTCTCTTGCTATCAGTTCCGCGAGATAAGCACGAACAAGCCGTGCTGTCACTTCCTGCGGTGCTGCTATCGACTGTTTTTCCAGCCAAGACAAAAAGAAGCCGGCAGTGTACTTATAGAATTCAACGGTGGCAGGCGATACCCGCATTGCTTGACGTGACAGCATGAAGTCGGTATAGGCGTCACGCAATGCAACAGACGAGAAAGTAAGCGTTTGCTTTGTAGCGGTGGTCACGAGTGACATAACAAAAAACCTCCATATACAGCATTTGCCAGTCGAATTGACGGGTAATATCCTGTATATGGGGTCTGTGTCGGGGTGCCGGGATTTGAACCCGGGACCTCTTGCTCCCAAAGCAAGCGCGCTACCAACTGCGCTACACCCCGATGTGGCGCGAGTATAATGCGAAGGATTATCTCCCGTCAAGCATGGAATATTCATAATGCGTTTTCGTCCTTTTGCTGCACTTGCCCTTCTTTGTGGACTTTGTGCGTGCCTGCCCTCGAATCAGGGTTCGCCGTCAGATCAAGTGACCCCGACTCTTTCAGCGATCCCATCCTCCACGATTACCTCCACTCCCACGCGCATCCCTCCATCCCCGACTGCCACTCCATTGACCTGTCTCAGCCAGCCTCCGCAAGTGGTCAGTGCCGAGATTGACACCACCAAACCGCCTCAATTATTTTTAGTTTATCTGCCTCCGTGCTATGGCACGAATGCCGATCAGCGCTATCCGGTTTTGTACCTGTTGCATGGCCAAACCTACATGGATGATCAGTGGGTGCGGCTGGGCGCGCCTCAGGCCGCCAATCAATTGATCCTTTCCGGACAGACCCCTCCGTTCATCATCGTCTTTCCTGACGATCGCTATTGGAATCTTTCGGCGATCGAGGACGGTTTTGGGGATCGAATTGTCAATTTGATCATTCCCTATATTGATTCTAATTATCGCACGCTGGCTGATCGGCGGGATCGCGCGGTCGGCGGTCTCTCGCTGGGCGGGGGCTGGGCGGCGCGTCTCGGTCTGACGTATTACAATTTATTCGGCGCTGTGGGTTTGAATTCGCCGGCCATACGCGATGAGGACGGTCCCTATATCGAAAGTTGGATCAAAGCGGTTCCGGCCGATTCCTGGCCGCGCATCTGGATTGATGCGGGCGATCAAGATAAAGGACTGGATTCGATCCTGCAGTTCAAGGACCTGCTGGACTATTATCAGGTCCCATACGAGTTCCATAGATATCTCGGCGGTCACAGCGAGCAATACTGGAGTGCGCACGTGACCGAATATTTACAGTGGTATGCGGAAGGCTGGAAATCCTCACCCTAGTTTGCGGATGATATAATTTGGTCATGTCGCTTTCACAACAAGAAGTTGACCACATTGCCAGACTGGCACGCCTTGTGCTGACCGAGGATCAAAAAAAACTTTATCGGGAACAGCTTTCTTCCATTCTTGATTACATTGCCAAACTGCGCGAATTAGACACGAGAAATGTTCCTCCCACGGCAGGTGGCGGATCGACGGCGATGATTTTGCGGGTGGATGAGGCGCGGCCGGGCTTCGCAATTCAGGTGCTGCTTAAGAACGCGCCCACGGCGGAAGAGGAGCAGTTCAAGATCCCTCCTGTATTTGAATAAAATGTCAGACCTGACCGATCTGTCCGTAACTGAAATGCGCGCCGGCCTGGCGGGGGGAAAATTCTCTTCACGGGAACTGGTGCAAGCCGCACTGGACCAGATTTCGAAATTTGATGCAGCGCTGCACGCCTTCTTGCATATCGCATCTGAATCGGCGTTGAAGCAGGCAGACGAGGCTGACCAGAACCCCAAACCCGATCGGCCGTTGGATGGCATCCCCATCGCGATCAAAGACGTTTTGATGGTCGAGGGCCTGCCCTGTACATGCGGATCGAAAATCCTCGAGGGATTTATCGCGCCCTATACCGCCACATCCGTGCAGCGCTTGCAGGAGGCCGGTGCGATCATCATCGGCAAAACCAACACAGATGAATTCGCCATGGGGTCCTCCACAGAAAATTCCGCCTTTGGCGCGACCCATAATCCGTGGGACGGGGCGCGCGTGCCGGGCGGATCATCGGGCGGAAGCGCCACGGCGGTCGCGGCGCGCTATGTTCCCGCTGCGCTTGGGACGGATACCGGCGGTTCGGTTCGTCAGCCAGCTTCGCTTTGCGGCGTGACCGGGCTCAAGACCACATACGGGCGCGTCTCGCGCTATGGATTGGCGGCATTTGGTTCATCGCTGGATACCGTTGGTGCGTTGGGACGCAGCGCCGACGATGTCGCTTTGATCTTTTCCATCATGGCAGGGCATGATGAAAGGGATGCAACCTCGGCCAATCAACCTGTACCGCACACGAATTTTGAGGCGGACGTGGTGCGCGCCTTAAAAGTCGGCGTGCCGAAGGAATATTTCATCAGCGGCATCCAGCCCGAGGTCGCGCAAAGGACACGGGCCGCCATCGAAACGCTAAAGGATCTCGGCGCGGAAATCCGTGAGATCAGCCTGCCTCATACGGAATATGCGCTGCCGGTCTATTACATCATTGCGCCCGCGGAAGCCTCGGCAAATCTCGCGCGCTATGACGGCATCCGTTACGGGCCGCGCGTGCAGGCGGACAATCTATGGGATGTGTTCTTCAAAACGCGCGGGCAGAAATTTGGCCCCGAGGTGGAGCGTCGAATCATGCTTGGCACGTATGCGCTCTCCGCCGGATATTACGACGCCTATTATGGACAGGCACAAAAGGTTCGCACGCTCGTCCAGCGCGACTTTGAAGAGGCCTTCCGGGAAGTGGATGTGATCGCGGCGCCGACCGCGCCGACCACGGCCTTCAAGATCGGCGAACATGTGAACGATCCTCTGGCGATGTATCTGGAGGATGTGTTCACCTTGCCTGCGAATTTGGCGGGCGTGCCGGGAATTTCATTCAATGTTGGCTTCGATGAAAATCACTTGCCGATCGGATTGCAATTGATCGGTCCGCATTTCCGTGAAGATCTGTTGCTGCAGGTAACGCATGCGTATCAACAAGCGACAGATTGGCACAAGAAGCAGCCGAAACTTGCGCGCTAGCCCTTTACCGCTCCGGCGGTCATGCCGCTGACAATGTAACGCTGGAAGATCAACGCGACGAGCACCGGCGGAACGGCCGCCAGGATCCCGCCTGCCATCATGCCGTTGACATTCACGACATAGCGCCCGATGAATTCTGCAATAGCCACCGGAACGGTCTTGGCGGCCAGGGTGCTGGTGAAGATCAGGGCATAGAAAAATTCGTCCCATGCGAGCAGAAAGACGAACATCGCCGTGGAAACCAATCCTGGAACGGAAATCGGCATCACGACGCGGAACAGAATCCCCAAACGAGAACAACCGTCCAACCGGGCCGCATCCTCCAATTCGACAGGGACCGTTTGAAAGTAGGCGGCCATGAGCCAGATGGCGTACGGCAGGGCGAAACTCATGTACGTAAGGATCAGAACAATGGGCTTATTGATCAATTGCAGGCTGGAGGCGATGATAAAGAGCGGCAGGATCAGCGACACTTCCGGGATCATGCGCGTGGCAATGATGCTCAGTTGGATCGCCCGATTGAATCCGAAGGGGATGCGCACCAACGCGTAGGCCGCCAAACTTCCGATCAGGATGCAGATCACCGTTACGGAGGAGGCGATCTTGATCGAGTTCAATAACGAGATGGCGTAGGTGCGCGGAACGGCCGAGGCGGCCTGATCGGGGAAGAAGATATCCAGGTAATTCTTGAACGTGGGATGCTGGGGAATCCAGTGGATGGGAACCGAGAATAATTCGGCTTGCGTGGAAAGGCTGGCGCTGAACAGCCAGAGCAGAGGAAAGAAGATGAAGAAGAACACCGGCAGCATGAGAAGGAACAGGAATAGTCCGCGCAGGATTTTTCGGTTCGACATTATTGCGTCTCCTCAGGGCGGTAAAGAAATCGAATGTAAACCAGAGCCATCAGTATTGTGAAGGCGGAAATAAGGAACGATAGCGCGGCACCGGTTCCTTGTTTCCCAAATGAAAACGAATTCAGATAGGTCAAATAGGTGATGGTGAGCGTTTTGTACGCCGGTCCGCCGCCGGTGATGATATAGACGATGTCGAATACGCGGAAGGCATCTACCGTGCGGACGATCAGCGCCACCAGGATGGCAGGACGCAGCAGCGGTACGCGGATCTGCCAGAAACGCTGCCAGGCGTTGGCGCCATCCACCGCGGCAGCCTCGTCCAGGTCCTCCGGCAGGGTCGCCAGAGCCGCTTGAAGGACCAGGGCAACGAATGGCATCGTGTGCCAGACATCGGCGATGATCACCAGATTCATGGCCATGTTCGGCAATGTCAGCCAGGCGACATAGTGTTTGATCAAACCCAGTTGCATGAGCAGACCGTTCAACGCGCCGAAATCCGCGCTGTAGATCCAGCGCCACATCGCGCCGTTGACGATCGTCGGCACCGCCCATGGAATGATCAGGCTGAACCGCAGGAACTGCCATCCCCAGGGATGGGAATGAATCAACTGTGCGATCGCCAGCCCCAAGATCAACTCCAGACCCACCGAGACGATCGTGAAGTATAACGTGCGTTCTATGGTCTCCCAGAAGGTCTGGTCATGAAGCATGTCCAGGTAATTCCCGAAGCCAATAAACGTCCGCACCTGGTTGATTCCGATCGGCGCATTGAAGAAGCTTAAGAGGAACGTAGAAATGACCGGATAAAGGGTTACACCCAGAATCACAAGCAGGCTCGGCAGCAGCAATAACCATGCGGTACGCGCGTCTTGCTGGCGCAAAGAAAGCCTTCGCCTGGGCAGGGGAACGGAATGGGATGTCATAACTCAAGCTGTGGGTGAGCTGGCCTGGGCCTGCCAACTCACCCACTTCACGTGTTATGGATTATTGACCGGCAAGTTGAATCCACTTGGCGGCGGCTTCATCCAGAGCATCTTTCGGAGATTTTACTCCGGTCAAGGCTTCCTGAATGGCCAATTGAAGTGCCGCGGACCCCTCATTGTAATAAGGCACGGTTGGGCGTTCATTGGCATAGGGGAACTGGCCAAGGAAAGCCGGGACGGTGACCGGATTGGTCGCAGTGGCACCTTCCAAGGTCTGCAGCGCAGCACCCTGGAAATCGGTCTGCCAGACGGGTAACATTTCCGCTGAATATTTGGTCTGCACGGCATTGCTGGAAAGATACGTTAGGAACTTCCAGGTTTGATCGGGATAGGGCGTGGTTGCCATAATGCCGAACGAACTGGAGCCGTCGACGCTGGAGCCTTTGACGCCCGCA
>DATJAH010000044.1:0-64695 GCA_035516425.1 Anaerolineales bacterium
CAAAAACGAACGGTGCAGGTGTGGCAGTTGGTGCAGCAGTTGGCGGTACCGCAGTTGCAGCCGGAGCCTGTGTAGCCGCAGGAGCTTGTGTAGCAGGAGCTACAGTAGGCGTCGCCGCCGGCGCACAAGCTGACACAGCCATTGCCAAAACCACCAATATTAAGGTGACTTGCAAAATTGTCTTACGCATTGTTTTCTTCTCCTTATTGAATTATTTTCTTATTTAGTGACGTTGAAAAATTTAGTACGCCGCAGTGGGCCTCCTTTCGAATTTGTCTGTACAATTTTATCATCAGATATTCTTTTCGTGAAGAAACTTACAACTCTATTTTACGGCAAACACTGAAACTTAGTACGCAATTCGTTTAGACTACTTCGTTTTTCATCACTTGCTGGAACCTCGCGGTCAATTCTTGCTAGCAATTTACACAACAACGGCCCCACATAACTTGGCGAAACTCGATAAGATTCCAAAGACAATTCTTTTGCCTCGGACCAATTCCCTTCATGGGCATAGCCTTCAATAAATACAAATCGCTCAACCGGGTCATTGGGATAATCGTTCAGGTTGAATGCAATGTCGCCCAGGCTTGCCACCCGCGACCAGTCTCCCCGTTGGCGCGCCAGGTCGGCTTGCTCGAAATAATAACAAAAGCCATGCGCGATCTCAGGATCAAAAAAGGAGGGCGGCGGCAGGACGGCGCCGCCGGCATCGATCATGGCGTAATTATTGAGGGCGGCCGCTTGCCTCATGATTTCAGGCAACAACCTGTTTTCCGAATCGATCTCCGGATCCAGCACGCGCAAACAGGCGGGCGGATCAAATTTGATCGCTACGACTCGGGACGTACTACCGTCAAATATCTTGGGAAGGTAATTAATGTGAATGGGAAGATTCGGCTCGAGAGCAGGGTACGCGGTCCCCGTCCGGATGGATGCAAACAATAAAATGTGATCCATCTGACCGACCGGGCTGTACATCCAGTTCAATGGGCCTGAAAGAGAGTTGTCGCTGGAGTAAGTGACGGGCAGATCATTGACGAGGATGGTCGAATCCGGCGCAAGAGACGGAATACGCCACGACATCTGCCAGAAGAAGTCGCGCTGGGTCGTCCAATCGCGGCGGTAGTCTGTATTGGCCTGAAATTGTTTGCCAATCGAAAATCCGATGAGAAGCGCCAGAACGGCAAATTGAACTCTCGATCTGGCTCTTATTAATCCGACCGCGGCAACCACGAGCAGACTGGAACCAAGCATGAATGGCATCGTGAAACGATCTTCAGAAAAATGCAACTGAGGCTGGATCCCGACCAACCAAAACGATCCACCTGCTAACAACCAGGCAAACGCACCCAGAATCAAGGCCTGGCCAATCCAATCCTCTTTGAATCGATCGAAGCGAAAAAAACAATAAAAATAAAGCCCGATCAATAGCACCGAGAGAATTGCCAGGCCGAAGGCAAATGCCGTGGTCCGGGGGCCCAGCCCAGAGATAGCGACAGGTTGAAAAGGAAAGAGCCAGGCGTGCAGCACAGTTTCCCAAAAGGAAAGGGAAATATTAGAAACAAGCGACCACGCACCAGCCATTGGATTTTGGCGGATCAGAGCCAGGGCTGTATAGCCATAACTGGCATTTTGATTCTTGAAAAAGAAGGCGCGCCAGATTGAAACACCGAAGAACGCCAACAAATACGGAACGGAAAGCAGGGCAAGCCGCCGCCACCTTTGCTTGCCCTGTTCATCCAAAATGAACCAGAATAAGGCGATTCGGAAGAGCTCAAGAAAATAAAAATATTCCATTGTCAGCAGGTTGACCAGGGCCAACGCGACTGCGGCAATCGTCAACGGTATGCGTCGGGAAGGAATGCGAACGGCCAGAACGGAAAGATAAAGCGAAAGAAGAAAACAATCCAGAACGATATAGAAATGAGTGTACATCAAGGCGATAAAGTTCTGTCCCAATCCCGGGTAGACCAAAAACAGGAGACTCGTCCATACGGCCGGGTGAGGATTCTTCGGCCAAACCTGCCGCAACACGGCCCAGACCAATAAGGCAGACAGCCAGCGCATGATTATGACCAACACCTGCCAGCGCCCCGGAACCGGGCCAATCACTGGCAGGGTGAGTTGATAAATCATCCCCCAAAACGGGCGGCTGGTGGAAAAGGTTTTTGTTAGAGCGGCCGGTCCGAGGCGATAATAAATCCATGTCCACGGCTCTTCATCCCAGTAAAAGCCGCGCTGCCAGAAAAACAATCCATAAGTCACGACCGCAGTAAGGAAGAGCAGCAGGGGAACACTGCGCTCTGAAAAAGACACCGCCGCGAGTTTCTTCAACCATCGTTTCATGAGGATAGTTTTCGCTCCATACGATAGCGCTCAAACCAGCCTTCCTTGAAGATCCTTTTTACGGCGAATCCGGTCTTTTCATACAGGGCCAGCGCGTGAAGGTTATCTATCTCCGTGCTAAGTTCCATGGAACAATATCCCAGCGAACGGCTGGCCTCCGTAAAAGCATCCAACAGGGCGCGTCCGATTCCATTGCCCTGTACACCAGGGGCAACACCGATGTAGGTCAATTCAACCGTGCGAGGAGCAAGCTGGGACTGGGCCGCGTGAAATACAGAAAGCCACATTTGCAAAAGTACCCCTGGTTTCGTGACCGCAATACGAAGCATTTGCCCGAACAGCCAGATCCAGGGCGTCTGCAAGCGGGTGTTCAGCGCACGCGGATCAGGGGATCCAACCACCCACCCAAGAAATTCGCGGGAGGCGGACAGAGCATAAAAGCCAATGACCGATGGATCGCTTCTGGCGATCTGATAGTACCGCAGGATGATGGAATAACCCAGATCCGTCAACAGATTATGCATGACAGATTGATGGAGCGCAGCCAGCTGCTCCAACAAAGGATCATCGATATTGGCAAAAGGCTGGATCCTGTATTCCATCGCCGTAGAATTCAAGCGAGACCCCGGATAAGGAACGGCCCGAGCGGGCGGACCATGAATTCGGGCAGGTGCTTCCATATCCAAATTGCAATTTGGAATTTTGGATTCTTCTGATTCAGTTCCGGTATGGTCCTATCGGGCCGCAAAGCGTACCAATAGGCCAGCCTTTGCCTGTGAGGTTTCCATTTCATCTTGAACGCCTCATTCCCGGAACCAATCAAGCTTCGGCCGATATCAAAAACGGAAAAACCTTTTTGCCCGTATCGGGCCATCACGGACCAATACAAAAATTCGCCCACGTAGCCGGGACGAAATCGGCGGAGCACATTGGCGTGAAGATTGGTGATGACATTTCCGTGAAGGATCAGCACCGCCGCGCCCGCCAGCTCCCCGCCCCATCCATGGACAACCGCCAATTCAAGCTTGTCGCCCAGCGACTCAGCCATCCTTCGCAAATACGTCTTGCTGTGGTATGGCGAGCCTAACTCGTGCATGCTGCGGGCCAGAACCTCATAAGCATCGTCCAGCAGATCGAGATGTCCAAACTTTATATGGAAACCTTTCTTCAGTGACTTGCGAATATGGTTGCGATGATCCGAATTATACGTGGCGAGCATCGCTTCCGTATCCGGCGATAGATCCGCGCGGTAGGTCGAATAGATTGGCTGCTGAACCCAGCCCGGGGGCGGGATCGATTCGCCCGCTTCGAAGCGGACGTTTGCGTAATCGGCGTTCAAGTCTGCCCGTAGTTGATCAGCTTTTTCCAATAATGCATCGCGGGCATCCAGGGAAGAGAATGCAAAGCCGCCATATGAGGCAAAAGGCGCGGTGGTTAAGTAGTTGCCAAAGACAGGATGTTTCACATGCAGCAGCGCAAGCAAGCCGGCAACCCTGCCTTGATCCTCGGCCACAAAACGATACAGAGAGAATCCATAGACGTTCGACGCAAACTTCATCCATGAATCCAACGCCGGAAACGCCGCCATGCTTTGCAATGCCGCGGGGCAGGATGAACTTTCTGTCTGCGCGAGCAGACGGACATTGATCGTTGACACGGTTTGTGTTGGATCCACAGCGATACTCATCATGGCATCAGGCCAGCGCGCCCGCCCTTAAGGCATCGTTCAAATATGTTCCAATCGGCGAAACTGAAAAATTCCTCAGCAGGGCGGAAAAGAACTCGGACTTATTCCAAGTGAAGGGCCATAGCAAGGGATGAGATAAGACATCCCGCCAGGTGCGGGATGCCCAATGGGCGGGGCTGATCAATTCATAAGGATGCATAAAGAGAACGGGACTGAATCCTTTTTTCAATTCCCTCTCGAGGATGTATAAAATCGTTTTGCCCATCAAGCCAATGCTGAAACTCGAACCATAAGGATATTCCCCATTCAAGAGCAGACTCCACGTAAACTGACGCGGAGCGGTATAACGCTTTTCGCCGCGGCCCAGGCGCATGGTGCTGACCGGGATTTCCCAAACGTTCCCTTTTTGCAAAAGGGTTCCAGCGGGGGCATAGATGGAGGAGCTGTACTGGAATCCGGACTCTTCCAGCAAGGAATAAGCGGCTTCGCTCATCCCGACCATGGGAGCGCGATAGCCTCTCACACCATAATCTTTAACCCACGAGGCGCTGGCGCGGATATCCGAGGCCAATTCAGCCATGCTGACCAGCGAGCGATGGAATTGACAATGAAGTCCAAGCTCATGCCCTGACTTGATGATTTTCTGCGGAATCTCGGGATACCACTCCGCGATTTCCCCCACCAGATAAAAACTGATCTTCGAGTCACCGAGTTTTTCAAGGATTGGATCAATCGCTTGAAGAGTGAAGGCATCATCCAGATTCCTCCGCTCCACGGAATCCTTCAAACTATCATAACGGCGAAAAAGCGCAAACCACGGCTCATAATCTATGCTGAGAAGGACTCGAGGGGACGGAAGCATAAGGACGATGTATGTTACCGATTCACGACACGCTTGTCAAGCTTGCTTGCCATGGGCGAACAGGGAATGGGTCTGGCATTCAAGAGCGACGTGCCAGACCCATTGCCGTACAAAGGAAAGGCTATCCCGGGACAATCCACGTGCCGGTCTCGCCTTTGAGGGCCCGGCCAATGTTTTCAGGGTTGGTGATCACGGCCTGTTTTCCTCCGGCTTCGAGGAAGCGGATGATCGCCTGAACCTTGGGTGCCATCGAACCCTTCGCGAAATGCGTGCCTTCGGCGAGATATTTCTTCGCCTCCGTCAGGGTGATCTTATCCAGCCACTTCTGGTCGGGCTTGCCAAAATTCAGCGCGGCTTTCTCGACCGCGGTCGAAATGACAAACACTTCCGCTCCGACATTATTGGCCAACAAGCTCGAGCCAAAATCCTTATCAATGACGGCGGCCACACCTTCCAAGTCACCTTTCTCGTTGCGGATGACAGGAATGCCTCCACCGCCGGTCGAGATCACGATCACACCGGCGCTGATCAGGGCTTTGATCGCATCGATTTCGACGATTTCTTTCGGAAGCGGCGAGGCAACGACTCTCCTCCAGCCGCGTCCGGCGTCCTCGACCACCGTCCAACTCATTTCTTTTTCGCGGCGTTTCGCCTCCGATTCCTGCATGAACCCGCCGATAGGTTTGGACGGATTCTTGAAGGCGGGGTCATTTCGGTCGACCAACGTTTGAGTGACAACGGTGGCAACAGGCTTCTGGATGCCGCGGCGCTTTAATTCGTTTTGGAGGTTTTGCTGCAGCGCATAACCGATCGCGCCCTGACTGTCCGCGCCGCACACGTCGAGCGGAACTTCATGCATCCCTTCGATCTTGGCGGCGATCTCGGAGCGTCGCAAAATGAAACCGACCTGAGGGCCGTTGCCATGTCCGATCACGACTTCGTAACCAGCCTCGATCATATCTGCGATATGAAAGGCAGATTCCTTTGCGGCCTCGTATTGATCCTCCACGCTTTGATGCTTGGGGTCCTTGATCAGAGAATTTCCACCAATTGCGATGACAGCAACTTTTTTCTTTGCCATGATGAACTCCTCTACGCCATCGTCAAAGCCATGACGGCCTTCTGGGCGTGCAAGCGGTTCTCGGCTTCATCGAACACGACGGAATGGGGGCCATCCATCACAGCGCTGGCAACCTCCACATCGCGGTCGGCAGGCAGCGGATGCATGTAGATCGAGTCGTCCTTGGCCAGCGCCATCTTCTTTTCATCGGTGATCCAGTGCTTGTATTTGTCAATGATCTTCGCGCCTTCGTTGGCGTCTTCCGTGGTCAGCATCGCGCCCCACGATTTGGCGTAAACCACATCCGCGTCCTTGAAGGCTTTCTCCATGCCATTCGGGTCGGAGATGACCTCAAAGCCGGTATGGAATTTCTTGGCCTGTTCCCTGGCCGCATCCATGATCTCGGGCATGAGTTTGAACTCCGGCGGATGAGCCAGCACGACGTCCAGGCCGAAGCGCGGCATTTGCAAGATCAAAGACTGCGGCACGGAAATCGGCTTCTGATACGAAGCCGCATAGGCCCAGGACACCACCATCTTCTTTTTCCGGAGGTCGCGGCCCTTCTTTTCCACGATGGTCATCAGATCCGCAAGGCATTGAAAGGGATGATAGATCTCGCACTGCATGTTGAGAACGGGCGAGCGGGAATACTTGGCCACATCGCTGATATACCGGTTGCCCACCTTCCAATCCACGTGGCGGATGGCAATGCCGTCGAAATATCGTCCGAAGATTTCGCCGATTTCAACCGGTGTATCGCCGTGTGCGATCTGCGTCGTTCTGCTCTCGATGAAGGCGGCATGCCCGCCGAGCTGATCGATGCCCGCCTCAAAGGAACCGCGCGTGCGCGTGCTGCTGAAGAAGAACAACATTGCCAGCACTTTATCACGCAGGTAAGCGTGCGGCTCGCCGAGCGCGCGTTTGCGCTTAAGGTCGAAGGCGACATCCAGAACCGTTTCGACTTCCTCCTTGCTGAAATCCAGATCGCCGATCATATCCCGGCCGTGTAAGTTGGTCTGCATAAGTCATCTCCTTAGCTTACTTCATGCCCTTCTTCATCAGGAAAGGCACGAAGTTCAATTGATAATCTATTCCATCGCGCCGAGCACGAGCGCCAGGAGCGCCATGCGCATGACCACCCCGTTGAAGGCTTCCTGCCAATAACGAGACCAATGCGTGATATCCACGTCCGTGGGGATTTCATCCATGCGCGGCAGGGAATGCAGAAGAATCGCATCCGACTTGGCCTTCTTCTCCAAAAGCTCGCGCGTGATCTTATAATTGGCAGGGGTCAGCCCGACCTCCTTGCCTGAGCGCTCATCGCGGCTCTTCGTGTAATCGGGCTGCACCACCGGCTCTACCAAAATCACGTCGGCATCGCCAATGGCCTTTTCGACGTGATCCACTTCCTTATAGTTCAAGCTGTAGTCCTTGAGCTCTTTCTTGAACTCATCGGTCAGACTCATATCGGGCGGCGACACAAACGAGATCGGGCAATCGAACTGAGTCAACGCGTAAGCCAGCGAATGCATCGTCCTCATGCGCATATCGCCGACCGCCAGCCACTTCAATCCGTCTATGCGGCCCTTTTCGCGCCAGACCGTGTAGAGATCGGTCAGGATTTGGGTCGGGTGCTCGCCCCAACCGTCGCCGCCGTTGATGATCGGAATGCTCGCCCATTTGGCAGCCTCATGCGGCGCGCCCTGCTGGAAGTGGCGCATCACGATCACATCGCCGTAGAATTCCAGCATCTTGACCGTGTCCTTGATCGACTCCTGATAGAAGTCGCCCGCGCGGGTGTTCTTGGCATCCGAGAAACCAGTCACATGTCCGCCAAGACGGTGCATGGCGCCCTCGTGGGCGAGACGCGTGCGCGTGGATGGCTGGTAGAAAGCGGTCACCAGCGTCTTCTCCTTGAGTAGATCCACATTCTTCCTCGACCTCGCGATGGGCTCCATTTTCTGCGCCACATCGAGCACGTGGAAGAACTCATTCCGCTCGAAATCCTTCAGCGACAGAATATCACGACCTGCAAAACTACGCATACGAACCTCCTATACTTTAATTGATTTTTTTGACGTTAAGAACCTCAGGTGCTTCAGTGTTTCCTTCTTTAGCGTCTTACTCAGTCATCAAGTCAGCAGCCTCCAGCGAGGATCGGGCCCGTTCGACTTGTTAGACCTTCTCAGATAATATCTTCGGCAACAGGGCGTAAAACTCCGTTGCCGCGACCACTTCCTCGAGCGGAACTTGCTCGAGGTTCGTATGGGCGAACTTCTCATCGCCAGGGCCAAACCCGATGGAGGGGATCTGGGCCTTGCCAGCCCAGTACGTTCCATTGGTCGAGAAATCCCATGTACCCAGCGGACGTTGTTCGCCCCACAGGGCCACGATCGTGGATTGCCCGGCCTGTGTCAGCGGATGGTCGTCTTCCAGCAACCAGGGCGGATAATACTTGGACACCGGGAAGACAAAACCAGTATAGGAGGGCGCGTCGTAGAATAATTCCTCGACGTGAATTTCATCCTGCAAGTAATCCGGGATCAATCCCCGGATGACCGAGATGACCTCCTCGCGGGATTCGCTCGAAGTGATGCGCCGGTCGAGATAAATCGTGAACTGATCCGGCACCGCGTTAAGCGAGGCGGTGCGCGCTTCGACATCTGTCACGGCAACGGATGGATAGCCCTGCACCGGATGATAGCCCATGCCGAAGCGCATCCGACGATCCAACTCGCGGATTTGGGTAATAATGGACATCATCTTATAAACGGCGTTATCGCCAAGATAATGGGAAGCCGCGTGGGCTGACTTTCCCTGTGCCGTGATCTTCAACTCGATGCGGCCCTTATGTCCGCGATAAACACACATCTTGGTCGGTTCGCCGATCAGCACAAAATCAGGTTTGACCTTTGGGTCCACCTCGACAAAGGCATTGGGAGCAATTCCATCGCACCATTCTTCCATATTGCCGAAGTAATAGGCGGTCGTGCCCTCAAGGTACCCCAGGTCGCGCGCCAGGGCGAGGCCATGGATCATGCCCGGTGTGGAACCTTTCTCATCGCATGAACCGCGTCCATACAGAATCCCGTTCTCGACTTTTCCTCTAAACGGATCCCAGCCCCAGGTCGAAGGATCACCCACCCCAACGGTGTCCACGTGCGAGTCATAGACGATAACGCGTTTGCTCTGCGCTGAACTTGTCGAGGGGCCCACGCGTCCCAGGATGTTGCCCATTTTGTCGAAGCGGACATCCTCGAAGCCGAGCCCCGTCATCTCCGCGCCGATGCGGTCGCCGACGTCCTTCAGCTTGCCCTCCAGGCTTGGAATGGCGACAATGTCCTGCATGAATTGGATAATCTTTTCGCGCGAGCTCCCCACCCGCTGCTTGATTTCCTTTACCTTCATTGAAACCGACTCCTTTGGCAGGTCATTTCAGCCACCCACGCGGCGATTGACATGGAAGTGGAAATACCCCGGAATAAAGTAACTGGAGGAATAATCGATCACTTTTCCGGCAGAGTTATACAACTGTGAGGTAAACTGCAACAGCACATCGCCGCGCTGGATTTCAAGCGGCTTGGCAACTTCCGCGGTTGCGTCAATGGCAGAGATCGCTGCCCTCGAGACGGTCAGCCGATCCCCGCGATCAATCAAAAAGTCCAGCACCGAGCCTTTGAAAGAAGCGGGTAATTGCGAGGGCTTGAGCACCTCTTCGGGAAGACAATCCACCAGGTAGGCAACGGGGCGGCCATCGGCGCGCATCACGCGGCGGACGCGCGTCACTTTCGACGAAGGCGGAACGGCCAAGGCCGCGGCGTGGTCTTTGTCTGCCGGAATGCCATCGACATGCAGATCGCTTACCGATACTTCCAGCCCAAGCCGATCCGCCATCGTGTCCAAACTCTCGAGCATTTCCAGGCCGGCGTCCATGACAGGCACTTGTCCAACGACAAATGTGCCCGCGCCCTGCCGCCGGTGGATGAGCCCCTGCGTCTCAAATGTCCGCATGGCCTCGCGCAGCGTTGCGCGCGAAACGCCCAATTGCTTTGCCAGATCAGGTTCTGAGGGAAGGCGATCACCCGCCCTGGTTTTGGAAATCAAGGCGGCCAGGTCAGCCTGCAACCGTTGAAAAGGAAAGTGTGACATAGATACCTCACAGCAACGGCTCGCGTTGCTTTTATATTTTCTCCAGCACCGGGACAAATTCAAATTGCGTCACGTCGACGAGCCCTTTGTCGGAGATCCGCAGCTCGGGGATCACGACTAAAGCCAGCAATGATAGCTGCATGTTGGGGTTATTGAGCCTGCAGCCGCAGGCCTTGAAACCAGCCAGGACCGTTTCGGCTTTCTGCGCGACCACTTCGGCCCGTTCCATGGACATCAAGCCGGCGATCCCCAATTCGACCAAACCGATCACACTGCCATTTTTCACCACAACTTGCCCGCCGCCTACTTCCGCGAGTTTGTTCGCGGCGGTCGCCATGTCTTCGTCGTCTGTGCCCACCACAATCATATGATGGCTGTCATGAGCAACGGTGGAAGCAATCGCGCATTTCTCAGTGAAGCCAAATCCGCTGACCAGTCCCATGGTAATCCCGCTCATGCCCTTGTGGCGCCGTACCAAAGCGACCTTGGCAACATCGGCAGATGAATAACGGGTGATATGCGAGGCCCGGACTTCATCGTCGGTGACGGGAAGCGTCATCATCAGGTGGCGGGTCGGTGCTTGGTTTTCGATCACGCCGATCACGTGGGCTTTGACGCTGCCGGCATGGCCCTTCGGCGCCCGCAGGAGAAAATCGTTCGCTTCCAATTTCTTATTAAGATATACCGAATTTTTCACCCAGGCTGGATAAGAAAAACCGGAAAGTTCCACTTCCCAATTGCCGTGCTGGGCGATCACATTGCCTTTTGCGATCACCGTGTCCGCCCTGAAATCATACAGATCCTTGACCAGGACTACGTCCGCCCAACGGCCCGGAGCGATCATACCCAGCTCACGCGCCAAACCAAAATGTTCCGCGGCGTTGATCGTGCACATCTGGATGGCCGTGATCGGTTCCAGTCCATGACCAATGGCATGACGCAAAACGCGGTCCATGTGCCCATCCTGAGACAGCGTCTGGGCGTGAGAGTCATCGGTGCATAGGACGAAGCGCCTCGAGTCCAGCCCCAGATGCGTGATGGCACCCAGCTGCGACTCAACGTCATGCCAGGCTGAGCCATATCTCAACATGGCTTTCATGCCCTGACGAACGCGCGCCACGGCATCCTCCAGGCGCGTACCTTCGTGATCGTCTTCCGGGCCGCCCGCCACATAACCGTGAAATGGAATTCCGAGATCGGGAGATGGATAATGACCGCCGATGGTTTTATGCGCGGCCTGCGTAGCGGCCATTTCGGAGATCATTTTGTCATCGCTGTTGAGCACACCAGCGAAGTTCATCATCTCGCCCAGGCCGATGATGCCGGGCCAGGTCATCGCTTCAGCCACTTCCTCCGGACCGATCGACGCACCCGGAGTCTCAAACCCCGGCGCAGACGGAACGCAGGAAGGCATCTGCACCCAGACATGGATGGGCTGTTTGGCGGCCTCATCGACCATCAACTTGACGCCTTTGAGTCCAAAGATGTTCGCCATTTCATGGGGATCAATGAACATGCCGGTCGTTCCATGGGGTGCGACGGCGCGCACAAACTCCGTCACCGTGACCATGCCGGATTCAACGTGCATGTGCGCGTCGAGCAGGCCGGGGACGATATAACGTCCGCGCGCTTCGATGACCTGCGTGCCTTCGCCAACCGTATGTTTGGCATCCGGTCCAACAAAAGCGATATGCCCGCCGACGATGGCGACATCGGTGTGAGCGATGATCTCGCCTGATTGCACGCAGACCCATTGACCATTTTTGATGACAAGGTCAGCGGGCTTGCGGCCCATGGCAACATCGATGAGGGAATGAGTCAGTTTGGCAGAATTGGGCATAATGTCTCCAGGGGTCATTGCGAGGCGAGCGGAGGCCGCCGTCGCCATCTCGCCTTACGAAGGTCAGTTGAGATGGCTTCGCTGCGCTCGCAATGACATCAAGATAATAACCTCTGCGCGGCTTGATTGTGTTTCTCGACCAACTTGCATTCGTCCAGAGTTGCTAACGTACCTTCTTTCACAACAAACTTTCCTCCGACTATGGTGTAGTCCACCTTGACCGGCTGGCAAAAAACCAAGGCGGACACAGGATCATGTAGTGCGCCTGCGAAATCAAGCTTGTTCAGATTGACCGCAAAGAAGTCGGCGCATTTGCCTTTTTCCAGTGAACCGATGTCCGTGCGTCCAAGCACCGCCGCCCCTCCGCGCGTCCCAAGCCACAGGGCCTCGCGGGCTGTCATCAGCTTGCGATTGGGATCCTTCGACAATGAATAACCAGTAATTCCTTCTTTAACACGCGACAACAACATCGCCTGCCGGACTTCAGCCAATAGATGCGAACCATCGTTCGAGGCGGAACCATCCACGCCGAGGCCAACCTTGACGCCAGCGGCACGATATTCCTTGATCGGCGCGATGCCGGAAGCCAGACGCATGTTCGAGGTCGGGCAATGTGCCACGCCGCATTTATGTTTGGCAAACGCTGTGATCTCCTCGCGGTTGACCCACACGGCGTGGGCGAACCAAACATCATCGCCGATCCAATCCACTTCCTGCATATATTCCACCGGGCGATGCCCAAATTTCTGCAGGCAGAACTGCTCCTCGTCTTCCGTCTCCGCCAAATGGGTGTGCAGGTGAACGCCATATTCGCGCGCGAGCTTGGCAGATTGCTTCATCAACTCGCCGGTCACGCTGAATGGTGAACATGGCGCCAGAACAATTTGAACCATCGCGCCCGGTTTCGAATCGTGATATTTTTGGATGAGGCGCTGCGAATCTTTCAGAATCGATTCTTCGCTATCGACAACGGAATCCGGCGGAAGTCCGCCTTCGGATTCGCCCAGCGACATCGAGCCGCGTGAAGCCTGAAGGCGGAGTCCGGCGGCTTGAGCGCCGGAAATTTCATCATCCAGCTTTGAGCCGTTGGGGAAAAGATAAAGATGATCGGAAGCAGTGGTGCAGCCCGATAAAGCCAGTTCGCAGAGCGCCATCTGTGTCGAGACGAAAATATCGTCGGCGTTCAGGCGCGCCCAAATCGGATAGAGCGTCTTGAGCCAGTTGAAGAGGTTGGCATCCTGCGCGGCAGGCACGGCCCGCGTCAGGGTTTGATAGAAATGATGGTGCGTGTTGACGAGCCCCGGCAGAACCACGTGGCCCTTCAGATCCAGCACTTCATCCGCCGATCTGGGAAGTTCATTTGTCGCCCCTACTTGCTCAATGAAGCCGTCGCGCATAAAAAGACCACCTTCGGGGATTTCCCGTTGATGGTCATCCATGGTGACGATCAAAGCATTTTTGACGAGAAGAGTGGACATATCGGGGACCAGTGATCGAGTGGCAGCAACCGGTGAAGTTGTCTGACAACTTTATTATAGTGCCGCACGGGGAAGATGTCAAATGGAGTTTCGCCACGGCCTGTCCATCATAGCCATACTTTTGGTGGATGACCTCTCCAGGGCAAAGGAGGTACACTTCGGGCAGTTCAACTCAAGAGAAGATTCAGGAGTAAAGAAAATGCAAGCAGAAATAGAAATCTACAAACTGCGCGACCGGATCGCACACCTGGAGGCCGAGGTTGCATTTTTATATAAGCATCTGGGGATCGAGTATGTGCCGGAGGCCGGGCCGGCGGATGACCCGCGCATCATCGAGCAGCTCCAAAAGGGAAACAAGCTCGAGGCCATTAAGCTCTATCGGCAGATTTATAGCACTGGTTCGCAAGAAGCCGTCAGCGCCGTGGATGAGATGAAAGGGCGCCTCGGGCTATAGGGCCATGCAGGGCGCCTTGCGCCGTGCCATCCTGCGCTCATCCTTCGCCGCACCCGCCCCGCCGCAAGGCGGGGTTCTGTTTCCATAATAAGTAGACTGCCTCAAAATCGAATAGAATTACAAAACAGGAAAAGCAATTCAGTAAAGCATCGATTGGTCCTGGCCGGCGTTAATTCCAACCTGTCTCATTTCCTCCTTCAGCGGGATTATTACAGCAGAGAGGCTCAACCTGCTGAATGAAACCAAACCAGCGTGAAAGCACCCTGTCCTTGATGAAACTCCACCGAGCCAAACCGAAAGTCGCAGAAGCCAACGATCAAGCTTTTGAAGAGTATTTTGAGCAATACTGGGCTTTGGTCTACCGGATGCTGGCGCACATGCTGGGCGACGCGGACGAGGCCGAAGATCTGGCTCTCGAGGCTTTCTATCGCCTCTATCAGCGCAATCCCAATCCTGCGCCGGAGTTCAACATTGGCGGCTGGTTGGTGCGAGTGGCCACCCATTTGGGATTGCATTCCATTCGCAGTTTCAAGCGCCGCCAGGGCTACGAGCTGCAGGCCGGCAAAATGAACCTGGAAGAGGCCGCTGAAAATCGTCCCGCACAAATCCACGAGCTCGAAGAGGAACGGCGCCTCGCCCGTCTGTCGCTGGCGCGCATGAATCGTCGTCAATCCCAATTGCTGGTGATGCGTTATTCCGGAATGACCTACAAAGAGATCGCCTCAGCCCTGAACCTCTCGCCCACATCCATCGGGCCGTTGTTGTTGCGCGCGGAACGCGAATTTGAAAAGCAGTATCGCACGCTCGTGCAGGAGGAACCATGAAGGAACATTTGAACGATGGTCAATTGCGAGCCGCCCTCGACGGAGAACTGGATGCGGAGGCACAACATCACCTTGTGGCCTGTTCCGCTTGCCAGGCACGCCAGCGCGCACTGCAAACGCAGGTCATGATGACCGCCCAGCGGCTGGCCTTCCTGACCCTCGAGGAGCGGGATGAGGCGCCTGCGGCGCAGTCGAGCCTGAAACACTTTTATTCCCGCAAAGTCCTTCAAAAGGAGATTCCAATGTTAAAGAAAATATACATGTCAAGTGCCGTACGCTATGCCGTGCTGGCCGCGTTGGTCCTGGCGCTGATCGTCTCCATTCCCGCCACGCGCGCCTGGGCCGACCAGTTGCTGAACCTGTTCCGCGTGGAACAAGTTACGGTCGTACCGATTGATTATACGGGCCTGCAAGAGTTGACCGGCAACGGTGCGCTTGGCAAACAGATCAGCGAATTGATTTCCAGCTCGATCACCATGGAACAGAAACCCGGCAATTCCGTGACTGTTGCTGATGCCGCCACGGCAAGCCAGAAGGCAGGCTTCACGGTTCGCCTGCCGCAGAATGCCACGTCGTCGCGCCTCAGCGTGATGGGCCGCGCGGCGTTCACATTCACCGTTGACCGGACCAAAGCCCAGGCCCTGCTGAACGAGGCGGGACGCAGTGATTTGGTCTTGCCTGACTCGATTAACGGCGCGGTGATCGCAGTGAATATTCCCGCTTCGGTCCAGGCCGACTATGGTTCCTGCCCCGACCCCTCCACGTTCGACCCCGACCAGCGAGGCTCGATGAGTCGACAATATCCGGATTGTGTTATCCTTTCCGAAATTCCCAGTCCGACGGTGAACGCGCCCGCCAACGTGGATGTCGCCCAATTGGCTCAGATCGGACTCGAATTCACCGGCATGAGCAGCGATCAGGCCGCGGCCTTCACCAGGAGCGTGGACTGGACGTCGACGCTGGTGGTTCCCATACCGAAAAATGCAGCGACCTATCAACAGTTGACCGTGGATGGTGTCACCGGCACGCTCATCCAGCGTCCGGCAGATGACGCGCCTCAATTCGTTCTGATCTGGGTCAAGAACGGAATCGTGTACGCCATCGGCAGTTTGGGCGTCAATTCACAGCAAGCGATCGACATGGCGAACTCAATGCCCTAGGAAATTCTTTCGGTACGCGGATTTCGCGGATCACACGGATTCCTTCTAAAAACTCTTTCCGGGTGAATCCGCGAAGTCTGTGGCAGGGATGTCCGAAAAAGCAGATTCACTCAAGAGAATTATGTCTGAAGCCTTTGCGATTGAAACTCTCGCGCTGAGAAAAGTATTCGGCGAGCAAGCCGCAGTAAAGAGCCTCACCCTGCAGGTCCAGCAGGGTGAGGTGTTTGGATTCCTGGGGCCCAACGGCGCGGGTAAAACCACCTCCATCAAAATGCTGCTCGGCCTCGTGGCGCCGACATCGGGAAGCGCGTCCTTATTGGGCGCGCCGATTGGAAATAAGGAAATGCTCAGGTGCATGGGATTTCTGCCGGAGCATTTCCGCTTTCAAGAATGGTTGACGGCCAGCGAGTTCCTCGAACTCCATGGTCAGCTTTATGGAATGCCGGGACCCGATCTAAGATCGCGGATCGATGAATTGCTGGAAAGGGTCGGGCTTTCCGATTTTCGCAACAAATTGTTACGAACTTTTTCCAAGGGCATGCTGCAACGCATCGGATTGGCGCAGGCCCTGCTCAATCGTCCGCGTCTGGTTTTTCTGGACGAACCCACCTCCGGCCTCGACCCGGTCGGCCGGCGCCTGGTGCGGGACATCATCCATGAATTAAAGGACCAGGGCACCAGCGTATTTCTCAATTCGCATCTGCTGAGCGAGATCGAAGTCACGTGTGACCGGGTGGCGTTCATCCGCCATGGTGAAGTCGTGCGCGTCATGGAATTATCTTCGTTGGATATCGGTCAAATCAACGTGACCATGCGCGCCAAGGGCTTGACAGCCGATATGACCGCGGGATTATCCCAGTGGGGTAAAAACATTCAGATCGATGGTGAGAATGTAAGCATGAGTTTATCTGCAGAGTCTGCGATGCCGGAGATCACGCGTTATCTGGTTCTGCACGGCGCGGAGGTTTACGCGCTGACTCCGAAGCACGCTTCCCTGGAAGAGGTTTTTATCGAAACGGTCGGAAAGGATGGCGGCTTATGAAGAACATTTGGATCCTCAGCCGCATGACGTTCCGCGAAGCCGTCCGCCGTCGCATCGTGGCGACCGGTTTGGCGCTTGGCCTCTGTTTTTTGATGGTGTATTCGATCGGATTCCATTTTATCTATGTTTCAGCCAGAAGCGCCGAAACCGCATTGCAGAGCAGTGCCATGAATCAAGCGGTGGTGCAAATTGCGGATGTGGAGGGAATAAATACGCTGCTGTTGGCAGGCTTGTACGCAGTCACCTTCCTGGCGATTGCGATGGCGGCGCTCTTAGCCGCGGATACCCTGTCTGGTGAGATCAGTTCGGGGACGATCCAAACCATCCTCACAAAGCCGATCCGACGATTCGAGATCATTTTGGGCAAATGGCTGGGGTTTGCTTTTCTATTGGGCCTATATTTATTGTTGATGGGTGGTGGAACCGTGGCAAGTGTATTCATCCAGGCGGCATATCTTCCCGATCATCTCGCCGCTGGACTCGCTCTCATATATTTCGAAGCTTTATTGATCATGACCATCTCGATGGCATGTTCGAGCACCATGTCCGCCTTGGCCACAGGCGGCGTCGTTTTCGGTTTATACGGCCTGGCATTCATTGGCGGATGGATCGAACAGTTCGGCGCGATCATCCAAAATCAAACCGCGATCAAAGTCGGGATCATCGCCAGCCTGATCATCCCGAGCGAATCACTCTGGCGCAGAGCCGCCTTCGAAATGCAGACGCCTCTTACCGGCGCTTTGGGCATGTCGCCTTTTGGAACCTTCTCCGTCCCAAGCCTATTGATGATCGCATATACCGCAGTGTATTTGATCGTGACATTGATCATCACGGTTCGCGTTTTCGAGAGACGCGACATCTAGCCCTCCACAATGGATCGCTGATTCGACTCCTTCCTTGTGCATCACGGGGATTTCATCTACAATACAGCCAGCGGAAACGCCATGATGGAAAATCAAAGTCAACCACCGGAGTCAGCCCAACCATCCAACCGAAAATGGATCGCGCTTGCCGTTGGCGGCGGATGCGCCTTGGTGGCCGTTCTTATTGTCCTTGCCGCCCTCGCTTTCTATTTCCTCGGTCCAAGCATCGGAAGAACCTTCGGCTCGCTGGCTGGGATCCCCAGCGCGGCCGCGCCGGCCACCGACACCCCACAAAGTCAATCGTCGAACGTGGTCATGCCGCCGGCCAGGGACCATCCGCAGGCCGAGGGCAACAAGATGGGCGATCCGAATGCGCCGGTCAAGATCATCGAGTACGCAGATTTTCAATGCCCCTTCTGCCTGCACTATTGGCAGGAGACCGAGCCGCAGATCATCCAGGATTACGTTGCAACCGGAAAGGTCTATTACGAATATCGTTCCGTCGGCGGCTTCATCGGCCCCGAGTCGGCCGATGCGGCGAACGCCGCCTACTGCGCCGGGGATCAAAATAAATTCTGGGAATATCACGACGTGCTCTTCGCCAACTGGACAGGCGAGAACGCCGGCGATTTTACGCCGGATAAACTCCGTCAATATGCCGCGGCCATCGATTTGAACATGGACCAATTCAATACGTGTCTCAGCTCCGGCGCGCATACCGATCAAGTCAATCAAGATGTCCGCGATGCCAAAGTCGCAGGAGTTCAAGGCACGCCGGCGTTCCTCATCAACGGAAAATTGATCGAGGGCGCCCAACCCTATTCCTCCTTCCAGCAGGCCATTGACGCTGCACTGAACGGGCAATAAGTTCGATCATGCTCCGACGTCTGATGCTTGGGATCTGTCTAGCCTGCCTGCTGGCCTCCTGCAGGTCCGCTCCCCTATCGCTTCCGTCCACACCGACAAAGGCAGCCACAACTGAAATACCTCCCCCGCCGACATCCACCGTCACGCTGGCCCCTTACCCATCCGATACACCGCCACCCACCGAAACGGCCACTCCATCCACCACGCCGACATTTGCGATTCTGCGCGGAACCGTGTTGGAAACATCCAATTGCCGTTACGGTCCCGGGGCACCTTATCTCTATTTCACCGGTTTGGTCGCCGGAAGCCATCTGGAGGTGATCGGCCGACGCGAAGATTCGCAATGGCTTTATGTGCAGGCCATAGGCGGGCACAAACCCTGTTGGGTCAAGGCTTCGCAGATGGATGTTCCGGGCGATATCAACTCGCTGGAGATTTATTATCCCGATTTGGCACCGCTGCCGCAGTCGCCGTTTTATCCGCCGACAGCTGTAACCAAGGTGGTGCGCAATGGTACACAGGTCAAAGTGACCTGGCTGGATATCCCATTACATCCCGGCGATGCAGAAAGCCCATCCATGCAGCATTACATCATCGAAGTATGGCACTGCGTCGGCGGACAAATTGTGTTCGACCCGCTGGCGACCAACGACACCTCCGTCACGTTTGCCGATGAACTGGGATGCAGCCAGTCAAGCCATGGAAGAATCTTTGTGCAGGAAAAACATGGCTTCGCTGGCCCGGCCGACATTCCGTGGCCGCCGTACACAACGGCACCCATGACGGCAACCCCTTAAGGTGTTACGGTAACTCTTTGATCTGCGGGATTTTTCGCAGAACGACCAGGGTCAACGCCAAACTCAGCACGGCAAAGATCAGAATCGAATCGCCCAGTCCAATGGTTTGCGCCAGCGCCCCGATCGCCAGATTGCCCAGCGGCGTGAAGCCCAAGAAGGTCAGGGTGTATAAAGCCATCACTCGGCCGCGCAGTTGATCCTCGACCCGTGTTTGCAGAATGGTGTTGATCATCGTATATTGAATCATGAAGCCGATCCCCAGGCCCAGCGCAAGGATCAGGCAGACCGCGAGGAAGGGCGTAAAAGCAAAGATGCTGAGCAGGATCGGAAAGGCAATTCCCGAAATCATCAACCATGAGCCGCGCCAGCTTCTGCCATGTTGGTTGGCGACTATGATCGCGCCCGTCACCGCGCCAGCCCCGATGGCGGCATTGACCCATCCGTAGGAGGCTGCGCCCTGATGGAGCACCTGCTCAACAAAGGCAGGCAGCAGGGTGGCGTAGGAAACCCCAAAGGTGCTGAAGATCAAAGAGATCAGCAAGAGGCCGCCCATCTCGCGCCGCTTGAAAACATAGTGAAGGCCCTCGGTCAACTGCCTCCACGAGGATCCGATCGTCCGCAACCGGGTAGGAGGCTTGACCTCCATGATCGACAATCCGACGAGCACTGCAAGAAAAGAAATTCCATTGATCGTAAAGCACCATGCCGTGCCGACCAGGGCCAGCAGGATTCCTCCGAGGGCGGGACCCACCACCCGCGCACTGTTGATCATCAAAGAGTTCAAGGCAATGGCATTCGGCATGTCCTGGCGTCCCACCATTTCCACCACAAATGCCTGTCCGCCCGGAGAATCGAACGAGTTGACCAATCCGAGACCGCCAGCCAGGAGAATGATGTGCCACTCGCGGACCGCGCCGGTAAAAGTCAAGGCGGCGAGAATGAACGCAAGCATCATCGCACTGGCCTGGGTAGTGATCAAGAGCCTGCGCTTCGGGACTCGATCCACCACTGCGCCCGCCCACGGTGAGATCACCAAAGCGGGAACCGCCGCCGCGAAGCCAACGATGCCGAGTGCCAGATCCGAATGCGTGAGTTGATAGACCAGCCAGCCTTGAGCGATGGTTTGCATCCAGGTGCCGATGTTCGAGATGAGTTGTCCGCCAAAATAAAGCTGAAAGCTTCGATACCTCAGGGCCGCGAACGCATCCGGCGCAGTTTCGATGCGCTTCGTCTCCTGCGACGATTCGATCGGCGATTCGTTAGCAATCGGTTCTTCCAAAAGGGTTTACTCCACAGAATCCAAAACTTGCGCCGGCAACGTACGCTCGGGGGCGCAAGTTTATCCAACCCGTCCAATCTGACACCGCTTTATACGACGACCCGTGGATAGAGAATGGACCCAAGGATGACCAATACGGTCGTTGCAATCACCAGGATGAGGAAGTCAAAACCAAAGCTGTAGGTCATTTGACCGCCCGCCAGCATCAGCCCGCGCAGGGCGTCCACTTCATAGGTCAGCGGGTTGACGCGTGAGATGACCTGCAGCCAAGCGGGCATGATGCTGATCGGATAGATGGCATTGCTCGCAAAGAAAAGCGGCATGGTCATGACCTGGCCGATCCCCATGAAGCGCTCGCGCGTTTTGACCAGGCAGGCGATGATCAGCGAGAATGTCGCAAAGAACGCCGCGCCCAGAATCACGATGACAAGCATCCCCAGCAGCGCCAGCAGGTTCCAGTTCATCTTCACGGAAAGTAACAAGGCGAGGATATAAATAAAGAGCGCCTGTGCCAGGCTGCGAACACCGGCGGAGAGGGCCTTGCCCAGAACCAGCGCGCCGCGCGGCGTGGGCGTGGCGAGGAACTTATGGACAATGCCCAGGTCACGTTCCCAGATGATCGCAATGCCATAAAAGATCGAGACGAATAGCACGCTCTGGGCCAGGATGCCCGGCGTCATGAATTCAATATACGATTCCGAACCGGTCGGGATGGCGCGGATGCGCGTGAACACTTCGCCGAAGACCAGCAGCCACAACGCCGGTTGTACGGCGCGCGTGACCAGTTCGGTGGGATCATGCTTCAGTTTGCGAATTTCAAGTTCTGCAATAACGAAAGTCTTTTGGATAAAGCCAAGGATTGCAGAGACAAAACCGAAGGGCTGATGTTGAACCGGTTCAACCCAAGCGGCGAGCGGTACGTCTTGTTCTAGATGTTTCACGGAAGTTACCTCCAGAATCGATTTTGCTGCCGGCATAATAGATAAACACATCATCCAACGTGGTGCCTTTTCCTCCGATGGAAGCCTTCAGTTCAGTGGGCGTTCCCATCGCCGCGACCTTGCCCAGATGCATGATCGCCACCCGGTGGCACAAGTGATCCGCCTCTTCCATAAAGTGTGTGGTGAGGACGATCGTGGTTCCATAATCATCTCGCAGCCGCTCGACATGCTCCCAGACGACGCGGCGGGCCGTGGGATCGAGGCCGGTGGTGGGCTCGTCCAGGAAGAGGACGCGTGGACGATGAATGAACGATTCCGCCACTTCCAGCCGGCGGATCATCCCGCCCGAATAATCGCGCACCAATTTATTGGCGGAATCAGCCAGTCCCATGAATTCCAACGAGTCATGGATCCGTTTTTCCCGTTCCGCACGCGGGATATCGTAGAGCTTTGCAAACACATCCAGGTTTTCAAAGCCGGTCAGCGTCCCATCTGCGGAAAGCATTTGTGGAACGTAACCGATCACTCGACGAACATCGCGGGCGTGATGAACGATATCACGCCCGGCGATCCTGGCCTCGCCTGAAGTGGGCGGCAAAAGCGTGGTCAACATTTTTAAAGTCGTGGTTTTCCCCGCGCCGTTCGGGCCGACCAAGCCGAAGATCTCCCCTGCGGAGACTGCGAGGTTCAAGCTATCCACGGCGGTGAGCGTCCCAAAGCGACGCGTCAAGGCACGAGTTTCCAGAATAGGGGACGGCATATTATTTGGTTTCTTTCAATCCTTTCATGAATAAAGGTTGCAGGAGATTCATGGCACGCAGGATCGTTGATAATTCCTCCGCGGACAGCTCGTGCAAAACGTCCTTCAGATGATTCTGCGCGGCATCGCGCGCGGCGCGCAAAATATCCTCGCCGCTCTTTGTTAATACCAGCGTTAATCGTCTGCGATCCTCCTTTGACTCGCGGCGGGTGATGATCTTCTGGTTCACCAGCCCATCCACGAGTTTCGAGGTGGAAGGCAAAGTCAATCCCAGATGGTCGGCAAGATGCGATAAGGAAGCTTCGGGATTCCGGTTGATGAAGGTCAGGGTGCGGAATTGCGGCACCGAAAGATCATGTCCACGATGACTCCGCATTTCGGCGCGAATGGAACGCATGACCTGCGGAGCGGTATCGAGCAATTGGCGGGCGCATTCGTCTAGTTTTTCCATAGTAAGTCTTTCTAATAGTTTCAATTTCTAACTATATCACCTTTCCCAATTTTGACAAGAGGGCATTTTGGCGGTCAAACCGCCGCCGCGACCGCTTATAATTCAGCGCATGAGCGTGTATGATCTCTGCCTCACATGGTATTGGCAATATGATGACGATTTTGTTCGATACCTCGAACAAGAGTGCGTTTCACGCGGCCTGACGCTCTGGCAGATCACACCGCGCACCATCCTCGATTCCATCACGTCCATTCATTCAGGCCAATCCAGCTTTCGCACATTGCTGGATCGGGCCAGCGACGATCTGCGCTTCGAACCGGTTCGACGCTTTGCACGGGATCATCAATTGCGCCGCATCAACCCGCTGGAGCTTTCCCATTGGGCGGAAGACAAAGCCACGATGCATCTGGAGCTGATCCAGGCGGGTGTCGAAACGCCTTATACGATTCTGATCGCGCCCTTCGTGGATCAACCGCTTCTGGCGGCACTGGATTTGACCCCCCTGGGAGGGAAGTTTGTGCTCAAACCGGCGGTTGGAGGAGGCGGCGAAGGCGTGATGCTGAATGCGTCCACGCTCGACGATGTTCGCTGCGCCCGCCTCGAATTCCCCGATCAGAAATATTTGGCACAGGCGCACATCGAACCGCGCCTGTTGGCCGGACGAAAAGCCTGGTTCCGGATCTTTTATGTGGGCGGCGACTGCATCCCTTGCTGGTGGAATCCTTCCACGCACATTTATCAGGTCCTGACACCTGCTGAAGAAACGCAATTTCAGCTTTTCCCCCTGCGCCGGGTCACCGAACGAATCGCTCGCGTCTGCAGGCTGGATTGGTTCTCCACGGAGATCGCATTTACGAACGATGACAAATTTGTGGTCGTGGATTATGTCAACGATAGCATCGACACCCGCATCCAATCCAAAGCGATGGATGGCGTACCGGATGACGTGATGCGGCAGATCACGAACAAGTTGGTGGGATTGGCGGCGCCATGATCTCTTAAATGAACGAACTCCCGCTCTTCATTCAAAGCGGGAGTTCGTTTGCTGGTCCGACTACTTGTCCTGGATCTCTGCCGCGCGCGCGGTATTCTTCATCAACATCGCAATGGTCATGGGACCGACGCCGCCGGGGACCGGCGTGATGAATCCCGCGACTTCCTTGGCTTCATCGAAATTCACGTCGCCCACCAGGCGATAGCCGCTTTTCTTGGTGGCATCCGGCTTGGAATTCATGCCGACATCAATGACTGCCGCGCCGGGTTTGATCCAGTCGCCGCGCACCATTTCGGTCTTGCCGATGGCCGCGATCAGGATATCCGCCTGCTTCACCACGCCTGCCAGGTTCTTCGTGCGCGAATGGCAAATGGTCACAGTGGCGTTGCGGCTCACCAATAACAAGGAAGCCGGCATGCCGACGATGTTGGATCGTCCAAGCACCACCGCATTGGCGCCTTCGATGGGGACCCCGGCTTTATCCAGCAGATAGATACAACCGTTCGGCGTGCAGGGAACGAACAGCGGTTCGCGTCCTTTTTGAGCAAGGCGCCCGATATTGATCGGCGAGAAACCATCCACATCTTTTTCAATGCTGATGAGCTGCAGGACGCGTTCCTCGTTGAGATGCGAAGGTAACGGCAGTTGCACCAAAATGCCGTTGACCGTTTTATCGTCGTTCAAACTCTTGATCAACTTCTCCAGCTCCGCCTGACTGATATCCGCCGGCAGGTGATGGCTGACCGAACCCATTCCAAGTTCCTCGCACGCCTTGCCCTTCGATTTGACATAGGTCGCCGAGTCCACCCGGTCGCCGACCAGGACGGTCGCCAGCGTCGGCTTGGACTTGCCCGCCGCGGTGCGCTTTGCCACTGCCGCCGCCACACCATCGCGCACTTCTTGCGCGATGACTTTGCCGTCAATCAATTGTGCAGTCATGTTGTCTCCTTATGCAATCTTTATGAACGATAGCAAAAATATTATACAATCTCTCCCCCATCCGCAAAAGTGACACTCATCCCGACTTGCGAATTACACCGCTTGCATTTTCTCCAAGCTCGACGATTGAGATTTCATTCCACATCGAGCACGGCGCCACCGCTTTCACGCGCAGATAATTTCCGGTCAGGCCTTCCATCTGCCAGCCGCGTTCATCATAGGCCGATGCAGATTCCCACAAGACGGCCAGGCTCCTGCCAACGAATTTTTGACGGTATGCCTTGGCCGAGGCCTCGAACGTCGCGCGATAGATTGCGTTGCGTGCTTTCCGGACCTCGGGGCGGACTTGAGCGTTCATTCGAGCCGCTCCCGTCCCCGGGCGCGGCGAATACGTGAAGGCATGCCCGCCGGCGAAGTCCATTTCTTTAACAAAAGCCAGCGACTCCGCGAATTCGCCCTCGTCCTCGCCAGGGAAGCCGGCGATGAGGTCGGTCGTGATGGCAACCTGCGGCATGATCTGACGCGCCGCCGCGATCAGCTCGCGGAACGATTCCGGTGTGGTCCTGCGCGCCATGCGTTTCAGGGTCGCGGCGCATCCACTCTGCAGCGGAAGATGAAGATGTTGACACAACCGCCCATCTTCCCAAAGCGCGAAGAAATCCGCATCCAGATCCCATGGCTCGAGGGATGACAGCCGCAGCCGCGGCGCATCTGTGTCGCCCAGAATCGACCGGATCAAATCGCGCAGATGCAATCCAATATCGTAGCCCCACGAACCGAGATGCACGCCGGTCAGCACGATTTCCTTTGTGCCGCCGTCCAGGGCAGATTGAACATCGGAGATCACATCGGCCATGGGGCGACTTCGACCCACGCCGCGGGCGATGGTGGTGATGCAAAATGTGCAGTGATTATCGCATCCATCCTGCACTTTGATGAACGCGCGCGTGCGCCGATGCAAGCCAGGTAAAGGCTCGCGAGCGATCGGCTCGATATCAAATGTCTCTTCGCTCAAATTAAGAACATCACCGACCAAGTCATCTTTGCGGTCATTGCTGACGATGCGGGCCACATGGGGCAGTGTCTTGGCTTGCTGCGGCTGAAGCGTCACCCAGCAGCCGGTTGCGACGATTTCCTCCACGCCGGAGCGTGCGATCTGGCGAATCCTGCCGCGCGAATCAGAAGCCGCTTCGGCGGTCACGGCGCAGGTGTTAACCACCGCCATATCCGCCTCCTGTGCGAACGCAACGACTTCGTGTCCCGCCGCGCGGAATTGCCGCGCCATCATCTCGATTTCGCTTTGATTGAGCCGGCAGCCGACCGTGTCAAGATAGACTTTCATTTCGGCTCCACCGGCTGACCATAAAACTCATAGGCCGCGCGGCACCATGGAAGCTCTTCATTTTTCCAACTTCCGAAAATCCAATCTCTGCCAAACGTTTGCGTTGTATCGGTCATCCTGCCGTTTGACCATGTTGTGGAAGTTTTGACCCCGAGCTTCAAAGCTTCATTCATCAGGGAAGACGTCAGCCGCATGCAATATTGAGTGCCATAACAAAATGCGAGCAGGATCCCGGAAAGGGGCTGCACGAGCGCCGGGGTTCCATAAACGAGGCAGCGACAATCCGCCGGCAATGCCTTGCCCAACGTATCCCATACGCGCTCGACAATGTCCGGATGGCTGCCTTGACTGAGATATGGATCCCGTACGCTGCCGGGCATCGCAATCAATTCGTCCGTTTTCAATCGTCCTCGGAGATTTATCAGAACGCTTTCGTTGAGTTCACTGGATGCGACAAACATGAGTCTATGGTTTCAATACAACAAAATTGTCGAAGATCACATCCACGCCGGCATGAGAGAACGTGCCCGCCAATAGTCCAACATCACCATGAGTCAGGGTTGAATCATGCGCTTGTGCCAATTGTGATCCGTTGACATAAAGCGTCAAGGCAGCGCCGTTGCAATCGGCGCGCAGGTGGTTGACCGCGATCCCGGTCTTGATCTGACCGCTGGGTTGCATTTCACTTTGTCCGAGCAAGGCGGTTTGAGCATTGTTAAAAATCCCAATCCCGTAATAACCGTCGCTGCTGATCACAAAGAAATAATATTGCTTACCCGTATCGCGGCAGATCAAGCCGATGCGATTCTCGTCCGGACCGGCAATTTTCCCCGCATCCACTTCCAGGCGGACATCGCTGAAGTCCTTGTGCGGTGTTGACCAGAAATCAACCTGCAGAGCGTTGACCAGCATTCGGTAGGCTCCGCCGTCGTAATCCATCGTCCCTTCCGCCGACTTATACCGATCCCAGCCGCTGGTGGCTGAGGAGAAATCATCTTTGAACAGCTCTGTCCCCGACGGTGCATTGGCCGACGTTGCGCCCAAGGACGGCAGAGCACAGGCAAAAATCGATAAGGACAGAGCCAGGCACACAAAAGAAAAATAACGGCGACTCGGCATGACATTCATTTTATCATGTCCCTTCCCTGTGTATTTCTTATGGAAAATATTGTTTCAATATTTGCGCGGCACTCTGCCCCGGCGTTCCGTCCTTGTCCAATTGGACGGTGAGATTCAGCTCCGTGAACGCCGAGGCCCGGTCCCCCTGCCTTAAATAATTCTCGGCGAGATGCAGATGGGCCATGGCAAGATTTGGCGAGAGCTTGACAGCCTTCAGCAGGTTTTGCTCGGCGTCATAAAGCAAGCCCGCGTTGGAATACGACCAACCCAGCACATCCAACGTCTGCGGATCGTCCGGCGCGAGGAGCGCGGCTTGTCTTGCGGCGGGCAGACCAATATCCAGAACGTACAGATCGTTATCTGAACAAAACATCGCCAATAAACGCCAATAGGTCGCATCGCTCGGCGCAAGCTGTGTCGCCTTTTGATACGCCGCCAATGCCGAGACCAAATCACCTGCCTGAGTATACGAATCCCCGATGGAAGCCTGCCAGGCGGGATTATTCGGATCGATTTGCGCGGCGTGCAGATCTTCCGTCAGGGCCTGCGGGTTATTTCCCTGACGCCTCCAATACAAGCCTCGCAAGGCATGGACGATCGCATCGTTGGAATTAAGCTTCAGCGCTTGATTCAAAGCACCGCTCCCGTCCTGACCATTTTGCTGCCGCGCCTCACCAAGCCACGCCCACGCCTCGGCATTTTTCCCGTCCGCCTGGACGGCTTGTTCGAAGGCGTTCTGCGCAAGTCCCCATTCCTGGACGAGTCCCAACCCCCGCCCAATGGTCACAAAACGACTGGCCGGATCGGATTCGGTGCCGGCGACGGCTATGGCCGCGCGCAGAGTCTGAACTGCAGGATCGAATTGAGGGTCGAGCGACGAGGCAGTGGCGAGTTGGTTCAAGGCCGAATTGGTATCGGATAGCGTCAACAACAAACCCAGTTGGTAGGACGCATTCGCATCCGGAGCCAGCGATAAACGTTTAACCAAAGCATTTTTTTCGGAAACGTAGTCGCCGTTTTCGTGATAAGCCAGTACCAGATTGTCATACAGCACGACGCCGGTTGGATAAGCCTGCGAACCCTGCTGCCAAATGGCGAGGGCCGTCTTATGATCATTGCTGTTCCAATAAGCGATACCCAGCGTGTTCCATCCCAGCGGGGAAAGCGATTTTTTTTCGAGCGCGATGTTCAATAAGCGGATGGCTTCCGCATTGTCCTGGTCCAGAGACGCCGCCAGCCCTGCCTGCTCCCAAAGCCCACTGCGCCAAACCAGGCGCCGCGCGGCCGATTCAAAGAGTCGCGCGGCATCGCCATATTTTTTGGCGGCCAGAGCGATTTGTGCGGAATGCAAGGATGCATAACCCGAATAAAGGATCGGGCTGAAAACTGCCGCAAGGATAAGCAGCACAACACCAACGATGGAAAGGGTTCGACCGCGCACAAAAACAATTATAGTTTACGCCGCCGCAATAATCGCAGTATAATCGCCATCGAATGGGCGCCTTATTCAGCCAGATTTTTTCGCTGTTAACCGCTCCGCCAGGAAATCTGATCTATCATCTTGTGCTGGTCTTCTCCATCGCCAGCGCATTTCAGTCCGCCTTCAATCACTGGCGTTCAAGCGAATTTCCCCAAGCCCGCCGCACCATGGTAGGACTCGGGTTTTTGCTTCTCGCACAATTCTTCATGTTTGCTTTCAGCGGACTAGGGTGGCAAGGTATCATCAATCCAACCGCCAGTTTGCCTCCGCTGGATCGCGCCTTCACCCTCTTCAGCCTGGTTTGGATCACATGGCTCTGGGCGTTTCCAGAACCAAGCCAGCCGGCGGACGCGGCCGCCGCCTTATTGAGTCTCTTGATCGCTGCCGCCATGGGACTCAGCCTGCTGACCTGGGCGCCCCAATCCTCGGTCACGACCTATAACCTCACGATCGACGATTTACTTTGGCAGCTGGCCTCGCTCGGGATGATCTTCATTGGCGCCTTGACCCTGCTCATTCGGCGGCCCAACGGTTATGGCAACGGGCTGGCTGTGTTGGGATTGGCATGCCTCGGGCATTTCGGCCGTTTGGCATTCCATGAGGATGGCAATTATTCCGGGATCATTCGCCTGGCCTATATGGCGGCTTACCCGATTCTGTTGACCCTGCCCCAACGATTTCCCGTACCGGTTAACCTTGGAACCGTCGCTGTGAACGTCAGCGCGCCCGTCGACAAGCGCGCAAATAAGCGGCAGGAGGCGCCGGTTCAGGAACGCCGCCGCTACAGCACCGATCCGAAAACATTCCATGCGCTGCTCGCATTAGCTGCTGAGTCGAGCGCGCCCAAAGTGAGTCAAGCCATCACACGCGCCATCGCGCAGACCATGCTGGCTGATCTGTGCTTTTTGATGTACTTGACAGAAGATAAGAATCAGATGGTCATCGCCAGCGGCTACGATCTGATCCGCGAAGAGGGCCTGGAGGGCGGAAGCCTCAACAAGACTTCCATCCCAATGCTGGCCAACGCGATCCAACGCGGCCGGCCGCTGCGGATGCCGGCCTCCAGCACATCGGCAGACATTAAAGGTTTAAGTGACCTGCTCGGCCTTCAAAACCCCGGAAATCTGTTGGGAGTTCCCATCACCACCCCCGAGAAGGATTCGCTGGGAGGCATCCTCCTGCTCTCACCGTACTCCAACCGTTTGTGGAGCGCGGAGGATCAGGCTTTCCTCGCCAATATCGCTATCTCACTCGTGCCAATTATCCAGCGCAGCAGGAAGATCGTCAAACTGGAGCAGCTCGGCGAGCAGGCCAAGCAGGCGCTGGAAGCCGCGCACAATCGGATCGCGCAACTGGAAAAACAGGACAACGAGCTGAAACAGGAAATGGAAGGGCTCAGATCGGAATCCGAAAAGGCCGCATCGCAGAGCGAGAACGTGGCTGCCCTGCTGGCGGTTCAGGAGGAATCCCAGCGGACCATCGAGCAACTCAAAAAGGAACTGGAGTCGCTGCGCGGCAAGGGCAAGCGCCCGGACGCACAAGTTGAAACCGATCTTAAGACCACGTTGCAAGACATGGCGCGTCTCCAGAACCAGCTGGCAGAGGCTAATATCAAGATCCTGGAGCTTGAGACCAGCTCCCAGGCGGGAGCCAACCGCCCCAGCGAGCAGGCAGAAGTGATTGCCTCCATTTCACAGGAACTGCGACAGCCCATGTCGTCCATTGTGGGCTACACTGATCTGCTGCTGGGCGAGTCGATCGGAATTCTTGGCGCCTTGCAACGCAAATTCGTCGAGCGGATCAAAGCCTCCACCGAACGGCTTGGCAGTTTGATCGACGATATGATCCAAGTCACCACGCTGGAGAGCGGCCTTTCCGAAATGAAGCCGGAACCGGTCGACTTGAACACGATCATAGATAATGCCATGGCTTATACCAGCAGTCAGGTACGCGAAAAAAACATATCTCTGCACCTGGACCTGCCGAAAAGACTTTCGCCGCTGAACGCGGACCGGGAATCCCTGCAGCAAATCATGATCCATCTCTTGCAAAACGCAGGAGCCGCGACGCCTGTCGAAGGCACGATCCACCTCAAGGTCCAGACCACGAGCGAAAAAGAGCAGGATTACATCATGATCCAGGTCACGGACAGCGGTGGCGGAATCCCGGCCGAAGACTTGCCGCGCGTGTTTACGCGTCTATACCGGGCCGACAACGTCCTCATTCAAGGCATCGGGGATACCGGCGTGGGGCTCTCCATCGCGAAGACTCTGACCGAAGCGCAGCATGGACGCATTTGGGTGGATAATGAACCCGGCAAAGGCGCGACCTTCAGTGTACTCATGCCAATCTCCAAGGACGCGGATGCCTCTCTGGCTAAAAAGGAAAAATAACGATGCGGGCTGTGCGCCAGATGGGGAGCGGAATATTTTATGGCTTGGTCTCCGTCCTTCTTGTGATCGGAGGCCTTTCCTTAGCACTGGCGGAAAGTTACACCGCGCCGTCCGCCACGCCTACCGTAATCCTGCCGACGGTTCCTCAAACCCTGACCTCCACTCAAACCGGCCCAACCGCCCCGCCCTCCTCAACACCTTTCCCCACCGCACCTGCTCCTCCGACAAATTGTCCTCCGCCCGCCGGCTGGATGCTGATCTCCGTCCAGCCATACGATACACTGGAAAGTCTCGCAGAGCGTTTCAACGTGGCCCCTTATCAGCTCGCGCAAGCCAACTGTTTATTCACCAACAGCCTCGAACCCGGCTTTAACATCTATGTGCCTCCACTGCCCATGTCCGCGCCTGTTTCATGCGGGGCACCATTCGGCTGGGTGCGCACGTATGTTGTCCAGCCGGGGGATTCGCTGTATCGCATTGCCACATTGCATGGCACTTCTTTATCCGAACTCCAGCGCGCAAATTGTCTTTCCACCTCATTCATTGCGCCAGGCGATTTGTTGTGGGTGCCGAATGTGTCGCCCGCCACGCCCAGCGTCATCATCCTCCTTGTTTTCGGTACGCCAACTCCGACCGCCAGCGACACCGCCCTGCCCACCAATCCGCCGACTTTGACTTCCTTGCCGCCCAGTGCAACAAATGGTCCAACCGCCACCCTTCTCTCCGTTGAGCATCCATCACCCACGGTGCCACCAGCAAGTCCAACGATTACAGCATTTCCAACTTCCACGCCTTAATTGGCAAACGCCGCCAGAACCAATTCATGTCAAAGAAATTATTGCCGCGCTCCGCGCTGATCATTGCCTTCTTCCTAACATCCTGTGGCGTTGCTCCGCCGGATGTGCAGGCTCCCCCGCCTTTCGTCCTGATCACCGAGGCGCCCCATGCTTCCCCCACGCCGACTCCGTTTCAGCCTCCGAATATATCCCGGGCCACGCCCACATCGCTTTATTCCATTGAGGTTCCAACACTCGAACCGTTCTTCCCGACTGCGACTCCGTCGCCGACCCCCATTCCCGCATCGCAACCCACGGCGACCGTTGACTTGAATTCCTTATTCCCAACGGCCGCTGTCCCTCCGCCGGTTGCGCCAGATATCGGCATCACTCCAATTCCGGCCCTTTCTGATAACAACACGATCAACTTTCTGCTCATTGGCCACGATCAAGGCTCGCCCACCTCCTTTCGAACCGATACCATGGTCGCTGTAATATTATGGCCTCAGGATGGACAGGTTTCCATGATCTCCATCCCGCGTGACTTGTGGGTCTACATCCCAACGGTCGGCATGCAGCGCATCAACACGGCCTATGAATACGGCATTGGAAATTATCCGGGAGGCGGAGCCGCGCTGCTTCGAGATACGATTGCATACAATCTCGGTATTCGCATTGACCACATGGCGATGGTTGACTTCACCGGCTTCAGCAAAATCGTCGACACGCTGGGCGGCATTGATGTGCCGGTGGCCTGTCCTTACACGGACTGGCGGCTCAGCGATCCCAGTTACGACCCAAACAATCCCGACAATTGGGCGGAATATACCGTGCAGGCCGGGTTGATTCACATGAACGGCGATCTCGCTTTATGGTATGCGCGCTCCCGCGAAGAATCCAGCGACTTCGATCGGAGCCGTCGTCAGCAGGAAGTATTGCGCGCGATCTTTACGCAAGCACTAAAGACGAACACCCTGGGCCACATCCCACAATTGTACAGCGAGTTCTCATCCACGGTCACCACCGACCTCGGCCTGGCCGACATCTTGAAACTGGCGATCTACGCGCCCAAACTGACCAACGCAAACATCCGCGGATTCTATATTCGCCCACCGTACGTCAGCGCCTGGGTGACGCCCGGCGGCGCCGACGTGCTTCTGCCTGATCAGCCGTCGCTCCAACAATTCCTCGCCGGAGCCACGACGCTCTCGACGGCGTCGACTCAACGTGAGGCGATCAACATTCAAGTGGAAAACGGCACACCCTTCAGTAATTGGGCGGCCCTGGCCGCGAACCGGCTCAATTATGCAGGTTATCAAACTTCCATCTCCAACGCCGACCGTCAAAATTACGCCCGTTCCGTCCTGATCGACATGACCAAATCACAGGACCCGAACGCGCGCAACCTCATTCTCGCCAACCTCGGACTTTCCTCAGCGAGCCTATTGTCCATACCAAACGCGACCGGCCCGATCCAATACCGCCTGATCCTTGGTGCTGATTACCAGCCCTGCTTCCAGCCGCAGGATTTATCACACTGAGCCTCTTGGAGATCCTGCCTCTTCCCCAAGAAAATGGACGTGGTCGCGGGCAGGAACAGCAGTTGACATCCCTCCGCCTTTTCGCTAAACTATCCATAGAATAACATGAGCGCAAAAGATTCCGGCCGCGTTACGCCCAACACCCTGCTGAATCCTGCCATCAAGGCCTGGGAGTCGTATCTCTACGACAAGGGAAGTTCTCCCTACACCGTCAAGGCGTTCACATCGGATGTGCGTCTGCTGACCAAATTCTTTCCCCCCGACAAATCCGTTGGAGCCGTCACGACCAACGATTTGAACCGTTTCTTTGAATGGATGGAAAAGGAGCGCGAGGTGCCCTGCAGCCCCAAGACCTTGGCACGCCGCATCACATCCACCAAAGCCTTTTATCGATGGTTGACTCAATACGGCGTTTTGATAGTTGACCCGGCGGAAAAGGTCGTTCAGCATTCGGTCATCAGCCCGCTGCCTCAGGTGCTCACCGAGGAGGAGGTGAACGATGTTCTGGCCGCGGCTGACCGTCATCGCCGCGCGGAAGAACCGGATGCGCGTCCGTTCACGCTGATCCATCTGCTATTGATCACCGGAATCAAAAAGAGCGAATGCCTCGGCATCCACATGAATCACGTTGACCTTGAGACGCCGAATGGTCCGCAGGTTTTTATCCGCTATCCCAGTCCCGCCAATCGCTATAAAGAACGAAAACTTCTTCTGACAGAGGATTGGCTTCCGCCGTATCACGAGTACCTCCGGCAATATCAACCGACCGACCGCCTCTTTCCATGGTCGCCGCGCAATCTGGAGTACGTGCTGGAAGACATCGGAAAAGAAGCGGGGCTCGCCAAACACCTATCGTTCGACATGTGCCGCTGGACCTGTGCGCTCCGCGATTTTCGTTCGGGGATCGAAGCAGAAAAGATTCGCGTCAAATTGGGGATTTCAAAGATCCAGTGGCGGGAAATTGGGATGAAGCTAAGACAACTCAGTGAACAGGTCAGCTGAGCTCGCCCGGGCGGGCCATTGAAAAGTAAATCACTTTTCGGGACGACTGCTTTAGTTTAAAGGATTCCGCCGGGCGAAAACCCGGCACCCAAATGATCTTCTCCGCCGCGCACAGCAGGGGCCAGCGCGAGCGGGCCCGCGCCGGCAGCTTTTCATTCGTGAAGAAATCGGATAATTTCTGCGAATGATTTTTCATCCCCAACGGCTCAAAGACATCGCCCTCGCGTCGGATGCGCAACTGCAAGGGATCGGGCATGCCTTCCGCGTCCAGCCAGACCTGAAATGGATCGCCGTTTCGAGAAGATTGTTCCCATGCCAGTGCGGGAAGCCGCCATGGCTCTGCGGAGAATTTCCAGCCCCCGGGGAGGCTCACCTCTCCCGGCACCGAGAGGCCGATCAAGTCTTCTTGAGCCGGCATTTGCGGCCAGCGGTCAAACGGCAGCTCCGCATTCGGTTTGGCAACGTACAACGCATCGCCTTCACGGAACAGGGTCAAGCCGCCCGCTAGATCCATGCGCAGGCGCGCCGTATCGGTGATGAAGTGGGAGGCCCGCTCCAGGACGGCGAAAACCGTCTCTTGACCGGGCAAAAGGCTTTCCACGGCGAGGCGGATGACATGGCGCTGTAATCCCGCCGAACAGGCGGAAAGAAACGACAGGTCAAGCATCACGTACTCGCGCTCGAGCAGGATCAAGCTCTTGTGCCAAGCGGCCTCAAGGGTTTCGCTCAGGATTGCATAATCAGCATTCAGCGATTGGACCATGCGCCAGATCGCTTCACGAAATTTCGGATTGTATGTTTCGAGGGAGGGAATCAGAATGTTGCGCAAACGATTGCGTAGAAAGTTGAGCGAATCGTTGCTGGAATCATAATGGGGCCAAAGTCCATGGGCAGCGCAATACGCGACGGTTTCTTCGCGCCAGACATCCAGGAGGGGGCGAACGATGGGAATCTCCGCGTCGAAGGTCGGAAGGATCGTGCGATATGACATGCCCTTCAGTCCAGCCAAACCCGTCCCGCGAATCATATGCATCAATACGGTCTCGACCTGATCGTCTGCGGTGTGTCCGACGGCAACCGCCTGCGCCTTAAGCCGACGTGCCTGTGTGAACAAAAAGCGATACCGCAGATTTCGCGCGGCTTCCTCAATGGATAGGCTGTTGGCTTTTGCATAATGGCCCACATCCGCACTCTCGGCCACGAATGGAACTGCCAGGCGGGCGGAGGTGCGCTCGACGGCGTTCGCTTCGGCATCTGCGGCCTCACGCAACTGGTGATTGAAATGGGCAACGATGATTTGATGACCAGCCTGTCGGAGGCTTTGCATGAGGCACAAACTGTCGGGGCCGCCTGAAACGCCGACGACAATCGGCTTCGATTTGTCGAGCCCGCATGGACCGCGGAGGATCGATTCGATATTTTCGAGCATGGTCCGTATTATAACGAATGAGGCTGCTCCGCTACGACTTCTGGATTTGATATAACTCCACGAGCACACCGCTGGTCGACTCGGGGTGAACGAATGCGTATTTCCTGCCATCCGACGTGGCGCGCGGCTCCTCGTTGATGAGCCGGATTCCTTTGGATCTCAATTGCCTCAGCATCCCTTCCAGATCGTCCACTTCAACACAGACGTGATGCATCCCCGGTCCGCGTTTGGCAAGGTATTTGGCAATGCCCGAATCCTCCGAGGTGGGCTTGACCAGCTCGATCTCGGAACCGGCCAGCGGCAAAAACGCCACTTGCGACGTTTCTGCAGGCACATCGCGTAATTCATGCAGATCGATTCCAAGCGCATCGCGCCAGAAGGAAAGTGACTTCTCCATATCGTCGACCACTACCGCGATATGATTGATGGCTTTAACTTTGGGCATGATCTTCTCCTTGCAGTGTTATTGTTTGAGCAAATCCATATAAGCACCATCGATTAAATCGGTTGGTTCAATGCCAAGTTTCTTCATCAGCTCGGAAGCAATGGTTTGACCCTCTGCATCGGATTGATCGTCACGCAGAACAACCTCCAATTCCATGAATTGACCCAATCCTTCCACATCATCGAGATGCACACGGGTTTGCCCGACCATATAGAGATAACGTGTCTTCCTGACCACGCCGCGAACGCCCAACGCGAGACTGAGCGCGGCCTTTAAATTCTCTGGATCATTCGTATTGAAGATAAAATAGTCGGAGCGCTTTGGGCCGCCCTGATCCGGACGTTCGTAATAAACCAATTGAGCCTGGTCGGGCGCGAGGACCCGCAGCTTGAGTCGTCCCTTCGCTGTGACGAAGAAAGTATCCTCCTGCGGAATCACCTGCAGCGGCGAATCGCTCATGGCCTCAGCCCGCCGCTTCAATTCGTGAGGGTCACGGACACGGGCTTTGATCTCGATGTTGGTCGGCATGCATCACCAAACTAATACACAAAGGGAATGAAGCGCTTGGTACGCTGCCTATATTGACGATAGGGCTCGCCCAAGGCCTCGACCAGCGCCTTCTCTTCCACCCCGACACGGTAGCTATATCCGAAAAAGGCAATGGCAAGAACGAGGACCAAACTCAACCAGTTGGTGAAGGCCAATCCCAGGCCGAAGATCGTGAGCAGGGCCCCGCTGTACGATGGATGACGGATCCAGCGATAGGGTCCATTTTCCACGACGGTCTGTCCGGGCTGAATGGCAACCTGCCGCGTAAAATATTTTCCCAATACACGGATCGCATACCAGCGAAATGCCACACCCGCCAACACAAAGAAGATGCCGACAGCAAACAATGAAGTTCGATGCCAGGGGATGGCCAAGGAGGGGACCGCAAACGCAATGTTTATCGATACAAAAATGCCGAGCCACAGACAAAGGAGTAAAACCACGCCCGAAGCGCGGTCACGCACCTGGAGATCCTTGCCTTTGGCAGCGGTAAACGACGAGATGACCTCCGGCAATAGCCAAATGAAAAAAGCCGCGTAAAGAATATCAGCAGCCAGGCGATTGGTCGCAAACACAGGAAGCATACGTTAATCGACTCCTTGCGGAGAACTACGCCAACTCCGGATCAGCCCGAACATAATTCGCCTTCTTATCTCCAAGAATCCCGACGACCAAATGATAGATCGCATACAACTCAAGGGAGAATGGGAGATAGCCGCCATAACCGAGCAGCGGCATCTCAAAGATGTGGAACCAGCCGCCCCAGGCAACATGGTAGATCCACTTCGGATAGGAAAAATAGTTCCACATTTCCCAGAACAAGGCGGTCAGCAGCACGCCGAGCCAGAGCGAAATGACCGGACGCCAATCGCCTTGCCTCGTCCAATCGGCAAGCGAATGATGCCCGAGCCAGATATTGAGCGGCTCAATCATGAAATACGGAGACAACCAAATGAAGGGGAAGAAAATATTCGGCCAGATTAACACCAAGGCCAGCATGGCCCAGCCCGCAACGAAGAAACTGATGGTCGTCGGTTTGTCGGTACCGATCACCAGTCCAGGTTTGAGGCGCTTTATAAAATCGAAGCTGGCGATGAACTCCGCGCTTCCAAAAACGGCGGGGATGACCGTCGTGAAGCTGATCGTCGTCCAAATCGCATACTGCACCGGCGTGAACCCATCGATACCGAGATAAATCCAGTTTTGAGTCCGGAGGTTGAGCGCCTCAAAGAGCCACCAGACGGGCGCCGAAATCATGAACAGCCCCAGATATTTCCGCCAGCTGCGCGCAAGCAGGGATGTGCGCGTCCGCCAGAAGACCAGCCCGTCCACGGTCAAACAATAGCCCAGCCACATGGGAAAGAATCCCCAGTTCGTGCGCGGCCCGGACAGAGTCCAGTTGAGAAACCAGAAGAGGCAGGCAAGAATCAACCCCACCCAGCCATGAAGAGGGAATTTTGTTTTTTCGCCTTCGAGGTTTTCAGCGGTATCGGTGGCCATAGCCCTAGTTTACACTTAAGAAGCCAAACATGCGCCACATCCTTCGCATCAGGCCGTGGCCGAAATCGGGCTTCAGAAACTGATTCGGGCAGGTCCCCGGAATCACCGCGATCCCGTTGGCTTTACACGTCTCGACCGCTGCGCGCGAGACACTCGTTATGCCCGCCGCCAAGCCGGGTTTGGTGCCCATCATGCAGTGCATCCAAACGTGCTTGATACCCAACGCCACGCATTGACGGACGATGTCGTCCGCCACCTTGGGGTTTGCAAAAATGAACACGGCATCGGGCTTTTCAGGGATGGACTTCAAATCAGGGTAACAGGGAGCGCCGTCATATGTGGAGATATGCGGATTGACCGCGTAGACCCGATAGCCTGCATTTTTGAATTTCTCATAGTTCGAGTTGCAGCCCGTTGTGCGTTCATTGGAAACTCCAACGACAGCTATTCTCCTCTGAGAGAGGAAATCCTGTACCAGAGCATCGACTGTGGACATGGAGACTCCTTCCTTTTTTTCTATGGTTCCGTGACAGCCCATTGATCGCGACCATTCTTCTTCGCCTGATAAAGCGCCTGATCCGATCGTTTGAGAAGCTGTTCCCAATTCTCCTGATGGATTCGATACTGCGCAATGCCAATGCTGATCGTCATGTGAATTACACGGCTGCCGGAATTAATCGGTGTGGAGCGCACCAGCTCGCACAGGCGTTCCGCCTGCTCACTGGCTGCCTGGATCGTGCTGTTCGGCAACAAAAGCAAAAACTCCTCACCGCCATATCGTCCCAAGATATCCGGCGAACGCACATGATCGCGCAGCTGCAGGGCCACAGACCTCAATACCTCGTCGCCGACCGAGTGGCCGTACTCATCATTGATATTCTTAAAATGGTCGAAATCCAGGATGGAGATGGAGAGTGGCTGTTGGTAGCGCTCGGAGGACATGACCTGACGTTGTAAGTCGGCGATGATCTGTTTGCGGTTGGAAAGCAAGGTCAACGAGTCGGTGTGCGAAACTTCATCCGCCTGGGCAATTACCGCTGCCACCTCCTGTTGCTTTTTCTCCAGTGCCTGCTTCGTCTCACTCAATTCCGCCTGAACGTGTTGAAAGTCTTGAGCCAGGCGTTGATAGCTATCAATCAGGTCAGAGGTGAGATCAACAGGCTCTCCGAAGAATAATACGCGGCCATCCTCCAAAGGAACGAACAGACACGTATGCCGCCGGGGCTGGCTCTCCAGACCGAGATCCAGATCGCTTTGCGTCACTCTGCGCTCGCCCGTTGCCTCGTGGAACAACCGATCAAACTCGGTACGCGCTGGCGGCACAACAATCTCCCGGAGCGCATTCATGCTTGGCAAAGTCTGGGTCAAACCTTCCAGTGCCGCGTTCGATGCAAGCAAGCGCCCGTCCGAGTCCAATAGAGCGACCAACACGCGCGTCGTCTTCAGGAATGGCTCAAGACCGTGCTGGAAGATCAGTTTATTCAAATCATGGAGCGAGGCAAGTTTGGACGACAATTTATCCCTTAGGTTTTGAGGTGTTTTCGAGAAACAGGCAGCAATCCATCAAGGCACAAACCGATCATTGATCATCTCTCCCCAATTATACGATACAAGAGCTCTGGCGATTTATGGATATGCCCGCCGATGAACACCAGCAACTTGATCTGACGGGTTGCATGGGTTTTCCGATGCTTCCCGTAGCATTCCACAGTTCTTTTGAGTGACTCTGGATCTTCCTGATGGCCGCCACGGCACCGTCCACTCCCTTTCGTCCGGCGCGGAAAATCGATTCATCCAACCAAAGTGCTTCATGCTCACAAGCACGTTCGGCTTCCGGCAGGTTCATCTAATCGAAGCGGAAGCGCTCAGGGAAAGCATTGGGAACGGCGAGCATCGATTTTTGCGGCTGGAAAAGCTCATAATAATGCATGGCTTCATATGCGCTCCAACATCCCACACCTTCCGCGCGCAACGCCGCCGCCAACAAATCGTGCTCCAGTCCAAAGACCGCGGGCCCGATCGTGAAGATATAACGATTAAAGGAACGGGTCGTGTGGCGCTCATCCCGCTTTAGAACCCGCACTCCGGGGATCTCGCTTTGGGCTTCATCCAGATAAGCCGCCATTTCTTCACGCGGCCTGGCTTGTTCAGGGAATCATGCCAAGCCGACCAGGGCGAGGGCGGCCTGGATCTCGGACAAACGATAATTCGCGCCCATTGCAGCAAGGCCGCTTGGATCCTCCGCTCCGCCGCCCAGGGCATGCGGCCTTCCACAATCAATGATGGAGGCAGCCTTCGCAGCTAATTCCGGCGTCCGGCGCAACAGGATTCCGCCTTCGCCGGACGTTAACGTTTTCGATGATTGAAGGCTGAACGAACCGAAATGTCCGATGGTGCCTGCACCTTTTCCGCACCACTTGGCTCCATGTGCGTGAGCACAGTCCTCAACGATGATCAAGTCATGTTCATCTGCCAGAGCCGTAATGGCATCCATGTCCGCCATTTGATGGCCGAGATGCACGGGCATCACGGCTTTCGTCCTTGAAGTGATAGCCTGCTCGGCGGCTTTGGGATCGATGCCATAGGTATTCGGATCGATATCCACAAGGACCGGGATCGCGCCCGCCGCCGTGGCCTGAAACGGATAAGCCGGGACAATGACTTCATCGCCCCAACCAATATCCGCCGCTCGCAGCGCCACTTCCATCGTGACGGTGCCATTGATCATCGGCACAGCATAGCCGCCGCCTTGAAATTCCGCGAAGCGACGCGCCAGTTCCGCAGTCCTGGGGCCAGGGTATGGGAAGCCGCCCCATCGTCCCGACTTGACAACCGCGATGACGGCCTCGATATCACGCTCATCCCAAACGGGCCATTCCGGATACGGCTCGACTCGTGTTTTGGGTCCGCCTAAAATTGCAAGTTCAGTGATAGGCCTCCAGCCGGGCATCTCATCGGTCTCTATTCCAGGCCAATGCAGTTTTTCGTGGATTCGATCAGAGCCTTGTGCACAGGCGCAGTGGACAGGCCAAGCTTCTGCATGGCCAGGATCACGCCGCCCACCACGGGCGGCGCTTCCAGTTTGACCATCTTTGCTTTCGGAGCGAGCTCCTGAATGGTGCGAAACAGCGGCTCAATATACAGGCTACCGCCGTCGAACACGCTACCTGCCATGACAACCTCGAATTCCTCGCGCTCAATTCCCAGTTGACGAATCACCGCGCAGGCTGATTCCCCGAGTTCCCGTGCCGACCATGCAATCACTTCCCTCGCGAGGGGATCTCCCAAAGAAGCAGCTTCAAAAACGATCGGCGCCCATGCTGGACTGGTCTGGTAGCGTTCCATATCCATGCCTTCGATCAGGTCATCCAGATCTTTTGCGCCTGCCAGACGGATAAACAGTTCGCTCAGGCTGGTCTTGGGTCCGCGCCGGCTCCACTGATAGGCGACCGCATGAAGGGCTTTCATGACGATCTCATGGGCGCCACCATATTCTCCAAACCTGATTCCCTCCCCAGTGATGCGGGCTTCACATTGATTCCGATCGCGACCACGACAATTATTGCCGGTGCCCGCGACAAGCACAACACCCCAACCTTGCTCCGCCCCCGCCATCAGGCCGATGATGGAATCGTTCGTCAACTCCATGGGGCAGCTCAAACCTATCGAGGCCATCGCCGCGAAATGCGCTTGAAACTGGGATGGCCAGTCATAACCGGCGATTCCAAAACCGGCTGCCGAGACTTGGTCAAGGCGCAGGTTCGCAGAAATTAGAGCCTGATGGATGGTTGTGGCCACGACTTTTCGCAGGCCGTCAAAACCTACGGATTGCCAGTTCCCTGCCCCATCCATGCCAAAACCCAAGGCGCTCCCGCTTTCATCCGCGATCAAGGCCTGAGTCTTTGTCCCACCCACGTCGACACCGAGAAAATAACGCATGACCATTCCCTTTGGGTCAATCAAAGAATTGCGGAAGCCAGGACTTATTCGTTTCCAATAGATCATCGAGAACCGCCGGGACACGATCTGCCGGCGGCCCCAAGGGATGAGCCAGCAGCGCTTGATAGGCGGCATTGCGGTCACCGTGGACCGCGGCCTCGACCGTTAGGAGCTCGTACATCTTGACTTGAGCGATGAGCCCGAAGCAGGCAGCCGGCAAGGGGTCGGCGCGAAGCGGATGAATGCCGCCTCGATCCACTCTCGCTGGCAGTTCCAGAACCCAGTCCGATGGCCAGTCCTTGACCGCACCATTATTTCGAACGTTGACCACGTGAATCTGTCCGAGATCATTATGGTGCGAGTGGATCAGCTGAGTGGCCAGCGTCGAATAATACGCGCCGCCGCGTTTCATTAGATCGGGGGGCGGTTCGGTGAGATTCGGGTCCGCATAGTCGCGCAGCAAGTCTTTTTCGATCTCCATCACTTCTTCCGCGCGCGATGGGGGCCACTTTTCCTGAGCCTTGAGTTTTTTGTCGGTGTAATAGAAATATTGGAGATAGTAGTTCGGAATCATGCCAAGTGACTCGATCGTCCTCACATCCCACTCCGGCTCCGGCTCTTGTTTCAGCGATTTCACAAATGCTGAAAAGATTTCAGGCCAGAGATCCTCGCCAGCCACCGAGAAGCCGCGATGCCAAGTCAAATGGTTGAGGCCGAGCGTATCGAGCACGGCATGTTCCGGGTCGAGGCGCGAACCGGTGGCTTTTTCAAGTTGCCCGAGCATGTGCATCTTGGCTGTGATGCCGACATTGCACACACCCACTGCGGAAATCCCCGGCGCATAACGGGTCAGTGCTTCCGTAACCAGCCCTGCCGGATTCGTAAAATTTGCCAGCAGGGCATCCGGCGCCGCTTCCAGAATATCTTTGGCAATACTCAAAACCGCGGGGATGGTCCGCAAGGCTTTTGCCATGCCACCGATGCCGGTTGTCTCCTGCCCGATCAGTCCATGGCGTTTGCCGAGGTATTCATCGCCCCGGCGCGCGGGCATCATCCCGACCCGCAGTTGCGTCACAACATACGAGGCGCCTGCGATGCTCGCACGCTGATTCGTACTCAATATGACCTTGAACGGTTCGCCTCTGCCCTTGACCATGCGCTGGGCAAATCCGCCAACGATGTTCAGCCGCTCCGGATCAATGTCCATCAGCCACAGTTCTTGGAGAGGGAGGGAATCGACGCAGGCCAGAAATCCATTAACCAATTCCGGAGTATAGGTGGATCCGCCGCCGACGACTGTGATCTTCACAGTTCAACAACCCTTCCCGTTTCGCTTGATTCATACGCTGCATCGACGACTTTCATATTGACCCATCCCTCCGCGCCGCCGGGATTTGGCGTCCTGCCGTTCACCACACAATCCACAAAATAGTTTAACTGAGCATCATACAGACTCTGCGGCGCATGCTCGGTGCGCGGGAACTCAAACCCTGATTCGATCACACTGAACTTTTTTTCATTCGCGGCGGGCAGCTCGATCCGGGTCGGGAAGAGCTGACCAAACCCTTTCGTTCCATAAAGCTGTGTCCCCGCTTCGGGACCATCCGCATGAGTCTGCCACCAGCCCGATTCGATGAAGGAGGTTGTGCCGTTCGCCCAATTGACCATGATCATCCCGGTGTCATCGACATCAAAATCCTTGTAATAGGTTCCGATTCGCGCATAGACTGAGATCGGCTTCGGATCGCCGAGCAAAAACCGCACCGTATCCAAGGCGTGGATTCCCACATCAGCCATGGCGCCGCCGCCTGCAAATTTCTTCTGCGTAAACCATCCGCCGGGACCCCAATGCGTGTGCACGCCAATCCCTTTCGTGCGGATGATCTTTCCAAGTTTTTCGCTTTGGGCTTTAAGCCACAGGACGTCCGGGTCGAACCGCCAGCAATGGGCGACCATCAGCGCCGCGCCGGATTTTTCCGAGGCCTCACACATCTGCCCGGCTTCGTCAGCGTTTTGCGCCATCGGCTTTTCGACCATCACATGGATCCCCGCCTTGAGAGCGGTGATCGTTTGCAGAGCATGAAGATAGTTTGGGGTACTGACGACCAGCGCATCGACGCGGCCTCCTTTCAGCATGGCATCCATCGTCGGGTACTGATTCGGAATGTTGAATTCTCCGGCAAATGCCGCCATCGACTCGGGTTTGTGATTGATCACCGCACACAATGCCAAGCCGCACGCTTGCGCGGCACGCGCATGGATTTTATTGATATACCCTGTCCCTGCAAAGGCAATTTTGAGCGTCATGTTTTTACTTCCAGAATTGAGGCAAATATTCTTTATAGGTTAGCAAATAATCGTCGAGGATGGATTTGGCGCGGTCCATATCTGTGATCATGGGATCCAGCAAAAGACATTGCAGTGCTTTCGCGCGCGAACCTTCAACGGCCGAGTCGACGCACAACTGCGCGACAACCAATTCACGGCGGCAAAGCTCGGCAATACCCTCAGGCAATTCACCCACAGGCACGGGATGCACCCCGGCACCATCCACAAAGACCGGCGTCTCGACCGTTGAACCTTTCGGGAGATTTGAGATTTGTCCGACATTGGGCAGGTTGGCGGCAAGGTGATAATGACTGCCATTGCCGGCGAGGTTCTCGATCATTTCCAGGGCCCCCTCGGAATCCGTATCAAGCAAGCCATCAAGGCTCATTTCGCCCCTTGCCATTTTGTCAAGGCGCGCCAGATCGAGGTCGCGCAGGTTCGCACGTTGGTCCCATTCATAAAGACGGATATTGTATTTCTGCCATGGCTGGGTGGTTGGATCCGCAACCCACGGCAGATATTCGCATAAATGCGTGTCGCCGGGCACAGGGAACCAGCCGAAGGCCTCGAACACGTCCCTGGTCAGGGGCTCAAACTTGGGATCGAAGGATGCGAAACGCTCGCGAAAAAGGGGATATAGATCAGCCCCTGTGCGTTTATCGCGAATGGAAAGAATCCACGTAAAATGATTCGTGCCGGCGGCGCGAATATCCACAAGCGGCATCGTCTGATGTACCACCTGGGCACGCAGATCGCGTTCGACGAGATCCGCCTGCATGCCGGTGATGCCGGTTGGAATTTCAATGCCGAGTTCGCTGCTCAACACCATGCCGACGAAACAATATCCGATCAAAACCTGGTGGCACAAACCGACGGCTTTTATCTTTGTGTGACGATTGACAAGATCACAGATCCGCACCATTGGATTGGTGAAATTGATGAACCACGCATCGGGGCAGGCCTGCTCCATGCTGCGCACGATTTCAAGCATCGGCAGGATATTGCGCGCCGCATGGGCAAAGCCACCGGGACCGCCGTTCTCCCCATACGGCTGACGAAGTCCGTGCTTCTGCGTGAGTTCAAAATCCTTCCGCCACAGTTCTTCGCGCGGACCCACCTCGATGGCGGAGATCACAAATCGTGCGCCTTCCAGCGCATCTTCGTGGTGAGTATGTGCGCTGATCCTCATCTGCGCATTCCACTCCACGTTGAGTCGGTTCGCCAGTCGATGGACAATGTCCAGGCTGGAGGCGTTTCGATCCACAAGCCGCAATGTCGAACCGCGCAGTCTCGACGAGCGCATCAGGGCGGCCAGTGTGTTTTCACCAAACGAGGCGCTGCCTGCACCGATCACAGCAATGGTGGTGGGTAAGGTCATTCCATGTCCTTTGTTGAGTGTTCCTCTTCCTTCGTACCGGTCAATTTTATACCCTGAACAAACGTCTTCTGCGCGAAGAAGAAGGCGATGACGATAGGCACCGTAAAGACCACCGAGGCCGCCATTAATTGATTCCAGACCATGGTGCGCTGCCCCTGGAAGTCGCGCAGTCCGAGTGCCATGGTAAACATGTTGGGCTTATCGAGAAAGAGCAGCGGGCCGATGAGATCATGCCATGCCTGGCGGTATGATTTCATTTCACCTCCTCTATGAACGAAAGTCCGTTGATGTGCGGGCTTTGAGGCGGACATCCGCACGATTCTCTAAGCACCAACTCTGTTGGTAACAAAGTAATCGCATCGGCGTGGCCGCGTTGGATGAGCTTCACCAATTGTCTTACCGCTTCGCGTCCGACCTGTTCAAGCGGGGCGCGCACGGTGGTCAGCGGCGGAGTCAAATATTTGGCCAGGGGAATATCATCGAATCCAACCACAGCCACATCGTCCGGAACGCGGCGGCCTGCATTTCGCAACGCGGACAATGCACCGGTGGCGGCATCGTCGTCTCCGGTAAAGATGGCATCAAAGTCCACACCGTTTCTCAACAGGCGGCGGACAGCCTCCGCCGCCTGCAATTCGTCGAAGCCGCCGCGCGAAACAAGACCACGATCAAAGCGAATCTGGTTTCTCCTCAATGCTTCGCGATAACCCCGTTCCCTCCATTCCGAATCTTCATGCCCTTCCGAACCCTTGAGAAACGCGATTCGACGATAACCATGAACTTGAACCAAATGCTCCACGAGCTTCTCAGCGCCGGACTTGTTCTCAATGGTGATGACCGGAATGTCCAGCTCTTCCGACGGAGTCTGATGTAGCAAGACCACGGGGAATCTATTTTGGCGCAAGTAGACCAGCTCTTCTTGCTCGAGGCTCTTGGTGAAAACGATCAGGCCGTCCGTATTATGCATCCCCAGCGCCCGCTTGGAAGCCTCTAAGGGATACGTTACACTGGCCGTATGGATCAGCAGGTCAAATCCGAGTTGCCGCGCCGCGGATTCGATGCCGCGCAGCATGGGCGGGAAAAACCAGCCGCCGATCTCGGGCAGGAGCAGTCCGATGGCATTCGTCTTCCTGCTTGCCAGAACACGGGCGGCAGAGCGCGGGACATAATGCAACTTCTTTATGGCAGCCTGAACGCGGCCAACGGTTGGGGCAATCACCAGCGGATTGCCATTCAGCACGCGACTGACCGTGGCGATGGATACCCCGGCGCGTCGGGCAACGTCGGAAATCGTGGGAGAACGTCGATGAGCCTGCATTTTATGAAAGCGCTTTCATAGTATACAGAGGTTTTTCATTCTCGTCAACACAGAAAGCCATAAAGGCGGAACATGATATATAATTCCTTCACATGAAGAAATCGGAGGTTTTCGAGCAAATTGGCAGGCTCATCATGCCGCCCCAGCTGGATGACCCGGAAAAGGATCTCCGTGCCCGGCTACTGAACTTCATCGCTTGGAGCGGCTTCTTCATGGTCTTGGCCGAAATCATCGTCCGAGTTGTCCAAGGCACTCACTTGCTGGATCCCGCCAACTTGGTCTTGGAAGCCCTTTTCATCGTGGTTTCGATCTTGATCTGGTCCATTCACCGTGGATATCTACAGACAACCAGTGTGCTTCTGGTGCTGAGCAGTTGGTCTGCAATGGCCCTCGAAGCGTGGATCGGTTCAGGGGTCCGCGATACGGCCGTGGCAGGCGAATTGGTCATTGTGTTGGTGGGCGGTTTATTGTTAGGATGGCAGGCCACCGTGGGATTAAGCCTCTTAAGCATCGCGTTGCTATGGATCATGAATATCCTGGCAGCGCATGGCATCCTGCAACCGGGGATGGATAACCTGAACGGCATCTCCCGTGACCTGACGGCGGCCTTTCTGCTGGACGGAATCATTATTTTCCTGGTGATGAATAATTTGAAGCGCAACATGACGGCCCTCCATACGAGCGAGGAGCGCTTCCGAAAGTTCTTTCACGCCAGCCCGCTGGCGATCGCGATCTGCACGTTGGAGGACGGCCGTTTCATGGAAGCCAATGATGCTTTCTGGAGGCTCAGTGGACTGAGCCCCGACCAGGCCATTGGTCATGCGCCGCTCGAGCTGGGCCTGTGGAGCAATGCAGAAGAACGTCAGCAGTTTGTCAAGGAGCTGAAGGAAAAGCATTCCATTCAGAACATGGAATATCGCTTCGTCAGCCAGAGCGGGGAAAAACACGATACCCTGGCCTTTTATGAATTAATTCTTCTTGAAGATCAAACCTGCATTCTTGCGGTTTTTTACGATGTCACGGAAGAGAAGACCACGCGGGAGGAACTCCATCAAAGCGAGGCTCGCAACCGCGCTCTTTTGAATGCCATCCCGGACATGATTTTCGAATTGGATAAGAATGGTGTTTTCATCAATTTCTTTAAATCCGAAGAGACCGGCCCGGCGTTTTCCCCAAAGGAATTCCTGGGCAAAAGCATACGGGAGGTCATGCCTGATTTCATCGCCTCGCCTACGTTGTTCGGAATCGAAAGGACGCTGTTGACCAATCAGACTTATGCATTCGAATATCAACTGCCGGCCAAGGACGGCGTTCACGATTACGAATCGCGTCTGATCGCCAGCGGCGAGGACCGCGTGCTGGGAATGGTCCGGGATATTACCGTGCGAAAATGGGCTGAGACCGAGCGCGAGGCGCTGATCAATGAACTCGAGGCGAAGAACTCTGAATTGGAGCGCTTTACGTATACAGTCTCACATGATCTAAAGTCGCCCCTCATCACCATCAAGGGATTCCTGGGCTTCCTGCGTGAGGATTCAGAAAAGGGAGATAAAGCGCGCCTGCAAAAGGATCTGGAACGGATCTCGGATGCCAGCGATAAAATGCAGCTCCTGCTCAACGAATTGCTGGAACTTTCGCGTATCGGCCGGCTTGTGAATCCATCCGAGGAGATCCCATTCGGAGTCTTGGCGAAGGAGGCCATCGACCTGGTGCAGGGACGCATCCAAGCCCACGGCATTCAAGTGGACATCCAACCCGATTTGCCGAATATCTATGGAGACCACCAAAGGATAGTGGAGGTCCTCCAGAATCTGATTGACAATGCCGCCAAATTCATGGGCAACCAGGTCCAACCGCGTATCGAAATCGGCCTGCAAGAATACGCCGAGGATGGAAAACCGATCTTCTTTGTGCGAGATAACGGCATCGGTATTGCGCCCGAATATCATGACCGTGTGTTTGGTTTATTCAACAAGCTGGACACGCAGTCTGAGGGAACAGGAGTCGGTTTGTCCATTGTCAAGCGGATCATCGAAGTGCATGGCGGGCGCATCGGGGTCAAGAGCGAAGCAGGAAAAGGTGCCACATTTTTCTTTTCCCTGCCTTCGCGGCCCAAATCTTGAGCGGCCATTCGGTTGGGTGTATACTGAAATAGATTCATCATGGTTTGGAGGAAGGAGATCGTTTATGAAACGCGCAGTCAGCATCAGCATTGGGTCATCCAAACGGGACAAAGCCGTGGAGGTAAACTTATTGGGCGAAACCGTAAGCATTGAGCGCATCGGCACCAACGGGGATATGGAGGCTGCTGCCCGCAAGTATCAGGAACTGGACGGCGAAGTGGATGCTTTTGGGGTGGGTGGCGCCGATCTGGGATTGATGGTGGACAACAAATGGTATCCGCTCTATTCGGTCCAACCGATGGTCCGCTTCGTAAAACAGACGCCGCTGGTAGACGGAGTCGGATTGAAGAACACGCTGGAAAATAGATCGGCTGCTTTACTCGAGTCGAAAATCGGCGATTACATCAATAAGGCAGGCGGTAAAAAAGTCTTCGTGGTCAGCGGCGCGGATCGCTGGGGTATGTCCAGCGGCTTTTTTAACGCGGGCTACGAATGCACGTTCGGCGATCTGATGTTCGGGCTGGGAATTCCGATTGCCTTCCACACCCTGGGACAGCTGAAGACTTTCGCCGCCATTTTGATGCCTCTGGCTGGGCGCCTGCCATTTGAATGGGTGTACCCGACCGGCGAAAAGCAGGAAGTCCGGATTCCCAAGTTTCAAAATTATTATCACGCGGCCACCGTGATTGCCGGCGACTGTCTTTACATCAAGCGCCATTTGCCCGATGATATGCAGGGCAAAATCATTGTGACGAATACCACCACGCCCGAAGATGTAGCTCTTTTCAAGCAATGCGGGATCAAGTATCTGATGACGACCACACCCGTGTTGGATGGCCGTTCGTTCGGGACCAACATGATGGAGGCCGCGCTGGTTGCCGTCTCCGGAAAGAAGCGGCCGCTGACGCACGATGAATACAACGAACTGTTGGCGAAACTCAAGTTCGAGCCGCAGCTACAGGAAATCAATTAAGGTCATGGCGAAGAGGCCCCAGGCCAAGATATCTGACTTCCCTGGGCCATTCGCAACAAGACGAGGAGATAACTATGGATGCAGTAGTCACCGCGGGTGGGATCCCACAACCCGATGAGCCATTATACAAATATACGCAAGGCGAATCAAAAGCGATGGTGGACGTCGCCGGCAAGCCGATGATCCAGTGGGTGCTGGATGCATTGAGCGAAGCCAAAAACGTGGATAACGTCGTCGTGACCGGCCTTTCACCGAAAAGCAATTTGAAGTGCAAGAAACCGCTTCATTATCTTTCCAACCAGGGCAAAATGCTGGACAACCTGATTTTGGGCATGAATAAGTCGCTCGAACTCAATCCCAAAAACAAATATGTCCTGCTGGTGTCTTCTGACATTCCGGCCCTTAAGGCGGAGATGGTGGACTGGCTGATCAATGCCTGCATGGAAACCCGCGACGACATCTATTACGGCGTCTGTCCACGCGAAGTGATGGAGATGCGTTATCCAGAATCGAAACGAACGTATACGAAACTCAAGGACATGGAGGTTTGCGGTGCCGATATCAATGTTGCGCATGTTCGGATGGCAAACGAACACCTCGATTTGTGGAACGCATTAATTACCAGACGTAAGAGCCCCTTAGCGCTGGCATCGGTCATGGGACCGGTCGTTTCTTATCTCTATATCACGCGGCAGCTTACCCTGGCTGACGCCCTTGACCGCATTACCAAACGCTATAACATTACAGGCCGCGCCATCGTCTGGCCTTACGCTGAGCCTTGCATGGATGTGGATAAACCCAATCAGCTGGAAATGATGCGTGCAGATCTGGCCAAGCAGACCAGATCCGCGCCGCACAAAGCCTCTGCCAAAAAGTCTGCAGTACACCCGAAGAAAAAAGCGGCGGCAAAAAGACCGGCCGCGCCGGCCAGGAAAAAGGCCGCCGCAAAGAAATCCAAGGCCAGACCAAAAGCCAAAAAGAAATAGCCTCTTAATCTCTCGCTTAACATGTCACTCTGAAGCTGCAGGCCTCTCATGGCTGTTCAGAGTGACATGTTTGTTGACAGCCCATGAACTTCACATTCCTTCTAAAACTCGATGCGCGCCTCTCGGATCAACTGCGCGTGGCAGAAAAACCCGGTGTGCTTCGGGACATTGCCATCTTCTTTGCCCATTCCGGCGACTCGTGGTTTTGGGGCGCGGCCCTGATTATCTTGTGGCGGCTCGGAAATTCGTTCTGGAAGCAATGGGCGATCCTTGAACTCGCCGACATATCTGTCCTGGCCGCGGTGGTGATGTCGCTGAAATTCATCATCCGCAGGCGGCGTCCGGAAGGCGAATGGGGAAGCATTTATCGAAACACCGATCCGCATTCCTTCCCATCCGGTCATGCCGCGCGCGCGTTTCTGATCGCGGTGGTCGCCGCGGGACTAGGTCCAAGTGGAGCCGCGTCCATTCTATGGATTTGGGCTCCACTGGTGGCGCTGGCGCGCGTCGCCATGGGAGTCCATTACGTGTCCGATATTGTGGCAGGATTTCTGGTCGGCACCGTGTTGGGATTGGTTTTTCTGCAATTCCACCAGTCATTCCTGACATGGCTGGCGATGCTCATTCATCTTCCGCTTTGGTAGCCGTTGTTCTTACTTCACCTTCTTCACCGTTGCCAAATGTTCCTCGATGTGTTTGAGACTGCGCTCAACCCATGTCTGAAGCGTCAGGCCGCCGCCCTGAGTCGCATGACGTGACTCACGCGACCACTCCGCACCGGATAAACCGCGCAACATTTCCGTTAATTCATCGATGCTGGCGACCAATTCATTCAAGATCGACGAAAGCGATTGCTTGGCATCGTAATGCGCCGCCATGTATGCATCGCCATCGAAGTTTTGAAATTCGGGATTATCCTCCTGGAGGGTGCGGCGGGCGCGCATCCCGTAGATCATCTTGTCCACATCGCGGGTATGCGCAGCCAATTGGTGCACGTTCCATCCGGCGTCAATCGGCGTAAATGGATTCTTCACTGCCAGGCAGGCGGAGCGAAATTCCCTTACCGCCTCGGGCAATCGGCCCAGTAATTGCTTGCGGTATTCAATTAATTCTTCCATCATGCCTCCACATTGACAATCTGCCCATTCAACGATGCATTATGGGATAAATACAATACGGCCTCAACAAAACTGGACGGAACATTGGCGTCTGAGTTCTGATACTTTTCCAATCCTGCCCCAACCGCATGAACGCGGATGCCAAACGGCGAGAGTTCCTCTTCGGCGCTGCGAGTCAGCGCGAGCAAGCCATGCATGCTTGCAAGATACGCCCCTTCTTTCTGCGCCTCGGATGGACTCGCCATAACCAAATTGATGATCACACCGGATCCCTTTTCCCTCATCACGCGCCCTACTGATTGCATCATCAAGAACGCACCCGTGAGATTGACATCCAAGACTCGATGCCAATCCCATTCGTCCATATCGAGTAAACCTACGCGCGGCTCGACCGCGGCGTGATTGATCAGGATATCGATCCTGCCGAAATCATCTTCCGCCTGTTTAACAACAGTTTGCGCGCCGACTTTCTTGGCGACATCATCCACATAGGCTTTGATACGCCCATTGTGCTGGGCCGCTAACGGATCGAGATTGACCGGAGAAATATCGTTCACCGCCACGCACGCACCGCGCGCTGCGAATGCCTCGGCTAGAGCGTGTCCATGCCCCCTGCCAGCGCCCGTGATCAAAACTACTTTGTCGCTGAATTCATCCGGCATGATGCCGTCATCATATCAGCAATTGATGCCATTGCGCGGAGGAACAATCCCATTGGGACGCTGCTTGACCGACGGTGTGCCTCACGGTAAAATCATCTCATTGCGGGAGTCGCCAAGCGGTAAGGCGTCAGCCTTCCAAGCTGATATTCGCGGGTTCGGTCCCCACGTTGGTAGCACCCATATCCAGAAACTCATTTGAAACCGTCATCCAACCCACAGGAGGCGGTTCTTTATGGCTATTTCCAAGGACACAAAGCAAGGATGGGCATCAGCCTCGAGCGCGCTGAGTGAGGCATTGACAGACTTCATTCTGTCACGGCAGGCTATGTTGTGTTCACAAAGAACGTTGGCATGGTACAGCTTTACATTGGGGAAATTCATGCAGTGGCTGGAAGACAATGGCGCGACAACGGCTCAGGAGATCACGGCGAAGCATGTCAGAGCCTACTTGGCCAGTCTGGCCGAACGGAGACTAGAGGACAGCACCATCAATAACCACGGCCGGGCAATCCGAACCCTGCTGCGTTTCTTCCATGCCGAGAAATATATCCGCGAACCCATCACCTTTCAGATCCCGTCGATCGCTGAAAAGCGGCTCCCCTGTCTATCCGGGGAAGCAGTAACGCAACTATTGGATGCCTGCCAATTACCCCGAGACAGGGCTCTTCTTCTTCTGATGGTGGACACAGGCCTGCGAAGAGCTGAATTGTGTGCTCTGAACTGGGAGGATATGGACATAGCGACGGGCGTTGTGCGAGTTGTGCGCGGAAAAGGCGGGAAAGCCAGGAGCGTGGTGGTGGGCGTTTCCACTCGGAGAGCGCTACTAGCCTACCGCAGATCCTTGACAACGACCGACGAAAAACCGGTCTTCCAAACAAGCAGTGGCGGCCGCCTGTCTTTCAATGGTTTGCGGTCGCTGCTGCTGAGGCTGGGCAAACGAGCCGGCGTCAAGGTATCCCCGCATGCGCTTCGGCGAACTTTCGCGACCCTGTCGCTCCGAGCCGGCATGAACTTGATCCATCTCCAAGGTCTGATGGGGCATTCCACCATCGAGATGACGAAGCACTATGTTCAGCTTCTTGATGAAGATCTTGTGCAAGCACATCGGGCTCATGGACCCATCGACAACTTGCTGCGCAAAGAAAGGAACGATTAGAGGCACAAGACAAGAGGGCGGCGCGCCTGGAGCAGTAAGCTTGTGCGTGGCCGGAAGCAATCTGTGCAACGAAAGATGGCCGCTTGGCCTTCAGTGCTTCGGCATGCCTGTATCGAGAGGCCAGCTGGCGTTCAAACGTACGCCGGTTCTCATGCAGTGTCCTTTTGCAAGTACCAACCGAGAAATATTACATTTGTCTTGATTTCGCGTTCAAATTGCACTTTCATTTGCGTTGCCATCAAATCAATAATGAAAAGGTAGGGAAAGGAGAGTGGATATCATGGACACGAAATTTCGATGGGCCACTTTTGCACTGACTGTGTTGTTGGCAGTTGCCCTGAGCGCGATGGCAGCAGCGCCTGTGCTGGCGGATGGCGGCACAACGCCGCCCCAGCCGACAGGCAGGACCGCTAGGAAGGGATCTTCGCCGACCACCACCGGCCAGGTGCCCGCGGGGACCAAAATCGTGATTTTGGACACCAACGGAAACAAGGTCGTGATGGGAACACAGGAGGCCGAGCAAATCCTAGCAAGTGGTGATCCTGTCTGGTGTCCGGCCACGCTGGCGGCGCCGTCCCCTGGTACGGGAGGATGTACAAGTCCTGGCGGATCGACCTATGATGCGGACAGTCTTGTCAGCCTGCTGAACTACCTAGCCAAAAACCAATCGCTGTTTGCCAAGAACGGGACGATCTGGATTGAAGCCTCTTATAACAGCGGGTCAGCAAGCTCTCCAGATTATGGGGTGACCGCATTTACGTTGGACGGCGATGCTGGTTTCGGTACCATGAAGAACTTTTCCTTGACCATTCAAGGCGGCTGGATTGGCACGCCGGGGAGCCATGAGATCACAGGTCAATCGGAATTTGATGGCACGCTGAACATCCTGCACTGGAATGGAAATGTCACGGTGAACGATGTATTGATACAGAACACCACGACCGGCGATGCCCTGACTATTTCCACAACCAAGAACATTGTGCTAGGTGGAGCCAAAGGGGTGGAGGCGAACTACAACACGGGCGGGAAAGGCGCTAGCTTGGACAACACAAGTGGCACCGGAACGGTGACCGTGAACAACAGCGAATTTGACGGGAACTCAGATGACGGTCTTCAGGTCCTCAGCCGTGGAGCGATAGCCGTCGACAACTTGAAGGCTGTCAGCAACGGCGAGACCGGAGCGTACCTGGACAATTGTCAGTCCTATCAGTACGATACAGCTAATGACCTGTGGAAATGCTCGACCTTGGCTGCATCTGGTGTTACGTTGAGCGGCAACAACTACTTTGACGGCAATGGCCAGGATGGGCTCGAAGTCTACAGCAACGGCGCGATCGCTGCGCACAATCTGGTGGCGGGCGACACCCTGGGCAACCTAGTGGACGGGGCATACCTTGATAATTGCCAATTTGGTGATCCGACAAATTGGACAGTTGGATGTACGGTGGCCGGCGCGCCACCCGTGACATTGACCGGGACGAACCAGTTTGACAACAACGGAGAAAGGGGCTTGGCTGTCGAGACCACAGGAAATATCACAACGAATAACCTCACGGCCGTGAACAACGGAGCAAATACCGTTGGTTCGGGAGGCGTCTCACTCCAGAACTGCCAGGAGTACGAGTACAATACTGACCTGGCCTACTGGAAGTGTTCTGTGTCCACGCCACATACGGTGACACTAACTGGCCAAAATCTCTTCGAAGACAACGGCGTTGACGGCGTGGACATCGCTAGTACCGGTGCGATTACGATCAATGCACTTACCGCATCCGGTAACGGTAGCAACGTCTCATCGCCCTACTTGGAAACAGAGCAAACCGGCGGCGTAGGTGCTGCGATAGGAAACTGCACTTGGGACGGCGGGACCGACAAATGCGACGGAAGCGGAAACGTCACACTCACGGGCACAACCACGCTGAATGGAAATCACTCCGCTTACATCGAACCGGGTATCTATGATCAACCCTCAGCTGCCCTGACAATCAACAGCAGTGGGGCCATAAGCATTCAGGACGTGACATCGACCCACGACTATCGGGGCGCCGGCGCCTGGTTGGACAATTGTAATAACGTTGATGGCACAGGTTGCGGCACCGCTGCGGCATATCCAGTCACGGTTGCGTCTGGCACGTTCAATGGGAACGCCACCGATGGTTTGGACATTGACAGCAACGGAGACGTTGCGCTTGAGAATATCACCGCCGGAGTTGCTGGGCTTGGTAACGGTGGCAACGGGGCTCTCGTGGACAATTGCCAGGCCAACTACGTTGAACAGTGCACGGTTCCAGTTGGCCAGTCGGTTTCCCTTACGGGCACCAACACATTCGCGGACAACGGCTATTACGGACTGGATGTTAATAGTAACGGCAATATCTTCGCTAGCAACCTGGTCGCCACGGACAACGGAACCGGTGGGATAGTGCTGCTCAATAACGGGCACGATGGGAAGCAAAACATCACGCTTGCGGGCTACACCAGGGCCGACAACAACCGCGGCGACGACGGCCTAGGCATTTCAACTGATGGTAATGTCGCGGCCAGCAATCTGGAGGCCTCAGGCAACCAGCGGCAGGGCGTTTTGATCATGGCCGATGAAGTTGTCCTGGCTGGTACGAACACATTTGAAAACAATGCTGCAGAGGGGTTGGATGTTGCGTCCTTCGGAGGCGCGACCATCAAGAATGTCAGTACGAGCGGTAACGGCATAGGGCTGTATGTGGACGCCGGAGGCCCAATTGCGGTCTATAACATTACGGCCAAGGCAAACCTCGGCGGGGATGGCGTCCACCTGGATAACTGCAACGATTTCGGTGGGGAAGGATGCAGCACAGCAGGCGGACAACCTGTTACCTTACTTGGCACCAATGTATTTGACGACAACCACGGCATGGGTTTGGAAGTGGAAAGCTACGGGAGCATTACTACCAGCAACCTCGAGGCCAGTGGCAACACTGGGTCAGGCGTACATCTGGAAAATGATTACGTCTTCTACAACTTGTATGGCATCAAGAACGATGGTACCCAGTCCAATGGCCTAGTGACGCTCACCGGAACCAACTTATTTTCCGGCAACTTGGAGGGCCTGATCGTGGATAGTTACGGCGCGATCAAAGCCGGCAACGTGAACGCGATTTCCAATGCTGGAGATGGCGCCTACTTTACGAACTCCGGCCCCGCCAAAGCCCAATCCATCACGCTGACAAACAGCAACTCCTTTTCCTACAATGACGATAACGGGTTGGAAGTTCATTCCAACGGCGCGATTAACGTAAGCAGTATCACGGCCGATGCAAATACGGGAGGTGATGGTGTTCTCCTGGACAATTGTGGAGAGGCTGCTCCTCTAACTCCGCCCTGCACCATAAAAACAGCCCGGGCCATTACATTGACTGGCAGTGACGTGTTCAACGGCAATAAGTACAATGGTTTGGAGATAAATAGCGGCGGATCAATCGCTGTGAACACAACAGCCCTGATTGCCAACGCCGACGGAGTGAGCGGTTCTGCAGGCAGTGGCGTTGCTTTGAATAACGCCGGCGCGGCTACGCCAATGTCAGTGACCGTCAATGGCACTAGTTTCTTTGACGGCGACTTTGGCAACGGTATGTATATCCTTTTCAGGGGCGCCATCACAACCAACAACATTACGGCGATAAACACGGTTACGCAATCAGGTCTGGTGTTTGATAATTCCGTACTGGACTATCCTGGCGCAGTGGGCAGCGTGACCATGAATGGAACGAACGTAGTAGACGACGATGCGCTTAATGGCGTGGCGATTTCGTCAGCCGGTGCGATCACGGTCGACAACGTAACTGTGGACGGCAACCAGATGAGCGGCCTTTGGCTGGATAACTGTATGGAGGCTACGCTCGGAACTCCGCCCTGTACAACACCTACAGCCCAGACTGTCATTTTGAATAATGTCGTCGCCAATAATAATGGCGTCGCAGGCAAATTTAATGGCATTGAAGTAATGAGCAAAGGCACAATCAAAGCTAAGAATATCACAGCCAGTGGCAACACCGGGAATGGCGCAAGTCTCGATAACAGTCAAGGTTCGTCCCTTGCCGCGGTGATATTTGCCGGAGCCAACTTCTTCAATGCCAATACTAGCGGTGATGGCTTGTTGATCAAATCTCACGGCCCGGTGTCGCTAACCAAGATCACAGCCAACTTGAACAGCGCCGACGGATTGAATGTCACTACGCCGTCCACCTTAACGCTCACGTGCGGCACCTTCGTGAACAACGCCGGATACGGCGTCAATCTGGATACGGGTCTGAGCGCGACCCTGAATGGTGTCGTGTTTATTAATGACACGGCTGGCAATACGAACCAGACAGGCGGCGGAGCACCGATCATAACCTCCACCTGCACGCTACCTTAACAGTGCTCGCACCTCAATCGAGTAGAGGGCAGTGATTAACTGCCCCCTCTCACACCACCGAGCATGCGGGGCCGCACTCGGCGGTTCATCAAGTAAAACGCAGTTCGTGATACCGTTTGTTGATACTCTTCAACCCTGAGGTATGCCAATAGACATTGCTGAGGGCTTCTTTCGTCACAGGGTTGTTGGCCATTCGCCAGGGGCTTGTGCCTCCAGCTCCTTCTTGTGCCCATTGTTTCGGAACACCCAGCTTCACGAGTTCCCGATAGCGAGTTGTGCCGCGCTTCCAGCGTTTCCAGATTAGTTGCCTTAGCCGTCGTCTTATCCATTGATCCAGTTCTTCAAAGATACTCGGGGTATCCGCCAGCCGGTAATATCCAATCCAGCCGATAACATAGCGGTTGATTTCTTTCAGGATTTGTTCCAATGTGCCGCTCCGAGTACGCTTAGTCAGGATGCGTAGCCTCTCCATAAAGCGTTCTTTTGTTTCGTTCGCGATGCGGATCAATACAATCCCTTTCCGTTTGAAGAAACTGAACCCAAGAGTTTTCACCTTCACTGCTCTTTCCACCTTACTTTTCTTGGGATTAACTTTCAGCTTGAGCTTCTTTTCCAGAAATCCTTTCACGCTTTCCATGACCCGTTCCCCAGCACGCTGCGTCTTGACATAAATGTTGCAGTCATCAGCGTAGCGTACAAACTTATGCCCACGTTTCTCCAATTCCTTATCCAGATCATCCAGCATGATGTTAGAGAGTAATGGTGAGAGTGGCCCGCCTTGCGGCACGCCTTCTTCCACATTAATTACTACCCCATTGATCATCACGCCTGATCCCAGATAGGCTCGGATTAGTTTCAGCACTCGTTTGTCTTTCACTATCCGTGCAACACGGGCCATCAGCATATCGTGGTTCACCCGATCAAAGTATTTCTCTAGATCGATGTCCACACACCATTCGTATCCTTCCTGCACGTACGCTTGGGCTTGCCTCACGGCTCCATGTGCACTGCGGCCAGGTCGAAACCCATAACTGTGTTCCGAGAACAGCGGTTCAAAGATCGGAACCAGCTCCTGTGATATCGCTTGTTGGAGAAAGCGATCCAACACATTCGGTATCCCTAGCTGCCTGACCCCTCCGTCTGGCTTGGCTATCTCAACTCGCCTGACTGCGCTGGGTCGGTAGCTTCCGCTTTCAAGAGCTGTCCTGATCTCCAACCAATGTTCCTTCAGGTACGGGCGAAGTTCTTTCACCGTCATCCCGGATCTCCTGCTCGCTCTTGCCGTACTTCTTCTGCGCCTCGGCGACGACCTGCGCGAACGTGCCGGTGTAGTCCTTCGTCTTCGTCTCAGCCATGGCTTGCGCCGTAAGGCTGTTTTCCGATGTCGGAATGGAAGCGCGTACTGGTGCATCCGCCCCGCCCGCCATCCAGTCCGCCAACACTTTGAAGAACTTGAGGTCCGGCTTGACCATCTGGCGATCGGCGAGGTCTTTGCAGCGCGACTTGGACACGATCAAGCGATGGTCCACGTCCATATCGCAGACGATGGTGAACTCGTATTCCACGCCTGCGCGCTGAATGGGCGCCATGCCCAGTTTCTTGATGGTCTTCTTGCCGCCTTCATCGACCTGCTCGTAGTCCATCTTGGAGCGCATGGTCACGATGATGTGGGCCGGGGATTGAAGCATGGCATCGATCAATTTGTTGTGCAGCGGCGTCACCTTTCTCCAGGCCACATAGGAATTGCCGGACTTGGAGGCCGCCACCGCCTGATCCACGAGAGACAGCGCGCCGCCCTCGCCTTCCCAAGCGTGCGACATGCTGTCGATCACGATCACGTCATATCCCGCATCTTCCGCCGAGTGGATCGCCTCCACGTAGACTTCGGGCGAGAAATTGCGATGATCCATCGGGAGTTCGAGGACATCGAATTTGAAATAGTCGGCATACAAGCGGGCAGAACCGCGCTCGGTATCGATGACTGCGACCTTGCCACCATCGGCCAGCGCCGTGGCAGCCATCAGCGCGGTATAGGTCTTACCCGCACCAGATGGACCGCGGACTACGTTTAAGGGGCACCGGGCGCAGCACTGTCACCGTTCGCACGCTCCAGGCTCACCGGTGAAACAGAAAGGAGCCTCCCTCTCAGCACGCTGTATAATGTATAGAGATAGAGAGTTTACGGCTGAAGAGAGCGGGAACCATGACAGACCCAGAGCCAAGGGAACCACCAAAAGCTGCAAAGAGCGAAAAGCTGGCGGTCGCCGGTTTGGTCTCGGGCGCGAAGCCGGTGCTTGTCTGGCTGGTGTTGATCGCGGCAGCGGCAATCGTCGCGCTAATCCTGCTGTACAACGCCCTGTTCCCCCAAACGCATTGGCAAAATCGCGAGCTGGACCGAAACCTCGCCAAGTGGACGAAGCAAGGTATTACCCACTACCGGATGTCCGTAGATGTAGGGGGCTACGGCAACTTCGCCAACATGCCGTTGAGGGTGGAAGTCCAGAATGACGATGTCGTGTGGGCAGTGGACGCGCAGGGACGCAAGGTGACCACTGGAGATGGCTTGGGCGTGGGCCCGTACTTCCCGTCTAAATTGACGATCACTGGGCTGTTCTCTTTTTCGCATGAGTTAATCTTGCGAAAGCCGGCCATGCTGCTTATCAGCTATGATCCTGCCCTGGGTTATCCTCAGTCAATTTACATTGACCCTTGGCATGAGCCCTGCTGCCAGGACTATGCGATCGGAGTGGAGGACTTCAAAATCCTTTCACCTTAAGAGCTGCTGCCAACGGGAGCCAAGCTGGCACCGGGGTCGACGTCTTCATTGCGTTTCGCCTTGCCCAATGGACATAATTCCAATATAATCAGATAACAAAAAGAGGCATCAGCCTCAACGGTTCGAATGAGTTTCAGATCCCCGAAAAACGAGAGTTTCGAGAGGATCCAGGGGTAAAACACCCTATTTCCTGCGGGAGTCGCCAAGCGGTAAGGCGTCAGCCTTCCAAGCTGATATTCGCGGGTTCGAATCCCGTCTCCCGCTCTGCTTAGCGGTTAGTCATTAGCGTTCCGTGGTCCATCAACGTTAACTGCTAATCGCTAATTGCTTTCCGGGCCCGTGGCGCAGTGGTTAGCGCAGGCGACTCAAAATCACTTTTAGCGATCTCACACCACCACCACATCTGCTTTTCCAGATCAATGATCAGTAGCTCTATCCCATATATGGGGGTATCGTTTCAGGTCACTACTGCAATTTTAATGCGACCGGAGTGATCTTTTCCTCGATCTTTTCAGCAGCTTCTTCCTGTGAACGGCCAATGGAATGACCATAGATATCGGTGGTGACGCTCGCCTTCGAGTGACCCGATCTCTGCTGCACCGTATTGACCGGTGTGCCCATCTCCAACAGGAAAGTAATCGATGTGTGACGCAGGTCGTGAAAGCGGATATCGGGGAGACCCGCTTTCATCAGCACCTTCTTGAACTCCTTGGATACCTTGCTATCATCCAAAAAAGTACCGAGGCTGTTGGTGAATATCAGGTCATCTTCTGTCCATGGATTTTGGAGTCTTCGATGAACTTCCAGTCTTCTCAACGTCTCAGGACCGAGTTGGATCTGGCGCCGTCCAGCCTTCGTCTTGGGCGGCACAAGCTCAAAGCGTCCAGAGATCTGTTGAAGCTGCCGCTGAACCAGAAGGATTCCTTTCTCCCGATCAAGGTCGGTCCACTTCAAACCTAGGAGTTCTCCTTTGCGCATCCCACTCGCAAGTGCCAGGTAAAAGAGCATTTCATAGGGCGAGCCGCAGCAAGCGATTAGGAACTGTTGAACTTGTTCTTCGTTCAAGATTTGGAATTCCCTGCGTTCCACCCTCGGTCTTTGGACCGCATCTGCTGGGTTGCGACCCAGGATGCCTTCCTTCACCGCTTGTTGCAACGCTGCATGCAGCACCACGTGCGCCAACTGGATCATGCGCGCCCCCTTGCCTTCCTCTTTCAGCTGGGCATATAAACGCTTGAGATGATCCGGTTGGATTTGCTGAAGCCGCATTTTGCCAAGATAGGGAAGGATATCTCGCTCGGCCGTGCCGCGATACCCACGCGCGGTCCAGGGTCGGACAGACAGCACCTTGCTTCCCAGCCAGGTTCTCAAGAACGACTCTAAGGTGATCTTCGTACTATCATAGGTCAAGCCGCCTTCGATCCGTTCCATGGTTACCTTGATCCATTCTCGGCATTCCGTTGGGCTCTTACCGTATTTCGTGACTCGTCTTCCATTCAGACTGACTTGCGCGCACCAAAATCCATCTTTTCGCTGATAGAGCGTGCCTTCGTGGTTTCCTCTTCTTTTAGCCATGTACATACCTCCTTGCAATTGTGGAGGTCAAGTTCAGAAGAATGAGTCTGGATGACTGTACTATTTGAATGTTAAGGTGCCATCTGCCACTAGGCAGATTGTAACCCATACGCAAACACATCCTTTGAAATTACTCCCCATCGCTCGGTGATGGCATCGTGAGATTGCCCTGCACTGCATTGCTGTGGAGATATCCTTCCAGATCTTCCGGTCTGACACGTAATGACTTTCCAACATGCACCACTGGAAGTTCACCGCGCTTCAACATGAGATACGCATAGGAACGACTGACTTTCAAAATCTTGGCGACTTCATCGCCGGTGAGTAGGGGTTGTGTCATGGACGGCATTATAGAAAATAGACCATCCAAAGTCAAGCGATGGCTCATCCACTGCTTCCATAGCGTTATTTGGCTTATAGACTTTTTTAAACTCAATAACCTATGGACAGAATGGACGGGGCTTCTAACTTCACCATGCAGCCTGGGCGAACATAAGAATTGGTACAAAGAATTGGAGCAGATCACTTCATTCGTGACTGCGCAGCGGTATCGTATACCAATGTGCCGCTGTGCTTGAGTGCCATCGTAACCCAAGGAAGAGAAAATTGCGATTGATTGATCTGACACTGGATCAAAGCAGTCAATCTCTTTCGAGGAAAGATTGCGCGACGGTATAGCTCCCTGACGCATTATCATTGATATATCGTTCTAGATCTTCTGGCCTCACCCGCACTGCACCTCCGACATGCACAGTTGGAATGTCGCCGCGCTTCATCAATAGATAAGCGAATGAGCGGCTTACATGGAGGATCTTGGCGACCTCCTCACTCTTAAGTAATTGTTGCTGCATTTGATAACTCCTCAGATCAAAACGATGAATGGGTGGCATTATAGAGACCACATAATCCGAAGTCAAGCAACGGCTTGTCCATTGATTACATGGGGTTGCTTGGCTTATAGACTTTTTAAAACTTGAGACACTATGGAAAAAGATGTAAGGCTTGGAAAACAATGAGTACACTGATCGCCGACACCAACCACCCAATCAATATCTGAAGCGGTGTATGATGTTTCAAACGAATTCTTGCCCAGCCGAGCAAGGGGGCAAATGGGATGAAGGCAAGACCGAGCATGGGAAACGTCAGACAGAGAACCGTCACGCATCCAGCCATGCCTACCGAGTGCAGACTCAGTTTCGTGAATCGGTTATTGATTACAAAACCAATCAAAGTGGCGAGGACCGCGGAGACCAAGCAGGCAGTGAGGATGAGCGGAGCTTTCCCCAGCACTAAGATTCCAATTAGCAGCGCCATCAAAAACCCGCTCAGAGCGTAAAGACTTGAGCGCTGCTCTCGTATAGATACGGAGGGATCACTGTAATGACCGGAGCGGACTTGGGTATAGATCAGCAAAACAGTCGGAAGAATCACCACACAGACAGACAAGATCGCCCAGAGCAACGATACCCATAGCGTGCTTCCTCGATAAATCATTGTGATTACCATAGTTGGTATCACAATGACGAAAGGATGGAATACCATCGATACCGCTTCTGCAAAACGGTCAACCGGCTCAAACTGACTATTAATCCTTGTCA
>DATJAH010000045.1:0-19401 GCA_035516425.1 Anaerolineales bacterium
GTTGACAAAATAGAACATATGTGCTATTATTGTGGTATTGTCATCACAGGATTTTCGCCATTTTATAGGCTTTTATAGACTGTTATAAATGGAGTATAATTCGTATATATAGATTGAGGGCATTATGGCAAACGTATTTGATGTGGCTAAATACATTCTTCACCAAAAGGGCGAAATGACCGCTATGAAACTTCAAAAGCTTGTGTATTATTCACAGGCTTGGTCTTTGGTTTGGGATGGAAAGCCATTATTTAGAGAAAAAATTAGAGCATGGGCAAATGGCCCGGTTGTTCCTTCTCTTTACGCGGAGCATCGAGGAGCTTTTATAGTTAATGAAAAATTCTTTACAAATGGCGACCCTCAAAAATTAACAAAGACCGAAAAAAGTACTATCAATGCGGTTGTTAAAGTCTATGGGAAAAAGACACCACAATTCTTGAGTGAATTGACACACAACGAAGACCCCTGGAAAAATGCCAGAAAGGGATTAGATATTGGAGAAAGAGGCAATCAAGAAATAACTCTTTCTGCTATGGCTGAATATTACGAATCATTGATATAGTGTTATGCCGCCCAAGAATCCTAAAATAAAGTTCAATCCGCAACTAAAGAAAAAACCAGTAATAAAACTTGAGCCGAGATTCGATAATGATACGGTTATATTTTCTTTTCAATGGTTTGATAGCATAAACAGATGGTGTCCAGAAGACAGAGAGCATACCCACGATTTTTGGGAGATTGCTGAAAAACTAAAGAGTTTTGAGCAGAGACAATGGAGACATATAGCAGCAAATCAAAACAGAGATCATTCTATTCCTTTCAGTCGCTTGATTCCTGAAGCTCAACGAATAGCAACCGAAAAACGAATTGATGATTTCGATCAAATATGGAGTTTCCACTTGACGGGTACACAAAGAATATGGGGCATAAAAAGAGATAACGATAATCATTTCATGGTTATTTGGTGGGATCCTCATCATCAACTATGCCCATCATTAAGGAATTAAAGAGCCCAGCTTAATCGCTGGGCTTTTTTGATTTTTTTTCTTTCTGCTTTATTGCCTTATCCATCTCCTCTTTCGACTTTGGCTTGACCTGCAGGAACGCGGCTAGAGCCTCTTTGAAGTCGAGAGGAAAGAGGGAGACTGGCTTTTCGTTAGTAACTTTGTCTTTTTTATTGTCCATTTCAGCATTTAACTCCTACTTTTAGAACATATATTCTACACCAGAATCCTTGACTCGCGTAGGCAAACGCGATAAACTAGTTTCATTGTAGTATCATAAATAGAACGCAGGATTAGTAAAAGTATACATAAAAATACAAATTGTGATATACTAGGTCAATCAAAAAAGGAGTTCCGCCATGACCGAACCTACTCAGGTTATTCCTACCAATCGCGTCTCGTATGATAAACAAAGAGAAGTTTTAAAAGCTTTTGCCGTTATCGGAAATGGGGGCAAGGTTGTTACCATTAAATCTGTTTCTGAGGCTGTTACGCTTACAGTTTCCGCAGTCCGTTCTACCACAGATTTTTTTGCATCCATTGGTCTCCTGAAAGAGGTATCTGGCGGGTTTGTAATAGCAAAAGAAGTCAACGATTATTATATCGCAGATCAAGCAGGAGAATCTAATGCTTATTATCGAATCCGTCCTCTGTTGGAAAAGACTTGGTTTGCCAATGCCTTGATGCCGAAACTGCAATTAAAAGACATATCTGAATTAGACGCCGTAACTGCACTATCAATCTCATCTTCTGCTGATAAGGAATATCGCGGGAGAATAAAAATGCTTCTTAGATTGATGGAAGATGCCGGAATGATAGTAACAAATGGAAACAATATCTCACGAGGGCAATCCATCCCCCTGCCAACCTCCGAAATTGATGAGCCACAAATCGTATTCACCACTGCAAAAGATAAGATGCCGTTAAGTAAATCGGTTGTAGGTGGCGTGCAATTGAATTTCAGTATTCATGTTGATTCTGATGATTTCTCTAAGTGGTCTCCCGATAGAATCTCCGCCTTTTTTGGAGGGCTTGCACAAGTATTAGCCGCGAAAGCGGCTTTGGATCAAGAGGACAAAAATGAGTAGTTGTTAGTTAAAGGAAAACGGCTGGGGAGTTCCGCCAAGAATCCCGACCCAGCCGTTCTTTCGATGAGGCCCAGTGCCGGAAATTGGAATACGGAGTCGTTTTGGAAACGACTGTCATCCGACGTGCGAGTTCGAGCCTCGCCTGGGCCACTTGTTAGCGCGTTTATGGTAGCACAAGCACGCGCGACTGTCAATGGTAATTACCGGTTGGTGACTTGAGATTATGAAAGGAGGTGCGTTATGGCTTTTACACAAGCAACAGTAGACCAAGCGTGGACACGTTCCGGCGGAACCTGCCAATGTAGACGCTTATCACATGGACATAATTATGTTCGATGCAATAAGCAACTCGTTTACGCAAACCGCGGACGCGAAGGGCGAGGCGCATGGGAAGCTAATCACATCACCCGCGTTGAAAGCGGCGGTAGTGACGCTCTCTCAAATTGCGAAATCCTATGCTGGGATTGTCACAAACAAACTTTCTAATTTGGCGCGTCAACCACAAGGTTGATGTCAATCGCCAATAAGATGCGTTTCAGCAGGAAACCCAGCGCCGCCATTAGTGGGCTGTAGCAAACAGGACTTAAAGCCAAGTCACCCTCGAAAGAGTTGAGTACGTCGGGTTTGACGCAAACCAAATCCGAATCGAGTCCTGTGAGCCAACCAACAACCCACCTATCACGAGGCGGCGCTGGGAATTTGAAGATACCAAAACCTTTCATCCCCTATTTTTTAACACATGCCGCGAATTTATGTCAAGAGGCAACTTTCTTGATTGGCTCCTTATACAATAACCGCTTGCCCCCACTTGCCTTGACTGCCATCGCTGTTCGTTCTGCGTCCGAAACATCACGGCGATTATAACGAAAAGCAAACTCATCAACATAGCGATCTAAATGCTGTTCGCTTACATGATGAAATGTTCCTGTAACACCGCGCTTCAAAAGAGCAAACCAACCTTCAAGCGTATTGGTATAAGCATTGCCATTAACATATTCGTGCTTACCATGATTTACAACTTGGTGATTGGGATATTCCTTGTCAAGCAATTTGTAAAGATTGGATTCATCAGTCATAAGTGTGGCGGAATGGTCAACGTGCGCGCGGACAACGTCACGGATTTTATCGTTGTAGACTCCAAGCATTTTACGGGCGTGTAACTCTCCACCACGTTCAACGAGAGCAAACACGGGCGTCTTGGTCTTTTCGCTTCGGCCTTGATTTTTGGGTGTGTGCTTATCGGCGTGTTTGTTCTTTTCAAGTCCACCAATATATGTTTCGTCTAATTCAACCGTACCCGTTAATTTTCCGTTCAATGGTTCTTGTGTCATGGCGAAGCGGATTCGGTGTTCCATAAACCAGGCGGACTCATAAGAGATTCCAAGCGTCCGGTGTAGTTGGTGGGCAGAGATGCCCTTCTTAGATGAGCAAACCAGATAAAAGCCCATCAGCCAATCCGCGATCTTGATTCGTGAACGCTCCATCACTGTACCAACCGTCACGGTAAACTGCTTGCGGCAAGCCTTGCATTTATAAACGCCATTGCGGACTGCTTTCTTGCTGTCAGGCTTCGCAGTAAGTTTATAAGCCTCTGTGTTTCCACAGTGGGGACAAACCGCGCCATTCGGCCAACGTACCGCCTCAAGCATTTCGCGGGCCTGATTTTCGGTTAGATTTCGGAGTTGTTTGAAAGTGATGTTGTTCATTCGTGCGTTCCTTTATGCTCTTAATATAGCACGAATGTTTGGGTTTGTCAAGCCGATAATTCCCAATCTTTAAGGCAATCATTTGTTCTAATTTTGGGTCGCGGTGCTATAATCCGAACAGCCCATGTCCTTCGCCCATCTTCACGTTCATACCGAATATTCCCTGCTCGACGGCTTCAGCAACATCAAGAGGCTCGTAAAACGCGTCCAGGAGATGGACATGCCGGCGGTCGCCATCACCGACCACGGCACGATGTTCGGCGTCATTGATTTCTACAAGGCGGCAAAGGAAAGCGGTGTCAAACCGATCATCGGCCTCGAAACCTACATGGCGGCGCGCAGCATGCACGACCGCGACGCTAAGTTGGATCGTTCGTCCTATCATTTGCTACTGCTCGCGGAAAATGAAGCGGGCTACAAGAATCTATTGAAGATCGCTTCCGCCGCACAGCTCGACGGCTTCTATTATTATCCCCGCATCGACCATGACTTTCTGGCAGCTCACTCTGAGGGGTTGATCTGCACCTCGGGCTGCATGTCCGCAGAGATCCCGCGCGCCCTGCTCGACGAGAAGCCGCAGGAAGCTCTGCGCCGCATGAATTGGTATTACGACGTCTTCGGCCCGGACCATTTCTTTGTTGAATTACAACAGCATAATATCAAGGAGATCACCGACCTCAATCGCAGATTGGTCGAGATGGGCGCAAAGTATTCTGCTAAATTCGTGGCCACCAACGATGTGCATTACATTAATCCCGAGGATGCGCGTCTGCAGGATATTCTGCTGGCGATCCAAACGCAATCGTTGTTGTCCGATCCCGAGCGCATGCGCATGACCGACGATTCGTACTATCTGCGCACGCCGCAGGAGATGAGTCAGTTGTTCGCAGAAGTTCCTGAATCGCTGAGCAACACGTTACTCATCGCCGAACGCTGCAACGTGGACCTCTCCTTCAAGGGCTACCACCTGCCCGAATTCCCGGTTCCCGAAGGATATACCGCGAAAACTTATCTGCGCCACCTATGTGAAGAAGGGGCGATTCAGCGCTACGGGAATCGCGCCGCCAGCCAGGAAGTCCGCGAAAGACTCGAATACGAATTGGGCGTTGTCCACAAGATGGGCTTCGAGGCATACTTCCTTATCGTTTGGGACTTGTGTACGTACGCGCGTCAGAATGGGATCTGGTACAACGCGCGCGGTTCCGGTAACGGCTCGATCATCGCATACACCTTGAACATCACGCTCGTCGATCCGTTGCAGCACGACCTGATCTTTGAGCGCTTCCTCAATCCAGGACGCATCTCGATGCCGGATATTGACCTCGACTTTCGCGATGACCGCCGCGCCGAAGTGCTTGAGTATTGCACGAAGAGATACGGCAGCGACAAGGTGGCACAGATCATCACGTTCGGCACGATGGGCACGAAAGCGGCGCTGCGTGACGTGGGCCGCGTGATGGACATCCCCTTGAACGAGGTGGATCGCATTGCGAAGCTGGTGCCGTTTGTTTCAGGACGCCCCACCACCATGGAAGATGCCCTGGCAATTCCGGAGTTCAAGGAAGTCTATGATTCGACTCCGCACCTGCATGAATTGATTGATATTGCAGCAAAGATGGAAGGCACGGTGCGCAACGCTGGCACGCATGCCGCGGGCGTGGTGATCTCCGACAAGCCGATCCTGGAATACCTACCGTTGCATCGCCCGACCTCCGGCTCGGAAGAGACACCCATCAAAACCGTCACGCAGTTTGAAATGGGTGTGCTCGATTCGCTGGGCATGTTGAAGGTAGACTTCCTCGGACTCATTACCTTAAGCGTGATGGCCAAAGCTTGCGACATGATCGAGAGGCGTCACGGCCTTCATTTTGATCTAAATAATATTCCGCTCGATGATCCGAAGGCATTTGAACTCCTTGGCAGCGGACAGACTGCCGGCGTCTTCCAGGTGGAAGGCGGGGGCATGACGCGCTACATCGTCCAAATGAAACCGACCAAGCTGGATCACGTCATCGCGATGGTCGCGGCGTACCGTCCTGGCCCGATGCAGTTCATCCCCGATTACATTGCACGCATGCACGGCGAAGCGGAAGTCGAATATCGTCATCCGGCGATGAAGCCCATTTTTGAGTCCACGTACGGCATCCCTCTATACCAGGAACAGTTAATGCGCGCCGCGGTCGAGCTGGCAGGTTACACGCCATCCGAGTCGGATGAGTTGCGCAAGGCCATCTCCAAGAAAAAGAAAGAAGATATCGAGAAGCATCGCAAGAAATTTGTGGCAGGCGCGGTGAAGCAGGGCATGACGCGCGAGGTCGCCGACGCGATTTACGCGGATTGGGAAGAGTTCGCGCGTTACGGCTTCAACAAATCGCACGCCGCCGATTACGGCGTGATCGCAGTCGAAACCGCTTACCTCAAGGCACATTACACCGCTGAATACATGACGGCTCTGCTTTCCGCCTCGGCGGGACAAACGGAGAAGGTCGCGCTGTACGTTGCCGACGCACGTTCGATGGGTGTGCCCGTGCTGCCGCCGCAGATCAACGCCTCCGGTTGGGACTTTGAAATCGAAGATGTCGACGGCCGGCCCAACATCCGTTTTGGGCTGGGCGCGATCAAGAACGTAGGCCAAAGCGCGGTGGAGTTGATGGTCGAAGAACGCAAGAAGAACGGACCGTTCAAAGACTTGAATGATTTTGCACGACGAGTAGACTTGCGCGCAGTCGGCAAGCGCGCCCTGGAGTGTTTGACCAAAGTCGGCGCGATGGATTCATTTGGAAACCGTGCCGCGTTATTGGCTTCGCTCGAACGCATCGTCGCCATCAGTAGCAATCATTTCCGTGCTGCCGAAGCGGGACAGCTCAGCTTGTTCGGCGCGGTCACCGGCGTGAACGAAACCATCATCCTGCCCGATGTCAACAATGTGGATAAGCGCGAGACGCTCAATTGGGAGCGCGAGCTGATTGGTCTCTATGTCTCCGATCACCCACTCACGCCGTATCAACAGACGCTTTCCCAAATTGTCACGCATTTCTCCGGTCAACTCTCTGAAGCACAGCACGAAGAAAAGATTCGCGTGGCGGGTTTGGTCACCAACGTGCGTCCCTACATGACCAAGACCAACAAGCCCATGGGCTTCGTCACCATCGAGGATGTTCAAGGCACCATCGAACTCGTGCTGTTCCCGCGCACCTGGGAAAAGCACCGCGAACAGTTAAGTATTGGGCAGATCGTCATGGTTGAAGGCAGGGCGGATACGAGCAGTACGCCGCCGAAGGTGTTGGTCGATTCGATTCGGAATGAGATCAAGATAACGGAACCAACGGATGCGAAGCCGTCCCCCTCTGCGCCGACCACGGCCCCAGTTGCCAAGGCCATGCCGCGTCCAGCGGCGGCACCCGTCAAACGCGCACCGGCGCCTCCGCTGGCGGAGAAGCCGCCTCTGTATTCCCACCCAATGCCGGGGAAAATGGGGCAGACCCAGCAGGAGCCTCCTCCGCCGGACAACTTCCCCGATGGCTGGGATGCCGAATGGCAGCCGACCCTGGAACACGCAGAGATTGCGGCACGCGATGAAACAAAGAACGAAGAGAAATTCATCGAACCGCGCCACGAAGCCGAATCGACCGAGGCGGAATTAAAAGCGGAAGATGTGAAGCCGATGGAAGTTCCGCACGAGGCGGTTGCCCTTCAGCCCGTCGAGCCGACCAAAGTCGAACCCAAACTCCCGCCGTCGTTATACGTCCCGCTGGCGCAGGAGGAAGGTTCAACGCATCCGCCGAAACAAATCACGCTGACCTTGCGCTCGACCGGCGACAGGGAACACGACAGGCGTCGCATCAAAACGCTGTACGGCACGTTGATTTCGTTCCACGGGCATGACCGCTTTTCGTTCCAGGTATTTGAGAACGGCAAGGGACACCTGATCGACTTCCCCAATGAGACCACGCGCATCAATGCCGAATTGCTGGCGCACTTGAAGAAATTGATGGGCGAAGGGGCCTGGCGGATCGAAGAAATCAAATTCCAATAAAAGAGGAAAATACCATGGCTCATCCACTCGTCGACCAACTCCGCTTTACGCGCAGTGAATGGCAGCGCGGACTGGAGGGCCTATCCGAAGAGGACGGCGCAAAGCACTTCGGCCAGATGAACTGCATCGGCTGGATCGTGGGGCATCTGGCGTGGCAGGAACAGCGATACTGGCTCGACCGCGCCCAAGGCAAAGTCTTGTTTCCCCAAATGCAGGGGCTGTTTGCGGGTGACGCTCCGATGTCCACACCGTCATTCAAGGAAGTGCTGGAAATCTGGAAGGCCGTCACCAAAGCCAGTGATCCATTCCTCGATTCATTGACGACCGAAGGATTGCTCGCAGAGTTGTTGTACCAGGGCAAGCCGATTGGTCAGTCACTTGGATCAGAGATGCGGCGCATTACCTATCATTACTGGTATCACACCGGCGAGATTCAATCCATCCGCCAAATGCTGGGACAGAAGAACCTGCCCGACTATGTGGGCGAGATTGAGAAAGAGGCGCCGTACCGGCCGGAAAAGAATTGATGGGCAAGAAAGCATTGGAAATCGAAGAGAACCAACGCCAATAAAGGAAAATACCATGGCTCATCCGCTCGTTGACCAGTTGCGATTTACACGGAGCGAATTCATGCGTGCTGTCAAAGGCGTGAGCGACCAGGATGCCCGCAAGCGCCTGTTGCCCATGAATTGCATCAGTTGGAATATCGGACACTTGGCGTGGCAGGAGCAACGTTATTTCCTGTCTTTCGGTCAGGGTCAGATGCTTCTGCCTGACATCAACGAGGAATTCGCATACGGAGCGCCGGCCAGCACGCCCGCGCTTAAGGATGTTCTGAAAGCGTGGCGGACGATCACCAGAGCCGCCGATCCGTGGCTGGACAGCTTGACCTCAGCCAAACTACAGCAGTTCGTAATCCACCAAGGCAAACCGACCGCACGCATGTATGGCAATCTCTTGCAGCGGGTGATCTACCATTACTGGTATCACTTGGGCGAGAATATGGCCATCCGTCAAAAGCTCGGGCATACCCATCTGGCGGACTTCGTTGGCAATATTGATCGCCAAGCGCCGTATCATCCTGAAAAGAATTGATAAACCAACTGATCTGGATATTATTATTTGGCTCAGTAGTTTTAGAGCTTATGCAGGAAACCACCTGGACTCTAGAGTCTTTTCAATTCGGACTTACAATTTCCAGTTTTTCAAATCCCTTTCCGATCAAGGCACGGGAAGAACTCACTAACAGAACTTTTGAAACCAAGGACGCAAGAGTCAAGTTTCTTGCTCAGAACGTTGGGATATATAGGGCCTCGCTTGTTCCTTTCTTTGGTTTATTTAGCCGCCGCCTCCATGGTTTCCCTATGCTGGGGGAAATCAGGTTAACCAATGAAGATATGGCGCAAGTTAGAATTCGTATTCCATTCTCTTTTATATCTTTGGCTCTGGCAACTTTTATTGGGTTAGTCATCTTCTTTGTGAGTCAAGAAACTGCCTCTGCTGTTCCAAGCTTCCTAGAAGCTAGCACGGCGATGCTATTAATTGGATTGCTTGGTCTGCTCAAGTTCCTTCCTGAAAAGGACAAAATGATCCGCCGGGTTAATGATATAAAAAATTATCTCGAAGATCCGGTTCGGGCACCCATGGGTTCTAAGGAAAAATAATGTTTCAACTATCCGATCGCTGGAAAATGTTATACCCCTCAGCACACGTCGGCGTGCTGGTGATGCGCAATGTAAGCAATCCTCCCCATCACGCCGAATTGGAAAAGCGCAAGTCGGCCCTGGAGGGAGAATTGCGGGCGCGGTTCGCCGGCCAAGACCGGGCTGCGATCTTGAGCCATCCAATCCTGAAAGCGTACGACGATTATTATCGGCAGTTCAAGAAAACCTATCACGTTCAACTTCAACTCGAGTCGATTGTCTTTAAAGGCAAATCCATTCCGAGCGTGGCAGCGCTGGTCGAAGCCATGTTCATGGCGGAGATGAACGATCTGCTTCTCACGGCGGGACACGATTTGGATTCGCTTCATCTGCCCCTGACGCTGGACGTCGCCCAAGGAACCGAATCTTATACCTTATTGCACGGCGAACCACAGACTCCCAAAGCGGGTGACATGCTGATTCGTGATGGTGAAGGGATCATCTCGAGCATCATCTACGGGCCGGATCAGCGCACGCAGATCACATCGCAAACGCGGAACGCCGTCTTTACTACGTACGCGCCATCTGGAATCAGTGAAGAAGCGCTGACGGATCACTTGAGGGAAATACAACAAAACGCTAAACTCATCACACCGAACGCCCAGGTCGAAATGGCCAAAGTTTTTAGCGCACAGGATTAAATCTGTGATACAAATGGTCTGAAAGAAATTTATTGTTCAAAGGAAAGTTTTATATGGTAGAGAAAATCAAAATCACTGATGAGTTCATGAGACAAACCCTCGCAAAGGGCAAGCAATATTTCCTTGTGATCTATAAAAAAGGCGGGGGCGTAGACTTTACCAAAGAAGAGGCTGACAAAATTCAATGGGATCATCTTCGTTATCTGTTTGGCCTTCGTGCGCAAGGAAACCTGCTTTTGAACGGGCTGGTCTCGGATAATCGGGAATTCACTGGCATTGGAATTTTCAATTCCAGCGATAAAGAGGAGATCAAGCGTTGGATGGATGAAGATCCCCTTATAAAAGTAGGCAAACGCTCATATGAACTTTATCCATATTTTGGAATCCCCGGCGACAGGTTGTCGTAGCGGAGAGGCGAACTATGAGCGTCAGCACATGTCCAATTGCTGTTATCAATGCGCCCATCGAACGCGTCTGGGAATTATTAGCCGAGCCTGCTAATTATGATTTGTGGTGGGACGCGAAAACTCAATCTATTCTCCCCGAAGGTCGCGCCCAAGCCGGACAAAGAGTCCATGCCAGGGCGGGCGGATTCAGCATCTTTCTCACCGTGGATGGCGTGGATGAATCCAAACATAAAATTGATTTCACGACGAGGTTTCCTTTTGGCATCACGGGCTTCAACCACCTCACCTGCACGGCGCTGCCCGATTCGACCACTCAAGTTTCGTTTGGCTGAGACTTTGCCTTCTCACCGGTCTGGTGGGGTTGGATATGGGAACACCTCGGATCGAAGCAGCTGCATGACAGCGTCGCCGACAGCTTGTCGCGTTTGAAGCGCGCCGCGGAGAAAAAATAGCGGGATTTTAAGTTCTTAAAACATTATCAAATTCGGGAATCAATGATATATATTGCGAGATTATCGTTTAAGGAAAAAGGATCTTTTAAAATGGATAACACTCCACAGAACTGGGGACTCTCTTCATGCATTGATTTATACGAATGCGACCTCCGATTGATGAGGGATGCCGATGCGATCCGCGAATTCGTCAAGCAGTTATGCGATCGCATCCAGATGAAGCGCTATGGCGAGACCCAAGTGGTGCACTTCGGGGAGGATCCGCGCGTCAACGGATTCAGCATGACGCAATTGATCGAGACCTCGCTCATCTCCGCGCATTTCGCTGAAGCCAGCTGCGCCATCTATCTGGATGTGTTCAGCTGCGCGCCGTATGAGCCTGAAGATGTCGCCAAGTTCGCTTTGGATTATTTCAAGGGGAGACGCTACAACCTGCACGCGGTCGAACGAAAATAATTATCACTTCAAATTACTTTTCAAGACGGTTTCTTTTACCGCACTGCATCGTTCGCAATCCTCCCGCTGGCAAAGCAAAGCCAGCGGGTTTTCTGCCAGGATGTCCATCACTTTCACAAACAGCCGCTCCAAGGAAATGGCCTGCACCACGGTGTTTCCCGCCTGTATCGTCCGCGTGTTATGGACGAGATGAGGAGCAATGGCATTGAATCCAGCCGAGTCGCCGGGGAAGCCCGGACATTCCACAATGCGGTCGGGCGTCAGAGCCCAGCGAATGAACTGCTTTCGCCCCGCGAGTTTTTCCGCGTAATGAATGCTGGTGTTGACCGTATGATCCACGCCGAGCAACAGAACCCAGCCGTCCGCTTCCGCCAGCGCGGCAATCGGAGCCAGCGGATTTTGGATGGTTTGCGTTCCCAAGAATTCCTCGGCGCGCACGCCCGCAAAGGATTGGATGGGATGGAGGGTTCTTTTCGCCTGAGGCAGGCTCCTGAGGGTCTCCGGGATCACCCCCATCATCTTGTCGCAGGGCATGTTCGGCGTGAAGGGCTCGGCCATGGCATTCAAATCCTGCTCCCTGCCATATGCGATTCCGTTGTCCGGTGGCCCGACCTCGGGCGTGATCATGGTCTTGTAGGTGAAGGTGGGCATGATCAGCGCGCCAACCGAATCAAGGACCGCCCGCAACAAGGTCTGCGCGCCGCCTTCGATATATCCGAATGATCTCAAGGAAGCGTGGGCAATGACCGGTCGATCGCCCAATTCGAGACCAAGCAAAGCTGACTTAATTTCCAAGTACGTGCGCATAAAAAGTAGGATCGCTGGATAACCGCTCGGCCTGGATCGAAGGACCATCCAACAAAAATGCTACTTTCCTTTCCAATTCGGTTTGCGTTTTTCGACAAAGGCCTTCATGCCTTCCTTTTGATCGTCGGTATCAAATAAATCATAGAACTGCTTTCTCTCTTGCTGCAATCCGTCGCTCAATGAAAGTTCATAGGCCTGGTTGATCATGGTCTTCGCCGTGCGGACCGCGAGCGGCGCCCGCGCCGCGATCTCCTCCGCCAACTTCAATGCTTCATTCAGCGTTTGATCTGCCGGCACGACGCGATTGACCAATCCAAACTGATAGGCTTCTTGCGCCGATAACGTTCGGTTGTTAAGCATCATTTCCATGGCAATGGCTTTGCCGACCGCGTGCGTCAGGCGCTGCGTGCCACCCGCGCCGGGAATGACCCCGATCGTGATCTCCGGCTGGCCGAACTTCGCCGACTCGGAGGCGATGATCATATCGCAGGATAGGGCGACCTCGCAGCCGCCGCCCAGGGCGTATCCCGATACGGCTGCGATAACCGGCTTGCGGATATTGACAATGCGACCGAAGGCCGCCACGTGGTCGGTTTCCCGGATTTGCCGCTTGGTCTTATCCGCCATCTCTTTAATGTCCGCACCTGCCGCAAAGGCTTTTTCGTTTCCCGTGATCACCATCGCGCCAATGGCCTCGTCATGGTCAAATTTTTCCAGGGCGTCCATCACCTCGCGCACCAGCTCGTGGTTAAGTGCATTCATCACTTGCGGACGATTGAGCGTGACTAGTCCAACGCGCCCGCGTGTTTCGGTCAGGATAAATTCGTAGGACATGACATATTCTCCTTTCCTCGCCAGGCTGAAATCCGAAGCAATCTCCTTTTGTGCAGAGATGGCCGGGTCGCGGCTGTGAGGCGGTTCGCAACAGGGCAGCCCGTTCCGGCCGCGAGCCCGCCGGGCCAAGACGGCCTGCGCTGCAAGTGCACATGTCACATATGCCCATGATTCTACACGAGAATTTCAACTGTGCTATGATTCCGCCGAAACTTTTCAAGGAGAACTCATGGATACCCTTCTCGCCATTCATTCCTTCGTGCGCTGGATCATTGTGGTGGTGGCGGTGGCCGCCATCGTCAAATTCGCGATCAGCTGGGCAGCCAACAGCTTGTTCACCGTCATCGATCGCGGCCTGGCCTCCGGCTTCAGCGGCCTGATGGATTTGCAAGTCCTGCTGGGCTTGATTTACTTGATTTGGAACGGAATCGCGGTTGCCGGCTTTCCGACCTACCGCATTCTGCATGCCGGCACGATGATCATCGCCGCCGCAGTGGCGCATTTGCCCTCGCGATTTAAAAACCTAAACGACAAACTTCGTTTTCAATATTCCCTGATCGCCATGGTCGGCTCATTGATATTGGTCGCCATTGGAATTTCATTCCTGCCGCAAGGTTGGGGCTAAATGGCCGCGCTCGAAGCCGCTGCAGATAAAATGGACTTCAAACGCATCCTACCCATCATCGCCATCGTGCTGGTGGATCTGGTAGGTTTATCCATCATCATCCCATTAATGCCGTTGTTCGCCGCGCGCTTCGGCGCGGATCCATTCGTGATCGGCATCCTGCAAGCCACCTATCCCTCGATGCAATTCCTCGGCACGCCGATTCTCGGTCGCTTGTCGGATCGCTTCGGGCGCAAACCGATTCTGCTCTTCAGCCAACTTGGAACGCTCGTCGGATTTATCATGCTCGGCTTTGCAAATACACTCTCGATCCTGTTTCTCTCTCGCATCGTTGACGGACTCTCCGGTGCAAACATGTCCACGGCGCAAGCGGCGGTTGCCGATAGCACCAACACAAGGAATCGCACGCAAGGACTGGGACTCATCGGCGCCGCCTTCGGCGTCGGATTTATTCTGGGACCGATCATTGCGTATGTAGTGCTGGCGGCTTCGGGCGGGGACTATCGAGCGGTGGCGTTGACGGCGGCCTGTTTCTCGCTGACGTCGATTCTGATGACCACCTTCCTGTTCCATGAAACGCATCGCGACGACTCGCCCTCGGCCACGAAACTCAAATCGCCGTTCACATTTTCGGCGATGACACAGGCCTTGACGCGTCCAACGATTGGTTATCTTCTGCTGGTGATGTTCTTTTATCAACTCGCCTTCGGGGGTTACGAACAACTCTTTTCGTTGTTCACGTTGAATCGTCTCGGCATGGACGCGACCGACACGGCGGGTTTGTTCGCGTTGGCCGGAGTCTTCATTGTGATCGTCCAAGGCGGATTGATCGGCCGCTGGTCAAAACAAAAGGGCGACCGCTGGCTGGTGATCCTCGGGGTCTCGACGCTTGCAATCGGCTTGATCGGCACCTCGCTGACGCCGAGCGTGCCCGTGCCATGGTACAACCAAGCCGACGTGTTGAAGAGTTTGGCGGGACAAAGCGCGATGCAGATCACAACGCAGAACATCAAAGTGACCCTGCCGAGCGAAGCCAGCAAAGGCTGGTTCGGGATCATCTGGTTGTTGGTCGCGAGTTTTCCGGCAGCCTTGGGCGGAGGCGTGTTGCATCCGGCGGTGAATAGTTTAATCACGAAGTCCGCGGCCAGGAACGAAGTGGGTGGCATGTTGGGAATCTCCGCCGGGTTCTACAGCGGAGCCAATGCGATTGCGCCGCTGTTCTACGGATCGTTGTTTCAATGGCTCGGCGCGCCCGTGCCGTTCTTTCTCGGCGGATTGATCTTGGCAGTGTTGTGGATTTCATCGCCGAGGGCGATGAAAAAGGAAAGCTAAGAAAGCAATACTGCCTCAGACCGTCTGCAAATTTTTGTGCTGGGTATATAATCTATTAATCCAAATTCCAAGACCATGAGCAGACGGACACAGAATAGGCGAAAGCGTCAACGCCTTGTCGGCCGTTGGTTTGAAAATCCGCTTAGACTTCATTTTGATTCGTTACAACTCTATCGCGGCAAATCTTACGCGTCGGTACTTGCGCCTTCCATTCTGGCCAGGGAAGAATTAGCAAAAGTGTTTTTGTTGGAAAATCAACTCTGGCATGAGCCTATCGACCATACGAAAATGCATTCTGAATGGGATTTACTCAAAGAATTTCTCCGTTCGCGCCGGATCCAGCGGTCGATTTCTGCTGATGAAGCGTTCCAGCCTGAGAAATTGACTCTGGATGGTGATATGGTGGTACGTGCCAGTAACCGGTTTAGGGAAATATCGAGATCAGGGAAGCTTGAGCTGCGAAAACAACGTTCCCTTTATGTTGGAATCTGGCGTACACCTACTACGGCCGAAAAAGATAGAATCGAAAATCCTCCCAGCATCAGACAAAACACACCGGAGAAGAAGATCACTGTGGTTAGCGATGATCTGACCGATCTAATTCTCAAATCCATCGATGAATTGTCCGAAATACAATCCCCTGGCCTCCAGGTTGTTGCTGGAAACAGGCCGCTTCGTCGGGTTATGAACGCTTGGCGATATCGAAGAACGGTTGCACTCCTCGCATCAAAGAGTTATCCCGGCGCCATCATTGCCCAGAAACAATTAAATGTCTGTCTTCCAATGAGAGAGGCATTGTCGCCATGAGTCCGATCGTATGTCGAAGGAGAGTCAGTAATTAGCCTCTGTTTGAAAGGAGATGCAATTATGGAACACATCCGGCCGGGTGCCTCAGGGACGGAAATCACTGATCGAAAATGGAAAGGATTGTATATCCTCAGCGGAATAATCCTTCTTGTGACAGCGGTCCTATCGCTGGTGGCGGCTTATGGCGCGAGAACGCTCTATTCCCTTGGTTATCCAAATGATCCAGCTTCCTATTTGCAGTTGGTCTCACAGCATCAGCAACTAGCAGCTATCACTTGGTGTCTGTGGATTGCCATGGATTTCCTCGGCCTCGCGCCTACGGTTGCCATATATCTGGTCTTGGCGCGGCATGGCAGGATACTGGCACTGCTTGGAAGCCTCTTTTCCATTTTTTACTGCGTGTACGATGTCAGTGTTACCGAGCTGAACTCACTAACGCTTGTCAGTCTGTCGCACGGATTTGCCAATGCCGCCACCGATGCAGTGCGAACAGCCATTGTCGCTGCGGCGGCTTATGGCTACTATGCGCTGCCTCTTCAAACAGTGCTTAGCTTCGGAATCGGTTCTTTTGGCTATCTCCTGTGGTGCATACCCATGGCAAAGAGTTTCTTTGGCCGGTGGACTGCGATCCTCGGGATCATCGTGAACATCATTGGCCTCTTCGGGTCGGCGGCGCCGGTTGTTCCATCATCCTACCTCCTCGGACTCTGCCAATTCCTATGTGTCCGTCTCATCGCCGTTTGGGTCTTCGTTGTGGGAGTGCAGCTTTATCGTTTTGGGCATCGCGTTCCCGCAGTTTTGGATAATCCAGCAAGCCCGTCATGAGAAAATGAATTGAGTGTTCTTGTGATGAGTCCAATGCGCATGTCGAACTTAAGATCGCGGGCGGGCAGCCTCGTTCCTTAGACTTCATTATAAGGTAATCATGGATTCATTCAATCTGCTTACACCAGAATTAGAAAAAGAACTGATCGAATTTGCTCAAGACCTTGTCCGAATAAAAAGCCTCTCCGGGCAAGAAGGGGAACTTATCAAATTCATCGACAAGAGGATGATCGCCCTTGGATTTGATGAGGTCACTATTGATTCGATGGGAAATGTCCTTGGAAGAATCGGCAACGGCAAAAAATCGATCTTGTTTGATTCTCATGTGGACACGGTTGAAGTGAACGATGAAGGCGAATGGGATGTGCCGCCGTTCAGCGGCGAGATTGTGGACAGACGACTCTACGGCAGAGGTTCAGTGGATATGAAGTCCGCTGCTGCGGCATCGATTTATGCCGGCGCCCTCGCCAAGAGATCCGGATTCACTTCAGGCAAAACGATCTATGTTTCCTGCACTGTGTTCGAGGAAGATTGCGATGGGGAAAACCTGAAGCATCTATTCAAGGAGCTGAACTTCCAACCGGATTATGCGGTAATCTGTGAGCCATCCCACAACAAGATTGCGGTCGGTCACAAAGGCAAAGCCCAAATATCCATCAAGACGCACGGCGTTTCCGCTCATGGCGCCGCGCCCGAAAAGGGAGTCAATGCCATTTATGAAATGAGGGAGATCATCCAGCGCGTTGAAAAGACCAACCTGGAGCTCATGGAAAAGGAAGGCATGCGAGGCACGTTGGTCATGTCAAAGATCTCCAGCGTCAGTGCCTCGTTGAATGCTGTACCTTCCGAATGCGAGGTCTACTTGGATCGCAGGATGATTCCGGGTGAGACGGAGGAGCTGATCCAGCAGGAAATGGATGGACTTATAAGAGGCAAGAACGCAACCTGGGAAGTCGGAACGCTGTACAGAAAAAGCTGGACCGGAATGGATATCAAATATGTGCCATTCCATCCTGCATGGAAAATTGATTTGAACCATGAACTTGCCAAGGCTTGTATTGGCGCCTATCAGGACAATTTTGGACATGAGCCTGGCGACTTTGTCTTTTGGGATTTCAGCACGAATGCGGTTACACCGGTCAGCCTGGGGATCCCGACGATCGGCTTCGGACCCGGGGATTATAAATTGGCTCACATGCGAAACGAAAGCTGTGAATTAAATCAAATTCTGGACGCTTGTAGTTTCTATGCCAGGGTGATGCATCATATATAAGGTGCCGTGATCCATGGTCAGACTGTCCACCTGCTTTTTCCGAAAGGCATTAGTGATATGAGCCCGATTCGCATGTCGAAGATCGAGTCAGGAGTACGGATCGTTCTTGAATTCAATGAGGCGTTCAATCGTCACGACGTGGCAGGGATCATGAAATGCCTCAGCGAGGATTGCTTGTTGGAAGAGGCTGGGCCCGCGCCGGATGGCATGCAACATCAGGGAAAAGAATCGATTCGCCAATTCTTTGAGGATTCATTCCGCCAGGTCCAAGGAGCCCATGCCGAGATCGAGGAGATATTTGGTTTTGGCCTGCGCGTGGTGATGCGCTGGCGCTGCGAATGGCTGGATGAGACTGGCGCGAGGCGACACGTGCGCGGTACGGATGTATTCAAATTGAAAGACGGTCTGATCTTTGAAAAGCTGTCTTACAGGAAAGGATGATTTAACCGTAACGGTCGAAGGGTTTCGTTGTTTATTTATACAACTTTATCATTGGAGGTTTTATATGGCAGATAAATCCAGAGACGACCAGAATATTGGCGAAAAGATCGTTCATAACATCCAAGAGCAGGCCGCCGAAACCACGCAGCGGATCAAGAAAGCTTCATCGGATGCCTCCGTGGCGATATCCAGCAAAGTTCAGGGCTTGGTGAACGACTTCAACGCCGCCATCCCCACCATGAAGGCGCTGGGATTCTCGGTGAGCAGTTTCACGATCGGCATGGGATTGATTCCGGAAATTGATGCGACGCTGAAAGGCTCCGTCAAGGCGTTGGATATTCACACGATCCAAAAAGTGATCGAAGAACATGCCGACAACAAATCGCTGAAAGCCATTTTGGAAGCCTTGCATACTGCCGCCAAATTCAAAGAGCAACTCACCGAAATGGGAATCAAAGGCGTGGAGATCGATATCAAGCTTGGATTGCCCCCGCTGGTCTCGATCGAGTTATTGACTTAGAGAAAAGCCTGCGAGCTTTCGCAGGCTTTTTCATTTTATTTTCCGAGCAAGGCATCCGCTAAATCTGCTGTGCTAGGCAAAACCAAATCGGGATTCCTACGACGCAGTTCGTCTTCCTCGCCAAAACCGCACAGGACGCTGACGGTCTGCGAACCGGCGGCTTTGCCGGCGCGCACATCCACAGTCGTATCGCCAATCATTAGACAAGCCTCCGGCGCCACCTTCATTTTTTTGGCCGCCAGCAGGATCGGGTCCGGATAGGGCTTCGTATGCTCGGCGCTCAAGGCGCTGATCACCACATCAAAATACTTCACCAGATCGAATTCCTGCAGAAACGTCATTGTGCTCTCTTCATCTCGTGCGCTCACGATCACCATCGGATAATGTCCATGAAGCCGGGTCAGCATGTCCAGCACGCCGGGAACGATCAGGAACTGCCGCCAC
>DATJAH010000046.1:0-31589 GCA_035516425.1 Anaerolineales bacterium
GAATATGAGTTTGAATGTGTTGAATTGGTCATGCGTTTCCTGTATCAGGAATGGGGCATTGCCCCTTGGGCCGGAAACGCAAATCAAATAAAAAATGGTTACCCTGCTGGTTCGATGATCTTTTATGGCAATGGTACCCACTCCCTCGTTCCAGGCGACATCCTTACGGAGGACGGTTCTTCTCAAAACCCGAACGGACACACGGCCGTCATCACAGCCGTCAATCTGGATGCGAGCGGAACGGGGACCATCAACATTCTGGAGCAGAATTCTTCGCCAAGTGGAAGCCGATCCCTCAACGTGGTGAATTGGACCATCAGCCCCGATGCCTATATCTACGGGCAGACGATCCAGGGCTGGCTGCATGCCCTGGCGAATCAGGTTGGTGGTTCTCCCACTCCGCCCTCGACATTTGGCAAGAGCGCTCCTGGCAATGGAGCCAAAGCACAATCGCCCAGTCCGACGTTGTCATGGGGCACAAGCAGCGGCGCAACCAGCTATGAATATTGCTACGATACGATTAATAATGACGCGTGCGATACCTCCTGGATCAGTACAACCACTACAACGGCGTCCCTGAGTGGATTGGACAACAACGCAGTTTACTATTGGCAGGTCAGGGCCAACAATTCCGCCGGCTCCACCTACGCCAATGGCAACACGTGGTGGAGTTTCAGTACTTTGCTCGCTTCACCCGCTCTGCTGGCACCTGCGAATGGAAGCTCACTGCTCAACCTTCGGCCCAGCCCAAGCTGGAACGGGGTAACCGGTGCAAGCAATTACACCCTGCAGATTTCGAAGAACAACAATTTCTCCCCCCTGCAACTAAACGTCGTGGCAGCTGGCACTTCTTATACCGTGCCGGCTGATTATCCAGCCGCTACCACTTTCTACTGGCGCGTTCGAGCCAATGGATTCAATGGACCTTCCGCTTGGTCGGCAGTTCAAAGCTTTACTACGGCAAATCCGCCGGGCATACCTGTTCTGAGCGCGCCGGCCAACAAATCCCTGACAACAAACTACACGCCGATGCTTCAATGGAAACCGGTCAGCGTTCCTCTCGGAACGACCTTCGATCACTATCGCATTCAGCTGGCAACAGATACTGCGTTCAGCAGCCCGTTCGTGGATGACAGTTCCATTACGGACATCAGTACTGCTCAGTTTGAAGTGGCATCGAGTTTGGCTTCGAACTCGACCTATTACTGGCGCGTAAGTGCTTTTAATTCCAACGGGGAATATAGTTCCTGGTCTGTCATTCGTTCGTTTCGCACAAGCCTCCTGCCGCCGAGTCCCTCCGCACCGGCTAACGACAGCGCAAGTTCGGTTCAAACGAATCGGCCCATGTTCACTTGGAGCGATCCGAACACGTCAGGCGTCACCGGCTATACTATTCAGATCTCCCGATATAGTACCTTTGCTTCCGCTGTGATGACCGGCAGTTCCGCCTCCGCCAGTTTTACACCCGCTGCGAATCTTCCCGCGAATACGGTCCTATATTGGCGGGTGCAGACCCGAGGAGGCAATGGGCCGTCCCTTTGGTCATCTCCGCCTTCGGCTCTTCTGACGGGCAACCCTCCATCTGTGCCGGTTCTATCGAGTCCAGCGAACAACTTACTGCTCCCCAATTACAACGATCCGGCATTTGCTTGGAAGGCCAGTGCCGTACCCACCGGTACGCTCTTCGATCATTATCAGATCCAAGTGGCAGATAACCCTCTTTTTACCTCGCCGATTCTGGATGCCACCACTCCTGCTCCGCCCTACCTGAGCAATCTGACGCTCGAGCCGAATACCAAGTATTACTGGCATGTGCGCGCGTATAACAGCATTGGCGATTTCAGCGGCTGGTCATCGACCTGGTCCTTGCGCGCCGCCCTCTTATCGCCCACACTGACTGCCCCTACCGGCGCGATCCCAAGTTCGAACCTGCGTCCGACCTTTAGTTGGTCGGATCCGAACTCTTCCGGTGTCACCGGTTATATCATTCAAATCTCACGAAATAGCGCCTTCACTTCCATCCTGCTAACCGCCCGTCCGACCACAACCAGCTTTACCCCCACGGCCAACCTGCCAGTAAATATTCCACTCTTTTGGCGTGTAGAGGTCAAAGGCCCGAACGGACCGTCCCTCTGGTCAGCCTCCGGTTCGTTCATTGAGCAGTAAGCCCAAACTGGATAGATCCTGGCTTTGGATCACGGAGCGGACAATCATCGGTCATTGTCCGCTCTTGTTACATTTCTAATGGCCCAGCAGTTTACGGAAGAATGAAATGATCTGGTTGATGATTTCCGAAATGGAGGAAGATTGTGGAGCAGGCTTTCCCGCAACCGCCGTCGGAGTCGGCGTAGGATTATGGGGGGGAACAGCCGTGGAAGTTGGTGTGGCACTTGAGGTCGCAGTAGGCTCAGGAGAGGCAGGTGTGGCAGTAGCAGCGATGCCGGTTGCGGTGGGTGTTGCTGCCTGCAAATGCATGATGGCCGGTGCGATCCACAGAGCGCGATCATCCTCTGGAGTGCCTAAAGCGGAGACGCTCAGGACGAATTCCACTCTCATACCAGCCAGGCTGCTCAAGTCAATATCTGCCTTGGAATACATGCCGTCGTAGAATTCGCCGACAGTCCAGAGATCGGTTTTCCGTCCCAAAGAGTCGATATAGCTGATCTGGAAGAGGGCGGAGCAAGTTCTTGCGCCGTTCTCGCAACTTGCGCTGGTTTGCAGATGATCGCCTGACTGGACCAGGTAGCTTGGATAGATTCCCTGGACAGTTCCGCCTGTCGTGAATTCAGGGAAAGTCAGTAAGGTGGGGGCATTCATAACAGTGCCATCTTCGAGCTTGGCTTGGCTCAACAAAAGCACAAATCCGTTCTTGTCTCCATCCTGACCTGGACAAGGCAGGAACTCATGACCGTTTTCCCATTGCGCTGTGCAGGCGTTGCTCACGAAGTCATAGGAAATGGGGCTTTGTGGAGTCACTACCCCGCTCAGTGACGCGACGGGCGAAGGCGTGGGCGTCAGCGTACTTGTATTGATGGAGGGCGTGATAACTCTGACTCTTACCCAGATGGGTTGATCGGCGGAATCGCCAACTCCAAAGATTTTTCCGCTCGGCGCCTCCAATTGCCAGTTTCCCTGATATTTGCCTGCGATCTCAGGTGCTACCAGATCCACAGATATGTCCATGCTCTGACCAGGCGGGACATTAGTAGGCAGGTAGACAAAGTCAGGGCCGCTCATCTGGTCACCGCTTATAAAGACCATCTTATAACCGGTCGTCCACGTGCATGTGCCGACGTTTTGTATGTTCCATGTCTTGGTAAACGCTTCTGAAATATGAAGGATGGATTGATCCGGGATGGTTACATCGCTGATAAACGCAGCGCGATCGCAGGTGTCAACTGTCGCGGTCGGCGTAATGGTATTCGTTGGAGTATTAGACGGCGTCCAAGTGAATGTTGGAGTGGGCGATGATGTTTGAGTCGGTGTATTGGATGGCGTCCAAGTTGGGGTGAAGGTTTTGGTCGGCGTGCTGGATGGCGTCCAGGTTGGGGTGAAGGTCTTGGTGGGTGTATTGGATGGGGTCCAGGTTGGAGTGAATGTCTTCGTCGGCGTATTGGAAGGAGTCCAAGTTGGAGTGAAGGTTTTGGTTGGTGTATTGGATGGAGTCCAACTCGGGGTGAATGTCTTGGTGGGCGTGCTCGAGGGCGTCCAAGTTGGGGTAAAGGTTTTCGTTGGCGTATAGGACGGAGTCCAAGTTTCAGTTGGTGTCTTGGTTGGCGTATTGGAGGGCGTCCAAGTTGGGGTAAAGGTCTTGGTGGGTGTATTGGAAGGAGTCCAAGTTGGGGTGAAGGTCTTGGTGGGCGTGCTCGATGGCGTCCAAGTTGGGGTAAAGGTTTTCGTTGGCGTATTGGATGGAGTCCAACTCGGGGTGAAGGTTTTGGTTGGTGTGGTGGACGGAGTCCAAGTCGGAGTGGAGGTCTTGGTTGGTGTACTAGATGGCGTCCACGTTGGAGTGAAGGTCGTGGTTGGCGTATAGGACGGAGTCCAAGTTTCAGTTGGTGTCTTGGTTGGCGTATTGGAAGGAGTCCAAGTCTCGGTCGGTTCCTTAGTCGGTGTCTTAGACGGAGTCCAAGTCGGGGTGAAGGTCTTGGTCGGCGTGCTCGAGGGCGTCCAAGTTGGGGTGAAGGTTTTGGTTGGCGTATTGGATGGAGTCCAAGTCGGGGTAAAGGTCTTGGTCGGTGTACTTGATGGCGTCCAAGTTTCAGTCGGTGTATTGGACGGAGTCCAAGTTGGAGTGAATGTCTTGGTCGGTGTGCTGGACGGCGTCCAGGTTGGCGTGGAGGTCTTGGTCGGTGTGTTGGAGGGCGTCCAAGTTGGAGTGAAGGTCTTGGTTGGTGTACTAGATGGCGTCCAAGTTGGAGTGAAGGTCTTGGTGGGTGTACTAGAGGGCGTCCAAGTTGGAGTGAATGTCTTGGTGGGTGTATTGGATGGAGTCCAAGTCGGGGTGAAGGCCTTGGTCGGCGTGCTGGATGGCGTCCACGTTTCAGTCGGTGTCTTGGTGGGTGTATTGGATGGAGTCCAAGTCGGGGTGAAGATCTTGGTTGGTGTGCTGGATGGCGTCCAAGTTGGGGTGAAGGTCTTGGTGGGTGTATTGGAAGGCGTCCAAGTCGGGGTGAAGGTCCTGGTTGGTGTGCTGGATGGCGTCCAAGTTTCAGTTGCTGTGCTGGATGGTGTCCAAGTTGGGGTAAAGGTTTTCGTTGGCGTATAGGATGGAGTCCAAGTTGCGGTGAATGTCTTGGTTGGCGTGCTGGATGGAGTCCAAGTCGGGGTGAAGGTCTTGGTCGGTGTACTAGATGGCGTCCAAGTTTCAGTCGGTGTATTGGACGGAGTCCAAGTTGGAGTGAAGGCCTTGGTCGGCGTGCTGGACGGCGTCCAAGTTGAGGTAAATGTCTTGGTCGGCGTGTTGGACGGAGTCCAGGTTGGCGTGGAGGTCTTGGATGGAGTGCTGGACGGAGTCCCAGTTGGGGTGAAGGTCCTGGTGGGCGTGCTCGATGGCGTCCAAGTTGCAGTCGGTGTCTTGCTCGGCGTGCTGGAAGGTGTCCGGGTTGGGGTAAATGTCTTGGTCGGCGTGGTGGACGGCGTCCAGGTTGGCGTGGAGGTCTTGGATGGAGTGCTGGACGGAGTCCAAGTCGGGGTGAAAGTCTTGGTCGGCGTGGTGGACGGCGTCCAGGTTGGCGTGGAGGTCTTGGTCGGTGTGGTGGACGGAGTCCAAGTCGGAGTGGAGGTCTTGGACGGAGTGCTGGATGGAGTCCAAGTCGGGGTGAAGGTCTTAGTCGGTGTGGCGGAGGGAGTCCAAGTCGGGGTGAAGGCCTTCGTCGGCGTGTTGGATGGCGTCCAAGTTGGAGTGAAGGTTTTGGTTGGTGTATTGGATGGCGTCCAAGTTGGAGTGAAGGTTTTAGTCGGCGTGTTAAGTGGAGTCGAGGTAGAGGTGAGAGATGGCGTTGGAGTGACCACTTTCGTCGGCGTGTTGGAAGGAGTCCAAGTCGCGGTGGGCGATGAAGTCTGGGTTGGCGTCTGAGTGGGCGTGCTGGATGGAGTCGCAGTAAACGTCAACGTCAGGGTTGGTGTCGAAGTGAGGGTTGGCGTGGGAGAAAAAATGACATCGAGACAAACCGGTGATGAGTCACTTTCAGTGTTCGGATCGCGTGTGTGTTTATAGGCGTCGTAGAGTTTCACATATTGTACGCCCGGGAACTGTTTCAACATTTTGTCCAACGGGCTTGAAATGTTGTATGACGTGCCATTGGGCTCGCAGTAGCCCGTCAAATAGACGCGCAGGATGTCTCCATCCAATTCAAATCGTCGATATCCGACGAAACCATTTTCAATCGCGATCAAGCCTTCCGTCTGTTCCGTGGCACTTGGACCCTTGAAATATTCGTCCAGCGCACCGGCAATCGGGTCCTCCGAAGAAGGAATCGTCCGGATAACTGATTCTTCGTAGGGCCCGAGGCCGCTGGCCAATCGCTGTTGATCGGTGAAATAAACCCGGATTTCGATGGATGCGGTCGTTGGCGTGGACGTGGGAGGCAGTGTAGGAGTATAGGTAGCAGAGACAGTTGCAGTCGGTGTACTGGAGGGAGTGCTCACCACCAATAAGTTGTTAAGCTTTACCGTTGGAGTGGCGGTTGGGATTTTGGTCGATGTGCTGGATGGAGTCGGTGCGAGGGTGGCCGGGGGTTTCCTGGTCGGCGGCTGCAAGGGCGCCGGCGTCGCAGTGGGAATGGTTATCGATTTTGACCCGCTGGTGCTTGTTGCAATAAGAATAATGGTAGGCGAACTCGTGGCAGACGCCCGCGCAAACGAAGTTGCACTTGGCGGAAAAGTTTCGGCTGCCAAATTAGGCGGCGCGGAAGCCGGGGGCGATCCGCGTGTGAGGCCGAAACCTAGAACGGCCACCGCCGCGGCGATCAAGAGGACAGTCAATCCGAATAACCAGCGTGCACTCAGGATATAATTTTGCCGGGAACGAAAATTTGCCAGCCGTCGGCTGGTTTGAATTGCGCGTGTACCCAACCCATAGCTAGCGATCGCTCCCAAAAAGAGGACGATGGCCCCGCCTAGAACTACCCAAAAGGACATTGGAGGGAATTATAGCATTTCCGCCGCCGCTTTATGTTTCCAAAGACGCCATGTTCGGCACGGAAGGTGCAGGGCCGCGTTCCCGTTTCTGACCCGACCCCCCTTGAGCGGCGAAATCTTGGGCTCCCGGCCAGAGATCGCGCCTTGGCGCTCGGCTAAGGTGATCAGCAGGTAAGCGATCAATAGGAAGGCGCTCAAATTCTATGACCCGAAGAAGAATTGCAGGCATTCGCAGCTCTTCAGCGAAGACGCCAAAGCATTGATTCGTCGAAACCCACGATCGGTCGACGCTGATCCTTCGTATATGTCGTCGCCCGCGGAACAACAAAAAGACTCTGGCACGGCTGCCAGAGTCCTTATATCGCCTGCTTTGCTTCAGATATGATACGGAATGATCAACAGCATCGTGCTTAGCATGTAAATGGATGCATACTTATAAAGGCGCAAATTGGTTTGATCGGAAGGATTGAAGACCACCGTTGCTGCAAGGAAGAGCAGGACGGCGCTAAGCACGATAATTAATGCCAGAATTCCTTCGGCGACGCCAATCCAGATGGACGCCACGCTCATGGCGAGGCCGGCGATGATGCTGGACGCCGCGATGGCAACGCGGGTGAATTGATTTCCATAGGTGGATGGGAATGTGGGAATGCCCGCGTTCTTGTAATCCTCGAAGAACTTTAGGCTGAAGGTCAAGGTGTGAGTCGGAATCCAAAACAGGATCGCTGCCGCCAGCAAGACCCCGATCGCGTCGATCCGGCCCACCGCGAGGACGCGTCCCGAAAGGACCGGCATCGCCCCGGATATTCCGCCCCACACGATCGCCCAGCAGGTCCGGCGTTTGAGCCAGATGCTATAGATCATCACGTCGCAGAATAGTCCGGCGAAGACCACCAAGCCATAAAGGAAATTCACGTAAAAGGCCCAGCCGATTCCGATGATGGAAATGACCAGTCCAAGCCGCAGGACTTCATTGGCTGTGATTTGTCCGGCTGAGGTCGGGCGCTTGTGCGTGCGTTTCATTTTTGCATCAATGTCACGATCCCACCACATGTTCAAAATAGTCGAGCCGCTGATTGCGAGAAATAAACTCGGGATCATTGGAAGAAAATCATTCCAATGAACCGGGGCGTGTGTGCTTAAGTAACCGGCCACGCCAGTCATCAATAGCAGGCCGGTTTGCAAGGATTTGATCAGGGGCCAGTACAAGCGGAACTTTTTCGCGACGATGTTCATGGGGCACTCCTTAAGAATACGCGGCAAAATTTTACCAAATAAACACGGGCAAGTATACATGCTTCCGCCCGTGCCCGTCCATGCATTTAGGATTTACTCATCAACGGATTTCCTAAAATAGGTCCTTGTCGCGCTGTAGCAGATCGTCCACCCTCTCGCGACGGACGATTTCTTTAACATGTCCTTCTTCGAGCCATAAAACAGCCGGGCGTCGCGCTCCGTTGTAATTGGATGACATGCTCAGGTGATATGCCCCGCTGGCCGGAATCGCGAGCAATTCGCCCTCTTCGATTTGGGGCATCAGCAAGTCTTCAACGAGCACATCGCCTGATTCGCAATAGGGTCCTGCGATGGAGACCTTTTCATCCATTTCGCGGCCCAAACCGGCCACTGTTAAACAAGAATATCTCGCGCTGTACAACGCGTGCCGCGGATTATCGGCCATCCCGCCGTCAGTTAATATCCAGGTCCGTCGGCCGCGCTGCTTCACGGCGCCAACGCGATAAATTGCAACTCCGGCGCGTGCGATCAGGCTTCGCCCTGGCTCGAGCTGGAGATGTGGAAGCGATAACCGGCGCACCTGACATCCTTCGATCACTGCTCCTGCAATGGCGCGCACATGATCTTCAATCTCCGGCTGGGGTAATTCATCCTCATGGTACGCCACGCTCCATCCGCCGCCGGGACAAAAATGCCATTCATCCTCGAAACCGATTTGTTTCGATATGTCCAAGGCCAACCCGATCGCCGGCATCAAAGGTTGGGGATCGCGAAAGTTGGAACCCAGATGAAAATGAATCCCCTTTAGCGGCAGCTGGTTTTGTTTGCAAAACGTTGCGGCTTCGCTGATTTCCTCGGGCGTCATTCCGAATTTGCTGTCCTGTTGTCCGGTCTGCGTATGACGATGATGAGTTGTGACGGCAATGCCCGGTTGAAGACGGAGCCACAGCCTGGGGAATGAAGGAGGAGAGCTGATGAATACGTTATGGATGCGATGAAGTTCAGCCAGGTTGTCAACGACAACGGTACCTGCATGTTGCACTGCCGACTTCAAGTCGGCCATCGATTTGTTCACTCCGTGCACGAGGATGTTTTCGCGCGGCATGTCGCCTGACACGGCGATGGCAATTTCGCCTTCACCCGTGCAGTCGAGCCAGAGACGATGTCCCCGAGTCCATTGAGCGATGGCTTTGCAGAGAAATGCTTTGCCCGCGTAGGTGATTCCAGACGAGGCGGGATAATGCGCCTTCAAGGCACCTTGGTACGCGGCAACGGATGTATCCATCGTGAGGCGGTCATAAATATATAACGGAGTCCCGTATTGGTTGGCAAGGGAAGCGAGGTCGTGCCCCGCAATGATTAACGAGTCGTTTCGAATGCGGGTCGAATCTGGAAATAGCGCCAGCCGGTCCGAGGTCAAGAAGGAGGCGGATTTATTGATTGCCAAAGAATAGATTCCACCAGATTTGCCAGTCGGGCATGGGAGTTGGCGAGGGCGTTGGCTCCGATCCCTGAACGGGCACGCCGCTGGCCGATCCGACCGGTATCACGGCTTGATCGCCGGGTTGAATGTAATGGCCCGATTGCCGCGCCCAATCCTCTACAGCCTGATCGGAGGTGGCATACGCGATTTGCGTCTGCAGGGCCATATAGGTTTGTATTTCCTGTGTCGCCTGGGTTTGGAGAATTCCGTCTTGCTTTTGAAGACGATTCAGTTCCTCCAGCCGATTATTGAAGTCTATGATCACCAGGATAAGAACGAAGATCACCACAAACACGGCGATGCGGCGCGGATTGACGGGAAACCGATCCATGCTGATATATTACCATAAACACTTTCTCGCGATCCTCTCCAGCCTGGATCTCAATTTAACGTTGAGAGTATTTTTACAGCAGGTTGCAAACGAACTTCAAGCGGATGCGGCCGACGTTCTGATTCTCAATCTTGGAACGCACCTGCCCGAATATTCTGCCGGACTGGGGTTTGCAAAGGGAGAAATCAAAGAGACGCGGTTTGCGCTTGGTCAGGGACATCCGGGAAAAGCCGCTCTGGAACGGCGCAATATCTATATTGATGATAGGAGGGTCGACAAAACTTTTGCCCGAAAAAAATTGATGCAAGGCGAAGGCTTCGTCACGTATTTTGGCATGCCGTTGATTGCCAAGGGACAGTTGAGCGGCGTTTTGGAAATCTTTCATCGTTCGCTGTTCCGTCCGACCGACCGCTGGCTATCCTTTGCAGAAACCCTGGCGGGACAGGCTTCCATCGCGATTGACAATGCCTCGCTTTTTTCCGGCTTGCAACAGACGAATGTGGATTTAAGGATCGCCTATGACCGGACCCTCGAAGGCTGGTCTCACGCCCTTGATCTGCGTGATCGTGAAACCGAGGGCCACACCCAGCGCGTCACGAGCCTTTGCATGAAGCTGGCGAAAGAACTCAACGTTCCTGAAGATAAATTGATTCACATTCGGCGTGGAGCGTTATTGCACGATATTGGGAAAATGGGAATTTTCGATCAGATCCTTTTGAAAACCAGTGAGCTCACGGCAGAAGAGAAAAGGGCCGTGGATCGGCACCCGACGTATGCCTTCGAGCTGCTTTCGCCCATTTCTTATTTGAACCCAGCCATGGACATTCCCTACTGCCACCACGAAAGATGGGATGGCTGCGGATATCCGCGCGGATTGAAGGGCGAGGTGATCCCTTTACCTGCCCGGATCTTTGCCATCGTGGACGTATGGGATGCGTTGACCAGCGATCGCCCTTATCGAAAAGCATGGCCTGCTGATCAGGCGCTTCAGTATATCCGTGAGCAGGCGGGCAAACCGTTCGATCCCAAAATCGCGGACACGTTCGCAAAGATGATGGATGCTGTAGAATAATATTTCCCGGTTGGCAAAATAATAACCTTCTGTTACAATCAACGCCCGTTGAGTGTAGTACCCTTCACTCCATCGATAAATCCTCTTGCCAGAAAGGGCTTGAATGAAATGAAAGTGCTGTTGATCAAGGACGTCTACAAACTGGGCCGCGCCGGTGATGTTAAGAAGGTCGCGGACGGCTACGGCCGCAACTTTTTGCTGATGCATGGCATGGCGGTGTTGGCCACGCCTGGGGCGATGAAAACTGCCGAGAAGATCCGCAAGCAGGCTGAGATCAGACGGGCGGCGCTCAATACCGAACTCAAAGACCTCGCCGATCATATTAATGGGATCCTGCTGACGTTTTCCGCCAAGGCCGGCGAAACCGGCAAACTGTATGGCTCCATCACCACGCAGGATGTCGCCAAGGCCATTCAGGAACAGACGCGTTATGAGGTCAAGCGCCAGCAGATCGACATGCAGCCCATCCGCGAAGCGGGGGAATTCAAGGCGCATGTCCGCCTGACGATCGACCTGGTGCCTGAGATCAAAATCGTGGTCCACCGCGAAGGCGAAGCAGCTGAATCGGAAACGGAGGCCGCGCCGCAGACCGAAGAAAAACCGAAGCGCGCCCCGCGCGGCAGGAAGAAAGCCGAAGAGGCAAAACCTGCCGAGGCCGAGGCCAAAGAGTAGAGGTTGAACACAATCGAGAATCCATCACCGGTTCATAAGAGCCGGTGATGTTGTGTTAAAATAGAGACGTAAACATCGCGGGCCCCCATGACTGAATCCATTGGATCAAAACTCAAACAAAGCCGCGAAAGCCGGCATTTGTCCATCGCGCAGGTGGCGGAGCAGACGCGCGTTCGTTCCCATTATTTGGAGGCGCTGGAGAATGATGATCTTTCTGCGATTCCATCCCAGGTTCAAGCACGCGGTTTCCTGCGAATCTACGCTGAATTTCTCGGCCTGAATCTGGATGAGCTGTCTGCGCGGACGCGCTCCGCGGAATCACAACCGGCGGCTTCATCCACCGCTTCGCCCGTGGAACCTGTACCGGTTCCTGTTCCATCCAGTGCGCCTGCCTCTGATTCGCGTCCGCACCGATCTTTCTTCGGCAGCCTGCGTGAGCGCTGGGCGCGGCATCCAGCCGCCGAAGCGGTCGGTCCTGCGGTGGAATCCTCTGTGCCAGCCGAACCAGCGCCTGAACCCGAAGTATTTGTCCCCGTGCGCGTTCATGAAGAACTACCTGCTGCGGCGGAAGAGCCCGTCGCAGCCGAACCGCCCAATGAGCCCGAGATGCCCTCTGCCTCCCCGCGCGTTCAAAGGTCATCCAGCAGAAAAACATCCGTCCGAAGGTCCGTGAGATCAAAGGCAAAGAAAAGCAGCGCGAAATCCACGAAGTCCTCCAAGGCGGTCGAAAGTGGGAAAGCGCGGGTAAAAAAAAAGATAGCGGCATAAACGTTGGGAAAAATAAGGCGCCCGAAGAAGAAGTCACCCAAGACATAAGCCTGGCAGAGGCGCATTCCATCGCCTCGCAACTAGAATCGCCATCGTCCACGCCGTTGGATCAATCCGAATTACAGGAGGGCCAGACTTCGGCATCGGACCAAGAACCGCAGGATGCGGAATTCGCTGCTGGAGGGGGCCAGGACGTTAATGCTGAGAAGACGCTCGAGATTCCCGAATCTCCCGGTGGGAAAGCCCGCACCGCAGCCTGGCGCCTATCGCTTTCTGAGTGGCGGGCGCGATTTAAACAGTCCTTGAGCCGGCTTGGCCATCCAGCGGCGGAACAAGACATTGACTCGCGCCGGTCGAAGGATCAGAGTGTCGAGAACGAAGTGGGCAACGGATCAGAGGCGGAAATCCAACAGGCAGTGAGAGAGTCAAATGTTCCGGAATTCAATCCACTGGTAGTGTCGGCGGACACGGCGAGATCATCCGATGAAATCTTCAGCGATCTGGGCCGACAATTGAAACAGCGCCGCGAAATGCTCAGCCTGACCGTGGAGGAAGTAGAGCGGCACATCCATGTGCGTGCGGCATTTCTGAATGCCCTGGAACGGGGAGCCCTGGAGGAGCTGCCTTCGCCCGTGCAGACGCGCGGCATGTTCGTTAACTACGTCAGTTTTTTGGATCTGGATGTCGATTCATTCTTGTTGCGTTTTGCCGATGGTTTGCAGGCGCGGCACCAGGAACGGCACCCGCAAAAACCCGCCCGCGGCAGGCCGATCAAAGTCAATGAAAAAGTTCCGCCGTTGAGTACGTTCATCGCCGGTGATCTGCTGATCGGCGGCGGTATGATCATTCTCCTGATCCTTTTTACGATCTGGGGAGTGAGCCGCGTCGTGGTCATGCATGCGCAGTATTATCCCCAGGTGACCGCGCCAGCCATCAGGAACCTCCTGGCACAAACTTCGGAACCCACCAGTGCGCAATCTCAACTGGTGACCCTCATCCCCGCCCAGGATACGCCGTCAACGGCCACGCCTCTGGCGACCGTCGTTACCGCCACACTGCCGGCCAGTATAACTGTAGAGCTTAATCTTGTCGCGGTGGAACGCACCTATATGCGCGTCAGCGTGGACGGCAAGGTTCAATTCGATGGTGAGGCTGTCCCCGGCACGGCGTATCCCTATGAGGCGAAGAGTCAGGTGGAAGTCCTGGTCGGGAGCGCCTCGGGACTTTCGGTCACGTATAATGGTAACAACCTTGGTCTGATGGGCACCTTTGGCCAGGTGGTGGACAACATTTACACGGCTCAAGGTGTTGCAACCCCGACGGCCACGCCTCTGCCTTCCGCGACGGCTACGCCTCGCATTTCCCCGACGCCGACCAGCACACCCTCTTTGGTGCCCACACCTACTTCTGGAGAATAATAGTGGTTTCAAAAACATTTCATTTAGTGTCATTGGGTTGCTCAAAAAACACCGTCGATTCGGACTCGATGGGGCAATTGCTGCTGGGCGACGGCTACCGCCGTGTGGATGATCCGGATCAAGCGGGACTTCTGATCGTCAACACCTGCGGTTTCATTGGACCTGCCAAGCAGGAGTCTATTGATGTATTGCGTGAGCTGGCAGAGGCGAAACATGACGGTCAGCTCCTGATCGCGGCGGGTTGCCTGACCCAACGTTATGGCGTGGAAGTGGCCAGGCAAGTTCAAGGGATCGACGGCATTCTTGGCACGCGGCGCTGGATGGATATTGTGCAAGTGGTGCATGAACTGCGCGCCGCGCCCCATCCCCAACCCCTGTATCACCTGCCCGCGGACGCCAGGACCGTCGGGGCCGATCCGGAAAGGGCGCCGGGCGTTGAAGCGGATACCGTTCGGGCGAGCATTGCAGGCGCTTCGGCCTATCTCAAGATCGCAGACGGATGCCGCCGCCCGTGCGCGTTCTGCGCCATTCCGCTCATCAAGGGCACGGCCGTCAGCCGCCCCTTGGACAGGATCGTCGCGGAGGCCCGTCGTCTGCGTGAGGAGGGCGTACGCGAGCTGATTCTGATCGCGCAGGACACGACCGATTACGGGCATGATCTTGGAATGAAGGATGGGCTTGCGATTTTATTGGAGCGATTAACGGATGAAGTTCCAGAGATGGATTGGATTCGCATCATGTACGCCTATCCCGGTTATGTCACCGACCGCCTGATTGAAGTCATGGCAGCACGCAAACAGGTTTTGTCCTATCTCGATATGCCGCTTCAGCATGCTCATCCCAAGACCTTGTATCGCATGCGGCGCCCGTCCAATATCGAGTGGGTACATAGGACGCTGGGGAAGATGCGGACTGCCATGCCTGATCTTGCCATCCGCACAACGTTCATTGTTGGCTATCCAGGCGAGACCGAAGAGGAATTCCAGGCGCTGCTTGATTTCGTCGAGGAGATGCGTTTTGACCGAGTCGGTGCATTTCAATTCTCCTTCGAGCCGGGAACGACTTCCGAGCCGCTTGGCGATCCGATTCCCGAGGAGGTCAAGCAGGAGCGCTATGAACGTTTGATGGAACTTCAACAATCCATCTCGCTGCAGGTCAATCAATCCTACGTTGGCAAGACTTTGGATGTGCTGATCGAAGGGTATGATAACGGCATTTCGATCGGACGTTCCTATCGGGACGCTCCGGAAATTGACGGCATGGTGCTGGTTGAATCGAAGCGAAACGTGGGCGAGCTCGTCCCGGTGAGGATCACGGGGGCGATGGCCTACGATTTGACGGGGCTTATATCGGGTAATGCGAACCGGCGCACGATAAAAGTTGAGACGTTGGCGAATTCGTGATGTTTGGCCCTTCGCGATGAGATCTCCTGCCGACCGCGTGGCTCTGCTCCTCAGCCTGGTGGCTGTTATCGCGGCTTACCTCGTCGCGGATCGGGTCTTTGGGCGCGTCCCTCATGTCGAAGATGAAATGGCTTATGTGTGGCAGGCCCAGGTTCTTGCGCAGGGCAGGCTCACGCTTCCATCGCCGCCGGATCCGACCAGCCTGATGGTTCCGTTTGTCGTGGATTATCACGGCCAGCGGTTCGGAAAATATCCGCTGGGTTGGCCGATGGCGCTGGCCTTGGGCTTGCTGCTTCACGCCCGCGATTGGGTTAACCCGATCCTTGCAGGCCTGGCTCTATGGCTGACCTATCGGCTGGGCAAAAAACTTTTCGATGAGCGCATTGCACTGCTCGCGGCTTTGCTCACGCTGACCTCACCATTCTTTTTGATGATCTCCGGTTCCTTGCTGGCCCATCCGTGGTGTTTGTTCTTGAGCCTGGCATTTGTGTTGGCCTGGCTTGATACGTTTCGACCAGAGAGACCCCCGGCACAGAAAGAAAAACCCTTGGTGGGCTTTGTCTTTCAGCAATCTGCTCCAAAGTGGCTGACCGTTTCTGTGGCAGGACTCAGCCTCGGTGCCCTGGCCTGGACCCGTGCCCTGACCGCGCTGGGGGTTGGATTGCCGTTCTTTGTTCATGGAGTGATCTTGTTGGTGCGCGGCGATCGATCCACGCGCCGCCGCGTCTTGACGATCGGCTCGCTGGCCGTTCTGGTCGCGGCTCTAATTCCTCTTTGGCAGTTCACCGTGACCGGGAATCCCATCTTGAACCCATATACGCTCTGGTGGCCCTATGACAAGGTCGGTTTCGGCCCCGGCATTGGAAGCGAACCGAGCGGCCATGATCTGCATTGGGCTTGGTACAATCTGGACACCAGTTTGAAAGTGGGCTGGGGAGATTTCTTTGGATGGGGACATGTTTCGTGGTTGTTCCTGCCATTCGGCCTGTGGTCTTTGGGCCGCGCCGCGCCCAAATGGCTCGTGGCACTGGTCTTCCCGTCATTGCTGTTCGTTTACATGGCGTACTGGATCGGTTCGGACCTATACGGCCCTCGTTATTATTTTGAAGGCTTCTACAGCCTGAGCCTCGTCAGCGCGGCGGGCATATTTTGGCTGGCCGAGCGAGTGTTTCGGTCAGGGCGGTGGCGCAGGTGGATGCAAATTGCGACGTTCTCCTTGGGAGCCATTCTAATCGGCTATAACCTGACGGTTTATTTGCCGCAGCGGCTGGAAGGGATGATGGATCTTTACGGGATCAGCCGCTCCATGCTGGCCCCGTTTGAAACGTCTGAAGCAAGATCCTTAACGCCAGCCCTGGTGATCGTGCACTATCAAAAGGAATGGACAGAATACGGCGGCTTGCTGGAACTGGAGAACGCCGAACTGACCTCCCCTTTTATCTTTGCCCTTTCGCAAGGCGACATTCTCGACAGGACGCTGGCAAACGATTTTCCCGGACGGCGTGTGATCTATTATTATACCGATCAGCCGGATGTCTTATACGCTTCTCCCCGGTAAGCTAGGCGGCCCGCATGACGGCCGTGGCTCCCAGGATCAGGACGGCCAGGATCAAGTTGGCGCGCAAAAGCCAGGCTTCGCGGCGCTGCAGCCTCAGGGCCTCTTCCTGACTTGCTTTATCCTTTCTCAGCAGCAGACGGCGAATCGAGGGCAGAACATCCCACGTTTGCACCGCGCTGACCACGATCATCGTCACCACCAAAACGTGTTTGACCAAAATGGCGATGGTCCATTGGTTGCTGACCGAAAGAAAACCGTTGTAGTGTATGTTGACGCTCATCTGGAACAGGCCGGTAACGATCAGCAGACTTATGCTGAACCAGGCCGCCGGCTCCATTCGTTTTTGGATGCTGGCGATCAAATTCAATTGGCCGAGCGGATCCAGGGCCCGGGCAGCCGGCAACACGAGCAGCGCGGCCGCGACCAGACTCCCGACGAGAGTCACAGCCGCCAGGAAATGAATCCAAAAGGTTAAGGCAAGCGCCCAATCAGGGATGGCAGGCATTGGTTAAGGAGTGGCGATGGGTGGTATCGCAGGGGCGGCGGCCGTGGGAGTCGGCGGATAGCATTTCTGGTAGGCTTGATTGAAGCCCTTGGCGGCGGTTTGATCCAGAGCCCCGACGCCCTGTGCCGCCTGGTATTGTTTGACCGCCTCACAATACCGGCTTTGCTCGAGAAGTTGATCGCCGTAGCGCTCCGACGCGAATTGATACCGCTGCGCGGCGGTCATTGTGCCGTCCCACATGGCGGGATAGGCCGAGAAGACCTGCTGCAGTTCGTTGGCAGCCGTGGCCCAGTCCAGCTGCCAGAAGCTGGCCGCGTCGAGATAAAGCCGCGCACCATCCCGCAGTGAGCTGGCGTCTTTGTCGAGCGGGGCGAAACGTTCGGCCAGAGTCAGCTCGTAGATACCACCTTCGAGGTTGCCCTGCTTGGTGATCAGATCCACACCATAATTTCGAAGTGCGTAATAATACAGACCGTCCACCTGGGAAGTATTAAAGGTAGGATCCTGTTTGCGGAGTTGATCCAACTCGGTCAAGGCGTTTGCCCAATTACCCGCCGAGACCAGTTGCTGGGCAGCGGCAAACATGGCTTGCTGGCCGCGCACATCGGGGGTCGGCGTGAGAGTCGGCGTGGCCGTTGCGGTGGGGATGCTCATCAGCACCAGTATTTTTGCCATTTCCGTTTGCGCGCCGGGAAATGACGAATCGTTTTGGAGAATGAACGTGAGACGCTGTTTGGCGTCGTCGTAACGTTTGAACTGTTCGTCCACCAGGGCGCGCTGGAATTGGTCCATCAATTGACTGTTGATCAATTCCGTCTTGGCCTGGTTCCGGACGCCTATGGCGTTTTCATAACCGCCAAAGCCAGCCAGCGCCAGCAAGACGATGATGCCGAGGATGCCAATCAAAAGGGAACGCCAGCGCGGCGATTTTTTTGCGGATTTTACAGGTTGCGTATTGCCTAGGTTTTCAGACATGGGCGCTATTATACCGCCGACTTAAAGATCCAAAAGCAGGCGCACTTCCTTGTGGACAATGACCAAGGCGAGCGCGGTGCCGGCCAGCATTCCCAGAATGGCCGTGATCACCGCACCGCCCGGAAGGATCGCGGCCAGGCCGTACGCCGTAGCTCCGCCAAGCAGCGCCGCGGCCAGCCCTTTGAGCAAAACTCCGTCAATCTGGATCGGCGCGTTCAGGCGATGACCAAGGATGAGCAGCATCAGGATGGCCTCGATCGTCAAGGATATCTCAGCAAAGGCGATCACCGGCGCGCCGATGGCTTGGAAAAAAATCAACCCCGTGATGCCAATTGCCAGATAAACGAACAACCGCACGAGGATCGTGGCCAGGGGAGTTAATGCCTCTTTGCGTGCGTACAGGGCGCGCGCCGCGATCTCTTGCAGTGCGTACCCGCACAATGTAAGCATATAAACGCGTGTGGTGAGCGTCAATAGGTCGGTCCCGGCCTCATCCAAATGAAAAACCGCACGCAGCAGCGGATGGATTCCGGCGGCGAGGATCGCACCCGCCGGCAGGGTTAACGCGATCAAAACCCGGAGAGCCCTCTCGATCGTTTGACGGAATCCGTTCCAGTCGGCGCGCGCCGCCAATTCAGAAAGGGTTGGAAGCATGGCGGTCGCAATGGCCGTTCCCAATAGAGTTTCGGGCACCTGCATGATCATCCAGCCGTTGCTGATGGCTGAGAACGCGCCGGCGCTTAAGCGTGAGGCGAGGTTGGCACGCATCGAGAACATCAATTGCACGCCGAAGGCTGTCAGAAGACGGGGCCAGAGCACCTTGAACATTTCGATCAGGGCCGGCTGACGGATGTCGAGCGATGGAGTCCAGCGAAAACCGTAATGGATCAGGCCGGGGATTTGGATCGCCAGGTGCAACGCCGCGCCGAGGATGACCCCGTAAACCAATCCATACACGCCAAAGCCGAACGCCGGAAGCGTGACGGGTCCGAATGAAAATGGTTTGCTGGGCGCGAGAATGAGCGCTCCGAAGATCTGGCCGACATTGTACAGGATCGGGGCAATAGCCGGAAGAAGGAAGTGTTGATTCGTCTGCAGGGCCGCGATCACCAAGCCGCTGATCGAAAAAATGAAGGTGGCGATCAGGTCGATGCGCATTAGATTGGCGGTGAATTGTTGCTGCCCGAGGCTGATGCCGGGCGCGATCCAGAAATGGATGATCGGTTCGGCAAAGACGGCGGCCAGGATCGCGGCGATGCCGGTCACGATGAAAGCCAGGTTGGCAATGCGCGAAAATGCATCCCACATGGCCTGCCGCCCGCGCAGGGTCAGCGTTTGCGATAATACCGGGATCAGCGCCATCGCCAGGGCACTGCCGGAAAACACCGCCACTTCCCAACTCGGAAGCAGGTCCGCAAAATAAAATGAGTCGAGTGTGGCGGAGAGTTGGAACTCGCGCAGGATGATGATCCCGCGCAGGATGGCGAATAGTTTATCGAGGGCGAAGAAGAATCCAAGCAGCAGCGTGATGCGCGTCAGAAAAGATAATTTCTTCATGGATCGTGTGCTATGTGTCCTTGCGAGGAGCCAAGCGGCAAGACTGGCGCCTGCGCCAAGTGCAGGCGAGCAATCTCAACTAGCTTTCAAACGAACCGTTTGATAATAACATGAGATTGCCGCGACGCCGCTCTTCGACTGCGCTCAGCGCGCTGGTGTTTTGCAATGACATGCGTGCTTCAAACTAATACGTGGATTTATATTGTCCGCCATCAACGGTCAGCATCACGCCGGTAAGGTACGAGGCGGCGGGCGAGAGCAGGAAGACCGCCGCGTTCGCAAATTCCTCCGGCGTGCCGATGCGTCCGAAGACGCTTTTCTGCGCATCGACGGCGAGTTCCTGTTCGAGCGTCGTGCCGTTCTTTGGGGCGCGGAACGCTGCCAGTTCCCGAATGCGATCCGTCTCGATCGTGGCGGGCAGAATCGAATTGAAGCGAATCCCTTCGCTGCCAAGTTCGAGAGCCAGGGTTTTGGTAAGCCCAACTGTTGCTGATCGGATGCTATTCGACAAAACCAGGTTGGGCAACGGCTGCTTCACGGAATATGAGGTCATCGTCAGCACGCTGGCGGCTTTCGATTTCCGCAAATGGGGCAGGGCGGCGCGGATGAGTCGCACGTGGCTCAAGAAGGAAAGATCGACCGCTTTCTCCCATGCCGCTTCATCGAATGATTCGAACGCGCCTGCCGGCGGTCCGCCGGCATTGGTGACCAGCAGATCGATTCCGCCAAGGAACTTGACAGCCTGCTCGATGATTTTCGCCGGCACGGATGGATCGCTCACATCTCCTGCGACGCCGCTCACGGACGCGCCGGTCTCTTTGGCGATCTTCTCCGCCGCGGCTTTGACCTTGGCCTGATCGCGGCTATTGATGACCACTCTGCCGCCCTCTTTTGCGAGCAGATGCGCGGTGGCATAACCGAGTCCGCGCGAGGCGCCCATGACGAGGGCGCGCTTATCCTTCAATCCTAAATCCATAAGGACTCCTTTTTCGTAAACACGGATTTATCCTTTACCATTCTATCTCCAATTTTAGTTCGAGAAACCTGCCAAAATTTTGAGCGGCAATCGTAACAACTTTTCTTTCACTGTTTGTCAATGGCGCGAAGGGATGTAATTCAATCATAACCGTATCCTTTTTGATCGTGCGCTTCCATGTGCCCGCGAGTTGACCATTGATCACAATGGTATGTTGAAAAAGCGGATTGCTGCGCGCATCCAGCTTTTGAGTATGGGATGAATCGAAGATCGCGCTTCGATCCGCATAACCGACAATATATTCATCAAAGTTTGGCAGCAAGAATGCGTTATTCGCAGGATTCTTTCTGCAGGATGTGGATGGGAACCAATAAACCTTGCCATCTATTTTTTCATTCTCAAATTTGCTTTTGACCATTTCGATCCCGGCTTTGCCATCATTTCGGCTCAACCCCGACCACCAGATCAAATCCTCTTCGGTCGCGGGACCGCGGCTGGTCAAGTAGCGACGCGTCAACTCTGCCAGCGCCTCATCACGCGTCGACGTTTTATTGGCGGGCGCGCGTTCATCGAGCAGAGCATAAGTGAATTGTTTGCCGCGCCGCGCGCCGCTGCAGATGAGCGCATCTAGTTCAGCATGAATAATGATATAGCTTAACCTTAGATGATCAATCTCGATGCCTGCTTGACGGAATGCTAATCCAAGTTCATTGCGGGTTAATGGATGTCCATCGCGCAGTGCTTTTGTCAATACGGCGTTGCTGCGTTGGAAGAGTGCTTTATCCAATTCCAGCCTGCGATACTGATACGCATTTGTGGCATGGACGCGCGGCGCGGTCAATGCGAGCAACCAGCGAATATCCTCAGGCGCAACGAAATGCCAGGTCGGACGCATCACGTGGGTACGAAGAATCGTTCCATCCGCAAAGGCTTGATCGATGTCGGAGTCTGTGAGATTCTTTTCGCGCTGAGCAATTGCCCATTTTGCCGCCGCATAATCTTGGGATTGAACTGCTCCAAGCCAGCGAACAACATCTTCCGGCTTTTTAAATGTGGATTTGACGATATGTTGATTGACGAGTCGTAGATAAGGAATGTCAAAGAGTTTCATCGGTAAATTTCTAGAGTATGTTATGTACCTATAAAATTTCTATTTTCTCATCCAGCACTTGACCATCTTCCCAATTCGCATGCACCCATTTTGCCACACTTTGCATGGACTGTTGCAGGTGAGCCGCGTCGTTTCCGATCATGGCGCAGCCGATCACGGCTTCCTGCCATTTGTCATTCAAATCCATTTCCGCTACCGAGACATTGAACTCGCGCCGCAGACGCGCCATCAGCGGCTTGATTCGGCCGCGCTTTTCTTTGAGCGAGGAACAGCCGGGCAGATGGAGGTGGATGGTGAGGGTGGCGAACATATCATCATCGAGAAATTAATCTGCTTAGTCCTTGTGCCGCTAGGATTGCTCCAAGTATTAATACGCCCCAGCCAAAGAAGACTGCCATTGGTCCTGTGGCCCTGTGCGTCCACAAAGGGTATTCTCCTCGCCGAATGCACAACCAACCACTTAAGCAAACCGATCATCCCACAATAATGCTCATTGCATTAATTGCGCGTTCACCAATCATGATTAACAATCCAATCGCGATTATGAATCCAACCCAGGCTGGTCGAGTTGGAACGGAAAAGCATACTGATTTCACTAAATTCCCAAAATTTTGGAAGCCGGTGGATTAGCAGTCTCGCTTTCATCTTTTGAGTTTTTGTTATTGTTCATTTTGCCTTCCTCTTGCATCAGTATATTCCAACGATTACAATCCTTCGCATGACTGACATCGAAACCGCCTACAATTCCGCTCTCGACTATCTTTATTCCTTCGTGGATTATAGTCTCAAACATTCGTCCGAGCTTGCCAAAGCCGATTTCAACCTCGACCGGATGCGTGCTCTGATGGCGGAGCTCGGCAATCCGCAAGCGAAATTCCCCGTCGTCCATGTGGCTGGGACGAAGGGCAAAGGCTCGGTCTCTGCCTTGTGCGCCTCAGCCTTGCAAGCCGCCGGATGTAAAGTCGGCTTATACACTTCGCCGCATTTGTTGGATTATTGCGAGCGGATTCAGATCGATGGACAGCCGGTCCCGCATCAGGGACTGGTGGATTTGGTCGAACAAGTCAAACCGGCGGTGGCGAAGATTCCGCGGCTCACGACCTTTGAGATCACCAGCGCGCTCGGCTTCTTATATTTCGCCCAACAAAAAGTCGATGCGGCGGTCATCGAAGTCGGATTGGGGGGCCGGCTCGATGCCACCAATGTGGTCATGCCGAAGGTTGCGGTCATTACTTCATTATCCTACGATCATATGGCGGTCCTGGGAAATACGCTGGCGCTGATCGCGGGGGAAAAGGCCGGGATCATCAAAGCAGGCGTGCCGGTCGTCTCGGCGCCGCAGAAGGACGAACCTCTGGAAGTCCTGGTACGGATTGCCAAGGAACGCAACGCGCCGTTTACTTTGGTTGGGCGGGATGTTATTTATGAATCGTTGAGCCATTCTCTTGATCGGCAAACCCTGAAGATTGCGAATTTGGAATTCAGCATTCCTTTGCTCGGCGTCCACCAAGTCGATAATGCCGCCACGGCGTATGCCGCGCTCAAAGCCAGTGGATTGAAGATCAGCGATGCTCAAATCCGCAAAGGCTTCGCGGACGTCAAGTGGCCGGCGCGCTTTGAGGTCGTGCGGCGCGAGCCGCCCGTGATCTTTGATGCGGCTCATAACCAGGATTCGTTTGCCCGGCTCCGTCAGGCGCTCGACGATTATTTCCCCGACAAGCCGGTCTATCTGATCTTCGGTGCCTCGGAGGATAAAAACATCCCTGGTATGTTCACGGAGATGAAGCCCAAGATCAGGAAAATGTTTGTGACACGCGCCGATCATCCGCGTGCGCTCGAGCCGGAGAAAATCCAAGAGTTGGCGCGGCAGGCTGGCATCCCGAATGAGGCGGCGGCGCCGGTTGAGGCGGCGTTCGGGCGCGCGTTGGAATTGTCCGCAAAAGATGGTAGCATTGTACTGTCCGCCGGTTCGATGTTTGTCACCGCGGAGGTCATGATGGCGTGGAAGAAAATGAGACGGAATGAATAACGATTGGAACGAGGAAGAACATTTCAATTTAGCGTTGTCGCAGCGCACCGAAGAACTCTACCGGGTTCCCAACTACGAAGCCGATGAAAACGGCTTGATCGAAGCCGTGGTGATCCCCTTGCGGGATTTAGTGGTGTTCCCGCGCATGGTCGCGCCGATTTTCATTGGACGCGAATCCTCCCTGGTCGCGGTTCAGGACGCGCAGGCCAAGAACCAAACCGTGATCGGTCTCGTGCAAAAAGACCCCGAAATCGAGGAGCCGAAGCCTTCCGACTTTTTGGCGGTCGGCGTGGAGATGGCGGTGGGGCGGCTGCTTTCGATGCCCGACGGCTCCTCCTCGGCCCTGGTGCAGGGACGGCGGCGCGTGGAGATCGTGGAGTTCACGCGCACGCGGCCGTTCATGAAGGTACGCGCCCGGGTCATCTTCGAGCCGACGGCGGCGGACCGTCAGACGCAGGCGTTGATGCGTTCCGTGCTGGACATGTTTGACCGCTGTGTCCAGTTGGATCGCGCCATTCCTGAAGAAGCGCATTTGTTCGCGATGAATATCGCGGAGCCCGGTTGGCTTGCCGATATGATCGCCACATCGCTTTCCTTGAATTACGAGGCGAAACTGAGCCTGCTGACCCTGCTTGATCCGCGTGGACGATTACAAGCCGTCAACAAAATCCTGGCGCAGGAAGTGGATGTGCTCGAACTGGAAGATGAGATCCATTCGCGTGTCCAGAACGAGGTGGACAAGAGTCAGCGTGAGTTTTACCTGCGCGAGCAGATGAAGCAGATCCAGGATGAGCTGGGCGAAGGCGATATCTTCACGCGTGATGTCAAGGATTTGAAAGGCAGGATCGAAGCCGCGAATTTGCCCGAGGAACCAAAGGCGGTCGCGTTGAAAGAATTGGAACGGCTCAATCAAATGCCGCCGATGACCCCGGAAGTCGGCATCATCCGCACCTATATTGATTGGATCCTCGATTTGCCGTGGAACAAGTCCACTCCGGATAATCTCGAGGTCAAGCACGCCGCGAAGATCCTGGACCGCGATCATTATGGTTTGAAAAAGGCCAAGGAAAGAATCCTGGAATATATCGCGGTGCGTTCCTTGAAACCAAAGAAGGATCGTCAACCAATTTTGTGTTTTGTGGGTCCGCCCGGAACCGGGAAAACGTCCCTTGGTCGCTCGATCGCCGAAGCGCTCGGGCGCAAATTCGTGCGCGTCTCCCTGGGCGGTGTGCGGGATGAGGCGGAAATCCGCGGCCACCGCCGGACGTACATCGGCGCGCTGCCGGGGCGAATCCTGCAAACGGTGAAGCGCGCCGGGACGGCCAATCCGCTTTTCATGCTGGACGAGATCGATAAACTCTATTCCGATTTCCGCGGCGACCCGGCCTCGGCGATGCTCGAGGTGCTCGACCCGGAACAAAACAATTCGTTCAGCGATCATTATCTGGAGTTGCCGTTCGATCTCTCCAAAGTCATGTTCATCACCACGGCGAATTATCTGGGCTCGATTCCCGCCGCGCTGCTGGACCGCATGGAGGTGATCGAGTTCCCGGGGTACATCGAGGAGGAAAAACTGGAGATCGCGAACCGCTATCTGATCCCGCGTCAGATTGAAGAGAACGGCATCAGCGACCTCGAGTTAACCTTTGAGACCGCTGCGCTTCAGCGCATCATCCGCGAGTACACCTTTGAGGCGGGCGTCCGCAACCTCGAACGCGAGATCGGACGCATTGCGCGCAAGGTGGCGCGGCTCAAAGCGGAAGAGAAGAAATATCCGACCAAGATCGCTGCCGACCTCATCGAAAAGTTTCTGGATCCGCCGCAGTACATTCCGCCGGAGATGGAAAAGCAGGATGAGGTTGGCGTGGTGCAATCCCTGGCGTGGACGGAAAACGGCGGTGAGATCATGCCCGTTGAGGTCGCCGTGCTGGAAGGCAAGGGCGCCCTGCAGATGACGGGCCAGCTCGGCGATGTGATGCAGGAGTCGGCCCAGGCCGCGCTGACCTACATCAAGTCGCGCGCGGCACAGCTTGGGGTTGAAATGGAGGTCTTTGAGCGCATGGACATTCACTTACATATGCCGGAGGGCGCGATCCCCAAGGATGGACCGTCCGCCGGGATTACCATTGCCACGGCGATGATCTCCGCATTGACCGGCCGACCCGTTTATCATCAAGTCGGCATGACGGGCGAGATCACCTTGCGCGGACGCGTCCTGCCGATCGGCGGCCTGCGCGAAAAAGTCCTGGCGGCCTACCGCGCCGGACTGAAAGTGGTCCTGCTGCCCGAAAAGAATCTGAAGGATTTGTACGAGGTTCCGAAAACCGTGCGCTCTGACTTGAAGATCATCCCGGTCACGCACATGGATCAAGTCGTCGAACTTGCCGTCGCCCCTCAGGCCGTCATTGAGCCGCCGCGTCCGCGCAAACGAACGACTGAGGAGAATCCGGAAGAATCGGAATAAAATTGAACTGCTGGATCCACCCACTCTTTTGAGTCTCGTTCATGTCAGATCTTCTCAGAAATAAGGTCGTTATCATCACAGGCGCCTCCTCCGGCTTCGGCGAAGACGCGGCGCGCTTATTTGCCAAAGAGGGATGCAAGCTCGTCCTTGCCGCGCGCCGCCTCGAACGCCTGCAGGCGTTGGCCAGCGAGATTCAAGCCCAAGGCGGTGAGGCGGTGGCCATTCCGGTGGATGTGGTTAATCGTGTCGATGTGGATTTGATGGTGAAGTCAGCGGTTGATCTATATGGCCGCATTGACATCCTGTTCAACAACGCCGGCTTTGGCCGGCTCGATTGGCTGGAAAATCTGGATAGCGCACGCGATATCGAAACACAGGTGGATGTGAACTTGTTGGGCGTGATCCAGGTGACGCGCGCCGCGCTTCCGTATATGTTGAAGCAAGGACAGGGGCACATCATCAACATGTCTTCCATGGCAGGTTGGATTGCCATCCCCACCTATTCGATCTACGCCTCGACCAAATTTGGCGTGCGCGGATTCACGGACGCCCTGCGCCGGGAAGTTTCTCCGCTTGGCATCCATGTCTCCGGAATCTACCCGGCTTTCGCCCGAACCGAATTTAGCGAGCACAGCCGCCCTGCAGCCGGCCGGCCTTCGCGGCTGGAGTCCCTGCGCCGCCTTACGATGACGTCCCACTACGTGGCCCGTCGCGTGGTGAAGCTCGCGGATCACCCGCGTCGGGTTGTGATCCTTCCATGGTGGTATGGCATTTTTATCGCGATCGAATATCTGGCTCCATCCTTGATCGATATATTCTTTGCTCGCATTTTTAAGATGCGAAACAAGGCATGATTCCCTTACCGCCTCTTCCCATATTCCGCGATTGGTATATCTTTTATCAGGCGGGGCAGGCCATGAATCACGGGATCTCTCCCTATAAGGTGGATGGGTTCATCAATCCGATCCAGGTGGCTTGGTTATTATCCTTCACGACTTGGATGCCCTTTTCCGTCTGGGTCCCGATCCTGATCTGTGTTTCTTTTCTTCTGATCATTGTTCTGGCGAAAAAACAATCCCATTGGATTTTGCTTTCGTTTCCCTTTGTCTTTGGCCTCTCGATGGGGAGCCTGGATGCCCTCCTATGGGTGCCGGCGAGATTGCTGGGCGGCTTGGGCTTGTCTCTTCTGACCCTGAAACCACAATTGGGGCTTTTATGGATTCCGCTGCAGTTGATGGAGTGGTGGCGGCAAAAAAACTGGCGTGAGATCGCCGCCTTTTCGCTTGCCTGTCTTGTCCTGTGGGGCATACCCACTTTGATCCAGCCGCTTTGGATCAGGGACTGGCTGGTCGCTCTGCCCGCCATGAGCACGCGCACCACCGCCGCCGCCAGCCTGGCCGGTTTCAGCGCGTTGACGGGTCATGAGTGGCTCTATGTTGTGTTGTTTTTGATCGTTCTGATTATTCTGCTGGTTTCCCGATCTCGATCCTTCTATGTGGCGGCCATGTTTTCACCCTCGATCTGGCCCAGCGATTGGATGATCTGTGCCGAATTTGTCACCTGGAGATTCACCCTTATCTCGTGGCTTCTGGTCCCAACGGGCTTGTCTCCCAACGGTGCGCAGTTCTACTGGCTATTGGGACTGTTGGTGTGGGTGGAGCAGCATCCGGAGACGATGGAGAGGTTCTGGAGGCGGGTCAGGCAACTCTCTGTTTCCGTGCGGCCCCATGGAAAACCCTGAAATACAAGCCGAGGGGAATGAGTACCAAGGCGCGAATGACCGCCCATGTGGAGACTCCCGAAAATAGTCCAAGCCCGCCGGCGATAAAGAAGAGATTGGTGCGGACTGCGCCATACCCCGTAAATAGGGCAAACAACCGCAGCAAGTCGGTTTGCTGGGAATAAGGGATCGCAAGAACGTTGGCCGTGAGCAATAGGTAAAACCGTTCGTGTTTTGGGAGTTTCATGAAGCGATATCAGCCATAATAGAAGAGCCCAGCGGCCGATCCATTGCCAAAGCGAAACGCGGCCTTCAGGGTAGGGAGGGCTGCTCCGGGTGGTTTGAACCAGTCGGTGGGGCCGTACCGGATAAAGCCAAAGGGAAAGGAGGAAGACCCCCGAAGGGACAAAGAGCGCCTTCACTGATCCAGGGTGCATCCCACAGCAATAGCAACGCGCGGAAAGGAACGAGACCGAGCTGGAATTTCGTCAATGCGATCAGGGCACCTGCTCCCGCCACTTGCCAGCGCTGAAACGCAAGCCCGGCGACGACCAATGCGAATCCACCGGCCATGATCCCAACGATCTTTCCTTGCGAGAGAATATAGATCACGTGCAGTGAAACTAAAAGCGAGACGGGCTTTCCACCGAAGACACGCACCGCGAACCAGGATGACAGGCTGTTGAGTACGCCGATCAGCAGGAACGGGCCCGGAAATGGCATTTCGGCCGCCAGGAAAAAAATGGGATTGCCCAATAAGCATGGTAATCATGGCTGAAATCCCCCTGTCCTGCATTTGGAAAATTCTGCAGGTCATAATACGTGATGGAATTCCTTGTATATGGGACGACCGCCATTGCAGCCGGTGTGAATAAAGTGAACGCCAGGGAAAAACTTCATCCAGCCTGGGCTTGAGGATCAGGCGCTGTTTTATTTCTGAAGGGGTGATGGAAAATAGATCAACCGGATCGAACTGTGCCGCAATCCACTTTGTTAATTCCAGGGTCTTTCCTCCATGCATTAGGTGTAAGATTATGAGTGCTTGTGTAATTTTATTCCGGAGGTAGCAAATGTCAACCCGACTCGAGAAACTTCATATCGCTCTCGCTCAGGCCGGACTGGATGCGGTGGTCGTCAACCCGGGGCCGACTCTCACTTATTTGACGGGCCTGAAATTTCATCTCATGGAGCGGCCGGTCGTGCTGCTGGTCGCACCGGGAAAAGACCCGGTCATTGTTTTGCCGGAACTTGAATATCCGAAAGTGAATCTCTTTCCATACCGAGTGAACGCGATGACCTATGGCGAGAATCCAGCGGAGTGGAACGCAGTTTTTCGCAAAGCCCTTCAATCGCTCGGACTGGACGGAAAAAAGATCGGCGTTGAGCCCCGTCAACTCCGTTTGCTGGAGTTCCAATATGTGCGTGCCGGCGCGCCCGAGGCGGATTTTCCGGATGCGTCCGAGGCGTTGGCATCGCTTCGTTTGCGTAAAGATCAAAGCGAAGTTGAGGCGATGAGGCGGGCGGTCCACGTCGCGCAAGACGCGCTCGAAGCCACGATTCCGTTGATCAAGATCGGCATGACCGAAAAGGAGATCGCCTCCGAGTTGACGCTTCAAATGCTGAGGCGCGGCTCCGAAGCTGAATTGCCCTTCCCGCCGATCGTTTCCGCCGGACCGAATTCTGCGAATCCCCATGCATCGCCGTCGGAGCGGAAGCTGCAACTCGGCGATTTGCTGGTCGTGGATTGGGGCGCGACCGTGGACGGTTATATTTCCGATTTGACGCGGACGTTCGCGGTCGGGGCGGTCGAGCCGGAGTTCAAGAAGATCGCCGAGATCGTGTTGAGGGCCAATGAGGCCGGGCGCGCGGCTGGCAGGCCCGGAGTCCCGTGTGCCAACGTGGACCAGGCGGCGCGTGAGGTGATCGAGCGGGCCGGTTACGGAAAATATTTCACGCATCGCACGGGTCACGGCATCGGCATGGAGGGACATGAAGAGCCGTATATGCGCGGCGACAATATGCAAATGCTCTATCCCGGAATGGCCTATACGGTCGAACCGGGAATTTATTTACCCGAACGTAACGGCGTGCGCATCGAAGATAATGTGGTGGTGACGAAAGATGGTGTGGAAGTGCTGAGCGATATGCCGCGCGAGTTAAGGATTGTGGGATAGGGGATTAGGAGATTGTTGGGGACAGGTAATGTTTCATAAATTGGATGCCTACAAACTTTATTTTGGTTTGCAGTTCTTCAATGCTTTGTTCTTTGGCATGATCTTTGTAGTCACTTCACTTTATGAAGCGACCGTTGCACATTTATCCGGTCTGCAACTGGTGCTCGTTGGAACGACGCTTGAATTGACTGTCCTCCTTTTTGAAATTCCTACCGGCATTGTTGCTGATGCTTATTCGCGGCGACTATCTATCATCATCGGTTTTTTTGTAATGGGATTGGCGTTCATCGTTGAAGGTTCGTTCCCGATTTTTATTCCGATCGTACTTGCCCAAGTGCTTTGGGGAATCGGATACACTTTCACCAGCGGCGCTACGCAAGCTTGGCTTTCCGATGAGATCGGCGAACAAAACGCAAACCGCGCTTTCTTACGCGGTAACCAATTCGATCTGACTGGGGCATTGATTGGAACTCTCGCAGCGATTCCCCTGGGAAACATTTCAGTAAATATACCTATTCTCGCTGGCGGTATCATGGTTTCAATGATGGCTGTATTTCTCTCCGTATTCATGCCAGAACATGGATTCAATCCTACGCGTCCCGAAGACCGCAACACGTTTGAACATATGACCGATATATTCAGGAAGGGGATAAATGCTGTTCGCAATCGTCCGACTCTGGCAGCCATCTTGGGCGTGGGATTGTTCTATGGTTTGTATTCCGAAGGTTGGGATCGGCTCTGGGTTAAATATTTGGTGGATCACTTCATAATCCCCAGCATCTTTGGCTTGAACGATGTAGCTTTTCTTGGTTTCTTGAACGCAGTTGGAATGGTTCTTTCTATTTTAGCAACGCGCTTCGTTGAGAAGCGGATCGATGCAAACCATGCGCCTTCGATTACGCACGCCATGTTATGGATCACTTTATTGATTTCCGCGGCGATCCTTATATTCGCTTTCTCGCCGATGCTGGCTCTTAGTGTGATGGCAATCTGGATAGTTGATGTCATGCGCAATGTGATGGGGCCGCTCTATACGGCGTGGGTCAATCAACGACTCGATTCCGATTCGCGTGCTACAGTCATTTCTATGTCCGGGCAGGTGGATGCTTTCGGTCAGATTGCCAGCGGTCCTCTCGCAGGAATCATCAGCTTGATTTCCATCCAAGCGGCAATTGCAGGCGCTAGTTTGTTGCTTACGCCAGCCATACCGTTGATCTTGCAGGCGAGTGGTCTCCATGCCGAGGAAGAGGCAAGGCAGTTATCTCGATAAAAGCATTGTTACCAGCGGCGGTCGGCTCGTACAGCGTAATTTGCGTTCATTGTAATAAAATGATAGATGTAACTGGACAAGAAAGGTGCTTTCAGGTATTATTGCGCCGATTATCACCAATTCATGGGCCCGGATAAGAACTTTATCCGGGTTATTGTACGTAAAACAATCCGCAGGATGAATGTCATCACGATCGATCGTTGTGGCGGGGAGCATTCTCGCGGC
>DATJAH010000047.1:0-18459 GCA_035516425.1 Anaerolineales bacterium
GGCTTTGCTGATAAAGTTCCACCACGCAGAACCTAACGGAGCGACCGGTAGTACCATAGCGGTCGTAAGCACGGCGAAGATACTCAAGACGCTCCAAGTGACCCGTCGCCATGCACGCGCCTCGCGCGGGTTAGCCATCCGTGTGAGCTTTTCTTCCCACCACACTGCGCCGCTTGCCGCGAGCATGGGGTAAGCCGCCGCTAGGTAATACCCTTTGCCTTGCGAAAGAAACAATAGAACGAAAGGCACAACGTACATCCAGCCCATCATCCGATAGCGCTGACCGTTCGGCGAAAAGAAAAAATAATATAACCCGGCGACGATCAGGAATATCATGACCGGATTGAGATTGAACATAATCTGGTCTGTTAGGAAACCGCTGGTCAAGCCATTCTGTATGTCGCGCGCGTGGATGCTGGCAAGAAACTGCAGCGATATAAAATGATTTTGAAATTGCCAGACCAAGTTGGGAAGCCATAGCGCCAACGCCAGGAATGCGCCAATCCATAACCAGCGGCTTTTCAGATAATGACGATTACTCGTCAATACTACGCCGATAACGACCCCAGCGATGGAATACGCGATGGTGTACTTGTTCATCATGCCCAAACCGATGGTGGCACCAATCGCCAACCACCAGCGCGGGTCTTCGGTTTTCAACAATCGAATGACTGTAAAGGCAAGCAATACCCAAAACATATAGTCAAAGGTTTCATACTGGAGCAGCCCGCCTTGGACAATGGAAATCGGCGTTGTAGCCACGGTCACCGCGCCGAGGATCTGCGCCCAGCGGCTTCCGCCCAAATCGCGGATCATCAAACCCGTCAACAGCATGACGAGTCCTTCCGCGATCACGGCAAACGAACGCAGGCCAATAGGCGATAACCCGAACAGTGCCAGTGCGAGGCGCGCCAGAAATGGAGTGATGGGGGGCCAGGCGACATAACCCCACGCCAAGCCACGTGTGGCAATATCCATCGTGACCAATTCATCTTGATGAAAGCCGTACGTTCCGTTGGTGGGAATCTGCAGGAGAATGCGCGCCAGCGCGAGCAAAATCAGAACCCCGATATCACTTGAAAAGAACGCGAACACAGCCTTACTTTTGTTCATCGGAGAGCCTCCAAAGAGCGAAACCAAAAGAATAGATTCAAGACTGCGCTCCACCTCTTTACTCTATAAAGTTGATGACCCTGGTTTTATCCCTTGGATTAGTGATAAGTATTCTGACATGGATGGAGAATCTTCAGATAAATAGATGATACTACGGATTGTCTCATACATAATTAAACTTCTGGACATGTTACAAATGGGGCATGTCCGAGGAAACGGCAGGCAAATGAAATTGGAAAGAACAACGGCGGTGTCACGCCGAGCTGAAGCGTAAGGGCTGGAAGTGTCAAGAGCCCATTTTTAGTGCCCCTCGTTGGAAGGCACGACATATAACTTCTAGGTTTCCATGTTTTCCAAATTCAGCATCGCTATGCCCGCTGTAGTTGCATTGGAAGCGTCGCTGGTAGAGAACGTAAATGCGATCTTCTTTCCATCTGGTGACCACGCCATGCGGCCGGGGAACAGGTTGTTGGTCGGCAAGCGGCGCCAAGATCGAAAGAGGGGATTGAAAAGATATATGCTATTATCCGAATCGGAACCTTCTATGATTGCTGGCTGTCCCTTGCTAAGCTCACGAAGCGGAATCTGGTGAAACGAAATCCAGCCCCTTACGCCGCCAACGATCAGCAAGACAATTACTAAGCCAATTACTATTTTGAGCCGAAGCTTCATAAAGCCTGACTTCGTGAATTGAAGGTAAGGCAGATAAGCAGATTGCAAACCAGGTTCCGATGGGTGGTTTTCCGCCTTTTCAATGAGAAGGTCGGCGAGCTGTATCCCGGCTGGATGAAAAAAAGCAACGCTCTTGCAGATTATTGCAAACCAGATTATAGTTAATTCACCAGGCGAGATTGTCGGACACGAACTAAACTCGCCTTTTGTATACATACGGTCTCAAGTGAATCGATGGTCCTCCCCTGACAATAGGGAAGGGTGTGGTTCGGAACAGATTCACGTGGGTCCACTTTAAATACAAAATCAAAAGTCCGGACAGGAGTAGTAAGCCATCCCGTCAGCGAGAAGGGAAAGCGAGGTGGAAGCCCTTCCACGGCATCGAACGGGAATGCCACATCCCCAAGGGGATGCAAGACTGAACTCGCCTGTTCTCCGCAAGGAAGACTGCGCTGGTGAACGCGGAAAGACACCGCAGGTAGTCAGCGACGGGAGGCCCGTTATAGCGATCAAAGTGACGTTCGCGTTTTGAACGTAAGCCGGGTGGTACCGCGGAGGAATTCCTTCGTCCCTGATATGGATGAAGGAATTTTTGTTTGGAGGAGCAGGCTGCGAGCCAACCAGATTTTTGGATGCGGATGGGCCCCTCTGCAGGATTGCTTGCCTGGCGGCTCGCCCACGATGTGGTACAGCTGGTCATTGGTTCAGCCTGGGACCATGGACGGCATTGTTTATGGAATGGTCACAGCAATATCCCTGGTGCTGCGAATGATCAAGCGGAGGCCCTGCTGATCCAAAGAGTTGGAAAGGAGGCACGAATGAACATGAATTTTAGAATCGAGGCGATGTCCTGCCTTCTCGAGCGAGGCGACTTCCGCTCGCCAGCGCTCCCATGGGCGATACGAATCGCCAATGCCGCACGAGCCATCCGGGCCGCGCGCCTCCTCGGTTGGACTGAATTCTCGAATTGGAAACACGATGTCAAGTAAGGACGTGACATCTGAAACCTGGTACCTGACACTTACACAATGAGGAAAGAATGGCTGCGAAGAAAAAGAAAACAACAGTGAAGAAAAAAGCAACTGCCACAAAGAAGAAGGTTGTGGTTGCTAAAGTCAAGAAGGTTATCAAGCCGATCGCCGCGCACAAGAAGGCCGTACCCGCCGGAAAAGCTCCTGCGAAAAAAGCCGTCCAACGGCCGGTCCGAAGTGCGGTTGCAAAGAAGGCCGCGCCGAAAGCGGCTGCGCGCAGCGCCTATGAGCCGCAGGTCATTGAGAAGAAATGGCAGGCGCAATGGGAAAAAGATAAGCTGTATCGTTCCGTGATTGATAACAGCCGTCCCAAGCATTACGCACTGACCATGCTGCCTTATCCCAGCGGCGATTTGCACATCGGCCATTGGTATGCCATGACGCCGTCGGACGCGCGCGCCAGATACATGCGCATGAAAGGCTACAACGTTTTGTTCCCGATGGGCTTCGACGCCTTTGGCCTGCCGGCGGAGAACGCCGCCATCAAGGATGGCGTCCATCCGATGAAGCGCACCTTCCAGAACATCGAACGCATGCGCAAACAAATGCGGTCCATGGGTACGATGTTCGACTGGGAACGCGAGGCGGTTTCGGCGGACCCCGAATACTACAAGTGGACGGAATGGTTCTTCATCCAGTTGTACAAGATGGGCCTGGCCTATCGCAAGATGGCCGCCGTGGACTGGTGCCCGCATTGCAACACCACCCTGGCGCGTGAACAGGTTTGGGGCGATGACCGCCACTGCGAGCGCTGCGGCACGCCGGTGATCAAGAAGGATTTGGAGCAGTGGTTCTTCAAGACCACGAAGTACGCCGATGAGCTGCTGCGCTTCGACGAGATCGATTGGCCCCAGACGGTCCGGACTTTGCAGACCAACTGGATCGGCCGCAGCGAAGGCGCCTCGGTCGTGTTCAAGACCGAAGCGGGCGACCCCATCGAGATATTTACGACTCGTCCCGACACGTTGTGGGGCGCCACCTTCATGGTCTTCGCGCCCGAACACCCGCTGGTGGAAAAAGTCACCTCACCGGAACAAAAGTCTGCGGTGGAGGCTTACAAGAGGCAGGCGGCTCGTCAATCCGATATTGAACGGGAAGCCGTGGACAAGGAAAAGACCGGCGTGTTCACCGGCGGCTATGCCTTCAACCCGGTCAACCAGGCGCGCATCCCGATCTGGATCGCCGATTATGTGCTGATGAGTTATGGCACGGGCGCCATCATGGCTGTCCCCGCGCACGATGAGCGTGACTTTGCATTCGCCCGCAAATACGGATTGAAGGTCATCCCGGTCATCCAGCCCGAAGGTCAACCGGACTTGGACGGTGATGCGATGCCGGCCGCGTACGTGGGTGAGGGCGTGATGGTGAACAGCGCGCAATTTAATGCGACCCAGGTCAACGATCAGAAGGGCAGAAAAAACCCCGGCATCAGCAAGGTGATCGACTGGCTGGCGCAGCAAGGTATCGGAAAGGAAGCGGTCAATTATCGCTATCGTGACTGGCTGATCTCGCGCCAGCGTTACTGGGGCGCGCCGATTCCGATGATCCATTGCAAAATCCATGGATGGAATCCGGTGCCGGAGGATCAGCTGCCGGTGCTGCTGCCTGAAGACGTCGAGTGGAAGCCGACGGGCGAATCGCCGTTGAAACTGCATCCGACCTGGAAGAATACGACCTGCCCGATCTGCGGCGAACCGGCCGTGCGCGAAACGGATACGATGGACACGTTCATGTGCTCCTCGTGGTATCACCTGCGTTACCTGAGTCCGCATTATGACCAGGGGCCGTTCGATCCGAAGGAATACGATTACTGGATGCCCGTGGATACCTACACCGGCGGCATCGAACATGCCACGATGCACCTGCTGTACACGCGTTTCTTCCACAAGGCCATGCGCGATGACGGCGTCACCGAAGGCAACGAGCCGATGCTGCAGCTGCGCAATCAGGGCATGGTGCTGGGCGTGGACAATGAAAAGATGTCGAAGAGCCGCGGCAATGTGATTGCGCCGGATGTCTTGGTGAATCGCTACGGCGCAGACACCGTGCGCGCCTACCTGATGTTCTTTGCGCGTTGGGAGATGGGCGCACCGTGGGATTCCCAGGGCATCGAGGGCAGCGCGCGCTGGATCCGGCGCGCCTGGACGCTCTTCACGGATCGAACCCGGCCGGGAGAGGCTTCCGATGAAACGAAAAAGAATCTGCGCCGCAAGGTTCATCAAACGCTGAAGCGCGTCACACACAACTTCGAGAATTTCGAGTTCAATACCATCATCTCAGCGCTGATGGAGTTGCTGAACGACATGTACAAGGCGCGTGAAGGCGGCGCGGCGGGCAGCGCGGAGTGGAACGAAGCCCAGGATATCTATCTGCGGATGCTGGCCCCGGTCGCGCCGCACATTGCCGAAGAACTGTGGACGAATTATCTGCATAAGCCGTACTCGGTCCATCAACAATCCTGGCCCAAAGCGGACGAGGAAGCCGCCAAGGAAGACATGATCGAAATCCCGGTGCAGGTCAACGGCAAAGTGCGTGACCGGGTGCTGGTTTCCGCGGATGCAGATGAAGAGGAGATCAAAGCCACCGCGCTGGCGAGTGAGATCGTCCGGAAATACATGGAAGGGAAAGATCCGAACAAGGTGATCGTGGCGCAGAAGCGGTTGGTGAGCATCGTGGTTTGATCTGGCTCCTGAACGTTTGCATGGAAAAGCCCCTGATGTCTTTGCGCTCAGGGGCTTTGTCTTTACCAGGCGTAGGCTTCCGGGGCTTCGCCGCCGGGGCCGGGCCAAATCGCATCCAGTTTTTTCAACTCGTCCTTTGAAAACTTGATCTTGAGGGCGCGCAATGCTCCGGTCAGTTGCTCCATCGTGCGCGGACCGATGATCGGCGCGCTGACCACTGGGTTCTTGCATACCCAGGCCAGCGCCACATCGGCGGGATGTTCGCCCTTCGCTCTACAGAATCGCTCCCACGCCTCCAGCTTTGTACGCTTGGCCTTGATCTCCTTTTGCATATTCGGCCGGGCGCGGCGGCCTTCCTTGATCTTTTGCAGCGCGCCGCCCAGCAATCCGCCGGCCAGCGGACTGTACGGGATGAGTCCCAGCCCGTAGTCTTTGCAGGCCGGTATCACTTCGAGTTCGATCATGCGATCATTCAAGCTGTACATACTTTGCTCGCTGGCGAGTCCCATGAAGTGACGCGCTCGGGCCGCTTCCTGGGCTTTGGCAATGTGCCAGCCTGCAAAGTTCGACGAGCCGATGTATAACACCTTGCCCTGCTGCACAAGCACTTCCAGGGCCTGCCAGATTTCTTCCCAGGGCGTGGTGCGGTCGACGTGGTGCATTTGATACAGGTCGATGTGATCGGTATGCAAGCGTTTGAGCGATGCTTCGCATGCCTCGCGGATGTGCAGGGCGGAGAGCCGCGATTGATTGGGCCAATTGCCCATGCGTGCGAAGAGTTTGGTGGCAATGATCGTTTTCCCGCGTCGTCCTCCGCCTTGCGCGAACCATCGTCCCACGATATTTTCCGTCACGCCTTCACCCAGCTTCCAGCCATAGACGTTCGCGGTGTCAAAAAAATTGATGCCAAGCTCATGCGCCTTGTCCATGATGGCGAACGAATCTTCTTCGCCCGTCAGTGGACCGAAGTTCATGGTGCCCAAACAAAACCGCGAAACCTGCAGACCCGTGCGGCCAAGTTGCGTGAATTCCATACGAGCCTCCTTGATGAAAATCTGTGCCGGACCTATTATATGACGTCTTGATTTTCAAATCCGTTACCGTTAATCATCGAATCAGCGATGAAAGTAACATATTCCAGGACCCTGTCACTGCTGGCGGCTCGCTTTGGATGCCACCGGTCCCCACTTGGAGAAATATCCTGAATGAAGCCTGGAATCCTATCGGCCGGGGTTTTGTGTGGATCGGGTATTCAGCCTCCCAGCTCGTCCATAATTCTTTCCGCGGCCAGACGACCCGAAACCAATGCGGTGGGGATCCCTGTGCCCGGACGCGTGCTGGCACCTGCAAAATACAAATTGAGATAGCGCGCGTGCCTGTTCGAGGGGCGGAAGTAGCCGAGCTGCGTCAGGTTGTGGCACAGCCCGTGCGTGGACCCTTTCATCAGGTTGTAGCGCTTGCGCCAGGAAGGCGGCGTGAAGTTGATCTCAAACTTGATGTGGTCTGCCAAGTCCGTGATGCCGAGCGATTTCAACCGGCGGAATACATGGCCTCGCGCTTGATCTTGGATCTCACCCCAGTCTTGCCCGCCATTCCTCCCCATATGCCCGACCGGAACAATGGCGATCAACGTATCTTCACCGGCCGGCGCCATGGAAGGATCAAGCCGCGCGGGCGCGTGAATGTATAAACTGGGATTCTCCGGAATCGTCAGGTCGTCGATGATGCTCTTGAAGTTCTGGCGGTAATCGTCCGCCAGAAATAACGTATGTGGATTCAGCGCCTCGTATTTTTTGTCCAGGCCCCAGAAGAAACTGACGACCGAGCACGAAAAGCGTTTCTTTTCCAGTTGGTTCGCCCGTTCATCCTGCGGAAGCAGTTCGCGATAGACATAAGGAAGATCGGCGTTGGCGAGCATGACCTCCGCCTCCAGCCTGCGACCATCTGCCAGGACCACGCCGCGCGCCCTGTCTGCACTGGCGTCGATGCGCGCCACGCTGGCATCGAACACGAATTCCACGCCTGCCGCGCGGGCGATCTCCATTAACGCCTCCACCACGCGACGCATCCCGCCTTTCGGATACCAGACGCCGTGAGCCAGTTCCGAGTACGGCATCATGGAAAATGTCGCCGGCGCCTCGAACGGGCTCAATCCCATGTACACATCCTGAAATGTGAAGGCCGCTTTCAAGCGCGGCTCGTCAAAGTAAGCCGACATGTTGCGGTAATGTCCGATGAACGGTTTGAGTTGAATTAAAAGCGGAAGATTGCCCAGGGTGAAAAAATCGGAGGCCCTGCGGAAGTCGCGGTTCACTAGTCGCTCCATCCCCAGGTGATAGTGGCGATGGCCCTCTTCCAGGTAACGCAAAAAACCGGGAAAACTTTTTGGCTCGATGGACTCCAACTGGCGGCGCATCGAATGCAGATCGGAAGTCAATGCCAGCTGGCTGCCGTCGTCGAACACTAAATGGTAGGTTGGGTCAACGCGTTGGAGCTGCAGCATCTCCCGCGCCGAACACCCTAATGCCGCAAACTCCGCCTCGTATAACAAAGGCATGACCAATAAGGTCGGGCCGGTATCGAAATGATGCCCCTCGCGGCAGATGCGGTCACAACGGCCGCCCGCCTGCGGATTCTTTTCCAGCACCGTGACATGCAAGCCCTGCTGTGCCAGGCGCGCCGCTGCGGCGATTCCGGCCACGCCTGCGCCGATCACAATTACGGAAGTTTTTTTCATGGGATCAGCTGGCCACACTTTCAAGCGAGCGGTGGCCGAAAGCCGTCCAGAACGCGGGTCCGATCCACTGGATGCCGGCCGCGAGCGTCCCGCCATCCGGGTATGCCTTTCGCAAATGATAACCGTCGCCCTCCATGACGGAGAGCAGGCTCTCGAAGCGTGCCGCATAGGCAAAACCCGCCATCCGGCAGCGCAGGTTTTCAACCCGGGCAAGATAGCGCCGTCCGGTTTGGAAGCAGGCCCGCGCCAGCCGGACGCGCTGCCCGATCCACTCTCGATAGGCTTCACTTTGAATGTCGCCTGGATCCATTCGATGAGCCTCGATATATTCGCGCGGGATGTTGAAGTAACCCGCTTCGATGTCCTCCAAAGTGTCGCGCAGCATGTGCGTGATGTGGGCCGCGCGGACCGCCACATAGCGCGTTCGATCCTGCGGTGATTTACAGCAGTGACCGATGAAATAGTGCATGGCTTCGGTCACCGCGACCGCCAGGTGGCGGGTATATTCCTTCAATTCCCGGGCGGATATCAAACGGCCGCGACGTTCCGCATCGAACGCCATGACCGCCATCATGTTGCGGATATACGACTGTAATCCGCTGTTTTCCTCCCGATCACTGCGGACCAGATCCGCCAGCATGACTTCCTCTTCCCTCAGCTCGCGCGGGCATTCGCCTCGGTAGCAGCGTTCGAGCAGGCCCTGCTGGCGTCCGACAAAGTTCAGTCGTTCCAGCTTGTTCATTCGCTCTTGATCGAGCTGGTCGTCCACCCAGCGGAAATAGGCATAGGCGCGGTAGGCATTCGCGGCCCGGCCGCGATCGGCCAGCCAACGAATCGTGTAATAGGTCTGTCTGCTGGCAGTGCGCGTGATCGATTCGGCGAGATTCGATTCCGGACTGTTTGACTTCAAATTGGCTGTAATCCAAAGAATGTCAGTCATGGCGTCCCTTAGAATGTCTTAGTCTCAAGCGGTAGATTCTCCCTGTGGAGGTCGTCATGAAAATCTACGCTGATTCTCCCTTTTGGTTTCGAATCCCGCCCGCGACCTCCGCGCTTTAACGAATTGTTGACAATCAAGTAGAATAGAGCGACAGACTGGAGAACAAGAATGGATACCGAGTTTAATGATACTCACAGCGGCCAGGAATCTCTGGAAAATCCCATGGACACTCACGCCATTGAAACGGCCACACTGGCTATGTTACGCGCGTTTGGAGAGGATCCCGACCGCGAAGGACTAAAGAATACGCCCAAGCGCGTGGCGCGCATGTATCCCGAATTATTGGCGGGTTATCACACCGATCCTCAGAAACTGGTCAATGATGCGATCTTCCATGTCTCTTATGATGAAATGGTGATCGTGCGTGATATCGAGTTTTACAGCCTGTGCGAACATCATATGCTGCCGTTCATGGGACGCGTCCACGTGGCTTATATCCCCAATGGAAAAGTGATCGGCCTCTCCAAGATCCCCCGCATTGTGGACATGTACGCCCGCCGCCTGCAGGTGCAGGAGCGCCTGACTCGCCAGATCGCCGACTTTATCAATGACCTGCTCCGTCCTCACGGCGTGGCTGTGGTGGTGGAAGCCCTGCATCTATGCGCGATGATGCGCGGCGTCCGTAAACACGACGCGCGCATGACCACCTCCGCCATGCAGGGCGGATTCCGGACCAACAGCGCGACGCGTCAGGAATTCCTCGATAACATCTCGCGCGGTGCAAGCCAGCTCAAGATATAACGACATCCTTGCGCGGCACGATCCAAACCTGACTTTGCAGCAGTTCAGCGGCGCTTGCCAGTTTTTTCCCGCTGACGGGGTGAATAAAATCGGGGATCAGCTCCGCCAGCGGGATGATCACAAAGGCGTACGCCCAGAACTCGATGTTGAGCGGCGTTTCATCAAATAGCAGAATGTCGAGGTCAATGGTGCGCGGCGCATTTTTATCCGCGTAACGGACGCGTCCCAGGCGGGCCTCAATGGGGCGGATGATCTGTTCTTTAAGATCATAAGGCGGCAGGTGTGAGAGGAACAGAACACAGGCATTCAAAAAGTCCGGTCCATCCGAACCGACGGCATGGCTCTGCCAGGCGCGGGAGACCGCCCGGACTTGTCCGTATTCCTTGAGCAGGCCAATTGCGCCGGGCAGGTGGATTTCCGGATCGATATTGGAACCCAGACTCAGATAGGCTTGATGCAGATCATTCATTGCGGCTGCGTTCTATCTCTACGCCCACCGATCTCGCGAATCGAACGGCGCCGGGTTTTTCGACGCGCACTACCACTTTTTTGATCCCTTCTTCTTCCAGACAGATTCTGGCCAGATCGTTGGCAAGCGCCTCCACGGTGAGGCGTGCGGAAGTCTCGGCATGCGCCTGGACTTTTTTTGCCAGGCTGCTGTAGTCCACGCAATCTGCAATTGCGTCGGTTTCCGCGGCGCGGCGGGTATCCGTGTAGGCGGTGATGTTGATCAGAATATCCTGCGGTTTCTCGCGTTCCCAATCGCGGATGCCAATGATGCCGCGCACCAGCAAATCCTTGATGAAAGTCTTGTCCATGCCTGCTCCTAGATCAGATGCCTGCCGCCATCCACGTGGAGGATCTCGCCTGTCATATAGGACGGGCCCGCCAACAAAAAGATCAATGCTTCTTCGATTTCTTTGGCTTCGCTCCAGCGCTGTGCGGGAGTATTCTTGATCATATCGATATCCGCCGATCCATTGGCGGGCGGGAGAACCGCGCCCAATGCCAGTCCGTTCACAATGATGCGCGGCGCCAGCGCAACCGCCAGGGATCCGGTCATCGAGGCCAGTGCCGCTTTACTGACGGCGTACGGGAAATGGTCCGCACCCGGACGCAGAGCACGCCAGTCCAGAATGTTGACGATGCGCCCTTCACCATGATCAGGAACCTGTTTTGCAAATGCTTGACTCAGCAGAAACGGCGCCGTGAGATTGATCGCCAGGTGGCGTTCCCAATCTGTCCGTGTGGTTTGCTGAAGCGAGAGCGGCTCGAAGATGGCCGCACTGTTCACTAATCCGTACAGGGTACGGAAGCCATTCGCTTGAGAAACTAAACGGGACGCTTCGTCCGCGATGGTAAGATCGGAGGCGATGATCCAGCTTTGGCGTCCGAAGGAGGCGACTTCCCTTTGAACTTCCAAGGCCAGTTGAGCTGAGTGTCCATGATGGATGATGACATCCGCGCCAGCGCGCGCGCAAGCCAGCACCAGAATTCGCCCGACCCGGCGGGCTGCCCCGGTCACCAGAATCGTTTTGCCCTGCAAAGGCCATTCAACCATGGATGGGATTCTATCATTATGCCATTTGCCGCGATCGCTGAATTTTCCCTGTTCGATTCTTGACTTCCATTTTTGGAAGTGATAATATCCTCCTGGTACGCAGCACGCTCCGAAGTCAATTATCGTTATCGGTCATGCGCATTTTAGAAAGGTGCAGAAATGACTAAGAATCCAAATCCACCCATCTACACGGGGGATATCGCCGAGCAACAGCTGGACCAGGGCCGGGAATACACGGCTCAGACTCAAGAGATCACGTTCACCGCTGAGCAACATTCCGTTTGGGCGGACCTCTTCGCTGGAATTCACCAGCCCTATCTGCTGGAACATCTCTGCCGGGAATATATCGACGGGCTGGCTTTGCTGCGGCTCGACCCGCTTCAGATCCCGACGGTCGCGTATCTCAACGAACGCATCACGCCTCGCACCGGGTGGCACATCGAGCGCACGGCCGTTCGTTATACCCTGGCCGACGACTGGTATAAGAAATTTGCCCGGCGAATTTTCCTGATCACCGATTACTTACGCACGCGCGAGCAGATGGAGTTCACTCCGGAACCGGACATGTTCCATGATATCTTCGGCCACCTGCCCTATCTGACCCAAGCTTTCTATGCACGCCTCGAGGACAAATTCGCGCCGGCCTATCTGAAAGCCACCCAGGAAGAAAGGGAGGTCATCAAACGCCTGGCTTGGTACAGTACGGAATTCGGATTGGTGATCGAAGATAACCGCTTGAAAGTGTTTGGGGCGGGGACAATTTCCGGCCGCGCGGAACTCACGAATACGATCATGGAATTCTACCGGCTGGGACGGGATGGCGTGATCGATTACAGCGGGCATGTGTTTGAGCAGATCCAGAAATATTTCCTGGCTCATAAGGTGGACCTCCATCACATCATCCACGGCGTGAACCAGCTGCATCAGCAGGGACAAATGTCATCGCAGGACAAAGGCTGGAACGTAGTCCACGCCTTATACGAGAAGCTGGGCATCTCGCACGATGGGTACTTCGGCGGCGAGGTCATCATCGCTCCATTCGACTTGGAAACGATCGCCCTGATTCCCAAAACGGTCTATGCCTTCAACCCGATGTTCTTCGTTTGCGAGTCGTTCGAGCAGATGGACGCATTACTCGATTCGTATTTGAAGCCGATTGCCCAAAGGCCCTGATCAGGAAGCAAGCCTAGGATCCCAAACCAGCCCCTGGCGCTTGCGCGAGCAGGGGCTTTGCATTTGGTACGTTTGGTTCTATACTATCGCATCATCCAACTATCCCGAGGTAATCATCCATGCAGACATTAAGAAAATATTTCCGCGAAGGCATTTTTGGCACGGGCTGGCGCAATGCCTTGATCAGTGTGGTGCTGGCGGCCGCGGTCTACTTCACCAACGAGATTTATGACCTGTTGAATCACGGCCCGGCGGTCTGGATTCTGAGGACTCCGCTGGATGATGCCTTGCCCGTGGTGAAGCCGTTTGTGATCCCCTATGTCTCGCTTAATTATGTGGTCTACTTTACGCTCATCGTATTTTTGTTGTTCAGAACGAAAGTGTTTCATTCAGCCAGCCTGGCGATGATCACCGCTTTTTTTGTGAGCTATTTCTTCTATTTTTTCTTCCAGACGGAAGTGATTCGCCCAGTGCTGACTGGAAGTGATTTTTTTACGCGTATGATCCAGACCGTCTATGCCGGTGATAATCCCTACAATGATTTCCCCAGCCTGCATACCTCCATCTCCACGCTGCTCGCCATTCACTGGTTCCGTTTTGACCGCCGCGCCGGCATCGTGGCATCCATCTGGACGGTGCTGATCGTTGCCTCGACGGTGCTGATCAAACAGCATTATCTTGCCGACGTGGCCAGCGGCCTGGCGCTGGCATTTTTGGTGTCGTGGCTGTATAACAGATTGATCCTCCCCAGACAGGCTTGATTTTCTTCCCGCGGAAAGATCAGGGATTCCTCCTGGCGATTTGATATAATTTCCTTACGCCCCTGTAGCACAATGGACAGTGCAAGGCACTCCTAAGGCCGAGATGTGGGTTCGATTCCCGCCAGGGGCGCCTCGATATAGGCACAGCATAGCCATCGAAAAAACCTTCAATCCCCGCAAAAAATGAGACTGTGGCATGGCTACGCCGTCTGGATAAAGCGGAGATCTCATTTTGGATCAGTCAGTGGTATTTCGAATCTGCTGCACCCAGCCTCCAATACACGCGAGGACTAGGGCAACATTGGCCAAACAGCTTTCCCACAGCATGCATACAGTCGCCTGAGTCAGCAACGTGTCTTTCAACCATCACCGGTTAGCGGAGCAGGGTCGCCGTTCTTCGACAACTTCCCTTGGCTCGTCTCCCGCAGCGTAGATTGTGAAGAATATCATGAAATTGAATTTGCCGGACGGATATGCTAGAATGAATCAGGTACCGCTAATCGGCACTTATTACTGCCATCAATCATGAAAAATCAATGAGCCGAAAGGATGGAGGAGCTTCAATGAGAACCAAAAAATTCTATCATGGCGTATTTCTAATCGCCGCGCTGTATGATCTTGTGCTTGGCTTTGTCTTCTTCGTGTTCTTGAAAAATATCTTCACACTTCTCGGCGTCCCATTGCCCGACAACCTCTCCTATGCTCTGCTCTCTGCCGCCTTCGTGTTTGTCCAGGGCGTCAGCTACTACTTTGTGTACCGCAACTTGCAACGCAATGTCGACATCGTGAGGGTGGGGATCGTCTATAAGATTGCCTATGTGGGCGTGTCTTTTTACTTCTGGGCGATCGGTCAGTCGCCGCACTTGGTGTTTACGATCTTCGGATTTCTGGACCTGATATTCATCGCCCTGTTCGCCCTATACTTGCGGGATTACGACACCATCATCAATAAGGCTGCTTGAACGCGATTGCTGCTTCTACCGGGTTAGAACTATGCAGATCAACCTGATATTGGCTTGGCTTTGGATTGTCTTGGGTTTTCTGTCCGGATCGCTTATTGGTCTTAACTTCAAATTCCTCGAACCTGACTGGCTGGGAGGTTATGGTAGCCCGCAACGCAGGCTCTATCGGCTGGGACATATTTCCTTCTTCGGACTTGGGCTGATTAACCTGATGTTTTACCTTACCGCGCGGAGTCTGTCTGGCCCGCTTGGCATCTCTCTCGTGATCGCTTCCTGGGCGCTCGTAATCGGCGCGGTGCTCATGCCCATTTGCTGTTTCACCATCCCCCACGCTCCGCGCCTGCGCAACCTATTCTACCTTCCCGTGATCAGCCTGCTCATTGGCGGTGTTCTTACATTGTACGGCCTCCTACGCCCATGAAAATTGGACTGATCGCAATGAGCGGCTTGCGCACCAATAATGAGGAACTGAATCGCCTCGGGCTAACCCTGCCCGGTTTTGTGGAGCGCAACAAGACAATTGCTTCTCTGCCCAGTCTGTCGCTGCTGACACTCGCAGGGTTGACGCCGAAGTCCGTTGAACTTGAGTACGTGGAGATCGACGATATAAGAAAGGGGGCTGATTTGCCATACGGGTACGATTTGGTTGCCATCAGCTCCTACTCAGCGCAGATCTTAGATGCCTACGGGGTGGCCGACACGTATCTCAAAGCGAAAGTGCCCGTTGTGATGGGTGGCTTGCATGTGAGTGCGCTCCCGGAAGAGGCTAAATCACACTGCACCAGTGTGGTAGTGGGCGAAGGGGAAGTTTTGTGGCCCATACTTCTCTCAGATCTGGCAGACGGGGAGCTGAAACCCTACTACGTGCAGAAGCCACTGGGAGGTTTCGATTTAGCCGAAGCTCCGATGCCCAGGTTCGAGCTGCTCGATCCAGAACAATATAATCGCCTGACCGTCCAAACGAGCCGCGGTTGTCCTTGGCAATGCGACTTCTGTGCAAGTTCCATCCGCATTAGCCCGAAATATAAGGTCAAGCCCTTGGTCAAGGTGCTCGATGAGATCCATGCCATCAAGAACGTTTGGCAACGCCCCTTCATCGAGTTCGCAGATGACAATACATTCGTTAACCGCCGCCACTATCGGGAACTCATGCGAGCACTGGTCAAGGAAAAGATCCGCTGGTTCACGGAAACGGACATCTCGGTAGCCGAAGATGACGAACTTCTAGGTCTGATGCGCGACTCCGGCTGTAAAGAGATCCTGATCGGTCTCGAGAGTCCGCAGAGAAGAAGCCTAGAAGGGATAGAACTACACGCCAATTGGAAAGAGAAACAACTTGATCACTACCACGAAGCCATTGCCAAGATCCAGTCGTATGGAATTATCGTTGACGGGTGCTTTGTGCTCGGCTTGGACGGCGATACGCCTGACATCTTCGAGGATGTGCACGGTTTCGTGAGGGATTCAGGGCTGTATGATGTGCAGATCACCTTCATGACACCTTTCCCGGGCACGCCTCTGTATGAAAGGCTGAAGCGAGACAACCGGCTGATCCACGATGGCCAATGGGATAATTGGACGCTCTTTGATATCAACTTTAAGCCAAAAGGCATGAGCGCCGCGGAACTGAAGGAAGGCTTCCTTTGGCTGGCAAAGAATTTGTATGGTGACGAGGAGACCAGCGCACGCCGCCTCAGATTTAAGCAAATGCTGAAGTCCTCGCCCAATTTTCCGCGGCACATGTAGCAACCGATAAAGATCAATGTCGGTATATCCAAGCAACTGAGCCCCCTCCGCGGTCCCCGGCTATTCCTGAGTTGCCTCCTCTGACCGTGGCTAGTGCTCAGGACCAACAAGTCGTGAGTTCCGCATGATAGTATTCCCGGTTCTAGTTTTGCCATAATAAACCTTCCGTTTTCATAACGCACCACGACTTCAAACGCGCCTCTCCAGGGGCGCCTTGCTATAGGAACAGTCTGGCCGTCGAGGGCAGTATCAGATTTCGCAAAGAAGCTGATTTGCTTTCGAGTGATTCACATTCAGCTGAACTCAAATCAGGCGCTGATGCACAGAGCGACCGCCTCAAGTGGATGATCTATCCCATCGCCTGGCATTTGCAAGACGCAGTACAAAACCGCTCGATTTCTCCTGGGTCATTGTGGCTTTCCGATCGAGATGCGGTGCTGCCCGAGAGCTGGCTCTTCAGAAGGAATTGGATCTTATCAAATCGTACCATTCCCTTGTTCTTTTCTCTGAGACGGTATTTTGTCCCCTTCTCTTATAAGGACAAACCCATGAAGAGCAGCCGATCAGCGGCTGCCTTGAATACGAAGAGGTGGGATTGGCTATGGAATTTACTGCATCATCCGTGAACCCATCGACCGGTGGGGGATATTTCCAAGTGTTGCTCCATGAATCTGATCAAGACAAACCCCTGCGTTTTAGGGCAAAACAGTTCTGAAGTTTCCGCGGGAAGAGCCTATTTTGAATGCCACAACTTTGACTTAGGCGGTCCTGGTCGCGTTGAACGTTGCGAACTCAAGCGAAGGTCGCTCGAGATCGATGTGGAAGCTTCCAACAGTCACCTGACCGTTTTATTCAACGAGCCGGATCAGAACACCGAAACCTTGGATGGTTTCCAAGGGTCCTTCTAAGGACGCGCGCTACGTTTGTGAATTCATCCGGCATCCAGGACTTCCGCTGAACCGCCCAGTTGACAAGCTTGATTTGTGGTAGCCGTGATGGGCTTGTTGGGGATCCTCGGATTGTCACGATCGAAACATGCGTTAGTCGTCTAATGGGCTTTTGACCGCCATTGCGCCGCGCTGGAGTACGTGGGTGTATATCATGGTGGTCTTCACATCTTTGTGGCCAAGCAGTTCTTGAACAGTGCGGATATCGTAGCCATTTTGTAATAATTGTGTGGCGAAGCAATGGCGGAAAGTATGTGGTGTGACCGGTTTGTCGATCCGTGCAGTTTTGGCAGCTTGATGAACAGCCTTTTGCACTACTGAAGTATCCAGATGGTAGCGCTTGATTTTTTTTGAAACCGGGTCTACAGAACGGTTCAATGAGGGAAAAACGTACTGCCAGGCAAATTCCTTGGGGGCATTCGGGTATTTCCTGGCTAACGCATAAGGCAGGGAAACTTCACCAAACCCTTCTTTCAGATCCTTTTGGTGAACAAGACGCGCAATTTCAATTTGGGATTTCAAGTCCACTATCAATGAATCGGGCAAGATCGTTGTTCGATCATTTTCACCTTTTCCAGCGCGTACAAAGATTTGATGATTTAAGAAATCCAGATCTTTGACACGCAGCTCCAAACACTCGCTCACGCGCAAGCCGGTGCCGTATAGTAGTTGAGTGATCAATTTCGTGGTTCCGCTCATGCAATCGATAACAGATCTGACTTCCTGATGAGAAAGGACGGTGGGGAGCCTTTGGGGGCGGTTAGGTCGAATGAGGTCGGTGGGCAACGGCATGGCCCGCTGCAGAACATACTTGTACAAAAAGAGGATGGCACTTAGAGCCTGATTTTGCGTGGAGGCCGCGAGCTGTCGTTCATTCGCCAGGTAACTGATGTACGCCTGCACTTCTTCCGCGCCCATTTGTTGCGGATGGCGTTTGTGGTGGAAGTATATGAATCGCTTGATCCACTCGATGTATGTTTGTTCGGTGCGAACCGAGTAATGCTTGGTTCGAATGGCTTCACGCACCTGTTCGAGCAATTTGGGGGATTGGGTTGGCATGGTGTATCTAATAGGATAGGCGAGTATGCTATAATTTTATCATTGTATTTTAACCTAATGCGGTATAACAGCCCAAGTGGTTTGGGATTTTATACGGATCGTCCAAAAGGCGTTATACAATCCTCAGACACACAAGTTGAACTAAGCGCTTCGCGCAGTTGATCTCGATCCCATAAGTATTCGCGAATTGAATAAGGGGTTTGAAAGCGGACTATATTTCCTGTATCCCTATACAGGAGGTATAGCCATGTCTACTTTAAGACAAAAGATGATCG
>DATJAH010000048.1:0-14757 GCA_035516425.1 Anaerolineales bacterium
AAATACTTCACCAGATCGAATTCCTGCAGAAACGTCATTGTGCTCTCTTCATCTCGTGCGCTCACGATCACCATCGGATAATGTCCATGAAGCCGGGTCAGCATGTCCAGCACGCCGGGAACGATCAGGAACTGCCGCCACTTCTTCTTGCGGTGCCGATAGATGAAATCAATCAAGGTGATCATCGGACCGTCCAATCCGATGGTATCGCCCAGGCCCATCAAGGCGTTGCCCGGCGATTCGCTCCACATCACCAGCCGCCGGGCCGCCCGTTCCGGATCGCGCACGAGAAAACGAGGAAGACGCCGAAACCATGCAGAAAGTTTACCGGCGTAATAATCATCCGTGTCGCTCAGCGTGCCGTCCACATCGAAACACAAAACACGAATTTCTTGGACATTCAGCATGGCCCAATTGTATACGATTTCGTAACCTTTAACCCAGCGCGGCGTGCTATACTCTTGATGAATTTCAATGAAGCAGACCAGATTCTCTGTCAGAATTCTCAATGGCCGAAGATAGCACCCAGACATTGCTGGAACTTCTCATCCAGGTCAACCGCGAGGTGGCCGCGGCGCTCGACCTGCGAACCGTCTTGCAGCGGCTGCTGGTGGCAGCCACGCAAAATGTGGGCGGCGAGCGTGGCAGCATCATCGTGGTGGACGATAACGGAAAACCGATCGACGCGACCATCATCTATGGAAGAACCCTGCGTGAACACACAACGCAACAATTAAAGGAAACGGTTGACCGGGGCCTGGCGGGTTGGGTCATCCAGCACCGCAAGGCGGTGCTCGTCCCCGATACCAGCCAGGATGACCGCTGGATCCGGCGCGCCGACGACGCCTTGGATCAAAGCGGAGCCAAATCGGCAATCTGCGTTCCGCTGCTGGCGCGTGAACGTTTGGTCGGCGTGCTGACCCTCGTCCACTCTGTGCCGAATGTGTTCGATCCGAGCCACCTCGAATTGATGCAAGCCATTGCCGATCAGGCCAGCATCGCGGTGTTGAACGCGCGCCTCTACACCGAAACCCTGCGGCAGGCGCGCGTCATGACCGCGTTGGCGGATGGAGCCGCCGCCTTCAGCGCCTCCCTGGATGTACGCGAAGTCTGGCAACGGGTGTTGCATCAAACCATGCAGGCTCTGCAGGTCGAAACGGTTGCAATTGGTCTCATCGAGGGGCCGGAGCGAAGCATCATCTTCCGCGCCGCGGCGGGCCAAAACGCCGGCAACATCCTCGACCGCCGCATTCCCGGCGGTCAGGGCATGGCAGGTCAGGTGGCGCGGGACGGACGCGGCACCGTCATCTCCAATGCCAATGAAGACAAACGCTATACCGACCTGGATCGCTTCAGTGGCATCGGGACCAGAGCGGTTGCCATCGCACCCGTCCAATCCCAAGGCGTGACCATCGGCGTATTGGAAGCCATCAACCCTATCTCCACTGGTGGATTCGACGCGGATGCCCTGACCGTGATGACCGGTATCGGCAGCTTGGCAGGCACGACCATCCGCAATGCGCAACTGTTCGAACAATTGCAGAATGCGCATCAACGCTATCGCGAGTTGTTTGAAGAGAGCATCCACCCGATCTTCATCACGGATTGGGAAGGTCGGATTCTAGAAGCCAATCGCGAAGCGGTGAGGTTGAGCGACATTCAGGCGGACGATTTGCGGCAGATGAACATTGACCACCTGCACGATATTAATTGGAAGGTGACGGGGATTGAATTCGAGAACCTGCGGGCCGGCGATGAAAGTATCTATGAATCCGTGCTGCATAAGGCGGAGGCGGGCGGCGTGCCGGTCGAAGTCCACGCGCGGCGCGTGCAATTTGAAGATGCTGATTCCATCCAATGGACTCTGCGGGACATCTCGGAGCGCAAGGAACTGGATTCCCTGCGTGAAGATTTAACAGCCATGATCTACCATGATCTGCGCTCGCCGCTGGCCAATATCGTCTCCAGCCTCGACGTATTGGGCAGCATGGTCGGGCATGACGAGGCCATTCGATCTGTGTTGAGGATCGCCGTGCATTCCACGGAACGCATTCAACGGCTGGTGAACTCGCTGCTCGATATCAATCGCCTGGAATCGGGGCAGACCATTGCCACACAGAAAGCGGTCGATCCCAAAGAGTTGATTGAGCTGGCGGCGAAGGATGTTGGTCCGTCCGTCGCAAACCGTCATCAAAAACTGGAGGTCAATCTCCCTGAACATCTTCCGAACATTTGGGTGGATATGGACATGCTGCGGAGGGTCATAATCAACCTGATCGAGAATGCTATCAAGTTCTCCTTCACCGAAACCGTGATCGAGGTCGGTGCGAAAGCGGACGGCGCCAGCGTGCGAATTTGGGTGAAGGATAACGGCCCGGGCATTCCAACCGGCGCGCACGATCGCATCTTCGAAAAGTTCACGCGCCTCAAGGGCAAGGATAAACCCGGGGGCTTGGGCATCGGCTTGGCATTTTGCCGACTCGCGGTGCAGGCGCACGGTGGAAAAATCTGGGTCGAAAGCGAAGAGGGCCAAGGCTCAAAGTTCATCTTCGTTTTGCCGGCGCTGGAAGAAAAAGCTTTGAAGAATTGAAGGTAAAATATCACTACCCCGCCGTCCTTCGGACCCCTGCCCCATTTTCCTTCTCCGAAGGAAAATCGGAGAGGTCGGGTAGGGGCTAGGAGTTTTCATGCAACCCATCTCGGATAGCATTTATATCGAAGATCATTACCTCGGCGCGACCCTAGGCGTGATTCAACAGCCGCGCGGCTTGGTCCAGGTGGACGCGCCGCCCGCTCCGGAAGATGGACGCGCCTGGCGTGCGGCGCTGATGGGCCTCGGCTCGGGACCCGAACGCGTGCTCATCAACCTCGACGCGCATCCCGACCGCACGCTGGGTGCCCGCACCATGGATTGCACCGTGATCGCCCATGAAAAAACCGCGGCGGTCTTTCGCATACGGCCGACCACATTCAAGGCACAGGGGAACGAAACCGGTTCGGATTGGGAGACCATTCCCGGGCTTGGTACCGTGCGATGGTCGCCTCCGGAAATCTCCTTCACGAATCAAATGGTCTTGCATTGGGGCGAAAAGCCGATCATCCTCGAACAACATCCAGGGCCATCCTCGGGAGCCATCTGGGTGATCGTGCCGGATGACAAAGTGGTGTTCGTCGGCGATGCCGTCGTTAAGAATCAGCCTCCGTTCATCGCGCACGGCGACCTTCCGTCGTGGCTGGAAGCGCTCGAACTTCTGATGGGTCAGGAATATCGCGGCTACACGTTTGTCAGCGGACGCGGCGGTCTAGCCTCGTCCTCTGCCGTCAAGGCCCAGTTCGAATTGATGACGGAGATTCACGAGAAACTGGAGAAGATGGCCTCCAAAAGCCAATCGCCGGAATCCACGGAGAAACTGGTCGAGACGTTCGCGAACAAATTCAAGGCCTCGGCGGCGCGGCACAAGCAATATGCGCAGCGTCTGCGCTACGGACTTCGACATTATTATGCGCGCCATTACCACATGGGCAGTTCTGCCGAGGAATAAATGACCGAACGCTTTCAACCGCTCTTGGAGGTCACGCGCGGGGACATCGTGGAGTCGATTCATTTCGGCGCCATCGCGATCGTGGATTCGAATCAAAAACTTATCTATTCTTATGGCGACCCGCAAACGGTCGCTTTTTTGCGCTCGTCGGCCAAACCATTTCAAGCGTTGCCATTTGTCGAACGCGGCGGCGTGGAACACTTTGGTTTTACGCCGCGCGAACTGGCGTTGTCGTGTGCCTCACACGAGACCGCGCGGATGCATCTCGAGGCGGTCAAAGCCCTGCAGGAAAAAATCGGAATCAAGGAAAGTGATTTGCAATGCGGCGGGCATCTACCCGGCGACCCGGAGATGTTGAAGTATGTCATCACGCACAACATCATACCGACCGCCAACTTCAATAATTGTTCGGGCAAACACACCGCCATGCTGGCTCATGCCAAAATGCGCGGACTTCCGCTCGAAACCTATCTCGAACGAAGTCATCCGATTCAGCAGGACATTTTGACGACCTTTGCGGAGATGTGCGGAATCGAAGGCGAGCAAGTGGAACTTGGCACCGATGGTTGTTCCGCGCCGAACTTTGCCGTTCCACTTCGGAACGCCGCCCTGGGCTTCGCGCGCCTGTGTCAGCCTTCGTCTCTTCCCAAAGCGCGTGCCGAAGCCTGTCGCAAAATCACATCGGCGATGACCTCGTACTCCGAAATGGTCAGCGGATTCGGTGAATTTGATTGTGAGCTGATGAAAGCCGGTAACGGAAAGATTCTCACGAAGCGCGGCGCGGAAGGATTTCAAGCCATCGGACTTTTGCCCGGCGCAATCCAGGGCGACGCGCGTGGCCTCGGCATAGCCTTCAAAGTTTCGGACGGCGATGCGGGACGCTTTGGTGAAGACTTTGCAAGTCATAATCGTGTCCGCCCAGCAGTGACGTTGGAAATCCTGCGGCAACTCGGCGCGTTGAACGGATCGCAATTGAAACAACTTGCCGCGTTCGGTCCGACCTTGCCCATCAAGAATCATCGCGAGATTGTGGTCGGTGAGTCGAGACCGGCATTCAAGTTAGTCAAAGCATAAAAACTTCGGAAGCGCCAAAGAACGGCATACTTCTCCTGATGGACAAGAACCGCCGGTACCGCCAAGAGTGGCGTCACACGATTCGGAATTATTTACACAAACACCCCCACCATAGCCAACGCGACCACAATTATTTGGAGGAATATTCACACGGACTTGACTTCCTGAACAGTCAGCGTTTCTGCAACACGCCAGTGCTTTTAGAGGGAATAACAAGATCGCCACACTTGCGAGAAAAACTACTATTCTCAAACAAAGGAGCTTAAACCTCAAATATATTTCAAACATCCACCAAATATTACATTATTTAATCTGAATGTTAAGTAGAACGAAGTTATTTAGCTTCACCGGCAGTTACCAGAATTTTTTCAAGTGGATCGGATATCACACCACTAGATTTCAAATCGCTTACAAGTTTCATTAAGACACCATCCCCGCCTTCATAATAATACAGAACGTCTTCTGGGTCTTTCTGATTCCGATTCCTAGTTGTACGGTGAACAGATAATCCAGTTCCAGTAGTTGAAGATAAAATTCTTTTGAGAGCACTTAATTCAACAGACTCATTGTTAACAAAAAGATTTATATATCCCACAGCCCATCCGTATTTGTAACTGCCAAAATAAAAACATGAGATTTTTGATCTGGCAGTCCTAAGAAAGCATCGCTTATCCAACAATGACCAACTATTCTCACTGTATTCACGCTACCACTTTTCAGTTCGATATCGCTAGTAGATCCACCTTCTTTATCCGCCCAGCCAGCATTTTTGGCGCCAGCAGGAGCGGGTTTATCAAGTCGCGTAGCAGTAGCAACTAAAGCACCGCTCGTTATTTGATCGCAGGTTCAACGACCTCGCAAACCACCACTTGTATCGATGTCAACTAGCGCAAAAGTTTCTGTCGGTTCCGCCGTGGCAGTTTCTGTGGGTGTGAGGGTTGAGGCGGCAGTGGGCGTGGGCTTTGAAGTTAGCAGTGATGTTGCAGTAACCGTTGCGATAGATGTTGACGCTGAAGTTGAACAAGCATTGAATAGAAAAGCAAACAATACAGCGAGAGTGAGCAATCGTATCTGCTTCATGTTCAACACCTCTTTTTTATTGTCCCACATCATCAAAACACGCTCAATCTTTCAGGCTTTTTAAAATTGTTTCGATATTGAATTTCAATTCAGGAATATCTTTTTTCACTACCGACCAAACTGCGTCCTCATCAACACCAAAATAATGAGGAACGAGGACGTTTCTCATGCCGATGATAGCCGCCCAGGGAACATTCGCCCAGCGCGTTTGGAAATCATCCGGCAGCGAACGGCAAGCTTCGCCGATGAGGGTGATGTATGAACCATCCAATTCTGGATCAATTCGTCATCCACAAAAGCGCCTCGACCTTTTGCCGCATATTTCTCGATGCGTTCAATCGCTTCGAGAATATCCGACAAACGTTCGCGTTCGCTTCTCATAGCGGGCGCGCTTCTTTCAACACTTGCAATCGTAGGCGTGGGCGCAAGCCCGCTTCCGTGACAACGTCCACCGGCAAGCCGAGCAACGTTTGCAGTTCGCGCAATAAACGCGCCAAATCAAGCAGACTTCTGCCCTCTTCCAATTTGACAAGGAAATCCACATCGCTTTCGGGACGCGCCTCGCCGCGCGCCACCGGTCCAAAGATGCGCACAGCATATGCCCCGTTCTTGCGTGCGATCTTAAGGATTTGTTCTCTCTGAGATTCGAGAAGTCTTTCATTATCCATACTCAAGTTATAAGCCAAAATTTTTTATCTCTTGTATTCGGTTATATCCCGCATATAATCAGGCTCATGTCCACTCTTTCCAAGCGCGCTGTGAAAGTCCACGAGAAACTTTTGGAAGCCTTCGGGAATCCAACCTGGCGCAATCCGCTTCCGCCGATTGACGAATTGGTCTCGACCATTCTTTCGCAAAACACGAACGATACAAATCGTGATCGCGCTTTCAACGCGCTGCGACTCAAATGCCCAACCTGGGAATCGGTACGCGATGCCAAGACCAAAGAGGTGGTCAATGCGATTCGCTCGGCGGGCTTGGCGAATCAAAAAGGTCCGCGCATACAAAAGGTTTTGAAAGAAATTACCGAAGAACGCGGCAATCTGGATTTATCTTTTCTAAAAGACCTGCCGCTCGAAGATGCGCGCACCTGGCTGATGAAGTTCAACGGCGTTGGGCCAAAGACCGCCGCGATCGTGCTATGCTTTTCGCTTGGACGCCCCGCTTTTCCGGTGGACACACACATCTACCGTGTCACGGGTCGCATTGGCCTGCGTCCCGAAGCGATGACCGTCGAGCAAGCGCATCCGCATCTCGAAGCCTTGTTCCCGCCTGAAACCTATTACGCCGCGCATTTGAATCTGATCCGCTTAGGACGGGAGGTCTGTCACGCCCGCAAACCTGATTGCCCGAAGTGTCCCATCAAACGCTTATGCAATTACGAGCCAAAGACAAAATGACAACTAAAAAGGAGAAATCATTATGACCCTCGACCTCACCAAAATCCGAAATCAATTTCCATCTCTCAACAAACCCGCCATCTTCTTCGATAACCCCGGCGGAACCCAGATTGCAAAACAATCGCTGGATCGCATCAACAAATATTTGCTGGAGTGCAACGCCAACCACGAAGGTGCCTTCGCAACCAGCGTCGCCTCCGATGCAATCCTGCATGAAGCTCATCAAGCCATGGCTGATTTTTATGACGCGTCCTCACCCGATGAAATTGTTTTTGGCAATAACATGACGACGCTGACTCTTCACATCAGCCGCTCGATCTCGCGGGAATGGAAGGAAGGCGATGAGATTGTGGTCACGCGTCTCGATCACGATGCGAACGTCACACCGTGGGTACTCGCCGCGCAGGATCATGGTGTCAAAGTTAATTGGGTGGATTTCGATGTCGAAGATGGCACGCTGAAACTTGATCAGCTTGAAAAAGCTCTGGAGCGCAGGCCGCGTCTCGTCGCGGTTGGATATGCCTCGAATGCATTGGGTACGATCAATCCCGTTGAAAAAATCATTCAGCGGACACACGATGCCGGTGCGTTAGTCTACGTCGACGCAGTTCAATATGCGCCGCATGGCCCCATCGATGTGCAGAAGCTAGACTGTGATTTCCTAATTTCTTCGAGTTATAAATTTTTTGGACCCCATTGCGGCATCCTATATGGGAAACATGAATTGTTGGAGAAGTTATTTGCATACAAAGTGCGACCGGCAACAAACAAAATACCGGGCAAGTTTGAAACGGGCACACAAAATCACGAAGGTATCGCGGGTGTGCTGGGTGCAATCGAATATTTTGAATGGGTTGGCAAGGAATTTGGCGATGATAAGCTGCTGAAGAATTATTCTGGTCGCCGACTCGAATTAAAAAAAGCGATGGCGGTGATTCACGCTCACGAACTCGAAGTGAGTCGGGCGCTTCTCTCTGCCCTGCAGGCGGTTCCCGGATTGACTCTCTTCGGGCTCACCGATACGAATCGTCTCGAGGAACGCGTGGCAACCTATTCATTCCGTTTGAAGAATCTCTCCCCGCGCAAAGTGGCCGAGAAACTGACCGGGCAAAATATTTATGTGTGGGATGGAAATTACTATGCCATCAACGTCACGGAGCGGCTTGGACTCGAAGACAGCGGCGGGATGGTGCGCGTCGGCGCAGTGCATTACAACACACTGGATGAAGTGGAACGGCTGAGGCAAGCGTTGATGAAACTCAGTGTTTGATTTGAATCTACATTGAATTAATCGTATACTTGATTTAGAGGTGTCAGAAAGGAGTAGACATGTTTGAAAAAATTCTTCTCGCGGTAGATGGTTCAGACCATTCTTTACGCGCTGCCCAAGAGGCGGGAAATTTAGCACGCGTCATGAAGTCGGATATCCTGCGCATTGTGGTGGCCTTCGACGGCATTCCCGCTTATTTGGGTGAACCCAATCTTCAACAAGCGATCGACGCCCGCATGAAGGAAGCCAGCACGATCCTCCAGAAAGCACAGAATGCCGTCGGAAAAATTCCGGGAGAACTTCACACCGAATTAATCGAAGGCTCGCCCGCCGAGGCGATCATCAACGTTGCCAAAACCCGCGGCAGCACAGTGATCGTGATGGGATCACGCGGCATGAGTGCCATAGCTGAGTTGGTTCTCGGAAGCACCAGCCATAAAGTGGTCAGCCACGCATCGTGCCCGGTATTGATAGTCAGATAGTTGCGTAGTTGTTTAGTTAGATAGTCGAGCGCGCTGTTCAGCCTGTGCAAACTCTTCAGGCGTATTGATATTTGAAAAAGCCAGACGGTCCGGATCGCAGCGCTGAACTTCGTCAGAAGTCAGCAATCGCAGCTTAACGTGCGGAAACCACGAATCCATGCGCCATTTGTCGGAAGCCAGCGCGGCCTCGATGGCGGGGATGCAAGACCCGCGGCGATAGACGGCGTGAAGCGGCTCGTAGCCTTCCTCCGTTCTGGCGATGACCACATCCGCTGCTTCCTGAACCAAGATAGTGGAAGCGGCTTTGAAAAGTTCGGGGTTGGCGAATGGCATGTCGCATGCAACCACGGCGACCATGGAATGCTTAGCTGAAAAAAGCGCGGTGTAGAGTCCGCCGAGTGCGCCGCGACCCGGCTTGAGGTCGGAAAAGAGCGGAAGATCGAGAAAGGCATAAGCCTCGGGATGATTCGTCGTCACAAGCAGTTCATCCGCAATGGGTTGCAAACGCCCGATCACACGTTGGATTAAAGGTCGCCCCAGAAAAGGTTTGAGGGCTTTGTCCTGTCCCATGCGCGAGGACTGACCACCGGCTTGAATGACAACACTTAACATGATTGGATTATAATAGCGAAATAGTCCGAATTAGCGGTATGTGTACAGGAGATGTGGATGTCCACATTGGAAAATACGCTGGATGAATTGACAGTCGAGGGAACTCTCTACGAGCGCCTGCCCGATCAATCCGTGCGGTGTTTTGCCTGTGGGCATCGCTGTTTAATTCGCGAGGGCAAGCGCGGAATCTGCCAGGTACGATTTAATGAAGGTGGACAATTGCGCGTACCATGGGGTTATGTTGCCGCCCTGCAATCAGACCCGATTGAAAAGAAACCTTTCTTTCACGTGATGCCCGGCTCGAACGCGTTGACATTTGGAATGCTGGGCTGTGATTATCACTGCGGGTATTGTCAGAACTGGCTGACCTCCCAAGCTTTGCGCGATCCGGCTTCGGATGAATCGATTAACTACATCCGCAAGATTTCCCCGAAAGGAATGACCGACCTTGCTCGACGCACCCATGCAGCGGTGGTGGTTTCTTCATACAATGAGCCGTTGATCACGAGCGAATGGGCAGTTGCGATTTTCAAAGAAGCCAAAGCCGCTGGATTGATGTGCGCTTATGTTTCCAACGGAAACAACACCCCCGAAGTGATGGAATACCTCCGCCCTTATATCGATGCCTATAAAGTGGACCTGAAATCCATGAACGATAAGAACTATCGCAAACTCGGAGGCGTGCTTCAACACACGTTGGATGGGATCAAGCGCGCATACGAGCTGGGTTTGTGGGTCGAGGTGGTGACGCTGACCATCCCCGGCTTCAACGATTCAAACGAAGAACTATGGGAGGCGGCACGATTCATCGCAGGTGTCTCCCAGGATATTCCCTGGCATGTGACGGCCTTCCATAAAGATTATAAAATGACCGAGCCGGATAACACCCCCGCACGGACTCTCCTGCGTGCCGCCGAGATCGGACGGGAAGCCGGCCTCCGTTATGTGTACTCGGGCAACCTTCCGGGACACGTCGAGGAATACGAGGATACGTTTTGCACCCGTTGCAACTCAAAATTGATCAAACGATCCGGTTACGTGATTCTGGAATATCACCTCACGGCCTCCGGTCAATGTCCAAGTTGCGGTACGAAGGTTCCCGGCCGATGGCCGCAGAACCCCTCCGAGGTCCGATTGAACGGGTACGGAATCCCGATTCCGGTATATTGACAGGCACATTTTGCTGTATAATCATGCCATTCTAACAATCTTGGAAGGAGGTGAGATTTACTCTCACACGATCGATCTGTCGCAACCGTTCTGCGTTTGAATCCAAAGTAGTAAGCCTGTGTTTTGTCAAAGCGGTAGGTATGTGTCCTACCAAATCATAAATTTCTCTGTAGGAGGAGAAACCGTGAATCGTAAACTGTACGTTTTGCTCGCTTTGCTTGTGTTCGCCAGCATGGTTCTCGCAGCTTGCGGCGGCGCCGCCACCGCAACCACTGCCCCAGCCTCCACCTCGGCACCGGCACCCACTCAACCTCCGGCGGCTACCGCAACTTCCGCGCCAAAAATCATCACTATTGCTTATTCGCAAGAGCCTGATAACGTAGTAGGCGAATATAGCAACATGACCTATGCGGCTTGGCTGGATCAGGTTGTAGGCGCCAGCCTGGTAACGTGGGATGCTAATAATAACTTGGTTGCCCAGCTTGCGACTGAAGTTCCAAGTGCCGCAAATGGTGATATTTCAGCAGATGGCTTGACCATCACCTTTAAGTTGAAACCGGGTCTCAAATGGTCCGACGGCCAACCGCTGACATCCAAGGATGTGCTCTATACCTGGCAATCCCAGGTGGATTCGAAGAATGCTCCTATCAGCCGCGCCGGCTATGATCACATTTCCAGCATTGATACGCCGGATGACAACACCGCGGTATTGCATTTCTCGAGCATCTATCCTGCGTGGGCAACTCTATTCTCAGTGGGACCAAACACCACCGGCATGCTGCTTCCCGCCCATATCCTGCAAGGTCAGGAAGGCCTCGAGAAGAATGCCGAGATTCACAGCCCAACGGTCGTGGCTGGTGCATTCATGATCAAGGAATGGGTGGCAGGCGATCACATGACCTTGGTTCCTAACCCGAACTATTATGGCGGTCAGCCCAAACTCAGCCAAATCAACATCAAGTTTGTTCCCGATACTACGACCGCATTAGCCGCTTTAAAGACCGGCGATGTGGACTTCGTGCCCGACTTTGCTGAGTCCGATATTCCGACCCTGAGTGCCCTGGCACCTGCCCAGCAATTGCGCGTGGATACTACGCCAGAGTTTGAGCATATGTTATTCAACCTCGGCATCACCAACAGCACCGTTAAGGATTCGACAGGCGCCGTGATTGGCAACAGCGATGTGGCCGGCTTCTGCCCGTTCCAAGATGTGAATGTCCGCAAGGCGATTTACTTGGCCATTGACCGCGACACGATCGTCAAGACTCTGCTGTTCGGCAAGACGATGGCCCCGACCTCGCTATGGCCAAACTCCCCCTGGTACAATTCCAATCTGACCGAGTATCCTTATGACCCGACGCAGGCTGCTTCCTTGTTGGATGCAGCTGGCTACAAAGTCGGTTCAGATGGTATTCGCGCCGGTACCTGCAATGGCCAGCCGGTGAAGTTCTCACTCGGCCTCGAGACCACCGTTAAGCAACTCCGCCAAGATGAGCAGGCCGCAATCCAAGCTAACCTGAAGCAGGTCGGCATTGACGTCAAGACCATTGCCACCCCGTCTGGAACCTTCTTTGGTGCCTATACCGATGGTGCCAACATGCCACTTGGCAAGTTCGATATGGCGATTTACACCACCGGTTTCTATCCCGATCCTGATCCCGGTTACAGCTTCTCTTGTGCAGGTGTTCCCAGCAAGTCCAATCCGAGCGGACAGAATAATTATCACCTCTGTGACCCCAAGATGGATGCCCTAATTGCTGCAGGCATCGCCTCCGCTGATACGGCGACACGCAAGACAGCCTATGACGCAGTCCAGCAGTACCAATATGATCAGGCACTCTTCGTCCCGTTGTATGCGCGTGCGAATGTCTATGGATATTCTTCCCGCCTCGTCTTCCCACCCAGCTCAGGTTTCTGTGGTTGGGCATGTGATATGTTAGACTGGGATGTTACCCAATAAGCTAGTAGGTTGATTTACTTTAGACCTGCAAGGTTATGATAACCTTGCAGGTCTATCTCTAGGTATAAAACGTAAGGAAAAAGCCATGTGGTCCTATCTGGTTCGTCGAATCCTTCAGGGCTTCCTGATCCTGCTAATTATCACCTTGCTCTGTTTTATTCTCACGCGTCTGTCTTCGGATCCCATGGCAGAATATGCCAACAAACCGCACATGACGCAGGCCGATATTCAGGCGATTCGCCAAAGACTTGGGTTGGACCAGCCCATCGTTATTCAATACTTTAAATGGCTGGGTGTTGCGGCACAGGGCGATTTGGGCACCTCGTTCTTCTCTCATCAACCCGTGACAGAAATGATTTCGCAACGCCTGCCGCTGACCCTCATCCTCATGGGCACTGCCGAGGTTTTCATCATCATTTTTGCTTTGATCTTAGGTCTCGTGGCGGCAGTTCGACAGTACTCATTTTTGGATAACCTGATCACTTCCTTTTCCTTCATTGGCTACTCCATGCCGATCTTCTTCATCGCGCTGGGCAGCATGCAGATTTTCGCGGTGCAGTTCAAAGCCTGGGGATTACCCTACCTTCCCACCGGCGCAGATATTTGGGATCCGAAAAATCCATTGCAGCTCGCGCGGCATCTCGTCTTGCCTGTTTTCTGCCTGGTAACGATTCAAACTGCGGGTTATTCACGCTATCTGCGCTCCAGCATTCTGGAGGTCCTTGGCATGGATTACGTCCGCACCGCGCGCGCTAAAGGCTTGAGCGGCCGCAATGTGCTTTTCAAGCATGCGTTACGTAACGCAATTCTGCCTTTTGTAACCATCGTGGGTCTTGATATTCCCTTCCTGCTCGGCGGCGCACTGGTGACCGAGTCGGTCTTCGCCTGGCCCGGTATGGGACGCCTCTTCTGGGAATATGCCCAGCGCGGGGATTATCCAGTAGTACTGGGTGTACTTCTGCTCACATCCACAGCTGTTGTATTCTTTACCATTATTGTTGATATGGCATATACGTTGGTTGACCCCCGTATTAGATTGAGTTAAATCCTATGACTGCTGAAAATGCTTCCATTCCCCTTCTTGATTTAAAAGCCGCCGAATCGACCGGAGTCGCCCTGACACCGGGCCAGCTTGCCTGGCGGCGTTTCCGAAAGCATCGTCTGGCTTTGATCGGTGCAGTTGGTATTTCGCTCCTGCTTCTTTTTATTATTATTGGCTCGGTTGTCGTTCCTGAAACCGGCGCTAACAATATCGATCTTTATCACCGCTTGGCCGGGCCGAGCGCAATTCACTGGTTTGGCACCGACAGCACCGGCCGCGATGTGTTCAACCGCATCATCTACGGCGGTCAGATCTCGCTCTTCATCGGAGTGCTGGCGGTCACCTTGGAGGTTTCGCTCGGCACCGTCATAGGTGGCATGGCAGCATATTTCGGCGGCTGGATCGACGCGATCCTGATGCGCTTTACCGAGGCCATGCTGGCAATCCCCTCCTTGTTCCTGCTCATCGTTCTTGCAAAGTTTCTCGGTCAAAATGCTCCTACGATTGATGCCTTCGGACGAACCTTCAGCGGCAGTGTCGGTATCGTCATTCTGGTTATCGGAATGACCTCCTGGATGTACCTCGCTCGGATTGTGCGCGCCAATGTGCTTTCGCTGAAGGAACTGGATTATATTTCCGCCGCCAAAGCGCTAGGAGCCAATTATCAACGCATCTTCTTTAGCCATCTAGTCCCCAACACGCTTGGGCCAATTATCGTCACGGCCACCCTGGGCGTGGCGAACGCAATTCTCACAGAGGCTTACGTCTCCTTCCTGGGATTGGGTGTACAGCCGCCGACTGCCACATGGGGCAACATGATGGATCAAGCTCAATCTTTCCTTATCCAAGGCGTGTGGTGGATGTGGGTTTTCCCGAGTCTGTTCATCGTCTTCACCATCTTGTGCATCAACTTGATGGGCGACGGGTTAAGAGACGCTTTCGATCCACGCAGCACGAAGAATCTCTAAACGCAAGCAAAAAAATGGGGGCTGTCTAAAAAGCGGGAAAGAGTTAGTCAAAAGAAGGCAAAAGTAAGAATAGCCAAAAAAAACTGGCGGTCATTGGGCCGCCAGTTTGCGTAGGTTGTGAGCCATGCAGAGAATTCCCCATTCGGTCTCTGCTTTT
>DATJAH010000049.1:0-39522 GCA_035516425.1 Anaerolineales bacterium
AAGAACTTTCGCCGCAAGACTGGCATATGGGTATATCAACCTTTACACGCCGGAAAATATCCTGATTCAAGATAACCCGGCCGATCTATTAAACCGACCAATCGGGTTGTACGCGGACCGCGCCATAGCCATCTCGGGTCACACTGCCTTTGGCGTTCAAGTGCAAGATCTCAAAAGCCGCGCTGACGCGATCTCAAAGATATTTTCCTTGAGCACAAACTGGGCAAACATAGATCAGACGTGTGCGGCCAACGGGATTGGCATGATTGTCGCCACTGACCTCGATCCAATTTGGAAGAACCTGCAAGACTTGGAGCAACAACGAATTCCGCTTTACCAGAATCCATATTACGCCGTCTTCCACTGCGGAACGTGAGTGGAGGCTGAAAGCCCGAGAAATATTAGTTTTACCGGTAAACGTTAACGAGATAACTCACTGCCGTTCCACAAGAACTGAAAAACCGGACTGAACAAGCTGCCAACCTTCGTATTCCACTCGCCCACGCGAGGATTGGCCAGTGTTACCCAGTCATCCGCGACGAGCGTCTGCGGATGATCGAATTCGGGCACAAAATCCATGTCCGTGGACGGAGGGTGCTGAAAATACTGATCAAAGGTAATGGCTGAAAGTGCGTGAACATCGTAATAACGCACGGTTCGAACAATAGATCGGTCCATTTCATAAACAGGAGTCAAAGCACCGACCAGAAGCATAAACGCTAATGACACTTTTATGAATGCGTTCTTGCCTTCCTTCAAGAAACGCCCGCACCCGAGCATAAGGAAATAAAGCGCTGGAATCGTTGTGCGGGTCATAAAATCCCAGCTCCCGCCAAGGTTGACAAACGGAGCAAGGATCAGGGCGGCGCCGGCCACATACCAGGTCCAGTCTGCTTGATTCGATGGCAATAGAACAAGCCAGATTAACATGCATTCCAACAGCAGAAAAATAACATAAATGCCAGCAGAATCCGGCAAACCCAAACCCCGCGTTTGGGCAGCGAGGTTCGTCATAAAAAAGAGCATGGAAATACCGCCCAAAATCACGCCCGCAAAATTTTCAAAGGTCAGGAAGTGACGCGCTAGAGAATGCAGCCAGAGCCGATTCGACTCATTCCGGATCAAAACCAGTACATCGCCTAGAACCTTGCCGGCGATAAAAGGAAGCAGCCCCAGCGCGGGAAAAGGGGCAAAGAAACAACAAATTCCTTCCAACAGAATCCAGGCACGTTCCCTGGACGACGTGACGAATAGTGCCAAAACTAATAAGGCGGGGACAAATTGGTTATATGTCCAGTAAAGATCGGTGGTAAAGGATGAATACTGAAATGCCCCCGCCCACCATTCCAAGTGCTGGATCGGGGGCCATAACAAGGGATAAGTGTAGGTCGGGATATTTCTAAACAGGATGACCCCTAGGAAATCCATCCCGCTAAAAAAAATGAGCAACAGCGCGGTTTTCAGGAGAGTTAGCTTCAGCCCGGCAGCGGTCAGGATGACAGCCAAGGCAATGCCAAAATAGGTCCATAGCAACAGGCCAAAATTCGCCACCGTCCAGCCCCACAGTTTTCCAGCCAGGGCAGAGGGCAGCCAATAGCCGAAATAATATGACATAATAACGGTCGACGGAACGCCAAATTGGGTCGACACGGCCGGTGAGAAACGGTACACAACCGGCCAGGGATAATTGATCAAATCCCGAAAAACGGCATTGCGGCTGTGATGATCCCAGTTCTGAAAAGTGTAGCCGCCGATTCCCGATAAGAACACCCATACACCCAGAACTAGAATCGTGACAATGAAATCCCTTCGCCGAAACGCAAGGCAATCCCCCGCCGGCAGGGCCCGCCAAACGGATATAAAACCTGCTCCAACGATCAAGCAAACCGCGACCGCCGCAACCTTATTAAGCCATCCGACGCAAAAAATAATGAATGGGATGAGAAGATAAAGGTAGGCTATTTTCTTGACCGTGGTTAAGTTAACCATGTGTTGTCAAACTAAAGCAATAGGCTTCCAATTGAGGAAGCCTATTGCTTTTTTATCGTATTTACTTATTGATGCTCAGACTCGGCGCTGCCGCTTTTGAGCGCACCACAGCCCAGGCTAATACAGCCAGCAACAATATCGCAACAGCCCACACAATATACAGTGTCGGCCCGGCTGCGCCAGCATACTTGACGACAATGGGCGCAATGATCACCGATACCAGGTTGACGACTTTGATCATCGGGTTGAGGGCCGGACCTGCCGTGTCTTTGAATGGATCACCGACGGTGTCGCCAACCACGCTTGCCTTGTGGCGTTCCGAGCCCTTGCCCAGATTCTTCTTGGCATCCCTCGGCTCGTCCTCGATTAGTTTCTTGGCGTTATCCCATGCGCCGCCCGAGTTATTCAAGAAGACCGCCAACAATTGGCCAGACACAATGATCCCCGCGAGAAAACCACCCAGCGCTTCAACTTGTAACATCAAACCCACCACAATCGGTGTCACAATTCCGAGCAGCGCCAAAGAGACCAATTCCTTTTGTGCCGCGCTGGTGGAAATCCCGACCGCCTGCTTGTAATCCGGCTTGATCTTGCCTTTCAACACGCCCAGTTTGAATTGTCGGCGGACCTCCAGCACAATCAGGGAAGCCGCACGTGCAACCGCCTGGATCGCAAAGGATGAGAAGAGCCAAGGCAGAGCTCCGCCGATTAACATGCCAACAAAGACCTGAGGCACGCTGACCCGAATGCCATTTGCGAGTGCGGTCGGATCGATCTTCGACACATCGGTGATGAACGATCCGAACAGAGCTACAGCGGCGATGACCGCCGAACCGATCGCGACGCCCTTGGTAATGGCCTTGGTCGTATTGCCGACGGCATCGAGGTCGGCCATCACCTGCTGAGCCTCTTTTGTCTTTCTGTCAGTCAACTCGGACCAAGCCATTTCGCCAATTCCATTGGCGTTATCGGCAATCGGGCCAAATGAATCCATGGCAACATTGTTGCCGGTCAACGTCAACATGCCGATACCCGTCATTGCCACTCCGTACAGAATGAACGTAACCTTGCTGGTGGCATCGGCACCTGGAATTGTGCCGAAGATAAAGATGGAGGCGACAATGGTAAGGGCGATGACCAGCACCGCCCATACAGAGGATTCAAAACCAACAGCAATACCGTTCAAAATCAACGTGGCCGGGCCGGTGTCTGCAGCCTTCTTGATATTATTGACTGGCGCGGCGTGTGTGCCGGTAAAGTATTCCGTTAAGCGGTCAATCACGATCGCCAGGACAACGCCCACTGCCACTGCCGACGGTGTTCGCCACCATCCGCCCAGCGCAGGATTCTGAAGATAGAAATATCCCGCCACAAAGAACAAGACCGCCGAAATCAAAGCGGAAGAAAGAAAGCCGCGGAAGATAGCCACCATGGCATCGCCACTCTTGCCAGGTCCGCCGCGGACCAGATAGGTACCGATTATTGAAGAAAGGACGCCGATGCCGCGCACCAACAGCGGGAAGATGATCCACTCCAGGCGGCCAGTCAAGCGCCAAAGAGCAAGAGCCAGGATAAGTCCAGAAACGATCGTGACTTCGTAGGATTCAAAAATATCGGCGGCCATGCCCGCACAATCGCCGACATTATCACCGACCAGATCCGCCACCACGGCCGGATTTCTCGGATCATCCTCAGGGATGCCGGCTTCCACTTTGCCGACCAAGTCGGCACCGACATCGGCAGCCTTCGTAAAGATGCCGCCGCCCACGCGCATGAACAGCGCAAGCAGTGTGCCGCCAAAACCAAAGCCTAACAAGGCGTCCGGCGCGGCAATGCCAAGAATGATAAAGATGATCGTGCCGCCGAGCAGGCCCAGACCATCCGTCAACATCCCGGTGATCGTGCCCGCCCGGTATGCGATTCGCAGCGCCTCGCCAAACGACCTCTTGGAGGCCGCCGCCACGCGCACATTGCCTTCAACTGCCATGCGCATTCCCAGCTGCCCCACCGTGAGCGAGAAGCCTGAGCCCATGATAAAGGCAATGGCCCGCGCGATGCCGATGATCAGGCGGACTGTATCCGGAGTATAGCTGCTGAAACGTTCCAAAGCTTCCTGCGAAGGCGGCACGATATAGACAGAAAGGAATAAGGCGAAAGCCAACAAGACAATCAGAGGCCAGATACTATTAAACTGCCTGCGCAAGTAAGCATCCGCGCCCGACTTGATGGCATTCCAGACCTCCTGCATCTTTTCGCTACCTTTGTCTTCGCGCAGAATTTGAGAGCGGAGGAAAAGCGCATATAAGAGACCGACGATGGCAATGCCAAAAACGGCCCAGATGGCGATTGCCTCCAGAGAAGTGAGTCCTTGCATTGCGTACATGAGGTATATCCTCCCGAAGGAAATAAAATATAGGCTCGCGCCTATTGCACCAAGACCAAGATTGTACAGGCGCAAATAGTTTGTGTCAAGAATCGAAAGCAGGGGGGCCGGAGTTGACACGGCGGTGTTATTCTGATAAGATAGGTCAAATTACTTCTTAACGGAGAAGAAAATGCTGGAAGAACTTGACGTTCAGACCATTACCGTATCCCCTGCGGCATCCACCGCGGTACACAACATCATCACGGAGCGAAAACTGGAAGGTTACGCACTGCGCATCTTCGTATCTGGCGGCGGATGCTGTGGAGTGAATTTCGGCATGGCACTTGAAAACAATATTCGCGATCAAGATACGACTTTCGATGCAAACGGGGTAAAAGTTGTGGTGGATGAGGTCTCCATTGACTATCTGCGCGGTGCCCACATCGATTTTGTTAACGATCCGGATCGCGGCGCGGGCTTTATTGTGGACAGCCCCAGCGCGCACGCTCATGACGAGCATGAAGGTGAATGCTCCTGCGGCGGTTCCTGCTCCTGCAACAACTAAGACAAAAAGACCGGACAAATGGCCGGTCTTTTTTTGGCAAACAAGCTTGGATGAATCAACGCCCGCGCAAGAATGAAATGATTGCGCCCAAGCCGCCGATAAATAAGAAGCCTGCGATCACCAAACCCAGCGGGACCGAGCTGGGCCGGCGTGTCTCGTCCACAAAAGTGGGAAGGGCAATGGGAGCGGGCGGAGTAAAAGTTGATAAACGCGTTGATGTTACCGCCGGAATCAGAGCCGCGACCAACGTAGGGTTGAGGGTGGGGGTGGAAGCCGGTGTTGGAGTTGGGGGCACGGAAACGATGGGGAGATCCGCCCCGCTGGTGAGCGAAACATACGGCGCATAAATCCACGCGATTGAATCGGGCACACCAAGATATTGAATTTCAATCCAATCCAACCCTTCTGCACGGCCAAGCGCCGGCGCTTGTTCCCCGGCAAGCATCACACCGATAGCAGGGTAGTCGTAACTGCTCGGACCGCTATAAACGTCCACTTGATCGAGGTTCAGATACACGGCGACCATCGGGCCCAGAGGTGTACCTGTTACCGTAGGGATTGAACCAGTCGGCTGTTGAGCGTAGACGAATCGCGAAGCAGGAGCAGTCAGCGCCGCAAAGAAAATAAACACGAAGCCGAGGATGCCAAGAACTGTTAACCGGCGCCAACTCATTATCGACGACCTACAATGGATACCACGATTCCAAGTAATCCCACGATACCCAAGCTGATGATCACAACGCCGAATGGAAAGTGAGCGGAAGGTTCAGCCGGGGAAACGGCAAAAGTCGGGACAACCAACGGCGCGGCCGGCGTAAACGTCGGCAGGTGTGTCTGGGTCGGTTGAACATTAAACGTACTCATTAAGGTGGGATCAATGGTCGAAATCGCGATGGGCGTGAATGTCGGAGGGGGTTCAATGACGGGTGGAACACCCGTTAGCGTCACGAAGGGAGCATAGACCCAGCCCACACCGTTTGGCCCCGATGGAAAAGCTATTTCAACCCAATCATGACCCGCCGTCATGGCTAACGCTGGCGCAGTCGCGCCCTCCAGCAATTGCCCGATCGGGTTTCCATAATAGACTGAACTCGGACCCGCACGAACGTTAATAGCCGGTGTATCCGTATATGTATTCGTAATGTAGGGCTGAGAATTAACTTCCGCGGTCGGGGTCGAAATGTCTTGAGCGTGAACGACACCCTTGGCCGGTATCACCAGCACAAAGCCGAGAGACCAGGCGAGAATTGCAGCCCACAAAAAAAGCTGAAACCAGAACCGCTTCATTTCGTTATACTGTAGTACCTGAATAGGAAATCGTTTAGAGATTATAATCGAAAATATGGACCGCCAAATTTATCACGGAGATCTAAATCCATCGGACATGGCGCAGGCCCTGTTGGCAGAGTTCAACCGAGGCAACTTGCGCGCGCAGGTTCTCGGCCAGGCAGACAATCTCGCCGTCCAAATAGGGACGCGTCCGGGCGCGGCCTCAGGAGGTCAAACCGCCCTCACGATCACCATCCAAAAGGTGGCCGATGGCGTCATGGTTCAAATCGGACAACAGGAATGGCTGGGCACGGCCACGTCGCTGGGATGGACCGTGGTGGCTGCTCTGCAGAATCCGTTCAGCCTCATCGGCCGCCTCGACGACATCGCACAGGACGTGGAAAACCTGCAGCTTACGGAGCACGTTTGGACCATCATCAATCAAGCCGTTCAAGCGGCGGGAGCCAGTCATCAACTGTCCGAGCGATTGAATCGAATTATCTGTGAATATTGCGGCACCGCCAATCCGGTGGGCGAAGGAACATGCATTGCCTGTGGCGCGCCCATGGGTAAATCCCAGCCGAGAACTTGCCCAAACTGCGGCTTTGTAGTAGAACTTAAGGAAACAGTCTGCCCAAACTGCGGGGCTGCCATCAAAAGTGCCGAGCCAACAATCAGTTCCTGAGGCCACCTTGCAGAAACTTCCCATCGCCTCTATAATTCACAGTGCGATGCGGACAAGAACTGAACATGGATCTCAAAGAAATAGAAGCACGCTTACAGTCGCTTATTGAAGTTCAATTGGTTGGCGCGTTAATGGGACACAATATGGAGAACTTGGTTGTTCAAAAGCTCGCCATCGCTATCAAAGAGAATACGATCACCAAGCCGGATGGAACACGGCTTGCGCCAAGTGTTTACACGCTCATCGTCGCGCCTGCCGCGATGGAACACTGGCAGGATGCACATTTACTCGAGACTCTGGTGGACATCATCAAGACCACCGGCCAGGATGCCGGATTGAAATTTGAGGTTCCACCTGTCATTACGATCACTGCAGATGCCAGCTTGTCCCCCGACCACATAAATCTGCTAGCGTCCCATCAGGTGAATAAAGCTATGGAAAATACACAAAACACATCTACCGATGCAGAAGAAAATGCCGTTGAAGACAATACAATGCCCGAAAACGCCTTTCTGATTATCGAAGGTGTAAAGGTATTTCCACTTAGGGCACCCGTCGTTAATATTGGCCGCCGATTGGACAATACGCTCGTCATCGACGACCCGCGAGTATCTCGTAATCATGCCCAATTGCGGGCTATCAAGGGGCGATATGTAATCTTCGATCTGAACTCAACAGGCGGCACGTTCATTAATGGACAACGTGCCAGTCAAAGCGTCCTTTATCCGGGAGACGTTGTTTCCCTGGCCGGTGTAGCACTGATCTTTGGTCAGGACAATCCGCCTCCGCGGCCAGACCTCGCGCCCACCTCTCCTTTCGATTCTCCCAGTGCCGATCGTCCCACGGCAGTTTTACGGACGTCACCGCTTGACAAGAAAAAGGAATGAGCGGGATCCTGGTGTTGGCACTTCGGCTATTGATGGCCGCGGCCATTTACGCTTTTCTCGGTGGGGCACTCTGGGTCATATGGCAGGACTTGAAACAGGAAGGACAGAAAGCGACCGCACAGGGGGTTCCGGCGATCCGCCTCCAAGTGCGTGCCCGAAACCACATCCTCCAATCCCGAACATTCACCAAGTCCGAAATCATCCTTGGACGAAACCCGGACTGCGATGTCCGTCTCCATGACGAAACCGTTTCAGTTCAACATGCGAGGTTGAGCTTTCACCACAACCAGTGGTGGGTCGAGGATTTGAACTCCACAAACGGAACAAAACTAAATCAGGCAAAACTAACCCTGCCTACTGTCCTTACTACGGAGGACGAGATCGAGTGCGGCAAGACCAAAGTAATCATCGCCTTGGATGACAAGGTATCGACAAGCTCGCCGACTCGAAAATTGTGAGGGTCAATTGCATGGAAGAATCAATCAAATTGGCAATTATTGGCGGATCGGGTTTGTACAATATGGACGGCCTGAAATCCACCAAGGAATATATGCCCGAAACGCCGTTCGGTCTGCCAAGCGCGCCGATCATCGTCGGAACACTGGAGGGCCAGCGCGTGGCTTTCCTTGCCCGGCATGGGCTTGGGCATCACCTCATGCCAACCGAAGTTCCCTATCGCGCGAACATTTATGCCTTGAAATCGCTGGGCGTTGAACGCCTGGTCAGTATCAGTGCATGCGGTTCCTTGCGGGAAGATTATTCACCGGGGCATATTGTAATTCCGGATCAACTCTACGATAACACAAAGGACCGTCCGCGCACTTTTTTCGGTGACGGATTAGTTGCTCATGTCGGAGTCGCAAATCCATTTTGCGGCGAGCTATCGCAACAGTTGGAAGGTGCGGCACGGGCTGTGAACGCGACGGTGCACAGCGGCGGCACGCTCATCACCATCGAGGGGCCGCGCTTTTCTACGAAAGCCGAGTCGAATACCTACCGCGCCTGGGGAATCTCCATCATCGGGATGACGGCCGCGCCGGAAGCATTCCTGGCTCGCGAGGCTGAGATGTGCTATGCGGTGATGGCGCATGTCACCGATTATGACGTATGGCATGTGTATGAGACGCCTGTCACCGTTGAGATGGTCGTTCAGACCCTGAACAAGAATACGGCTATCGCGCAGGAATCGATTCGCCATCTCGTTCGCCATCTCAAGGGAGAGCGTGCTTGCGAGTGCGACCACGCACTGGCCGATGCCATCATCACGCAACGCAAGAGCATCCCGGAAGAAACCCGGAAAAAATTGGACTTGCTCATCAAGAAATATATTTAGTGGTAGATAAATCCGTCTCCCGAATCGACCAGCGCCAAAGCCGCCTCTTGATCGTGGCGGCTGTTTTTCTGTTCTTTTACTCACTGATCCTTACAATTTCGCCTGCCGTCAGAGCACGAACATGGGATGTGCCCTACCGCTGGTGGCATTGGATCGGATTCGCAATCTGGGCCGTCCTCTTCTTTAGTGCCGACAGATCCACTCGAAAGCAACTTCCCTTGCGGGACCCATTTCTCTTACCGCTGGCGGCGCTCTTAAGCGGCTGGGGATTGTTGACCATTTGGCGTCTTGATTCCACGTTTGGCATTCGACAGACAATATGGCTGACCATCAGCATCGCAGTCTTGACGGGGATTTTTTACCTCCCTTCGGATCTATCCGTTCTGCGGCGCTACAAATACCTGCTCCTCACGTCGGGACTTATACTCAGCGGCTTAACGATTTTTCTCGGCACGAACCCGGAAGGTTATGGACCGCGCCTTTGGCTTGGGTGCTGCGGAGTATATTTCCAGCCGTCCGAACCCCTCAAACTTCTGCTCGTCATATATCTTTCGGCTTATTTGAGCGACCGCCTGACCATCCGCCTAAGATTCTTTCCTTTGCTCATTCCCACCCTATTCCTCACTGCTCTGGCTCTTATCTTGTTGTTGGTCCAACGCGACCTGGGCACCACCTCAATATTCATCTTGATTTATACGGTCATTCTTTACATGGCCACCGGCAAACGGCGGGTGCTGGTCGCCGCGGCGCTCACGCTCGCCCTGGCAGGTCTCCTTGGCTTTTTCTTCGTGGACGTGGTGCACGAACGAATCTCGGCGTGGCTTAACCCCTGGGCGGACCCGAGCGGCCATGCGTATCAAATCGTTCAATCTCTGCTTGCAATTGCGAACGGCGGAATGATCGGACGAGGTCCTGGTCTGGGGAGTCCGACACTCGTACCAGTGGCGCAATCCGATTTTATTTTTACCGCGGTGGCCGAAGAAACAGGCTTATTGGGCACAACCGCTCTCATCCTGAGCATCGGGCTCATGCTGGCTCGCGGCATTCGCTCCGCTTTTCGTTCCTCAAGCCAGTTTCACCGCACCCTAGCCGCTGGACTTTGCGCCTATCTTGGAATCCAAGCCCTGTTAATCATTGACGGCAACCTGCGCCTTCTTCCGCTGACAGGCGTTACTCTACCGTTTATATCCTACGGAGGCTCCTCACTACTGACCGCATTTGTTGCCCTTGGGTTTCTGCTCATTATCAGCAACCAAACGGTGGCCAAACCCTCGAGCTTAAGAGCATCTGCTCCTTATTATTTTGTGGCTGGCTTGCTGGGCTTTGGAATTATTGCCACGCTCCTGGCTAATTCATGGTGGGCGGTTCTGCGCGGCCCCGATCTGTTGACGCGCACGGACAATCCGCGCCTGGCGATCTCGGACCGGTACGTGCCGCGCGGAAATATCCTGGATCGAAACAACGAACCGATCGACGTGACGGAAGGTCAAAGCGGCACATATCATCGTGTTTATCTTTATCCGGATTTATCCCCCATCACTGGCTACACTCACCCCACCTACGGCCAGGGTGGGCTGGAAGCAAGTCTTGATGACTACTTGCGCGGCCTGCAGGGAAGCCCAGAAAGCCTCATCTGGTGGGATCATCTTCTTTACGGCATGCCGCCTCCGGGCTTGGATGTGAGGCTGACTATCGATCTCGATTTACAACGGCACGCTGATCAATTGCTGGGGATCCACAAGGGAGCCATGGTCCTGATGAACGCGCAGACCGGCGAGATTCTGGCGATGGCCTCCCATCCCACCTATGATCCAAATAATCTGGATCAGATTGGTTCCTCGCTGGCCCAGGACAAAAATGCGCCGCTTCTCAACCGCGCCGCACAGGGATCATACCTTGCGGGATCAGCCCTTGCGCCATTCCTGGCAGGAATCGCTCCGGCCAGTTTGGTCACCAACGAAGAAAAAATATCCCTGTTCGATAAACTCGGTTTCTACGCATCGCCACAGATTCGCGCACCCGTGGCCAGCAGCGCGGCGCGGGGCGAGATTGATGGTTTACAAGTCAGCCCGTTGCAGATGAGCATGGCGGGGGGAACATTAAGCAATCATGGCATGCGAATTGCCCCAAGAATCGTGTTAGCCGTCAATACACAACAAGGCTGGGTCGTCCTGCCTGCATTGGGTCAATCCGCAGACGTCTTTAAAGCGGCAACGGCCGATGAGCTTGCCAAGCAGTTGGCAACGCCGAATCAACCATACTGGGGATGGACAGGAACCGGCAATACCGGCGCCGACTTTTCCGCATGGTATTTAGGCGGCACCCTGCCAAACTGGACAGGCACTCCTCTCGTTATCGTTGTCCTGCTTGAAGAAAATGATCCGGTCGGCGCGGAACGTATTGGAGCCCAGCTCCTTCAGACCGCCCTGAATCCCTAAATCCGGGTTATTGGCCATCCGGACATTTATGTTGAGCGGGAGTCCCCATCGCCGTAACTTGATATTGTTCGCCCTCTCTTAAATCAATGACCACACCTTGATTATTCTTGTTCGTGCTGTCGTAATCGTGAATTGTGTACTCCCCTGGATCGAATCGGACGATGTTGTTTGGGAACTGATTCCCCGGTGGAATAATGACGCCCAGGGGCTGAACAATCATGTTATGCAGGCTGCAATTTTGTATGAATGCCGGAACAGCAAAATCACTGTCTACCACCGGCAGGTCCATGGTATTGCCGCTGATCGAGGAATAAATTGTGAGCATGGAGACCCAGCCGAATTTGCCCCTTTGAGAAGGGATCGGAATATAAAGCCATTCGTCCAGGATATCCCTCCCTGAGGCGGTCGCGGTTTGACCCTGCGATAGCGCACCAATCGGATTGAAATCTGAGCCCGAACCGCGGCGAATATATAAGTTCCCATTAATTGCGGTGACCGTTACCAGCGGTAATCCAGGTGTGGCGGTCGCTGAAACTGGTGAGGTGGTCGGCGGTATGGCGTTCTTTGGAGCAGCGGTGAGTGGAATCGCCTCTGTCGCCCCCACAACCACCGAAGAGGCTGACGGAGTGGGCGTAGATGTGGGATTGGAGATTTCAGCAGCGGCAACCCGACACGCACACAGGGACCACATAAGTGCCAGCAAAACTAAACCGCGCAATAGCCTAGAGCTACTTATAGAAGTCATGGATTCATCCGAATGGTTCACCGAGCGCAAAAAAAGCCAGGTCTGAGACCTGGCTTTCAAATTCATCAAAGGATTACAGGCCGTTATCTTGATCCTTGGCGCCATAACCGGGACCACTTTTGAAAAAATCGTAGTTGGGTTTAATGTCCGGTGTCAAATCAACCACTTCGCCAGCCTTTAATTGCCTTGCCGTTTCAATCGAAACTTTTTTGCCGAAATGATTGGTGCCTTCGTAATGGCCGGTGAGGCCCACGTTGCTGATGTATTCCCCGCCCTTCGCCGTGTAAGCCGCGGGAACTTCATCCTCAGGAAAAATGGCAGCGAAAGGACATTCGGGAATGCACGCGCCGCAGTCAATACAGGTGTCCGGATCAATGTAGATCCATGGCCATTCATTCATGGGAAAACCTGGAATCATGCACTCTACCGGACAGACTTCAATGCAACCGCGGTCGCGTACGCACAAACTGGTGATAATATGAGTCATGGAAACTCTCCTTTGGAATATGTCCTACTATTTTTGTTAACTTATTATATCTGCCTTCTTCTTTTGTGAAAAGACGGCTTTCCAACGACTACTTCCATGGCGCAACGATAACCGAGGTCTGCGCATCAGCAGAGTGGCCAAGATATGGCAGACCCCATGCGGATTCAATGGTTTTCAGAAGCGAATAATGACTATAAGGTGTGTCATCCTGAAAACCGGCCTTCGCTTGCGGAGAAACGAGGATGGTGGCGATTCGACCTCCTGCCTCAGCTGGCAATCCGCAGCACGAATGATTCCCCTGCCCTTCATCCCAGGTGATCACAATCAGGTACGGCTGCCGGCCCTGATCCAGAGGCCGCATGATCTGCCCCATGAATTTCTGAAGCCAAGCATCGGCGATATCAATGGCGCAGTCGTGCGCATCGTTGCACATGTTGGGAGTGACAAAAATAAAATTCGGCAGCGCACCCGACGCAATGTCCGACGAAAGTTGCGCGAAAGGCACGATGCTCTGCGTGCATCGTTGGGAGTTTAGTCGAATGGGCATAAAGTAAATGAACGGATTATGCTTCATGGCATAGTTGCCCGCCTCTGCGCCGGTAAAACAAGCGGAGGGCATATCTTCCTGATACGTTCTCCAAGTCCTGCCACTGGTCTCAATCTGATCCGGCAGTGATTGCGCATAATTGGGAACAGTACAGATGGTGCAATCATAAGTGATTCCGAAGGTATCGCCTCCAATCATGGCGAGATAGTTGGGTAGACTGGGATGGGTCACGGCATAATACTGGGTCAGGAGTGTATAGGATTGAGCCAGTTTATTGAAATATGGCATGTGATAATTGTCCACGACGGTGCCGAATTCCTTGTTCTCGAAGACCACGATGACAATATGCGCAAAATCCGGCACAAGGGCTGCGGGTGTGGAGCTTGCGGTCGCTACCGGTGACGGAGGCGGTGGTGGCGTCGAGGTGGGAGGCGGTGAAGCCGTCGCCGACGCCAGGGGAGCGATCGATGCAGCAGGCGAGCACGCACTGAGAGATAAGCATAGCAGTGTGGCAACCAATAGATGGTGATAGAATTTCAGCATTCGCAATCCTTTTGTCATCCTGAAAATTTATGTTTGTTGTATCATAAATGAATTCAGGGCGCAAATGACAAATGCCATCTTTCATGAATGCGTGCAGGAGAATTGCATATGGAAATAAAGACCGTGAGGATCGAGAAGCCGGAATCGGTGAATTTCATTCTTGGACAATCGCACTTCATCAAAACCGTTGAAGACCTTCATGAAGCGTTGGTGGGCTCCGTCCCGGGAATCAAGTTTGGATTGGCGTTTTGCGAGGCATCCGGCAAATGCCTGGTACGCTGGACCGGAACCGACGACGCGATGATCGAACTTGCCAGAAAAAACGCGGCAGCCATCGGCGCAGGGCATTCGTTCATTTTGTTCTTGGCGGAAGGATACTTTCCGATCAACGTTTTGAACACGGTAAAGGCACTTCCCGAAGTAGCCCGCATTTTTTGCGCCACCGCAAATCCGACCGAAGTAGTGGTGGCCAAGACCGAACAAGGATGCGGCATCCTCGGCGTGATCGATGGCTTATCCCCCAAAGGCGTGGAGGGAATCGAAGATATCGCCTGGCGCAAGGATTTTCTCAGGAAGATCGGCTACAAATCCTAGCCCGAATGGTTGATACACGGCCGGCATCCGATTTGCTAGAATCAACGGCAATGCAAATACTATGACCACCAACCGCGCCCCCAGCAAAATCATTCCGCGCGCCTTTCCCGGCATCACGCCCGGCGAAGTGGAAGAACTGATCGCGAGCAGTACCGTACACACGTATCCGACGGGAACGATCTTGTGCCATGAAAACGCACCAGAAACCATCTTTTACATGATTCTGGATGGAGAGGTGGAAGTTACAAAACTCGTCAACCAGGCGGAAGCCCGCGTCCTCAAAACGCTCAGAGCGGGAGATTTTTTCGGCGAGATGGCTTTGATTCATAATGCGCCGCGCGCGGCCACTGTCACCACGAAAGCCGATGTGGTCGTGCTCGAACTGGACAGAGAGAGTTTTGATCGCGTCCTTCACCGTTCCAGCAGCGTGGCGATGGCGATGGTCAAAGAGATCAGTGGACGGCTGCGTCAAAACGATGAAATGGCCATTGAGGATCTGCGCATGCGCGCTGGCGAACTGGCGCAGGCATATCAGAAGCTCGCCGAGCAGGATTTGGCGCGGCGCGAATTTCTGACCAACGTGGCACACGAACTCCGCACGCCGCTGATGGCGGCCAGCGGATACTTGCAAATTTTACAAAAAGGTGCGCTGTCGGGAAACCAGTTGACTGAAGCCCTGGAGACCGTGTCGCGCAACGTCGGGCAGATTGTTTCGCTGGTCAACGACATCTTGTTCCTACAAGAGATCGAACTTGTGCTACCGGCCTTCCAGCCGGTGAACATGGTGGAGATTGCACAGGAAGTTGCAAAGAAGTATGAGAGGAAAGCTGCAGCACGCGGTGTCCGCTTCAAAATCCGGAACGAACGAAATGTGCCCGAGATCGACGGCGATTCAAAATCGCTCGAACGCGCCCTGGTAGCTCTCGTGGATAACGCGGTCAAATTCAGCCCGCGCGGCGGTGATATCGAAATCTATTTCGAGAAGCACAAGGACAAGCTGGTCATTTCTGTAGAAGACCATGGCATCGGAATCGCAACGGATCAATTGTCGCGCATCTTTGATCGCTTCTATCATCGCGAAAAAAGCGGGGACGATTTGTTTGGCGGAATCGGGCTTGGGTTGGCGATCACGCGCCAGGTCATCGAACAGCACCATGGAAAGCTGAACGTCGAAAGCAGATTGGGCAAGGGCAGCAAATTCACAATGGCGCTGCCGCTGGGAAGCGGGGCTTAATCTTCAAGGATCACTTTCAATCTATCATCCGGATCATAATACGACCGCGCCGAGAACGGCGGATCATTGCCTTTCATGCCATGGACCTTGGATAACAGAACGGGTAAATCTTCGACGACGGGGAATTCCTTTAGCGTTGCATACTCAATCCATTCCGCGGTTCCTTCGTTGGATGGCTTCAACTCACCCTCGAAATTTTCGCCACTGTACACATACAAACAGATTCCGATCTCGCCGCTATCGACGATCACCGTTCCGCACAGCCGCAAGTCTGCATCGAGAGCGGTTTCTTCCTTCAACTCTCGCTTCGCCGCAGATAAGACATCTTCGCCGCGTTCGACGTGTCCGCCGACGCCGTTATATTTTCCCGCCCAGAGACGCTTATTTGGCGCCCCTCTAATCAGCAAATACGAATCACCGCGCCGCAAAAAAATAATCGTGCGCGGGATGAGCATGTAGCGGTCGCGAGTGATTCCCTGGTCGGATTGAGGCATAGACGGCGTCTCCTTCGGGGAAATTTGACAGAGAAAATCAATGTGGATTGTCACTTGTATTATAAAGGCGAAAGCTTAGCATACAAAGGAAGTCATAATACACAATTGGCACGAAGCGACAATGAAAAACAATATGGCCGGCCTATCCATCCTTTTATCAACCTTAAGTCTTTTGTTATCAGCGTGCCCATTAACTCCGGTGGTCACCGCTCCCCCGTCTCCCCCAACAAATGCTTCGCTTCCCCTAACTCCAACCTCATCCCTGGCTGCCACCGAAATTCCTCTGCCAACCCTCACTCTTAAACAGAGAGTTTCTATCTCAGCGTGAATGGAAAACAGAGTTTCGTTTTCTCACGTAATGTAGCTGGCGACCAGCAAGTTGACTACAACACCCTCCTAGACTGGAGCAAGGCTGGCGGTAGTAGATTTGTGCGCCTTCAGCTTGACAGCCTCGGCATGGGATTCACCAGCACAGGCGGTGTGGATGCGAATTGGGTTGTGCAATGGGATCAAATTTTTGAAAAGGCAGAGCAGAACGGTATTTACATCCTCCCGGTTTTTTCCGTTTGGTATGACTGGAACACCGGGCCAGGCTATTCCACTTGGAAATCCAATCCACTGAACGTTGTCAACGGCGGGCCAGCTCAGACACCAGCCGAACTGTTCCAGAACGGATCAACCACACAGAAGGCATGGCTCAGCTGGATGAAAGATCTTGTGAAGCATTGGCAGGGACGTAAGAACATTCTTGCCTGGGAGATTTTTTCGGAGGTCAATCTTGCGTCTGGTAAAACCGAAGCAAATGGCATGGAGCTCGTTAACAATGCCGCTTCCATTATCAGGGCCAACGATTCGTTTCATCGCCCAGTAACGGCATCTATTGCTGATACGGCCCGTGGACTAATTTTTATAGGAACGCATCCATTGACTTTATCAATTTGCATCCATGTCCGCCATCAGCGCAATTGGATCGGACAATTATCGCGGAGGTTCGTAATTCTCTTGATCTATATGAAAAGCCACTCCTGATCGGCGAATCAGGATTGAACGCGGCAACTCCTGACAGCGACGAGGGAAAGATCACTGTCACAAAAAATGCTCAAATAGGCGTCCGGCACGCGATCTGGGCCGCCGTAGTTTCCGGCGCCATGAAGGGACGAGCGCTCTGGTGGGAAGACGGATACGGCATCTATTTCAACAGCCTCGGCATCCCGTGGATGCAAAAATATGAAACAGATGAACTTCCTGTGGCAAACTTTGTTAATGGTATTGATTTCTCTGGTTTCCAACCGTTGAATGTCACAACATCCTCAGGGATATGGGGTGGCGCAATAGGAAATGATCATTCAATTCTCGGCTGGTTTCGAGATAGCGGGAGCGAGCCGCCGGATTGGAATCTGCAACCGACGATATCAAAACAATCGGTGCTGGTCACTATCCCCGGCTCAGCATCCAAGTGGAAAGTGGACTTCTACGACACAAAGGATGGCACAACGGTCGCGGGTTCAGCTTCAATCCGCGTTGTGGGAAATACAGTCACTATTCCCCTGCCTGACTTTCATGACGACATCGCTTTCAAGATGTCTGCCCTTGGTGGAGCCGCCTCCACTCTTGCCCCTGTCACGGGCAACACAGATGCCATCGCAGGAACATGGATTGGAACCATCACCAACACTGCGAGCACGTTTTCAACGCCAATCAAACTTTTCGTCCAAGGTGGATGCGAACCAGGAATAGTATGCGGAACGTTCTCTGCCGCGCAGATCCCTTGCCCGGGCGACTTATTCCTTCAAACCAGCAGCGGCGCGGACTTCTTGTTCATTGAACAGAATGCCAAGGGTTCGCCCGCGTGCAAACCAGGCGGATACGAACTACTTCAACTACAAGCAGACGGAACGCTCTCGTACGAATGTCTGGCATCGGCGCCAGCACCGGCAACCTCCATAGCAGTCTTGAAGCGCCAATAAAGCCACAACAGAAAGATTTTGAAAATGGAAAACACAAAGTTACTTGTCGTTGGAGCCGGAGTAAACGGCTCGGCGGTGATCATGAAATTAGTCAGCGCGGGACTCGATGCGAAAGTCCTGGCGCGCGGCAGACGCTATGAGGATATAAGGAAGGAGGGGATCATCATCGAAGATCCGTTTAGCAACAAGCGAACCATCACCAAAGTTCCGGTCATCAATTGCCTTGAGCCCGATGACATTTATGAATTCATTCTCGTGATCGTTCGCAAAAATCAAACCTTTGATCTCTTGCCGGTGCTGGCGCAAAACAAATCGCCGAACGTCGTCTTCATGGGTAACAATCTTTTGGGGCCGGATGAATTCATCAAAGTCATTGACAAGAAACGAATTATGCTGGGAACCGTTGTGGCTGGCGGAAAGCGAGATGGCGAAATCATTCGTGCAATGGTATCTACGCCGATGTCCTCACCATTTGGAGAAATGGACGGCACGGTCACTCCGAGGCTCAAACGACTCGTCAAAATCCTGCGCGGCGCAGGCATCAAAGCAACCACCTCGACGAACCTGATCGATCTGCAAATGACCCATGCGGTTGGAGTGGCGCTCATCGGAAAGTTGACAATGAAATACAATTGCGATCTTGCCGCGCTAGCCCAAAGCACGGAAGACTTAAAGCTCTTAGTTCAGGGCGGACGCGAGGCGCATCAAGTCATGCGCGCTTTAGGACATAGGCTTATCCCGTTCACCGAGAATGCCAATCAATTCATCCCGAGTTCATTGCAAATCGCAGGATGGCGCGCATTGTTGAAATCAAAATTGGGAGAAGTTGGTTTGGCTTATCATGTATCCCAAGCGCCCGATGAAATGCTTCAACTTGCGGATGAACTCAGCGAAGTAGTGAAGCAAACGAGTCTTCCTGTGCCGGCGATCAGGAAAATACTTGAGATGACTTAATGTATGATCTGCACAAGGGTAGTTATGCAGAATGCGTTGCACGCGTCCAAAAGGCTTTCAGGCATCATGCGGACTGCCCACAAGAATCATACCGACCGTATAACCCCTGGTTGGGCACAAAACCTGAGGAGAAAGCAGGCAGCAAGCGATAAAGGTTCCCAATCGCCAAGATCCGAAGAAGTCGCAGATCGTGACTGTTCAGCGTACGAGGCTCATCCACGACATCAAGGCACCGGCCGCCTTGAGCGAGAACGTTCCCGCGAGCGTCTCAAACGCTTCCTTCTCCTCCCTCCGCCATGGTCGATATCGGCGGTAACTCGGGAGGCCATGCAACATGGCTGGCAAGACGGGGCTATCAAGTTCATCTGATTGACATCACCCCATCGCACATGCATATGGCTAGAGAAGCTTCCCAAAGTCAGCAGGGCGCCCCCTACCGGTGGGAATATCGGCGATGCCTGTTCTCTGCCGTGCAGCGATGAAACCGCCGATGCAATCTTGCTGTTTGGGCCACATTACGGTCTTACGGACCGGAAGGATCGCTTCATTGCGTTAGGAGAAACATACCGTGTTCTAAGATCTGGCGGCACGCTTCTTGCGGTGGGCATCTCGCGCGTCGCTTCTAAGTTTGAAGGTCTTCGACAGGGTTCTTGATGGGCCCATAGTTAGCAGATACGGCGACTCAAGACTTGAGCGATGGACTGCAGAGAAACCGGACTCATCCGCCTGAATAATTCATGGACATTTTCTTTCATCATCCAGATGAATTGCGCCAGGAAGAGGCTATAGTCGGCTTTGAAGTGATAGGCGTTCTTGGGGTGGAAGGACCCGGTTTACTGTTTCGTGACATTGAAGAAGGGCGGAGTAGTGTGGAATATCAGGCCCGCCTTATACAAATTGCTCGTAGGGTGGAAACAGAGGAATGCCTTCTGGGAATGAGTGCACATCTCACCGCCGCGGCGAAAAGAGTTTGAAATGGCTTCCCTGGGAATTTGTGCCTGCGAACATTGCTTGGCTCTGCCGTTGGGTCAATCTGTTGGGCTAAACTCAACTTGATGACTTTCATCAATTGTTCGATCAGGAAATTTACTTTATACTCAAGCATCGATTATGAACGAGGCGTTTATTAAGCAACTGTCTCATTGCACATGTTGTCCGCGCGAATGCGGCGTGGATCGCAATGCAGGCAAACCCGCGGTCTGCAGAATCGGCGCGGAGATTCGGATATCACACGCCGGCCTGCATTTTGGCGAAGAGCCGCCCATCTCCGGTACGAAGGGCTCGGGGACGATTTTCTTTGCGGGTTGCAATCTACGCTGCGTCTTTTGTCAGAACTATCAGATCAGCCAAGAGTTTCGGCATCATCCATCGCGGAGATTATCCGTTGGCGAACTCGCCGATGAAATGCTTCGACTTCAATCCGCAGGCGCGCACAACATCAACTTTGTCTCACCCTCGCACATGATCTTTCAAATGGCGGATGCAATTATCGTCGCAAAAGAAAAAGGTCTAGCTATTCCTATTGTGTACAACACCAATGGCTATGATTCCGTCGATGCGCTTCGACAAATTCGCGGTTTGGTGGACATCTATCTCCCCGACATCAAATATCTGGACAATAAATTAGGTAAACGATATTCAGCGGTTTTGGATTATGCTGAGATCATTCCCGGCGTTCTGAGAGAGATGCTGGATCAAGTTGGTCGATTGCGCATGGATGAACACGGAATCGCAACGCGCGGCCTGCTCGTGCGGCATCTTGTGTTGCCGGGTCAACTTGACAACAGCCGCGCCTGCCTCCACTTCCTGGCCGATCTCTCACCCGATATCTTCGTCAGCATCATGTCCCAATATTCGCCGCTTCACAAAGCGGGCAAATATCCAGAAATTAACCGGACCCTGAGGCAAGCCGAATACGATGAAATCACCGAATACGCACTGGACCTCGGACTCGAGAATGCGTTCGTTCAAGAGATCGAAAGCCAGGCCGCGTGTTTGCCTGATTTTGAACAAGCGAATCCATTCAACTTCGCCTAGAGAGTTTTCGCATCAGGCCGTGAAATAACCTCGCGATCATGAAACAATTAATTCACTTATTTGTATTGAGCGTCTTGATCACCGCTTGCGCGCCGTTTGAACGATTGACCTCAACTACTGCTACGCCCACAAACACGCCTTTTCGCGGCATGCTCATCGCAACATTTACTCCACCACCAACGGAAACAGAGATTCCAGTGGAAATACCTACCCAGATCCCCACGCTGCAGCCAAACACAATCACACTAAATGAATTAACAACAACGCCAGAAGACACCGCCATTCCACAAGATACGCAAGTTCCTGAAGACACGTTCACGCCCGAAGACACTTCCATCCCTCAAGATACTCAAATTCCTGAAGATACGATCGCGCCTGAGGCTACTTCCATTCCCCAGAGCACGGAAACGTATCCAGCGGCGTTGATCGTAAGTCTGGACATTAGCATAAATTTCCCGCCACCGACCTGTCCGGCAACAGTTCCAGTGACCTTCAATGGTTCCATCACGACAAACAACGAAACGGATATCAATTACAAGTGGTTACTGTCCGGTGATGCATCCAACACCGGCACCATCGTGAGAACGCACATCACAACGGCCGGAACCAAAGATGTCAAGATCAGCTACAAACTAAAATGCGGAAAATATATGATTTATCTGCAGGTCATTTATCCGAACTTTGTGACCGACAAAATCGGCTTCACGATTCCATAATACCAATTCAACTGACCAGAAGGGCGCCAGCTTGATTGCCGGCGCCCTTCTGGTTTAGGCTACCGTAATACTGTTATCCAAATACACATCTTGGATGAGGTTGAGGAGCTTCACACCCTCCGCCATGGGGCGTTGGAAGGCTTTGCGGCCCGAGATGAGTCCGGTGCCACCTGCCCGCTTATTGATCACGGCGGTCGCGGCAGCTTCACCAAAGTCATTCTCGCCGGATGCGCCTCCGCTGTTGATCAATGCGATGCGGCCCATGTAACAGTTCGCCACCTGATAGCGGCACAAATCAATCGGATGGTCACTGGTCAATTCGCTGTAGATGCGCTTGTCGTATTTTCCAAACGAAACCCCATCGGCATTCAAGGCAATGTAGCCTCCATTGTTCTCTGCCAGCTTCTGCTTGATGATATCCGCCTCAAGCGTAACACCGAGATGATTGGCTTGGCCGGTCAGATCAGCAGATACGTGGTAATCCTTGTCCTTCTTGAATGCCGAGTTACGCAGGTAGCACCATAAAACCGTGGCCATGCCGAGTTCGTGAGCATAAGCGAAGGATTCCGCGATCTCGATCAACTCACGATGCGAATCATCCGAGCCAAAATAAATCGTGGCTCCGACCGCTGCCGCGCCCATATCATACGCTTCCTTGATCGTGCCAAACAGGATCTGCTCAAAGCTATTGGGATAGGTCAACAGCTCATTGTGATTGATTTTCACGATGAACGGAATCTTGTGCGCATACGCGCGCGCCACAATGCCCAACACCCCAAACGTCGAGGCGACCGCATTGCATCCGCCTTCTATGGCCAGCTTGACGATATTCTCCGGGTCGAAGTAGTCGGGGTTTTTTGCAAAGCTTGCACCGCCCGAATGTTCAATGCCCTGATCCACTGGAAGGATGGAGACATAGCCCGTTCCGCTCAAGCGACCATGGCCATACAACCGGGCCAGATTGTTCAGCACGCGATTGCCACGGTCGGACCGTGCAAAGATGCGATCGATAAAATCGGGCCCGGGCAGGTGCAATCGTTCCCTGGGAATTTTGGGCGACTTGAAGCCAAGCAGGCTCTCCGCCTTGTTGCCCAGCAGGGATTCGATATCCGTTGTTTCTTGCAGCTTAGCGACCATCTTGTTTCTCCTTGGCCAAGGCGTTGCGCCTTGGCTGTATGATTTTTGCTCTCTGGACGAGAGATGCTTGCCTCATTTTCCTTGTTCCAAATAGGACAAATGGCTTTCTTGATTATAACCAGAAAGTCGGGCTATAATGTAGCCTATTCGTGCGACCAAAGCAATTGTAACTCGTATATCAACGCAGGAGGCACAAATGACTGACATGTATCAAAACGTAAGCGGCCAGATGGACGTATTCAAGAAACTGGCATCCTATGTCCCCGGTTTTAGCGGTTATGTGGAACGTCAGAATCGGCGCGACGCAGACAAGCTGGTGCGCGACACCGTCGCCCGACGATTCGATGAGCTGATCAAACGCGCATCCGCGCTGCAGACCGATCTGGTTGGCGCAGGCAAGCTCGAATCGGTTGGTGAGATGGAAAAATCGGTCACACAGTTGCGCACCTTCATGGACAAGGTCAGCACGGCGGCCCGCGGCTACTCGGGCCTGTTCGACGCCGTCAAGATCAACGAGAAGGAGCTCGAACAACTTTACAATTTCGATCTTGCATTCTTCGATCTTGCCGACCAAATCGGGCACGGGCTGGACAATGTCGAAGCCAGTATGGGGGACGACGCCGCCCTGCCCGCCGCCATCCGCAACATCACCACGCTTGGGCGGCAAGCCGTGGACACATTCAATCGCCGCTCCGAGGCTTTCACTGGAAGTGGAAAATGATTTCTTGCAGGGGCGAAGCGGTGCTCCGCCCCTATCTTCGAGAGAATTACAAACCATAAATTCGGGGAAACATTGACAATAATATTCTTGCAAGGTAGCTTCTCTTAATTCCCTGTCGAGAAGGAAGAGCGAAACCCACGAATTTGGCCAGGCGCTGCTCCTCCGGGGCGGCAATCGAGTTCTCAAGGCTCCGGTCAGCTCAAGTGACTCCGGCCCGCCAAGAAGTGTATAACAGGCACAGACAAGTTAATGAAAGGTCTGTGCCATTTTTTGTTTTTGTGGTACAAAAAGTGGTATGTGGCACAATTACATAAACGCAACCTCCAGCGATGAAGTCCTTAAGACTCTCGCAGAAATCCGAGAACGTGCCAGGATTGTAGCGGGCGCGACCGATTTGATCCTCGAACTAGAACGCGGCGTCCGCAAGGGCATCGACACCTTGATCGATATCACCCGCATCCCTGAGCTTGATCGAATAACCCTGGACGAAGATGGTGTGATCCATCTCGGGCCAATGGTCACACATAATCATTGCGCCGCCTCCAAATTGATTCGCGAACGGGCCCATCCCCTGGCCCGCGCGGCTTGGGAAGTGGGCGCGCCGCAAATTCGAAACCGCGGAACCATCGCCGGCAACCTCATCACGGCTTCACCTGCCAACGATACGATCACACCGCTGGTGGCGCTGGGTGCCTCTGTAACGCTCGCTTCCACGCGCGGCGAACGCCAAGTGGCATTGCAGGAATTTTATACCGGCGTCCGCAAGAACGTAATGCAGCCCGATGAAATGCTGATCGATATTTTTTTCCCTGCGATGACCAAAGACCAGCGCGGGACATTTGTCAAAATGGCATTGCGCCGCGCACAGGCGATTTCACTCGTCAACGTCGCTCTCGTGCTGACCCTGAGATGGGGCACCGTCCAGTCCGCTTCGATCACGCTCGGAGCGGTGGCACCGACCATCATCCATGCACCGGAGGCGGAGGATTATCTGCGCGGCAAGAAACTCTCGGACGATGTCATTGCTCGCGCCGCCGAACTCACCATGGATGCCAGTCGGCCTATCGATGACGTACGCGGCAGTGCATCCTACCGACGTGAAATTGTGCGGGTGATCACCTCGCGCGGTTTGAAATCAATCCGGGATAAACGCGAACAGGATGGCTTCCCGCGCGATCCGGTACTGCTGTGGGGAAAAGAAGCGATCACAAACGGCCCGGGCGCGGTCGAGAGCAAACCCCCGAACGACGCCATTGAAACCACAATCAACGGAAAGAAATATTCTTTCAAAACCGGCTTCGACAAAACCTTGCTCCGCCTGCTTCGGGAAGAAGGAATGCTGACCGGGACCAAGGAAGGCTGCGCCGAGGGAGAATGCGGCGCCTGCACAGTGTTCCTTGACGGCAAAGCGGTAATGTCCTGCCTGGTCCCTGCTCCCCGCGCGCACGGCGCTGAAATCATAACGGTCGAGGGCCTCGCCAACGGCGGCCCGCTGCATCCCGTGCAGGCGGCCTTCGTTCAAGACGGCGCGGTACAATGCGGATATTGCACGCCAGGCTTTTTGATGTCCGCCGCGAAGCTGCTGGAAGAAAAACCGCATCCAACCAAAAATGAGATCGAGCAGGCAATCACTGGCAATTTATGCCGCTGCACAGGCTACTACAAAATTGTGCAGGCCATAGAAGACGCCAGCAAAATCAGGGCTTGAGAGGTGAAAGATGGGAAAATATTCTCCCACCACCAGGATACCAAAACCCCACATCGAGCGGCCACACCCGGTATGGCGCGGCATTGGATGCATCATGATGATCATAGTTCCGATTATTTCTTTCGGATTGGCAGAGCTCACCGTGCAGAGCAGTTGGGGACAACAATATATCCCTTATGAACTACTGGGATATCCCGTCATGCCGGCATCCCTATGGAAACTGGGGATCCTGAATCCGATCTTGGCTTTTATTCAGGGCCTACCCAACCTATATGGCGTGATAGTCTTCCTGCTTTTCTATGCAATCGTAATCGGGGCATTTATATCCGTGGGTAACGCTTTTCTTTACAAATTCCTTGGACCACCGCGCTATGGCCCGCAAGATGCCGAACCGCCCCGGATGAAGGTGAAATCGTACAAGCGCTAATGCCTCTGGGCGCCAACCACACCTCGCTCTCTCACTAATCTGTAGGCGCATCTCCTCCTTCCTCTTCTTCGAAAGGTTCTGTCTCAACATCGTCTGCCTCGGGAACTTGTGCTGCCTCGACGTTTTCAGCGGAAGGCTCATTTGGCTCAGACTCTTCAACCGCTTCGCCAGTTTCCTCCGCGCCGGCCTCTTCTTCCTCTGAGCTTTCGTTGCCGTCTTCTTTCAATTCCTTTTCCTCGGCTCCAGACGCCTCTGCTTCGACGCCCTCCAGGTCCTCGTTTTTTTCTTCCGCCTCGGGCCCATCTTCGCCGGAATCTCGACTCTCGCTCTCTGCCTCGCTCTCTGGCTCGTCCTCATGGTCCTTGTTTTCTTCCTCTGCCTCTTGATCTTCCTCGTCGGCCCCATCCGATGTCTCTGCGTCAGAGTCCACCGGCTCTTTTTCACTGGCCTCCTGATTCTTATCTTCGCCCTCGTCCGGTTCCCCGGCCTCTCCATCCTCGCCTTCCTCTGATGCATCGCCGCCCTCAGAAAACACGGCCTGGCGTTTCTCCGCAATCGGCGCATGACCGGTTTCGATATTTCCACCGTCTTCAGCACGGTCGGAATCCTCAAATTCGCGATCGTCCTGTTCGCTCTGATCGTTGTTTGCGCCTCGTCTTTCCCAAGCCGAGACAACATAGTTATGGACGTCGGGCATCTGGATTCGCAGAGCCTGCATAAACTCAGAATACTTCTGATATGTGTTGCGATCCGCCTTGGCTGGATCAGCCAACGCTTCATGGACGGCGCCCAGCATGGCCAACGCCTCTTCGGCAGAAAGGTCATGCGCCGCAAGACGTCCCTGTAAGTAATCGAGCATGCTTTGTGGTCCTGTGGTGCCAAATAAGTTGCTATGGTCAAATTCGGGCATCGCTCACCTCTCCGGCAAGTTGAATATACCATACCTCTATGTACCGAAATAGCGACAGAAGCCGTTGTATAATTAGAATGCAACCAAGAAACGGAGAACCCTCATGCCATCCATTGGACAATCTTTTCCCCGCATTGATGCCAGAGGCAAAGTCACAGGTGAAGCGGCCTATTCCGGCGATCTTTCGATGAAGGGAATGTTGTATGCCAAAATACTGTTTGCGGAGCGACCTCACGCGCGCGTGATCCGCGTAAAAACGAGCAACGCGGAAGCGGCACCCGGAGTGGTGGCCATCTATACTTCGAAAGACGTTCCAACGAACGAATACGGATTGCAGACGCCTGATCAGCCTGTACTTTGCGGCCCGGGTTCATCCAAGCCCGGAACGGATATCGTTCGTTTCGTCGGGGATCAGGTTGCCGTCGTGGTGGCACAGAATGAGGCCGCGGCGCAGGCCGCGCTGGAGTTGATTCAAGTGGAATACGAGCTCCTGCCCATCGTCTCAGATCCACTTTTGGCCATCCAACCGGACGCGCCGCGTGTGCATCAAGAGATTGGCGATTCGAACATTTGCGTTCATTACAAGATCCGTAAGGGGAATATCGAAGACGGGTTTGCCCAGGCGGATGTAGTCGTCGAAGGAGAATATCGTACGCCGGCGCAGGAACACGCTTATCTGCAACCGGAAGCGGGCCTATCCTACATTGACAACGAGGGGCGCGTGACGATTGTGTGCGCAGGACAATGGACGCACGCCGACCGCGAATCCATCGCGCATGCGCTGAACCTGCCGGAAGAGCGGGTGCGCGTCATTTATCCGGCGATCGGTGGAGCCTTTGGCGGACGCGAAGATTTGTCGGTGCAGATCGTGCTGGCGCTCGCGACCTGGAAACTACAGCGACCCGTCAAAATCATCTGGAGCCGTCGCGAGTCGATCATCGGACATGCCAAGAGACATCCCGCAATTCTGCGCGCTAAATGGGGCGCGACCAAGGATGGAAAGCTCGTCGCCGCACAAAACGAGATCATTGCGGATGGCGGCGCGTACATGTACACATCCAATAAGGTGTTGGGTAACTCGGCAATCACATGCACCGGGCCGTATTTCATTCCCCATGTGAAAGCCGATATTTATGGCGTGTACACCAACAATGTCCCGGGCGCGGCGTTCCGTGGATTTGGCGCACCGCAGGCGTTGTTCATGGCGGAAGGCCAAATGAACAAGCTCGCCGAAAAACTTGGCATGGATCCGGTTGAATTTAGGATGAAAAACGCCCTTAAGGATGGGCTGACATTGGATGTCGGCACACCCGCTCCGGGGCCCGTCAGCGTGCCCCAGGTTATTGAAGCCGCTTCGAAGAAATTTGGCTGGGCACCGATCAATAAGTCGCCGACCAAGGTGCGGCGCGAGACCTCCACCGTGCGCGGCGTCGGCTTTGCAGCTGGATTCAAGAATGTCGGCTTCTCATTCGGTTATCAAGAGAATTCCTGGGCGAAGGTTGAGATACATGGCAATGGCGACATCCAAAAGGTAATCGTGCACCACGCCGGTGCGGAAGTCGGTCAGGGCACGCATACGGTGATGGCGCAAATGGCAGCGGAGGCGATTGGTGTTCGGGCTGAGCTGGTGCAGATCATAGCCTCGGATTCCGCCGACCAGGAAAGTTCCGGATCGGTTTCCGCGTCGCGCATGACGTTTATGGCAGGCAATGCCATCAAGGGGGCAGCGGAGGCAGCCCTGAAAAAATGGCGCGAGGAAGAACATCCGGCCATTGCCGAATATATATATCTGGCGCCGAAGACCACGCATTTCGACGAAGAGACCGGTTATTCGGTGCCGAACTTTTCGTACGCTTATTCCGCGGAGGCTGTTGAAGTGGAAGTGGACACGGAAACCGGTCAGATGCGCCTCGTTCGAGTCACGTGTGCAGACGATGTCGGCAAAGCAATCAACCCGCAGCTCGTCGTTGGGCAAATCGAGGGCGCGGTGGTACAGGCGCAGGGCTATGCAATCACCGAGGAGTTCAAAACCAAAGACGGACGCGTCCTCACCGATCAATTGAGTACCTATTTGATCCCCACAATTCTCGACGTCCCTGAAAAAGTTGAATCGGTCATTGTTGAGGTGGCAGAGCCGAACGGCCCATGGGGCGCGCGCGGCCTTGGAGAAATACCGTTTCTTCCGTTGGTTCCGGCCATCGCCGCCGCGATCCATGACGCCACCGGAGTTTGGATCAACGAATTTCCATTTACGCCTGAACGAGTGCTGCGTGCGCTGGGCAAAATAAAATAAGTCGTCGACAGCCGCTTCATAGGCGGTTGTCGATCATCCAACCAAATGAATTTCGATTTCATATATCGAGGCGAGAGCAAAGAAATTGATGAGGCCGTACGAGCCTCGACTAGCGGTTCCTTCATAAGAATTTCGAACGGGTTCACCCACTACGAATTATCCGGCGCCGAGAGCGGCCCGCCTGTGGTGCTGGTCCACGGATTTTCGGCGCCCTATTTTATCTTTGATCCGACATTCGATTTTCTTGTAACCGCTGGCTACCATGTCTTGCGCTACGATCTATTTGGGCGCGGCTTTTCTGATCGGCCCCGCGTCGCCTACAACATTGGCTGCTTCGTACAACAACTGAAGGAATTGCTTGATGCATGGAACTTCCCGCAGGTTAGCCTGCTCGGACTCTCGATGGGCGGCGCCATCACGTCTGCGTTCACCGTGAGCTTTCCCAGGCGCATTCACAGGCTCATCCTGATTGATCCCATAGGCACGCAACCCATGCCGCTTTCATGGATATACAGGGCAGCGGTTCTGCCAGGTATCAGCGAATTGATTCTGGGTCTGGCGGGAACAGAGCGGATGGTTCAAGGCATTGCGGCGGATTTCTTCAATCCAGAACATGTCAAAATGTTTCAAGACCAGTATCGCGTTCAAATGCAATACCGAGGTTTCAAGCGGGCGATTCTTTCAACGCTTCGCAACAAGACCGTGGATGGCTTCCCAGAGGTCTATCGGCGACTGGGGAAACTGGATATACCCGTGCTGTTACTTTGGGGCCGCAACGATCAGACTTTACCGCTGGACCAGAGCCACGATATCTTGTCGGCCGTTCCCCGCGCGGAATATCATGTCATCGAATGCTCTGGGCACATCCCTCATTACGAAAAACCCGAAGAGGTCAATCGCATCATCCAGGAATTCCTGAACTCAAAATGATTCAAAAACTCAACGGCATCCTTTCGCGTCACAAATACAAGCTTGGTGTCTTTGTATTACTTACAGCCGCGTCGACGGTTTGCGTGATTCTCGTACTGGCTCGTATCGCCTACAGCAATTCCTACGGCTATACGGGTTTAATCTGGAATCTCATTCTGGCCTGGATTCCATTTGTGCTTGCGTATTTTGCCTATATTCTGTCTTGGCGCCGGCTATTGATCTACCTCGTGATACCCGCCTTCGCTCTTCTTTGGTTGATCTTTTTCCCCAATGCACCTTATATTCTTACCGATCTGCAGCACCTGGGCACTTCGCCGGGCGGAACTGAGCTTTGGGTGTCAGCCAACGTTCCACTCTGGTACGATGTAATTCTATTGGTCTGGTTCTCCTGGACAGGGATGCTGCTCGGGATTGTTTCACTCAACCTGATGCAGGAAATCGTCCGGCGTGAATTTGGCAGATGGTTTGGCTGGCTGTTTGTCCTCATCGTAGCTGGCCTGAGCAGTGCCGGTATTTACGTAGGGCGCTTTGTCCGATTGAACAGTTGGGACATCTTGCAAAACCCGATCCACGCGGCAAACAATCTCTGGGGCTGGCTTTCTGATCCCAGCCTGCGCTCTTTTGGATTCATCAGCCTTTACACGCTGTTCTTCATTTTCGTCTATCTCACCATTTATGCATTCGGGCATATTCAGCAGGAACAGGCGGGCAAATCCTAATGCCTGCACTGATCCTGCTTCGCGGCGGCGGAGATCTGGCAAGCGGTGTTGCATTACGGCTGCATCGCGCCGGGCTCAACGTCGCCATTACCGAATTGCCTCAGCCACTGGCGGTCCGGCGGGCCGTTTCATTCGCTGACGCAATTTACGAAAAACAAGTTACGATCGAGGAGATTACCGGGCGTGTCGTGAGCGAGCCGGCGGATACGCTCAAGATCTTGAACGTTCTTTCAAAACGTCAAATTCCGATTTTGATCGATCCGGATTGTATCGCCGCGAAGACCTTAAGTCCGCTTGCCATCGTGGATGGGCGCATGCTGAAGCGCCCGCCTGAAGCGCTGATGCACCGGGCGCTTCTGTACATTGGCCTCGGGCCCGGCTTCACGGCCCCGCTGAACTGTCATGCCGTAATCGAAACCCAGCGCGGGCACATGCTGGGACGCGTGATTTGGGAGGGCACAACGCTCCATGACACCTCCACGCCCGAAGGTGATCCACGCCGAGTCTTACGCGCCCCACAGGATGGCACCATCATCAATCACAAGGAGATCGGGGAACATTGCGAAGCGGACGAACTCATTGCAGAAATGGATAATGGCGCACCGATCAGGAGTCCCTTCCCGGGTGTCATTCGAGGCATGATCCATCCCGGCTTTAGGGTGACGCGCGGAACAAAGATCGGAGACATCGACCCGCGCGATGACGCCCGTTTCTGCAAGTTGGTCAGCGAAAAAGCACTGGCGGTCGGAGGCGGTGTGATGGAAGCCTTGCTGACGCGCGCCGAGGTGAGAAGCAGGTTATGGATATAGCCCCACCCGATAGACGTGCTACAATACAAAAGGAATGAAAAGGAAAGAGTGTGACCCATGAGCAAAGAAGATGAGCTACGCGATGTTCTTGATAAAACTGCAAAGGAAATTTCGCGCACGCAGACTAATCCACGGACCTGGCTGGCATGGCTGGTATACCTGCTTGAACGCCTCGAAAAAGAAGCCGCAAATCAAAATCCCGATAAGACACCTTTCAGCGAGATGCTGTCCGCCTTACTGGATGTCATCAGAAACCGCCAAAAGACCGGCGGATGGTAATACCTTGCTGCTCGCCCGCGCCTTAAGGCTCCTGCCGCCGCTCGGCACTAATAAAAAGGTAATCGCTTTTGTCGGTGCAGGAGGCAAAACCACAGCCATATTTCAGTTGGCGCGCCAGCTTCCCCCACCCGTTCTTGTAACTACAACAACTCATCTCGGTACGTGGCAAGTTGCTCTTGCAGATCAACATGTCACGGGGCAATCGATACGTGAGCTCGCCGATCACGAGTTTCACGGTGTGACGTTGGTCACTGGTTCTGTCCAGGGCGAAAGAGTAGTCGCAGTCAAAGAGGATATCCTATATTGGCTACGCGCATATCAACAAGAACATGACGGTACTTTGTTGATCGAGGCGGATGGCTCTCACCAAAAACCGTTGAAGGCGCCAAATGAATACGAACCGGTTATTCCGAGATTCACGGATGAAGTCGCGGTCGTTGCGGGCTTGGGTGGATTAGGAAAGCCCTTGAACGCGGCACATGTGCATCGTCCCCAATTCTTCTCGTCGTTGAGCGGTCTTTCATTGAACGATGAGATCACGCCCGAGGCTGTGACCCGCGTCCTGACTGATCCAAGTGGCGGACTGAAAAATGTTTTACCGAGCGCGCGGCGAATCGTTTTTCTAAATCAAGCGGACACAGCCGAATTGCAAGCCGTTGGCGGAAAGCAAGCCGGTCCCCTGCTGGAGACTTTTGATGCCGCGGTCGTTGGAAGCCTTGAACAATCGCGCTTTCAAACCTTTGAAAGAACGGCCGGCATTGTTCTTGCTGCAGGCGGCTCCGCACGGTTCGGGCAACCCAAGCAACTGCTCGATTGGCATGGCGAGCCATTCATTCGCGTCGTGACCAAAACCGCATTAAAGGCGGGGCTGTCCCCCGTCATCGTTGTGATCGGCGCCAATGCGGAACAGGTTCAATCCAGAACCAGAGATTTGCCGGTCCGCATTATTCGAAATGAAAGCTGGGAGACCGGACAAGGCTCTTCAATTCGGGCCGGCGTCCAGGCGATTCCGGATCGAACCGGCGCGGCTGTATTTCTACTGGCCGACCAACCCCAGATCAAGGCGGACGTCATTCGGGCATTGATCGATCATCATAGCACTGAACTTTATCCAATTATCGCTCCGCTCGTGCTGATGGAACAACGCGCAAATCCAGTGTTGTTCGACCGCATCACATTTCCTGACTTGCTCAAACTCGACGGGGATGTCGGCGGACGCGCCATTTTCTCCAAATATCCGGTCGAATATTTACCATGGCAAGATGATCGACTGTTGCTTGATGTCGATCAGCCGGACGATTATCGGCGGTTGATCGAAGACGATACGTTATGATTTCCGCCATGATCCTTGCCGCGGGAGAGTCCAGACGGATGGGCCAGCCCAAGATGCTGCTGAAGTGGGGAGAGACAACCGTCATCGGAAAAGTCATCGCGACCTTTCAAGCGGCGGGCAATCAGGATTTGCTCATCGTGACCGGAGGCGCGAAGGAGCACGTCGAAAAAATATTGGGGGATTCAGTGCGGACAACCTTCAACGCAGATTATGCGCGCGGCGAAATGTTAAGTTCCATCCAAGCCGGCCTAGCGGGCCTGACATCCGAAACAGAGGCCGTTTTGATCGGGCTTGGCGACCAGCCTCAAGTGGAGGAGAGAACCGTTCGTCTGGTCATGGCGGAATACCGGCGTACCGACGCGTCCATCGTTGTCCCAAGTTATCAAATGCGACGCGGACATCCGTGGCTCGTGGCAAGGGCGTGGTGGGGTGAAATCCTGCAGATGCGTGCACCTGATACCCCTCGCGAATTCTTAAACCGACACAGCCGCGCAATCCATTATGTCAATGTTGACTCACCCAGCATCTTGCAGGATTTAGATACGCCGGCAGATTACTTAAAATCACGGCCCTAGAACGCCTGGCGCTAGGCTTTGACCAACCCGGCCTTAACCGTTTCTCCGTCGAAGTCGTCCTCCACTAAAAAGGCACCGGCCGGAGGTTCGCCAAAATCAAGCGAAACCGAGAGCGTTTCGGTCGTGATGTACTTTTGATGTGCTTCAATCGCCGGCTTCAGACGGGCGGATGCGACAACGAACAATTTAATTCGATCGGCCACGTCCAACGCAGCGCTCTTTCGCAGGTCCTGCACGCGCCGGACAAATTCCCTGGCCAGACCTTCCTGAACGAGTTCAGGCGTAAGTTCCGTGACAAGCGCCGCAACATACGCACCTTCTTCGGCAACCGCAAAACCTTCCTTCGCCTGCGCCTTGACCTCGACCTCATCCGCCGAAATGTCATAGTCTTGTCCTTCAACACTGACCTTGACCGATCCATTGTCGAGCAGGGCGCGCGCAACGTCCTCCGGATTCACGGCAAGAATCGCTTTTTGAAGCTCGGGGAACTTGCTGCCATATTTCTGTCCAAGCTGTTTTGGCAGTGGCTTGACCGTATGCGAAACTGCTTCCGTGGCAGCATCCAAAAGGCGGACGGTCTTGACATTTAATTCATCTTCGATGACATCTGCAAATGTTTCAACGGCTTTTCGCTCCAAGACATTTCCAAGCGAGAAGGCAACTTCCTTCAACGGTTGCCGAACTTTGCGATTGGCCTTTTGACGCGCCTGATGCCCAAGAGAAACCAGCTTCATCACCAGGGCCATGTCGCGGTTGAGCGATTCGTCAATTAGCTGCTCATTGAATTTCGGCCACTCAGAGAGATGCACTGACTCTGGCGCGGCTTGATCGAGCGAACGAACCAAGTTTTGGTAAAGCTCATCGGCAAGAAACGGCATGGCAGGCGCGATCAATTTGCTAATCGTAATCAGCGCTGAATATAACGTGCCATAGGCCGCCTGTTTGTCCGCGTCCGATTCGGATTTCCAAAATCGTCGGCGTGAACGACGCAGGTACCAGGTCGAGAGTTTTTCCACAAACGCCTCGATGGGCCGAGTCGCGCCCGTAACATCGTAGGTCTCATACGCCTGGGTCACATCGCGGACGAGAGTGTGCAGTTCCGACAGCAACCAGCGATCCAGCACGCTCGTGCTGCTGAGGCGGACCGCGGTCAATTGAGGCTGATCCAGATTGGCATACGTGACAAAGAAGGAATAAACGTTCCAGAGTGTCAGCGTAAAGTTGCGGATCACCTCGCCAACCAAGTCTGCCGAGAAACGGCGCTCGTTGCCGGGAGGCGAAGCGGTGTATAGATACCAACGCATTGCGTCCACCCCGTCGACCTTAATCACATCCCACGGATCAACGATGTTGCCAAGGCTCTTGGACATCTTTCTGCCCTTCTCATCCAGGATCAAGCCCAAGCAGATCACGCTCTTGTAGGAAACCGAGTCCATCAACAACGCACTGATGGCGTGCAGGGAATAGAACCAGCCGCGCGTCTGGTCCACGGCCTCACAAATATAATCGGCAGGATATTGTGATTTGAATTTCTCCTGATTCTCAAATGGATAATGCCACTGCGCATACGGCATCGAACCCGAGTCGAACCAAACGTCGATCAAATCCGGAACGCGCCCCATCTTGCCGCCGCATTCAGGGCAGCCATAACTGACCGCATCCACATAAGGGCGGTGCAAATCGAGGTCGCTTAAATCGTGTCCAACTTTTTCGGACAATTCCTGGACCGATCCGATTCCGTCGCGATGCTTGCAATCGGCGCATTCCCAGATCGGGAGCGGCGTGCCCCAATACCGTTCGCGGCTGAGCGCCCAATCAATATTGTTCGAAAGCCAATTGCCAAAGCGTCCATCGCGAATATGTTCGGGCACCCAATGGATGGTGTCATTCAACTCCACCAGCCGGTCACGGAATTTGCTCGTGCGGATATACCACGAATCGCGGGCATAATACATCAACGGTGTGTGGCAGCGCCAGCAGAAGGGATAGGTGTGGGTATATGCTTCCGTGCGAAACAACAATCCGCGTGCACGTAGATCCTCGATGATTTGTGGGTCCGCATCCTTGATAAAGACGCCTCGCCATGGCTTGACCTCCGCCACAAAGGTGCCATCAGGCAATACGGTCATCAACACCGGCAAATCATGTTCATTTGCCATTTCCATATCTTCTGCGCCAAAGGCGGGAGCCATATGGACGAGTCCAGTGCCGTCTTCGGTGGTGACGAAATCGCCCAGCACAACAAAATGGGCGGGTTTATCAGGCGGCACAAAGGTGAACAGCGGATGATACTTCAGGCCCTTGAGCTTTTTACCTTTGAATGTTTCAAGGACTCTTACATCTTCGCCTTTGAACACTTTTTCGAGCAAAAGCTTGGCCAGGATCAATTTCTCCTTGCTGCCATCCGGCAAGGAATGCTCGGCTGTGACATAGTCCACATCCGGGTGAGCCGCTACGGCGACGTTGCCGGGCAGCGTCCAAGGAGTGGTGGTCCAAACCAATAATGAAGTATCTTTTTTGTCCACGAGCGGCATGCGCACAAAAACCGAGGGGTCAGTGGCTTCCTCGTAGCCCAGAGCCACTTCATGGTCCGAAAGCGGCGTACCACAACGCGGACAATACGGGACGACTTTATAGCCCTTGTAAAGCAAATCCTTTTCCCAAAACGATTTTAGAATCCACCAGACGGACTCGATATAATCATTGGTGTAGGTCACGTAGGCGTCGTCCAGGTCTACCCAGAACGCGATGCGCTCCGTGAGCTTCGCCCAGTCGCGGATGTACTCGAACGCAGACTTGCGACATTCCTCGTTAAACTTGGCGATGCCGTACTCTTCGATCTGTTGCTTATTGGTAAAGCCGTGCTTCTTCTCAACTTCGATTTCGACTGGCAGGCCATGGGTGTCCCAACCGCCACGCCGTGAGACATGGTAGCCGCGCATGATCTTATAGCGCGGAAACATGTCCTTGAAGGCGCGTGCCAAAACGTGATGCACGCCAGGGCGTCCATTCGCGGTGGGCGGGCCCTCAAAGAAAACATATTCGGGGCCGCCTTGGCGTTGCTCGATGGTCTTCTTGAAGATCTCTTCGCGCCGCCAAAAATTCAGTACACCCTCTTCCATGGCAGGCACATCGAGTTTGGATGAAACTGCATTGAACATACTTGATCTCCTGGTCGTTCAGTAGCGGACTTATAAGCCAAAAACGAAAACGCTCATCCCGCACAGGGACGAGCGCTGCTCGCGGTACCACCCTGATTTCCCGCCGGAGGCGGGACCCTCGGTGGATAACTTTCATTATCCTGTTCTGCTAACGGTGAACAACGCCGTCTCACCTACTTCCCTCGTTTCCAGTTGCACCAGTTGCAAGGGTCATGAACCACAGGGGGTTCGGTTCGCAACTCCGGGATGATTTTCAATCCGCTTTTCTGATCTGGCTCACACCGTTCCCAGATTCGCTTGCAGGGCTTCGGACTTACTCGTTCCCATCCAAGTCGTTAAGATTTGCAGATTATGCCACAAACTAATTTGACCGTCAACGATGAATGAGGGATAATCATCGGCATGACGGCTATGACGTTCAACGAGAAATTTCCCCACCAACAGATTTGCTCCGCGTCCTCCCTGACGATCGACCTGCCTCAACCTCCCCAACGATTTTATCGCCACGGCTGGCAATCCTGGTCCCTCGCCGCCTGGACCGATTTGACTCCACTTCCGGTCCAGAAGCCCGCTATTCTACATCCGATGCAGGTTGACCCTGTATATGCCAAAGAGCTGCGTCCTCACAGTTCATGGGTTGGCGCGGTTGAATGGAACCATGGCAAAATCCTTCTCCTGGGATCCTTGGGGCAGGGTGCCCATGTCACCCTGAATGGCCTTCGGCTGGAAGGCAGTTACGAAACGGGCGGTGGCGACTGGTTCATCGCTTCCGGTGATGAAACAGCAATCTTTTCCGAATACGCGCGCCAGCTGGGCAGGCGGTTCGGGACGAAGACCGGTAAACCCGCCCCGCGCGTTTGGTGTTCATGGTATAGCTTATATACTGCCATAGACGAAAAGTGGCTGATTAGAGTTTTCGAGGAACTTGGTGACCTGCCTTTCGATGTTCTGCAGGTGGATGACGGCTGGCAGATCAAAACTGGCGACTGGGAGGCCAATCCCAAGTTCCCGGCGGGCATGAAAGCGCTGGCGGACCGCATCAAGTCAACCGGTCGTAAGGCAGGGTTATGGCTGGCGCCATTGATTGCTGTCAAGTCATCGCAGCTGTTCCGCGAACATCCCAACTGGTTCTTACATGATCAACGTGGATATTTGGTTTCCGCCGGATTCAACTGGGGGGAGCAACTTTATGCTTTGGACACAACTCATCCGGAGGCATTACGCTGGTTATCCTCGCTGCTGCGACAAAGCCGCCTCTGGGGATTCGATTATCTCAAACTCGACTTTCTCTACGCCGGCGCTTTACCCGGTAAACGCTATCAGGAGATGCCGCGCGAGACGGCGTATCGAGAAGGCTTGAAAGTCTTGCGAGAAGCGATGGGCAAAGACGCTTTCTTCCTCGCCTGCGGCGCCCCGATCATTCCATCACTGGGATTGTGCGATGCCATGCGCATCGGTGCCGATGTCTCCGGGGAATGGGAGAATCGGCGTGATGTCGTTTTTCTGCAAAACCCGGCTGTGCCCTCCGCAAAAAATGCGATCCGCACCACGCACCACCGCTTATGGCTGAGTTCCCTCGTTCACGTGGACCCGGATGTGGCTTATTTCCGTTCAAAAGTATGTTTCATGACCCTGGAACAAAAATCCCTGTTGCAGAATCTGGCGTTGGTGTGCGGCTTCAAAGCAACGTCCGATCTACCACAATGGCTGACTGCCAACGAAAGGGAAAATCTGCGCAATTTCTTGGAAAGCGAACCAAAAGTCAAACAAATCTCCCGCTATGCCTTTCGTATCGATGATTGTCACGTTGATTTTAGCACAGCCATGTCATTGTCCGAAGAACTTCATGGCGCGGAAGCAATCGCGGCCGCAGCCGTTGGCTGGCTGGGAAATCATGGCTGGGCCTTGAGGATTAACGATCGGATCGAAAAAAACGCGCTCGAGAAACTAAAGAAAGGTCTGTGACGAAGATCTAGATCAGCTCATCCGTCTTCGCCGCCATGACGAAATCATTTTGATGCAAGCCTCTGATTTTATGCGTCCACCGATGGACGTAATGGTAGCCAGAATTCACAAAGTCCATTTACTTTTACTTATCGATTCAGTTTGACAAATTCACATCTGGAAAAAGCATCCAAAAAATAGACCTGTGATCTACAGCAATTGATCTGTCTTCGCGGCCATTATGAAATCGTTTTGATGCAATCCGCCAATCTTATGTGTCCACCAATAGACCGTTACTCTCCCGTATTCTGCGATGATCATTGGATGGTGATCTTCCTTCTCCGCAATCAAGGCAACTTTATTAGTAAAGGCAATGGCCTCGATGAAATTCTTCAGCTTGAAAACACGTTCTAAGCGTTTGACTCCGTCCACTTCTTTGATTTGCCATTCAGGCACTTGCGGACGGAGCTCTACGATTTGCGAATCGGTTAACATCGGTTCGCCGCCGCGACAGGCAACACATTTCATTTGATATAAGTCTGCCATTGAAATTCCTTTGCCATTAAAGAATTGACGGAGATTATACTACCTGACTTGCTCACTTTTCCTTTTTTTCGTCTTTTGCAAGTGCAAAAAACAAATTTTCAGGACACTAACGGTGTGGTGGGATAGACTAAAATTGAATGCATGGCGTTCATCCGTAAGGTCAAGACAGCGAGTGGGGCCA
>DATJAH010000050.1:0-6630 GCA_035516425.1 Anaerolineales bacterium
ACGGCGCGGTCATCATCGTACGCGATCAATTCGGCATAACGTCCCCAGTTGACGGCGACCTCGATCTGCTTCCCGGCTTCTTCCGTGGGGAAATCCAGCTCCAACGCTGACTGAAGCACATCCCATTCGAGTTCGTGCTTATCGGCTTTATTCAACATATTCAACAGCCAGCGGAACATCGGCAGCCTGCGAATGCGCGTGGCAAAGATTTCCTTGCGCGCCAGAATGGAGGCATCCGCAAAAGTCTGCCCCAGCGGATTAAGTGCGATATCGCCATGATCGATGTTTGCGAGACCGAGCAGTTCGGCAGTCTCCGTCAGCCGAAGCAGAAGAGCGGAATCCACTTTCAATTCTTCAGGCAGCTGATAAATGTCGGCGCGGTCAGCGGGTTTTTCCGCCAAGGCTTCGAGTAAGCCGGCGAGATCGCTGACAGAAACGTTCGGCAAAGTGCGGGCGTGCCCGCCGGCTTCGCCGGGCATGGAGCCAAGTTCAACCGGCTCAGGCTGGGTCTCACCGGCGAGCGTCGCGTAGATCAAGTCCACTTTGCTGGTGAATTCCGGCGACTTCTTTTGACGAGGCTGCGGCAGATCGATCGGCAGGTCGGCAACGATGCGGCCCGGTTCCTTTTCCATGACCACCACGCGCGAGGCCATTTGGGTGGCCTCCTCGATATTATGCGTGACCATCAAAACCGCCTTGGTGGGAATCGCGCCCGCCGTCCACAGTTCAAGCAGCTCATTCCGAAGTGCTTCCGCGGAAAGAACGTCCAGCGCCGAGAACGGCTCATCGAGACAAAGCAACTCGGGTTCGACCGCCATGGCGCGCGCAAAACCGACCTTCTGTCGCATGCCTCCGGAGAGCTCGCGCGGATACGCATTCTCGAATCCGTCCAGACCAACTTTATCCAGTAATGCCACCGCCCGCTTGGTACGTTCCTCTTGGTCGACGCCACGAACCTTGAGCGCGAGTTCCACGTTCTCCTGAACGGTCAGCCACGGAAACAGAGCGAAGGTTTGAAAGACAATCGTCGCATGTGGATTGACGCCCATTAGCACATCGTCACGATACAGCACGACGCCGGAGGCGGGTCGGTTCAAGCCGGTAATGATGCGAAGCAATGTGCTCTTGCCGCAGCCCGACGGACCGACCAGCGTGACGAACTCACCCTCACGCAGAGTCAAATTGATCTTTTCGATCGCGGTAAAACGACGCTCGCCACTTCCGTACATCTGCGTGACATTGCGGACTTCCAAAAGAATTCCGTTCGCCATAATTACTCCATCTTATACTGTTCCTCGGCAACGCGATACAGCCGCCGCCACAACAAGCGGTTGATCGTTACCACGGTCAATATCATCGCCAGAGTGGATACGAATAACAGAGCATAATTTCCGCTGGAGGTTGCGCCCGCGATCACCGAACCGATTCCCGTCACGCTCAAGGTCCGTCCGCCAAACTGAATATATTCAGCGACGATGCTGGCATTCCACGCACCGCCGCTGGCGGTAATGGCGCCAGTGATGATAAATGGAAACAACGAAGGCAGGATCAACGTACGCCAGCGCTCCCAGCCTTTGATGCCGATCAAGGCGCTGGTATATTTCAAATCCTGTGGAATCGCAGCGGCGCCAGCGATGATGTTGAACAGCAGATACCATTGGGTTCCCATCAACATCAGCAAGACCGCCGCGAGATTCAATCCACCCCGCAACGTGATCAGGGCGGCCACGAACGCCGGGAATAAGGCCGTCGCTGGAAGAGACGCCACCACCTGGACCACCGGTTGGAGCCAGGCCGCCACGCGCGGACTCGAACCGATGGCGTAACCGAGCGGCACGGTCCAAAGCAAGGCAACGGCCAGCGCAATGAAGACTCTGAACATCGTACCCAGCACCCCCACGAGAACTGAAATCCAATCGCTCAGCGGGAGCATCAAGAGAACTGCCCCGCCAGCCCAGATCCTGTAAAGTCCGAAAATCAATAGGGCAATTCCCAAGACCGCGGCCCAGCTGATTCCACCTCTTGAGTTTCTTGGCCGATCCTGTTCTTCCATTTCCATCGGACGAGAATGAATGAGGTTCGCATCCAATCGTTCCATCATCGGCGCTGCAAAACGTCCCTCGAACCACGCCACGAGTCGCGAGTTGTGCCAGAGATCATAGAACCACGAGGTCGGTGGATTATCATTCTCGACGGTTTCGATCTTGAAACGATCCGCCCATGCCAAGAGCGGGCGCCAGATCCATTGATCCATCACAAGAATCACGACCACCAACGTAGCAAGTCCCCAACCGATGGCGCTCATGTTCCCCTGCAAAGCGGCAGTTTGCAAGTACGCTCCAAGTCCGGGCAAACGAAACGACTGTTGCCCAACGGTAAATATCTCTGCCGCCATCAGGAAGAACCAGCCGCCCGCCCAAGACATCATGCTGTTCCAAATCAAAGGGATGGCCGCGAAGGGCACTTCCAGGGTCTTGAATTGCATCCACGTATTGAGGCGAAAGATCGAGGTCGCTTCACGCAATTCCTGCGGGATGGTTTTGAGCGATTGATACCACGCAAACGTCATGTTCCAGGCCTGGCTGGTGAAGATGAGGACAACGGAGGCGATTTCCGCCGCGAGGCGATGAGGCATCACCGCGCTCAAACTAATCAGGACTACCGGCAGAAAGGAAAGAATCGGCACCGACTGAAGCACATCCAGCAAAGGCATCAGAACGCGTTCGGCGCGGCGGTTGTAGGCAGCCATCCGCCCGTAAAACATCGTAAACAGAATGGACAAAATATATGCCGCCAGCATGCGACCGAGCGAATATAGAGCGTAGGCAGGCAGAGCACTCGGCGAAAGCGAAATCTGTTCGGCATTGACAGGCTGATTGATGAACTGCCTCGCCAGGGTCAGCCCCGCATACATCAACACCACGATGCTCAACAGTACAACGCCATCCGCTAAAGTAGCACGGCGCTGCGCAGGTACGTTGGTCTGAAAGATCGTTTGGGTCGCCACAGATAAATCTGCCCTGCCGCAAATGATTGCGTCGGTTATATCATAGTTCAAAAAGGAATGCTAAAAACTTTCGGCCAAAAACTATTTATTTTGCGTCCGGCTGACATGCGATGGCTGAACGCTCACGGCGGATGGCTGTGCCGCGAGAACGGTTTGCTCATCCTTCACGAGCCTCGTCAGATGTCGGACCATCACGGCCTGCCGCTCTCCAGCTCGTGCGCCCAAATCTTCCAATGCCGGTTCCAACCAAGCTTGATACGAACGAACACATAAATACACCGGCCGGTTGCGCCGGTCGGGCAAATGGTGTATCAAAGAAACCAGTTTCGAACTGACATCCACAACTTCAGGATGGATGAGAGGCGTCAGAACGATCCCGTAAACGCCCTGGGTCACATTCACATAACACTTCGAGCCGGCCTCCACCAGCCAACCATCCAGGCGGGGAGGGATCGGCTCAACCGGATGAAGAAGGGGTGGAACAATCTGTTGATAAAGACCCTGGATGGCGTTCCAATGAACGGACTCAACCCGCCTCCAATCGGATGTCTCCACTTCACTTGACACAGGCCTCTGGCCCGACTCCGCCACATGGTGGATGTTCCACATCCTCTGCCAGGCATAGACTGAAAAGCCTGCCTTGCGCAATCCATCGAACGCGGCGCTAACTTCATTCACTTCCGCCAGGACGTGGAACGCACCCCAGCTGCCGGCTTCGGCAGATAGACGGTCGATCAGAGCAGGCAAATTCGGGTGATCCAGGCGGGACGATGGCGCCAGATAAAGCAATTTTGCGAACGATTCACCGCGGGTATGGATAATGCCTCCAAGCAGGGTCGCACCGTCCCCGTCCGCGACGGACGCGTAAATATGCCGTGCAGGGTTGACATAAGCCATCAGGCCGACCGCGCCCAATGGGTTGCCGCGCGTCAGCGTCCGGGTGGCATCTAATCCAACCGCCTCGCTGCGCAGGCGATATAAGTGATGCAAATCTCTAAGGTCAAGTGAGCGAATTGACATAAGACCGTCCTTACCAATTTTACTTCTTTACAGGCCGATTTTGAGGTTCTTTTCATATTTCCAGCCAAAAAGCGTGTTTTTTTTATGAATTTAATGGGATTCTTAGAATTGGGGCATTGACCGAACAACTATTATCGGTTATTTTTAATATGTGCATTTCCGGTCCAGCGGGTTTTTCTATCGTTTCTTAATCCCGCCGACAGTTTTGAATCGAAAAGAAAGGTTCACCATGAAACTTCTAAAATGGATCGCTTTGTCAGCCATTCTCTTGTTAGCTACAGTCGGTGCTTCGCGCGGAGCGCCGGCCATGATGCTGCTGGCAACGCCAACACCGGCCAGGCCCGCTGCGGTATGTCCCGGCAACAACGCCGTCGTTTCGATAGTTACTCCTCCCACCGCTTGTCTTACCTGGCCGACCTTTGTCTGGTCGCATACGGCAGGCGCGGGCGGTTCCTATGATATCGACATTGCTACCGATCCGGGTTTTACTTCAATTATAGATACCGCTACAGGCATTCCCGAAAACCCTGCTCCAGCCCTTAACAGCTATCCTAGCACTGCTAGCTACTACGTTCCCGGTACTTATTATTACTGGCGCGTTCAGGCTTGGGACAGCACCCATACCTACACATCGGGATTTGCAGTCTTCACTTTTCGCACGGCAATTGCCGCCACTTCCGACACAACCCCCAATCCCCGCCTACCAGGTGCCAATGCTTTCCTGCAAAACAACTTGACGAATGATGTCGCCACTTATCCACCCCAGGCCATGTTCCAATGGAACCCCGTCATCAATGCAACGGGTTATGTTCTGCAGGTTTCCCAGTCTCCATCATTCAGTTCGTTGATTGTGAACGTGAGTCTTTCTTCGACGACCACTCAATACACGCCTGCTCATGATTTAACGCCTGTCAACACTACCCTCGCCTGGCGGGTGGAGACGCTGGGCGGAGTCTATGGAAACACCTGGTCCGATACTTGGTCCTTCACCACTGCCAATCCAACCAGTGTACCGACTTTGGTTCAGCCGGCAACCAACAATTTGGATACCGACTTTACCCCCGGCCTGCTTTGGAATGCGGTTGCACTGCCTGGTGGCACGCACTTCGATTCATACGAAGTACAGGTCTGGACCGACAAGAGCTTCACGAATCTAAATGCGGTGTGTTTCGATGTGGATCAATTAGTGGTCAATAATCTGCAGTATCAGCACGACACAAATGTGACCACGGCCCATCTCGATGTGTTTGATGCGTTGACAGGCGCCTCGATTGGCTCACCTACGAATTGTCCCATCTGGTCCGATAACGGCATTAACAGCCTGCCCTCCAATACCACCTTCTATTGGCGGGTGCGTGGCGAGAGCGACGATGGAGGAGGCCACAATTATTACAGCGACTGGTCAAGCGCCTTCGTCCTACGTACAAGCTGGCAGGAAGTGCTCTGCTCTTCCTTGTCACTTGCAAACGGGGCAATATCGATTTTGAGCGGTGGAACTTTGCTCAACAACCAGCCAACCTTCTCTTGGACTCCAGTACCGGGCAACACCGGTTATGAGATCTACATTTCCTCACATGCAAATTTTAGCAACAAGGTGCTGGACACGGATGTGGGCCCAGATGGGACGCCAGAAACATTCGTCCCCAAGGCAACCCTTCCGCCCGGTGTCATCCTATACTGGCGCGTCAGAGCTAACGCTGCCAGTTATGGTCCGGGCTTCTGGTCTTGCCCATTTTCCTTCACCACCACCAATCAGCCCAGCACGCCCAAGGTAAAATTACCCAAGACGGGCGCTGTCGTGACAGCGCAAACGCCCACCGCGCCCACACTGGTATGGACCGTTTCCAGTATTTCCCCCAGCACAACCTTCGCATATTACGAAGTTGAGGTTGACACGAACACCGCTTTTAGTGGAGGTATCGACGATACGACGGATGCCACCAGCCAGCTTTTGCCCTACCTAACTCTGAGCGGAATATCAGGGACGCCTCTCAGCACAGGAACCTTGTATTACTGGCGCGTGCGGGCCTTCGACACTCCTGGAGATTACAGCAGCTGGTCAGCGACCTCATATTTCAGGACTGCGGTGGATATACCCACCGGGCTTGTATCCACTCCTCCTGGATCCCCCTCTCAGCCTGTGGCTTTGACTTGGAATGGTGTCGTTGGTGCCACTGGATACACGGTGCAGATCACAGAAGATCCGGCTTGGAAAAGAGGCATCCGCACCTACAAGGTGGGTATATCTCCGGCGCTGAACATTTATTTACCGACCGGCACAACATGGTATTGGCGTGTGCAAGCCGTAAGCAAGAGCTTTGGGAGCAGTCCCTTCACGAGCGGTTCGGACCAATTCACAATGCCGTAGCCTCCCTCTGACGGTTTGTTTGAACAGGACAACTCCGAAGCTGTGGCTTCGGAGTTGTGTTTGTATCGGCTCATTTCAAATTCTCCTCCCAACAGTATTGTCACAACCGGTTCCGAATATTTGCATACTACGCCCGCCAGAATCAGGAGAGACCATGTCAAAAGCAGATAAAGAGCATTTTCGTGTGCTGTTCCAATATGCTCCGGTTTCAATGTGGGAGGAGGATTTTGGCGGC
>DATJAH010000051.1:0-28237 GCA_035516425.1 Anaerolineales bacterium
ATGGGCACCAGATCGGGTCGCCGCTGTTGACGATCTCCTGTGCGGCTTGTGAACCGAGCGGGAGTTTATCCCCCGATGCATCCACGACCACGACTTTCGTTCCAGATGGGACTTGTGAGAGCGGTGAACCTTTGTTAGAGGTCCGTCCGCCGCCCGATGATGGGGCGGTGGGCGGAGGCGTTGTGCCGCTATCTGCCATTGCGGGCACGCTGAACACCACGCTCAATGCGAATACGATCAATGTGCTGATGGAGAGGATGGAAAATAATCTATTCTTTAACACGTTCACTCCTTTAGTGAAATATCAAACTATCCTGATATTAAACGAGGCAGGCGGATTCCAAATCCGCCTGTGGTGTCTGAACAAAATACTGAATAATGACTTGCGTTGCGTTAAGGTCTTATCGATCACCTCTCTTCAATGTAATGGATCCAAGACTCCATCTATCAATAGAACGAAGCACCAATTTTCAAAAGTATATATCATACAACATCAAAAAAGAACAGGCCATCCAGGGTACTGGCAGGAATACAGCTGGTGATAGCCTGCGGGACGCACTGGCGCATTCCAATGCGATATATAACAAGGGGTGAAGTTGTTTGAAGGGTGACAAAGTTGTATAATGGTTCCGAAGCACCGAACCATCATAGTCTGCAGAGAGGCTTGAATGTATCATCCTGGCTCTGATGAAAAAACATCCGCCGTGATGTTTTATTCTCAAAACGCTTTTGTGCGCGGCGATGTGGTGACCAAGGGCAATGTGCGGGTCAGTATTTGGTTGCGAACGCAGGGCGTACCGAATTATCTTCATTTGTTGAAAGCCCAGGTCCTGCTTTTTGGGGGAACACCTCCCAAATCGATCACCTACGATGAGCTCTATTTTCCCACTACGCAAATTATTGCCTTTCATCTGGCACCGCCGCTGGCAGATCCACTGGATTACGATCCGAAAGAAGCCAACCGCACCATGGTGGAGGTCTCTTTCCTGATTGGAACCTTCACGATAAAAGGGAAACTCCGCATCTCGACCCAGACGGATTTCGCGACCAGCATCGAGGTGGGGCGGGCATCATGGCTGTCCATCTATGACGCCGACATCACGAATCCGTTTCTGGCGCAGATGCCACCCATTCATGTGCCGATGCTGCTAATACGTCCTGAACACGTAAGTTTCGGGCTGTAGTTTTTCTACTCGGTATATCCACACAGCGCCAACGCGCGCGGGCCGGTGTTAATTCCTAGCACAGGGCCAGTGATGTTGATCAGCAATTCTTTCGGCGCGTACTCTTGACCAATCCTCTCGGCGATGGCCTTGGCATCGTTCAGAGCGTTGCCGTGCAGGACAGCGACATGGATCGGTCGCTCCCTTTGCATCTGCTCGAAGAAACGTTCGACCAAGACCTCGATGGATTTCTTCCGCGTCCGTGCCTGACCGGATGGCTCGACTGTTCCTGTGGTGTGGTTGATCTGCACCAGCGGCTTGATATCCAATAGGCTTCCCAAAAACTTTGTGGCGGTGCCGATACGCCCGCCGCGATGCAGGTATTCCAAAGTATCCAGGCAGACGATCTGTACCAACGTCTCGCGGACTTTGTCGGCGGCGGCAACCATTTCCTGGACGCTGGCGCCGACAGCGCGCAAGCGGGCCGCAGCGAGAACCTGCCAGCCCAGACTCATCGTCGGGCCCTTTGAGTCAATGACGTGAACCGGGATCGCCATGCGTTCACCGACCTGTTTTGCAGCCTGGAAAGTTCCGCTCATGGCGGCACTCACTGTGAAAATTATGATTTCCTTCGCGCCTTGCGCGATGGCGCCCTCGTACACTTTCTCGAATTCGGCAGGGCTTGGGAGCGCGGTGGTCGGCCTGGCCGGGTCCTTTTCGAGACGCTCGTAAAAAGCCTGGGGCGTGATATCCACCCGGTCGCGAAAGGTTTGCCCGCCCCAGATCAGAAGTTCGGGAATAATGGTGATGCCATATTGTTGAATCAAATCCTCGGGGATGTCGCAGGTGCTGTCTGCCATCAATGCAATTGAGCTCATGACCATGTTCCTAGACAAAAGGTGATTGCGATCTATTTTTGAAATCATAACACTCATTTTGATGCCATGAATTCCGTCGCCAAGGCGGATATTCCTCCCTTCTAAGAAAATTGTTAATTTGCAGGAAACTCCGGGCATGGGGCTGTATAATTGAACTCGGAAAGCAAGGCCGATGGCTATATTCCAGCCGGTCGAGCAGATTGGACCCTAGACAATGCAAGGAGCCTTCAATGCATTGGGAAAAACTTCCAAAGGTAACTCATAACGAGGACGAGATTCGCGAATATGAACGTCAGGAAAGCCGGCGGATTAATCATCATCTCAGGGGGCTGATTTATATCGCGCTGCCCTTGCTCGTTTTGCTGATCGTGTGGATTTTCCTTCGCTGACTGATAAGATTCATGTTGGTTTAAGGCGCACATCCATTATGAAGTCCACATTGAAACGTCAGAATGAACGGCTGACGGCGCTTTACGCTATTGCCCTGGATCTGCTAAACCATCACGAAGTGGAGGAGGTGCTCGATACGATCATCGTCCGGGCCTCGGAATTGCTGGACGCGCCGATCGGCCTTTTGGATTTGCTGGACGGGGAGATACTTGTTACCAAGGCAACCACCGAGCCGGTCATATCAGAAAAAGGGGATCGCACACCGCTCAAGAACGCAACGCTCACGGCGCGATCCATCAAGACAGGCCAACCACAACTTGTGGATAACTATCGTGGGCGCCCCAATCGGATCAAGGTGTTTGATCCGTATCGAATGCGGGCGGCATGCACCTTTCCCATCATCGTGAACGGCAAAGCCGTAGGAGCATTGAGCCTGGGAAGGACCAGGCCAGGTTATCTTTTTACCGAGGACGATGTGGAGACAATGCAGGCGCTGGCACAGTTGGCCGCGCTGGCGTTCCAGAACGCGAATCTCTTTGAGGAAACCGAGAAGAAATCCTTTACCGATGGGTTGACCGGACTCGCGAATCGCCGCCGGTTTGATGCCTTTTTGGCACAGGAGTGGGCACATGCCATGCGAAGCCAAAAGCCTTTGGCACTGATCATGGCAGATATCGATTCGTTCAAGAAATATAACGATACGTATGGCCACGCGGCGGGAGATGACTGTTTGAGAAACATTGCGCGTTTGCTGCAGAAGATCGGACGCCGGACGTCCGACCTTGCGGCGCGATATGGCGGCGAGGAGCTGGCCCTGATTCTGCCTGTGACCAGCCTTGCCGACGCGAAGCACATGGCCGAGGAATTACGCAGCCAGGTAGAGGTGTTGGCAATCCCTCATCAAACTTCCGAGGCCAAGCCGTGGGTGACCATCAGCGCCGGAGTGGCAGCGATGGTGCCCGAACGCAACAGCGCGCCCCTGACCCTGATCAATCTGGCGGATCAGGCGTTGTATAAAGCCAAGCGGACCGGGAAAAATCGCGTGTGCACCTACCGCCGGAGTTCTCGCAAAGCAAAACCATCTCCGATGGCACGGCAGAGCCACGGCTAACCCAGCCCGCTCCATCAGCAGAAGACGCGGTTCGCCACATCGGGCAGAGCTTCAAACACGGGTCGTGCAAAATAATAGCCCTGGAAATTCCTGATCCCCATTTCCCGTAGCCATTGGTATTCACCGGCTTGTTCGACCCCTTCTGCCACAATTTCGATGGATAACTGATCGCAGATCTTCCGGATTCCCAGGACGATGCTCTGCATCACGGGGTTCTGGTGGATGTTGCCGATCAAATGGCGGTCCAGCTTGATATAGTTCGGCTGATATTCGACCAGGAGGTTGAGGCCGGAATAGCCTGCGCCGAAATCATCGAAGGCCGTCTTGAAGCCAAAGTCCCTGATGACCCGTAGATATTGCAGGAGGTTCTCGCGATCGGTCATGCTCTTATCCTCCAGTACTTCGAAAACGATGTTCCGGACGGGGATTCCGGATTCGATGGAGGCATTGAACGTGGCGGTGATGGTCATGTCGATCTGATAGAGGGCATGGGCAGACATGTTCAGATTTAGCCGATGGGCAATTCTCAGATGGCTGGCCAGGTTGATGGCCTTCCACCGGCAGACTTCGTCGAATCTCGCAATTCGATTGGAGGGGACCTGTGCGAAGACCCAGGCAGATGGCTCGCCGTGCGGCCCGCGCACCAGTGCCTCAAAAGAGATGATCTCGCGCGTTTCAGCGTTTACAATGGGTTGGAAGGCGAAGCTGAATTCGAAGCCGATTTCTCCCTTGCCATTCGATAGACGATCCTGTTGCATTGTGTCTGGTAGATTGCACATGGTCTCCTTCCAGAACGTAGGGTGGTGTTGGAAGTCCCTTTGAAGCAGGCATTCATTTGATGGGGAATGAGGCAAATGTTGCTCAATCCAGCCAGTGTGTAATGATAGGTGCCAGCCCACAGGCGCGTAATATCATTAATGGGACAACTTTGTATCGCCCTTTTGACCAGTCGCGGATATGGAAAAATCGACCGGGAATCCAGCCGTGCGGCGGCCAGCGCCGGCGCGGAAAAGAAAGGATGACCACCGCGCATCGAAGATCCGGGTCTCCGGGATGGCGAATTTACAAAACCTTTACACACCGGCAATATTCCATTACCATGCGATGGATATCTTATGAAAAAATCTCACCATGGAGCAGAAGATGAAAGCAAAGATTCGCATGCCCTCAATCGGTTTAATCACAATTCTCCTCTTCGCCAGCCTGGTGACCTCGGCCTGTGAACGGACGTTCACCCGCAATCCCAACGGTTCGCTCGGAGTGCAGACCAACATCACCCAGCAGCAGTTGCAGGGCGTGATTCAATCGTCGATCGCCGATCCGCTGGTCAAGGAACTGAACGTCCAGTTGCAGTCAGGCTATATCCTTGTCACGGGACAACGCCGGCGCCTCAACGATGCCAGCGTGACCGATACGATGACGTTCCGCCTCGACCTCGGCGTGGCCAATGGGCATCTCACGGCGACCATCTCGAACGCGCTGATAGACAATGTTCCGATAGAGCAAGCCCGCGTTAACATTTGGAATCAGACCATTGCCAATCGCCTGGCAAACCTTGGCCAACGCGCTCCGAACGTCTCACTTCAATCGGTGAGCATCACACCCGATTCGGTTACGATGAACTGGCAAGTATCAAAATAAGAATCATTTGCGAACAAAATTAAGAACGCAGACAATAATCTGCGTTTTTGATTTTAGAACGCCAGTCAGAAGGCAAGGTTATAATCAGCCCGATGTTTGAATTCCGGATCACCGCTCGCAATAACCGCGCCCGCACTGGCATCTTCACCACACCGCACGGCGACCTGCTCACGCCGGTCTTCGCGCCGGTCGGCACGCAAGCGACGGTCAAGACGCTCACGCCCGAGCATCTCAAGCAGGTCAAGGCCACGCTGGTGCTTGCCAACACCTATCATCTTTATCTGCGTCCCGGCGATGAACTTGTTCGCGAGCTGGGCGGCTTGCACCGGTTCATGCAGTGGCCGCGTCCCATGCTGACCGACTCGGGCGGTTTCCAGGTTTTTTCTTTGGCGCAGACCCGCAAGATCGATGGCGACGGCGTAACCTTCAAGAGTCACGTCGACGGCTCGACGCATCGCTTCACGCCGGAGAAGTCCATCGCCATCCAAGAGAATCTCGGCGCCGACATCATCATGGCGTTCGATGAATGTTCCGATCCGAACGATCACAAGTACACCAAACTTGCCATGGATCGGACTCATCGCTGGGCAGAACGTTGTCTCAAAGCGAAGAGGCGCGACGATCAAGCGTTGTTCGGCATCATTCAGGGCGGCATCGATCCTGACTTGCGGGCGGAGTCGGCTCAATTTATTTCGTCGCTCGATACGCCCGGCATCGCCATCGGCGGATTGTCGGTGGGGGAGACCAAAGGCGAAATGCATGCCATGCTCGATGTGATGGCTGCCTGCCTCCCCGAGAACAAGCCGCGTTATCTGATGGGCGTCGGCACGCCCGAAGATCTGATCGACGGCGTCTTGCGCGGCATCGACATCTTCGATTGCGTCCTGCCGACGCGCCTGGCGCGTCATCATTCCGCCTTTGCACAAGAAGGAAGATTGAATTTGATGAACGCTTCCTTCGCTCGCGATGCACATCCGATCGATGAAACGTGCGATTGCTATACTTGTAAGACTTTTACGCGCGCCTATCTTCGCCATCTAATCATGGCAAGAGAACTGTTGGCTGGAACATTGATTTCGATCCATAATTTGCGAGCCTTGATACGATTGATGGAGCATATTCGCGGTTATATTGCCGACGGCTCATTGGAATCACGCGTGCCGGAATTGTTGAAACAATGGCATGGCAATGCCGCGCGAATTAGCAAAAAGGCAATGAATGACGAATAATAGTTGATACGCCGATCGGTTTTCTGCTGATCATCTGGTATTATTCACTCGCTTTGCAATCCATCCATACCATCCAAAGGATTTTCTCATGAACATTTTCTATGCATTTCTGCTCGGCCTCATCGAAGGCATGACGGAATTCATCCCGGTCTCGTCCACGGCGCACATGCTGATCGTCCAAAAAATATTGAGCATCCCCTCCGACGCCGGCATGTTTGCGTTTCTTGTTCTCGTGCAACTCGGTCCGCTATTGGCTCTGCTTGTTTATTTTTGGAAAGATTATTGGTCATTGATCAAAGCGTTCTTTGCCAGGCCGTTTTCCTCGCCGGATAATAAAATGGCCTGGTATATCATCATCGCCACCATCCCGGCCGCCATTGCGGGTGTGCTTCTCAAGGATGTGGTTCAGAACCTGTTTCAAAATCCGTTGGCGGAAGCCGCCATCCGCTTAGCGACGGCCGCGGTATTGTTATTCCTCGCCGAATGGCTCGGGAAGAAATCTCGCGGCCTTGATTCGATCACATGGCTGGATGCCTTGATCGTCGGCTTGTTTCAAGTGCTGGCGGTTTTCCCAGGTTCGTCGCGCTCCGGCTCGACCATCCCCGGCGGCATGTTCCGCAACTTCGACCGGCCCTCCGCGACGCGCTTCGCTTTCCTGATGGCGGCGCCGATCATGCTCGCGGCAGGCGGATATGAATCGCTCTCCATCGTCAAGTCTCATATTCTGCACACGATTTTGGCTCCGCTTGCGATTGGTTTTATCGTCGCCGCGATCATCGGGTGGTTGTCCATCCGCTGGCTGATCAATTATGTGAGCAAACATTCGCTGTATGTGTTCGCCGCGTATTGCGCCGTCGTGGCGATCTTGTGCACAGTGTTCCTGTTCGTTTGAGCAATGAAACATTGCAAGCGGTACATTCTCTTTCTTTTTGCATGGACACTTTTGTTGAACGCCTGCGGAACGCAGACTCCGCAGGCGACGCCCCAGCTATTGAAGGTGTATGTCACCTCGGCGGCGTCTGCGCGGCTGACCGATTTATATAATTGCTCAACTCCCTCCACGGCGATTCTTTTGTCCGACCCGCAGTCGGCGGATCTCACGCTCCGCCTCGGTCCACCCGATGGTCTTTCATCGCCTGCCTTCCAGATCGGCAGCGATGAGGTCGAAGTGATCGTCCAAGCCAAAAATAATGTCGGCAATTTAACGGTTGATCAGATCCACTCCATTTTTCTTGGCCAGGTGGCCAACTGGAAGGATGTCGGCGGTGCGGACATGCCCATTCAAGTCTGGACGTATTCTCCAAACGAAGATATACAACAAATCTTCGAGCGGAATGTGATGGATGATCAGCAAGTCACATCGTCCGCGCGGCTGGCCGTCAGCGCGCAGAATATGTTGGACTCAATTGCCCGGGCTGCCGATGCCGTTGGCTTTCTGCCGCGTGGCTTGGAAACTTCGAGCGTGCATGATGTTTATAGAATTGCATCTGCACCAATATTAGCGATTACGAATTCAGAACCACAGGGCGCGCTGAATGAATTGATCGCGTGCCTGCAAAAATAAGATCTATTTCCAAATGAACAATTGAATCCAGGCAATGCCGATGAGCAGAGAAAGGATGGTGACAATGAATCCGGTTTTGGTGTATTCCCAGAAGGTCAGTTTAACATTATGCCGTGCCGCCACCTCTGCCACAATCAGATTTGCAACCGAACCAAGCAGAGTCAGATTTCCTGCCAGCGTCGAGGTCGCGGCGAGCGTCAGCCAGCCGGCCTGAGGGTGCGCAAGATGTGGTATCACCGATTTTCGCAATAAAACAGCGGGGACATTCGAAATCAGATTGCTCAACACTACCGTGATGGTTGCCAGCGTAACCGAGTTTCCATTCAACATGTTTGTCAAAGCGGAAAATAGTATGCTTGTGATGCCGCTGGTCTCCATCGCCCCACTGACGATGAATAATGCGCTGAAAAAAATCAATAAGCTCCAATCAATTCTGCTCAACACTTTTTCAGGATGAACGCGGCGGGTCAACAGAAGCACACAGGTCGCGACCAATGCCGCTTCCGCAATTGGGACGCCGACGATAAAGCCGATCAGCACACCGCCGGATACGATCATGCTTTTGATCAATAGCGGACGATAAACGCGCGGCGATTCGATCTCGCCCAAATCGAAATGACCGGCGTCAAGTTCAGCTGGATAGAACCAAACCAAGATCAACCATATGCCGCTCAAGCCAAGCACAGAAATCGGCGCCAATGCAGAGCAAAATGGGTGTAAGAAATTCCTGATGCGATGCCGATGATCATGTTTTGCGGATTCCCCGTCAGGGTTGCAACAGAGCCGATATTTGAGGCGGCGGCCAACGCGATGAGATAAGGAATGGGACTGCGTTTCACTGAAAACGTAATGTCGAGGATCAGGGGTGTTAACATCAGGCAGATGGTGTCGTTGAGGAATAAGGCGCTCAGCACCGCCGCTAGGACGATCTCCAAAGCGAGCAATCCGCGCGGCGTATGGGTGAACCTCAGAATGGCACCTCCTGCCAGACTGAAAAATCCAGCCAGTTGCAAATTGGCATTGATGATCATCATTCCAAATAACAGGATGAGCGTATTTAGATCGAGGAATTGACCGATGTCTTTGAACTTAATTTGTTCCGTGATAAGCAAAGCGCCCACGCCCAATAATGTAATGGTGGTGCGTGTCATTCGCAGACGCGGGAACCCGCCCAATGCAATCCCAATATAGGTCACGGCAACGATCAGAGAGGTTATCCAAATATTTATGAGGCGCTGATGATCATCGCAAATTGGATGTTTGCAAACGCTGATTTATAATAGAGCCCAGCCAAAGGAGAGAGACCTATGCGACAACCGCTTTGGATTCCATCCGCCGAGCGTGAAAAACAAGCCAACATAACGCGTTTCATGGACTTCGTCAATCAAACGCATCATCGGCAAATAAACACCTATTCGCAGTTGTATGATTGGTCTACAACGGAAACTGCTGACTTCTGGGCAACGATGTGGGAATTTGCCGGTATCAAGTATTCTCGGACTTACGATTCGGTCATAGAAGATATCCATAAATTTCCCGGCGCAAAATGGTTCCCCGGCGCGCGCCTGAACTTTGCGGAAAACCTTCTGCACTATCATGATGATCGCGCTGCATTTGTGTTCAGGGGAGAAACGCAAGTGAAAAAGCAAATGAGTTATGCCGGACTTTATGATACCGTTGCTCGATTAGCTAAATCTCTGCGCGAACTCGGCGTAACGGCCGGCGACCGCCTCGTCGGTTATATGCCGAACATGATGGAGACGGCTATCGCCATGCTGGCGGCGGCGAGCCTCGGCGCGGTCTGGTCATCGTGCGCCACGGATATCGGCCCCTCCGCCGCGCGCGAACGCCTCGGGCAGGTCGGGCCCAAGGTGCTGTTCACTGCGGATGGTTATTTTTATAAGGGCAAGCTCTTCGATACACTGCCCCATGCAAAAGAAGTAGCGAGCGGGATTCCGTCATTGCAAAGGGTGGTGGTTGTTTCGTACACGCGTGAACGGCCTGATATTCGAGGTCTGCCCAATGCAATTCACTGGGACGATTTTCTTTCAAAGGAACGGAATCTCGAAATTGCTTTTGAGCAGCTGCCTTTTGATCATCCGCTCTACATCATGTTTTCATCGGGCACAACCGGCAAGCCGAAATGTCTGGTGCAGAGCGCAGGCGGCGTGCTGCTCAATCATCTGAAGGAACTACTACTTCACACCGATTTGAGACGCGACGACGCCATCATGTACATCACGTCCTGCAGTTGGATGATGTGGAACTGGTTGTTGAGTTCGCTGGCGGTGGGTGCGACGATCGTTCTTTACGATGGCAATCCCAATTATCCTGACCTCGGCGCGATGTGGAAATTGATCGATGAAGAGAAGATTTCCATCTTCGGCTGCAGTGCGAGTTATCTGCTCTTCCTGAAAAAAGAAAACTTTTCGCCGCGGGCGCAGCCACTCCAAATGGATTTATCGTCGCTTCGAGAAATTTCGCAGACCGGCTCGCCCCTTTCGGCTGACGGCTTTGAATATGTTTATGAGGAAATCAAGTCTGACTTGCACTTCAATTCGATCGCTGGCGGCACGGATATCAACGGCTGTTTCGCGGCGGGCAGCCCGATTCTGCCGGTGTACGCAGGAGAACTGCAAAGCCCGGCGTTGGGGATGAAGATCGAGGCGTACGACCTGAATGGAAAGCCGGTTCGCGATCAGCAGGGAGAATTGGTGTGTGAAATGCCTGCGCCTTCAATGCCGATCTACTTTTGGGATGACACCGATGGTGCGAAATATCGCGCCGCCTACTTTGAAGTCTACCCGAACGTGTGGCGGCATGGCGATTACATTTTGATACACTCTGACACTGGCGGTGTGACATTTTATGGCCGTTCGGATGCGGTACTCAAGCCTTCCGGCGTGCGTATCGGCACGGCAGAGATTTATGCGCAGATGGAAAAACTGCCGGAGATCATCGACAGCCTCGCAGTAGGGCAGAACTATCAGGAGGATCAGCGCGTGATTCTGTTCGTGAAGCTTGCTGCGGGTCATTCATTGACCAGGGAATTGAAGGACAAAATTAAAACGACTCTGCGCGAGAATGCCTCCCCGCGCCACGTGCCTGCATTGATTTTTGAAACACCGGATATCCCTTATACGTTGAACATGAAGAAAGTCGAAAGCGCGGTGACGAACATCCTCAATGGGCGTGCTGTCAGCAACAAAGACGCGTTGATCAATCCTGGCTCGCTGGATTATTACGAGAAAATTCTGCCGCTCTTAAGTTGACCGTCACCTTCAAGGAAGTGACGGTCAACTCGCCATCTTATACTAGCCCGCCTCCACCCTGTGTTGGACCGGGCATGTCTGTAGGCCCAGGGGCAACCTCCGACGGTGTACCGATATTGAGATCCGGATTTCCGATGGATGCGTCTGTGTGAGGTTGAGGAGCCGCACTGTTGCTGTTCACGATGACGATACCTTGATCAGAACCATCATTCATGTGAGGCTGGGCACCCATCTTGTCGGAGCCATCCGAAGAGGAACCAGGTTTTACGGCAGGCACGAGCCACGAACGAACGGCGGGTACCAATAGACCGATCAGCAGGCCGCCAAGCAGCAAGAGCAATCCCATCAAGCCCGCCAATCCCCCGGGAAAACCGAATGGGAAGGACATGTGTCCTGAACCCGGATTCAGATTCTGAACTGCTGGCAACTGCCCGTTTGGATCACCTGCGCCGCCTCCGCCCGTGAGGGGAATGGTTGCCGCGCTGGTTGCGGTAGGATTGGGTGTCAGCGTTGGAATGGCCGTTGGCACAGAAGGAATGGCTGTAGGTTGCTTCTTTTTGCCGGAGGGCGGGCAGGGTGGCTCAGTGCCGTGGCCGCAGGCCGCGTAAACCGTCTGTGGGATTACAGCGGAGATGATTGCAGTAAAGAGAATCCCTAAAAGGAAAGCGAATACAATCTTGCGTGCTTTCATGTTCTACTCCTTGATCACCGAATAAGATAAATAATTGTGCGACTATATCACTGGCGGAGGGACGGCACAATAGGACATCGGTAAGCGATTTTGTGAAAGCCGGCACTTCATAGCTGGTATGGAACTCGATGGATCAATGCTCAGCGCGTCGTTCTAGAGGTCAAGCTCGCCGCGGGTCATTTATTGACCGGGGAATTGAAGCACAAATTCAAAGCGACACTGCGTGAAAGTGCATCGCCCCGTCAGGTGCCTGCATCGATTCTTGAAACGCTGGATATCCTCTACACATTGAAAGTGAAGAAAGTCGAAAGCGCGGTGACGATTATTCTCAAAGGCCGCGCGGTTACCGATCAAGATGGCTTGGTTGATCCAGCATCACTTGATTGGTTCGAGAAGATGCTTCGGAAGTTAAAATGACGGTACATCGGATCTGGACTTCCTCTTGACTTGAAGCTATTCGGGCTCCGATAGCCCTGTGCCTAATTCCGAGGGCTTGGAGGTTTAGTGCCCCGGCAGATGAGGAGTGCACCCATCCCCACGGCAGCGATCCAGACCAGGAAGCCCGCAGCGATTAGAAGGAAGAGGATGCCGCTTGTCGGGAAAGAACCAACCGGGCGATAGACGGGAAGTGTAGACGTGGCTGTGGGTTCGTATTGTCTGTAACAGCCGACATCCGCCGCTGATTCGGCATTCTGTGCTTGTATTCCTCCAATACCTGGCGTGCTCCAAGCCACCGTCTTGGTGGCTTCAAAGCAAGCCTCCTACGTGGCTTGCCAAGGCGGGGTTGTTGCAGTGGGAGTTGCAAGACCGGGGTTGACCGGTGCGACCGCTGCATTCGGCGCTGGTTGCGTGGGCGTCGGCGTAAGGGTGGATGTCGCTCGAATAGGTATGGGCCCGGTTTTACCTCCACCTCCGCCGGATGCCGGTTTCGTTGGCGTTGGGCAGTCCGCAACTTCACATCCCGCTCGGACGACCATGTCTTGAGGCATTATGACGACTAAGCTGGCGAGGATGAAAATGCCGATGAACAGAGAGAGAACAAATCTGCGGATTTTCATTCTGTGCTCCTAAGGCCAAACGAAAAAAAGAAACGATTAAGGTCGAACGACGCATTCGATTCATAATCGGAATCAAATCGGACGAGAACGGGTCTTAAATGGGAGGCAGGATCGCTGCCGTGATCCCATGTGGCAAAGTAATTTTCGGTCTGCTGCCTCGGGCAATCACCGATGGCTACTTTTTGGGGCATGTAGATATACCAAAACCAAATATAATGGGAGGTGTAATTCGGTGAGCCCTTTTTCGAGAGGAGAATTGTATGAAACGCACACGGCTGATGTTTTATGCATGCATGGCGTTGATGATCGTATTGGCGGCGTGCGAGCAAGCCAGTACACCAGCTCCCACTTCGGTTCCGCCTACGGTTACAGCCGTGCCAGCGACATCTACTTCCGCGCCGCCGACCGCCAGGTCAACGACCGCGCCGCTTGATCTAGCTGGACCGCCGATGCAAGTTGGTTCGACTTATCTATATTTCGATGGGGCACTGCTCGTCGCAGTTCCGGGCGGACCATTTATCATGGGGCATGGCGGTTCGGACAACCCGGAACACACGGTAACGCTGAGCGACTTTTGGATCTACAGTACCAAGGTCAGCAACCGCGAATTCGAGCAGTGTGTTGCGGTGGGTAAATGTACTCCTCCCGATCCTCAGGATAACCCGGGCTACAACGACCCCGAGCAGCAAAGCAACCCCGTGACGGGCGTGAATTGGGCTCAGAGCGAGGCCTATTGCGAATATGCCAACGGTCACTTGCCGACCGAAGCGCAATGGGAAAAGGCTGCGCGTGGACCCAATGGAAATATTTATCCGTGGGGCAATAACGCGCCGGGAAATGATTTGCTCAACTACAATTTGTTCATCGGTCGCACAACCAACGTGATCAATTACCCTAAGGGCAAGAGCTATTATGATGCGTTGGATATGGAAGGGAATGCGCAGGAATGGGTCTACGATTGGTACGCTGAATCATACTATCGCACCGGACCCGCTCAGGATCCGTTCGGACCCGACACAGGTCAGGATCGTTCGGTGCGCGCGGGTAGTTATAAAACCACGGTCATTGATCAGATCTCTGCCGCAGTACGTTTCCACAAACTTCCGACCGATCACGCGCGCGACCTGGGCTTCCGCTGTGTAGTCAAAGATCCGACCTTCTTCGCGCCCCTGTGCACGCTGACCCCCTTGAACGGAGTAAACTTGAGTGGAAATCCGGGAGCGGTCGGCGGGCAACCGACATGTCCGACGGTGAACGTCTCGGTCGGATATTCGGGCTGCGGCAGCAATTCGATTGCAGTCGTCACATTTGACGATTCGCTCTATCCAAATCCGGGCGACTCGAATGAGAGTCATACGCCCAAGCCAATGGAGTGCTCGCAAAATGTGAGTGCACATCTCGATCAGTGGACATGCCACAAACCCGAAGGCAATGTGATCATCACGACCTCCGCCAATGTTCCTACACCACCAACTCTCACGTGCCCCGCGCATTACAATTTGATGGGGAATCAATGTGTGTGGGATGGGAGTGCAACGCAAGGACAAGCCTGCCCGGCCGGCACGCAATATGACCCGCAACGTTTGTGTTGTACCTCCGCCCCCGGGACCGGTACGGACTTCTCGGCTTGCCCGGCCGGAAGCGTCTTTCAACCGATCGGTGGAAATTCGTATGAATGTTTGCCGGTGCAGGATGCTTGTGATTTGAACAATCTGTCGAGCAATGCCGCCGTTGACGATCCACAGGCCATACAAGGTCCTTGTGGTAACACGGGCGGCAGCAACCCTGGCACTTGCACTTTAACCGCTAGGTCGTGCACGAAGCGTCCTTACCTTTACTTTAACGCAGCCAGTTGTTGTTGCGCCAATTCTGATGGGACTTGCGGCTAAACGTTTTAGAACTGCAAAGGTACGATGAGCTGGATTTCAAAGCCCTCGCTCTTTCAAGGCGAGGGCCTCGTGTTCCTTATGGTTTCAATTAATCAGGCCTGCCGTGTTCGTGGGATCGCGAGAAAGCTTCGCTACCATATGGGTTTGGGATGTTCATCACGATAGTTATTTTGGGGGAGTGCAAGAATTCTCAAAGCCATGTAATAATGTCAACCAACCAAACCGAAGCGACTTTATAAATAGGAGAGCCTATGAACAGGTTACGGTTAATATTCCTTATCGGTGCAGTGCTCATGGCTTTGCTAGCGTCCTGCGCGCCTGCCAGCACACCCACCGCCGCTCCACCCACCGCGGTGCCAATCTCAACCCCAACCAGCCAGCCGGTAGATCTGGCCGGTCCGGCGATGCAAGTTGGCTCGACCTATCTGTACTTCGATGGTGCACTGCTCGTGGCAGTTCCGAGCGGGCCATTTATTATGGGGCATGGGGGCTCGGACAACCCTGTGCACACTGTGACCTTGAGCGACTTTTGGATCTACAGTACTAAAGTCACAAACCTCCAATACCAGCAATGCGTAGCCTTGGGCAAATGCACTTCGCCTGATTTAACGGATGACAAGGGCTATAACGATCCCGCCCAGCAAAATGACCCTGTGGTCGGTGTGAACTGGGCGCAGGGCGAGGCATATTGCGAGTACGCCAATGGCCACCTGCCGACCGAAGCGCAGTGGGAAAAGACCGCGCGCGGTCCGAACGGGAATGTTTATCCGTGGGGTGACGGCTCACCGGCGGACGACTTGCTCAACTACAACAACGATGTCGGTCAGACCACCGATGTGATCAATTATCCGAAGGGCAAAAGCTATTATGATGCCCTCGATATGGAAGGCAACGTCTATGAATGGGTTTACGATTGGTACGATCCGTTCTACTATAAAACCGGCCCAGCTCAGGATCCGCAGGGACCGGATAGCGGCGTGGGTGGACAGCGCTCAGTGCGAGCCGCCGGATTCAAGAGCAACAATGATCAGGTCGTGACGTCGGTGCGCTCTTTTGATCTGGCCACTGATCATCGCAAAGACCTCGGTTTTCGCTGTGTGGTCAAGGACCCGACCTTCTTCGCGCCGATGTGCCAATGGAACGCCTTTGCGGGAGTGAATCTGACCGGTACCCCCGGTTCATCCTCCAGCGGAAGCACTTGCACTCCTCCCACCATCAGCGTGAATGGACCTGATTGTAAGCAGTCGTCCGGTACGGTCACGGTGGATGCCGGTGTTGGGGATTCAAACATAACGCCTGGTTCGTCGGGTGGTTGTTCTCCGAATCCAAAACCTGGAACCCATGTCGCAAAATATACCTGCACGAGTGCGGGGTCGGTGACGGTGACTTATACGTGTGGCTCATCCCAACCGCTCACCCAGACCTGTCCGGCGCACTATAATCTGAAGAACGGCGTCTGTGCGTGGGATGGAAGCGGAACAGCAGGGCAGGCCTGCCCTGCCGGCACGCAGTATAACCAGTTGCAGATGTGCTGCATGAGCACGCCCGGCACCGGCACGAATTTCTCGGCGTGTCCGGCTGGGTCGACGCTGCAGGATTTAGGCGGAGGGCAGTATGCCTGTGTGCAGAATGGATCAGCGGGCAGCGGCGGTGCAGCGACCGCGCAGGTAGGAGCACCGCCCACCGCTGCTCAATGCAGCAACAACGGCGGAGGTGGTAGTTGCAATATTGCAGCGTTGTGTAGACCGTGTCCAAATGGTTGCCAGGTTGACCCGGATACTTGTCGTGTCACTTTTTGTGGTCGAAGTTGATAATAAGAATACCCTCGCCTTCACAAGGCGAGGGCTTTTGTTTCTGAGGGTTTCAATTAATCAGGTATCCAGCGTTCATGAAACAATGACGATGTTTTGCTCCGTCGTGTATTACCTTGTGTATCGTTGTAGCTATTTTGGGGGATGATCGAATTTTCAAAATCATGTAATAATAGGAAGCTACTGGACCAGATCGACTTTATCAATAGGAGAGCGTATGAACAGGTTACGGTTAATATTCGTTATCGGTATCGCATTGATGATCGTTGTGTCGGCGTGCGCGCCGGCCAGCACACCGACCGCCGCACCGACCACAGCAGCGCCAAGCTCCAGCTCCACCAACCAACCAGTTGATCTCGCAGGTCCACCGATGCAAGTGGGTTCAACCTATTTGTATTTCGACGGCACAACCGTGGTGGCGGTGCCGGGCGGACCGTTCATTATGGGCAAACAGGGCGGAACGGATAACCCGGTTCATACCGTGACATTGAGCGACTTCTGGATCTATGCCGCCAAGGTGACCAATCAGCAATATCAATACTGCGTCAACATGCAGAAGTGCGACCCGCCCGATTTGACGGATAATCAGGGCTACAACGATTTCACGCGCAGCAATGATCCGGTGGTGGGCGTCACCTATGCCGACGCCGCGGCCTACTGCGCTTTTGCTCACGGACAACTTCCGACCGAGGCGCAATGGGAAAAGACGGCGCGCGGACCCAATGGAAACATCTATCCGTGGGGGAACAACGCGCCCAGCAGGGATTTGCTCAACTATAATGATTACATTGGCCAGACCACGAACGTGACCAATTATCCGCAAGGCAAGAGCTATTACGATGCGCTGGATATGGAAGGCAATGCTTACGAGTGGGTCTCTGACTGGTACGACCCGCTTTACTATAAAACCAGTCCGGCTCAGGACCCGCCTGGACCGGGCACCGGGCAAGATCGTTCCGTACGATCGGCTGGTTACAAGAGCAATGATGATCAAGTCCCATCGTCGGTACGCTCCCACAACGATCCGACATATCACGCGCGCGACCTCGGCTTCCGGTGTGTGGTCACCGACCCGACCTACTTCGCGCCGTTCTGTCAGGTGCTTTCCTTTGAAGGCCCGAATCTAAGCGGAACTCCCGGCACGACCGGCACACCCCTTTGCCCGACCCTCGGAGTTTCAGTCAGTTACGCTGGCTGTGGGGCGAATGCTTATGCAATAGTTACGTTTGACGACCCATTCAAACTCGAAAACAATCCCGATCCTGAAGCAAAAGTCAAAGTCGGGCCCGGCTGCACTCCAACTTCGCCCGGTGGACATTTTGCAAAATATATCTGCACAAAGATCCCACCCGGCGGATTCGACGTCAGCATTACCTCGAAGTGCCTCGTGTTGGCACTCGGCCAGACCTGTCCAGCTCATTACAATCTTACGGGCAATATGTGCGTATGGGATGGCAGCGGCACACAGGGCCTTGCCTGCCTGCCCGGTTGGACTTATGATCCAAGCACCATGTGCTGTTCTTCCAGCAACGGCACCGGCACGAACTTCCCGGCCTGTCCGGTGGGGACGGTGCTCCAGGAAAATAATGGAGCGTACACCTGTCTGCCGCAACAAATCGCAGGGCATGTGAACCCGGCCAGCGCGCACGTGGATCAACCCACAAATCAATGCGGAAGCAGCGGCAACCCTGGCAGTTGCACGGTCGGCGCGGCATGTGGCGCAGCATCCACTGGACACTATAATGCGAACTGTGTATGTGTGCCTTAACTTGAAGCTCGCGGGGTTTAACTTAACAAGGCCCTCGCCTCCAGGAGAGGGCCTTTTATTTCGCATGATATCTTCTTGCCTACGGAGTGGCTGTGGCAAAGATGGACGGTTTGCTTTTTCCTAAGGACAGAATAGTGAACCTTGCCAGAACATAGGCGCCATTGAAATCAACGATCGAGTTGGCGTTTGAAACATTGGTCTGCAATACAGCATCCACCTGGTTGCCGGGGAGATTTGTCAGACTGATGGTCGGGTTTAGGTTTTGAGTAAGGGGAATGATGAATTGATTCGATCTGCCCGCCGGGACCGGAGTGAAAATGATTATTCCTCCAAGTTGATGCGATCCATTTCTCGGTTTATCATAGTAAAGCACGATGAAGGCAGCTTGAGAGGATATCACGGTATCCATCGTAAGGCTGTTATTGATGATCGGTTGATCCTTTACAACGATCAGATTGGTCGCATTTGGATTGGTGCTGCTGCTGTGAACAGCCGGCCCACTGGGCGTTGGAGTCAGTGTGGGTGTGGCCTTGTTTTTACCGGCGCTGAGAGGTTTGGCTGTCGCCGCAATGGCCGTGACAGGAGTAAGAACGGGTGTGGCTGTTGCGGCCTGGCAGGCCGCGAGCAGAAAAATTAGGAACCATGCAAAGTGATAGGGCTTCATGACAAAACGTTTTCCTTTTTCAAAGACTTTGACCTTGCAAAATCGGCTTGGGCCCTGCTGGTGTTCTGAACAGACTCGGTCGAGAATCCTCTGGCCCGACCAGCTCGATGGATTTGCCTGTGGAAAAGCGCATCCGATGTGCTATCCACGGCCATGCTTCCTGCGCGGCCGGCGTGCGACGACTGATCCAGACGGACGAAGCGGTCGCCATGGCGAATGGCAGAGTCCACGAGTGGAAGGCCACAGGGAAAGACAGCAAGCTTAAGTTTAACATAATATTCCCTCGGCGCCTGCCAGGAAAAACCCATGCGGCCCCAGAACCGTCCATTCACCGGGCGGCTCAAGCTGAGCGGCTTCACTCCCAGCTCTTTCCGCACGACAGAAACCACGTGCACGTATTTTGGATGCGAAATTTTCATGTTCCTTTGGTGATGAGCCTTGATTTGGCCGCTGTCCAAGTCTCATCAAAATCGGCGCTGAGAGCAAAGGGAGTTCATCGCCTCCACTTTCACTTTGGATGTTACGGGATCGTGAGGTACACTGTGGTCATCATGGGGTTCGGATAGGTTATGTTCAAGCTAAGCGAATATCTTCCACACTTTGCGTTGTACCAAGACGGACTCACAGCCGTGTAAGTGCCGGGAGCTTTGATTTTGACTTTCTGAGAGGGGCTGGTATAGCTCGTCGTCTTGTTTCGCAGCAACCAGTCAAATACAACCACGGTCGAATCGTTTGTTGTTATCGTTCCATTGAACCGCAGAGGAGTGCTGCCGGCACAGGAGCTGAAAGTGTATTTCCCGCCAACCGAAATCCCGATCACCGGCTGCCAGAAGGGCGGGCTGGAAGGCGTTGTCGTCGTCGTGGGTCGCAAAATGGTCGGCGTTGGCGAGGCTGTTTCAGCCGCGGTCGGGCTGATTGAAAGTGTTGGGCTGGATGCGACGGATGGCAGAAAGCTGGGCGTTGCGCTGGCTATTGCAGTTGCCAGAGGTGTGTAGGTCGGCACGGTGTTTATCGAAAACGGAGCGCAAGCCTCCAACAGAGCTGCGAGAACCATCAAACCTGGCAGGAAATGGTTCCTCATTGAATCCTCCATTTCGTGGTCAACTGCCATTGTAGCGAGAATCCGCAATGGAGAAATTAAACCCACCTGAGTCAGAGATGAGAATCCTTCGCGGCAGAAAACTGAAAAAACTCAGAAAGCTGTTTGCCGGCTATGGGTTCTGCGCGCTGGAATTTACAGGCAGATCTTTTGCCCGGTGTGCTTCAATTCGCAGGGCTGCAAAAATGCTGATCTCATATAAGATGATCAGCGGCACCATCACGGTCAGCGGCGCGACGATGGGATCGGAGACTGGAGTGATGATTTCTGCAAACGCAAATAAAACAAAGTACGCAATGCGTCTCTGTTTCCGCAGCAGCGTGGCACTCACGATTCGCAGACGCACAAGTATGACGAGTACAGTCGGCAGCTGAAAGGCTAGGCCGCAGGCCACCATGAAAAAGATGACGAATGAGATATAATCGTCCGCGGCTGGCAGAAATTGTACTTCGCTGGGGAAGAGTTCGATCAAGACGCGGATCATGCCCCATAACAAGTAATATCCGAAGAGCGCGCCCAGTAGAAATAGGACGAATGCCGCAATCAACGGAGAAAAGATGGCCCGGCGTTCATGGTCCTTCAAACCGGGACTTACATACCGATACACGTGGTAGGCCCAGACTGGAAACGCGCCGACAATTCCGGTGTACAGCGCGATCTGCCATTTGATCATAAAGCCGTCCATCAAGCTGAAGGCTTTTAGCTGCAAGCCTCCCGAGGGCAGAAGCAATAACTTGAGAATCGGATCCGAAAAAAAGAAAGCCACCGCGGTTACGATCAGAATGGCTGCACCCGAATAAAGGATTCGCATCCTCAATTCTTCGAGATGGTCGAACAAACTCATGTATTTTTCGGACATAAAAGCGAAACCAATAATTCAGTGCCGGCTTTTGATCGCTGCTCCCAGTCGCCTCATCCCCCGGTTTATGACTGGGTCGGAAAGGGGTTGCCGCACTTATTGCAGAAAAGCGCTTCCTGTGGATTGGCCGTACCGCATTTAATGCAAAACTTACTATCACCTAAAGGCACGGATTGCGCGGGAGCCGGTTTGCCGATGGTTTTTTTCTGATCATCCACCTGTTGTGCCTCATTCATCCCTTCGCGCAGCGCATTCGTCATCTCCTGCGATCCCTTGCGAAACTCCGTGATGGATCGTCCGACCCAGCGTCCAACTTCCGGCAGACGCTTCGGCCCGAAGATGAGCAAGGCGGCAATAATGATGAGCACAATATGAATAGGTTGTATACCGAAGGGCATTTCAGCCTCCTATCGCAGAATGATTAAATTTTACCTCACAAAGATTAACTCTGGCTAAGGTCAGGCGTTCTGATTCGCGTCGCAATTTGCCTCGTCCATGGCGGCGCCTTCCCTGACGGGATATAATTTCCTTGATCATTGCCTGTGCGCAATCGCTGTCGAGAATTCTATGAAACGATTAATCGTCATGACTTTCGTCACGGTGCTGTTGAGCGGATGTGCACGATCTACGACACCCACGCCCGTGCCGACTCAAACCTCGGTCCCGACTGCGACGCCGGTAAAGATTAACCCGCCGTCCGTCCAACAAGGTGCCAGTTATCTTTATGCGGATGGGACAACCCTGGTTGCCGTGCCTTCTGGTTCGTTCACCATGGGTGATCCCAAGGGCAAGGATAATCCGCAGCATCAAGTCACGGTCGGAAATTTTTGGATTTATAGCACGATGGTCACGAACACGCAATATAAGTTTTGTTTTGATGTCGGTTATTGCACGGCGCCGGATGAATCCGACAACCCGGATTTCGGCGATCCATTGATCGGCAACGAACCGGTGGTCGGCGTGACGTACGATCAGGCCGCATCGTATTGCAAGTTTGTGAACGCGCGGCTTCCCACCGAGGCCGAATGGGAAAAGGCGGCGCGCGGCCCGAATGGAAATGTTTATCCATGGGGCAACGATAAGCCGACCTGCGAGTTGCTGAACTTCGGCAGATGTGTGCGCGAGCTAACGCCCGTGAACCAATATCCGACGGGAAGAAGTTATTACGGTGCTTTCGATATGGAGGGCAATGCCCTGGAATGGGTCGCGGATTGGTACGGAGCGAATTATTATGGCGCTTCTCCATCGAATGATCCGCTTGGGCCGGAAAATGGAGACCAGCGTGTTATTCGGTCCGCCGCCTTCGACACGGATGCCTATCTGCTCGACTCTGCGCGCCGTTCCTCGGCTGATCCGGCAACCCATACGAATGAGCTTTCCTTCCGTTGTGCTGTCGATGACTATGCCCTTACGTATTTTGCCCCATATTGCCAGTCGGTTTCCGCCATCACTGACGCCTCGAGCGTGACATCGGTCTGTCCAAAACTTTCGATCACCACACAGGAGAGCTGCAAAACCCATTCGACGTATGTGACCTTCAATGACGATCACCCTGGCGACCCGAACGGAGCGGTGGGCGGTGTCGCCAATTGCACATCGATCAGCGGCGGTCCCGGCTCTTATCCGCAGTCCTATCAATGCACTTCGCAAACCACCGCGGTGATGAATTCCAGCTGTGTTTTCACCGGCATCGAGAACGCGGCCTGTGCAGCGCACTACCTGCTTGACCCGGCTACGGGGCTTTGCAAATGGGATGGGAGCGTCAGCTACGGCAATCAATGTCTGCCTGCCTACAATTACGATCCGCGCAATAAATGTTGTAGTGTGGTGCCCGGCACGGGTGTGAGCTATCCTGCCTGCCCGGCGGGGACGTCGTTTACCGAAGATACGCCCAAGCATTATGTCTGCCTCCCGGATTCTGTTCCGAGCAGCGTTGCCCAGCAAAGCGCGGAGGTGGACCCGTCGAAGGCTTGCACGATTCAAGGTGTCGTCAATACCTGCAAATTGAATTCGATCATTTGCAATCAGACGTTCGACGCATTCTGCCCGACGCTTTGTACCTGCCTGCCCACCGGATTTAAATGTCCGACGCATTAGATCATGGCGACGTAATTCCGGACGGCCTGCAGTGGGCCATGAAAAGGTATAATTTCCTTTACGAACAGGAGAATCTCATGAAACATTTGATTTGGATTTTGGTTGCAATGCTGGTACTGGCGGCTTGCGCGCCTGCCTCCACTCCGACGCCCACCGTTTTGCCGCCAACTTCCGAGCCAACTGCAACCTCTCTGCCTCCGACCAATGCGCCCACGCTTGCACCTGTATCACTGGCTGGACCCAGCTCCGGTACGACCATGACATGGGTGGATGGCAGCGTGTTGGTGTATATTCCATCCGGTGAGTTCATCATGGGACTCGGTTCCGGCGATGCGCCGACGAAGACCCTCACACTGGATGCCTATTGGATCCAACAAACTGAAGTTACCAACAAAATGTACGCTCAGTGTGTGGCCAGCGGAAATTGTTCGGCGCCTGTGCAGGAAATCGGCACGCCGTCCTTTGAATCGATTCAATTCGGTGACTACCCCATCGTGGGCGTGACCTGGAACGCGGCGAACACCTATTGTCAGTGGATCGGCGGTCAGCTGCCAAGCGAAGCCCAATGGGAAAAGGCTGCCCGCGGCTCGGATGGAAACCAGTATCCCTGGGGTACCCACAGCCCGGACTGCGACCTGGCCAATCTCAAAACGTGCGGAGGTCATACCAGTCCGGTCAATGCGTATTCGGCAGGCAGGAGTGCCTACGGCTTATTGGATATGGCCGGCAATGTCTATGAATGGGTCAACGATTTTTATGATCCAAACTATTACGCCAGCGCGCCTTCCTCCAACCCTACGGGTCCAGCCACCGGCAACGACCGCGTATTTCGTGGCAGCAGTTTCGAAACAGACCTCACGCTGATACTCTCGGCGGTCAGGCATCATTACGCGCCCACCTATCATAACTACGATTTGGGATTCCGCTGTGCAGTGCCTCAACCCAAAGCCTTCGCGCCATATTGCCAAATGTCCTCCTATTTGCCCACCGGCAACGCGCAGGCAACGCAAACCGCCACATGCCAGGTACCGACGGTGCAAATGCCGGCCAATTATTGTCAGGGCAGCACCAGCTACGTTACCGTGAAAATCCCGCAGAATGTAACGTATCAGGTCAAGTCGAAGGATTTTAACTGCACGGATGACGTGGTTAATGGTCAACGGGTTTTGACGTGCATTGGTCCGAATAGTTCCACAACCGATGTGACGGTCTGCAATTCAGCCTGCAGCGGTACAGCCAATACCATCAGTTCTGCGTCGGTTTGCGATCCGGGATATAACCTCGATGCTTCGAGCAATGCGTGCCTCTATGCGCCGGTCGCCGAACAACCCGGCGTGGCTGGCTGTCCTCCGGGCTACAACATGGTTAATCGCGGTGGACAGCAGGTATGTGTCGTCGGGCGGAACCAAAATGGTCAATGCCCAGCCGGTCTCTATTTCGACTCACAATACGGCGCCTGTGTCTCCGGAGCGGGCCAAGCCTATGCGCCCTATGGAATTAATAATCCTGAGCTGGCCGCCAAGAATTATCAAGGCTGCGCGGCTGGATATACCTATACTTCAACATATCAGTGCTGTCAGGCCAACACGGGTGGTACGTATCCGGGCTGTCCGCTGGGCTTCACATTCGACGCGACCCAAAAGACATGTCTTCCGGCGCAGGTCCCGTTGAGCGGTCCGGGCTGCGTCACCGTGCCGCTCAACACATTGCAATGCGGTCAGGTTGTTGACGTTTGCAATCAGTTCAAAAACGACATCGTTTGTATTCGCAGCGGTTGCCACTGGAACTACAAAACCAATATTTGCCAGACGACGGTGCCATAGGGGAGAGATTGGCCTCCCTCTCGGGTTTCCAAGATCGAAGGCATTTTTGCTCATTGTCTGACGATTGACGGCTGTCGTTGGCTCCCATCGGTTTCCTGTTCGTAAGCATATGCGGCGCTCAAGATTCCTGATTCGTTCCAAGCTCCGGCGACAATTTGCAGGCCGACCGGCAGGCCCTCTTTGCTGAATCCACACGGGATGGAGATCGCGGGCAGGCCGGTCAGATTAAACGGCGCGGTGAATCGCGTGAGACGACGCGCCTGTTCTACGGCATCGTGCCCTTCGATCGCTGGCGCGGCAATCGGCGTGGTGGGGAGCAGCAGGTGATCATATTCCTCAAAGAATTGCGCGAGGCGAAGTTTCATCTCTGCTTGTGTATGTCGTGCCAGTGAATATTCGGTTGCGGAGGTTTGGCGCCCCGCCTCCAGGCGCAGACGCACGTCCGCACCGAACCAATCGGGATGCTGCGCCAAACGCTCGCGATGATACGCGGCAGCATCCGCCTGTGTCATCAAGCCGTTGGCAAGTGCCGCTTCGCGCAGAAAATCCATCTCGACTTTTTCGATCTTCGCGCCGAGTGAGGCAAACACTTTGGCTGTTTCATTGATGGCAGCGATTACCTCTGTATCCGCGCCTTCAACGTAAGAGCCGACCGCCAGCGCCATCTTCTTGCCTTTGATCTTATCTTCGAGACGACCTGGATAATCACGCAATGCCCTGTTGATGGATGCCGGGTCCTGCGGATCAAATCCGGCGATGATCTGCAGAACCAGCGCGGCATCTCTGACCGTGCGCGTGATCGGCCCGACATGGTCGAGATTCCATGAAAGTGGAATTACGCCGCGCAAGCTGACTTGTCCGTAGGTTGGCTTTAGTCCGACCACACCGCACAGCGAAGCCGGGATTCGGATTGAACCGCCGGTATCCGTACCGAGCGCGGCCAGTGACATGCCGGTTGCCACAGCCACCGCGCTTCCGCCCGATGAACCGCCGGCAATGCGGGTTGTATCCCATGGATTGTGCGTCGCGCCAAAATGCGGATTGACCGTGGTCACACCGAGGGCGATCTCGTGGGTGTTGGTCTTGCCCAGGATGATCGCGCCGGAGGCCTTGAGTTTTTGAATCACCGTCGCATCTTCATCCGGAACATAATCTTTGAAGAACAACGATCCGGCGGTCGTCCGGATTCCCCTTGTTTCAAATAAATCTTTGACAGCGAAAGGAATGCTGCGCAATGTCACACTTGCTCCTGCGCCAGGTGCAAGTGTGGCGGGCCGCGTTCTTTGCGGCGGGGCCATTTCTTCATTCATCGGAGATGGCTTCGCCGCCCTGACCTCGTCGCACACCGTGATGAACGCGTTGAGCTTCGGGTTGAGCCGCTGGATTTGATGGAGGCAGGCTTCGGTCAAGGCATGAGGCGCGAGCCTTCCATTTTGTATTTCCTTCAGGGCTTCGTGAACGGAAAGAAAGTTTAATTCGGTCATGCAATCCATTATAATTCCCGACATGTTCAGGAACCTTTCGGAGGAATCCAAATTCAAGATTTTTCTTACAGTACTTTCGATCGCCGGATTGGGATTCATTTTGATGGTCACGCATCGCTACGGCGCGGGTGTTTCATCCGATGCGGCGCGTAATCTTGCCACGGCTGAAAGCTTGCTGCAAGGCAAAGGCTTCGTGGACATGCTCGGCGCGCCGTTCGTGCTATGGCCGCCGTTATATCCGTTGCTGCTGGCCGGGTTGAGCTGGCTGACAAAACTGAGCGCGTTTCAGGCGGGATGGATTCTGAACGTGATCCTTTATCCGCTCAATCTCTGGTTATGCGGCTGGTTATTTTATGTGATTTTCAAAGAGAACTCGCTTTACGCCATCATAGGCGCGCTGGCTTTGTTGTTCTCGCGTTCCACGCTCCGCATCTATGCCAACATCGCGTCCGAACCGTTATTTGTAACGTTCCTGCTGATTTTCTTTTTTGCCTCGGGCCGATACATCCAAGATGATTCGCCCTCGATGTTATGGATCATGTTCATCGTGGCGGGATTGGCTACCCTTCAACGCTATCTCGGCGTGATCTTGTTTGGCGTCGGCGGACTTGTAGTTTTCTTTAAAGGTCGATGGCGGGGTTTGCTTCGGGCGATCCTTCCGGCATTCAGTTCAGCGCTGCCCATCGCATTTTGGGGCATATTCCATAATATTCCCTTGAGCGGCGGTTTGTTTGGTCCTCGTAATTTTGGAACCATGCTGCCGCTTGAAAACATCGACCTCTCGCTGACGAAAATCCTATGGTGGTTCATGCCGCTCACGCCACCGCTCGATTGGATCATGATGCGCCCGTGGATCTTGATTGGCGCATTGGCGCTGCTCTTGATCATTGTGAATAAACGAGTCCATTGGCTAAACTGGCGGAAGTCTCTGGCAAATGGCTATGTTTGGCCCGCTGCGATATTTTCGGTTGTGTATTTCTTTACCCTTGCATTTACCGTGGTCACCGCCGACCATCTTGATCTTACATCCGATCGCTATTATGTAATTATCCTGCCTGTGGTTTTGATTTTGCTTTTTATCACGGCCGGTCCATTGCTCTTCAGCCATTTTCACTTAAAGAAGCCATTCTCCACCTACTCTTTGGCCCTCTTGATCTTACTTTATTTTGTTTACCCGGTTTATAGTATGCAGGGATATTTGCGGGAGGCCTTGGTGCTCGGCGAACCGAGCAACTACAACATCGCCAACTCGGTGGATTTCCGAACCCGGGTTGTCACGATTGAAGGACAAAAAATACTGGCGAATGATTCGTCCTCGTTGCTGTACACCAACTACGTAAACATTGTTTGGTTCCTCTTTCACGGACATCCGGTCAGGGAACTTCCGTTTGTGGACCCGCGCTCAACAAGCGCTGAACGCACGGTCGTTCTTAAACAGGATTATCCCAACTGGCCTCCGCAAAGCGGATACATCATTTGGTATGAGCCGAATCAATATCATAATATTGCCAGTCCAGCCGATCTTTCAGCGATTGCCACCTTGAAGGTGCTTTATCAAGGTAAGGCGGGCGGGGTTTATTATGTTCAAGCACCCTGAAAGGTAAACATAACACACCCCTAATTTAATAAAAGCAGGGTCTGGGAAAAAGATAGGCCTCTGGTGTAAGCTAAGTTTGCGAAAACTGGCTGAACCGGAGGTCTATCATGTTAAAAGATAAACGAAACGAGGAGGAAAAGCAAGCGAAA
>DATJAH010000052.1:0-18979 GCA_035516425.1 Anaerolineales bacterium
TTAATTGAAGTTGCGACCGCTTTTGGTATAATCCGTGGCCTATGAAATACCATATCTGGACTGAAGGCTGTCAGATGAACGTGGCTGATTCGCAACGCGTCGGCTCGTCGCTGGAGCATTTAGGGTACACCTTTACCGGTAATATCGAGGAAGCGGACGTTATTGTTTTGAACACCTGTGTGGTGCGGCAATCCGCGGAAGACAAAGCGCTCGGACGATTGACCTCGCTCCGCCCCCTCAAGGAGCAGAATCCGAATCTCGTTATTAACTTAATGGGGTGCCTCGTAGGGGTTCGCGGCGCGGACAGGCTGCGCGCCCAGCTTCCCTTTGTGGATGTGTTCTCGCCGCCGTCCGATCCGGGACCATTGATTGCATTCCTGAGCCAAGGTGAAATTCGCGGCATCGAATCGGATGAGACCACGCGTCGCTTCGCGATGATGGATGAAGAATTAATTCTTCCACAATACGAACGCGGTCAACTCATCAGCGCGCATGTGCCGATCGTTTATGGCTGTTCGCACGCCTGCACGTTCTGCATCATCCCGTTCCGACGCGGTGTTGAGCGTAGTCGTCCCGTTGGCGATATCGTCCGTGAGATTCGATCACTCGCAGTGCAGGGCGTGAAGGAGGTCACGCTGCTCGGTCAGATCGTGGATCGTTATGGCAAGGATGTGCCCGACGGTCCGAACCTGGCCGCGCTGCTTCGCATCGTTCACGAGGTCGAGGGCATTGAGCGCATTCGCTTCCTCACCTCACATCCGAATTATTTCACCGAAGAATTGATGGAGGCGGTTGCCGAGCTTCCGAAGGTCATGCCGCACATCGAAGTCCCGATTCAAGCCGGTAACGATGAAGTGCTGGCCAACATGAAGCGCGGCTACACTCAAAAGGATTATCGCGACCTCGTTGAAAAGATTCGTAAGACGATTCCTGATTGTTCTATCGCTACAGACATCATTGTTGGATTCCCCGGCGAGACCGATGCCCAGTTCATGGAGACCTATCGCGTCCTGTCGGACCTCAAGTTGGACGTCGCGCATTTGGCGCGCTACTCGTCCCGCGAGGGGACCGTTGCCACTCGTCGCATGGATGACAACATTTCGGACGAGGAAAAGATGCGCCGCTTCCGCACGTTGGAAGAACTGCAAGAAAAAATCGTGGATGAGATCAACCAGAAGTATCTTGGTCAAACGGTGGACGTTTTGTTCGATGAAAAAGTCAAAGGACGCTGGAAGGGCCGCACGCCGACGAATAAGCTTGTCTTCCTTGAATCCGATGAGGATTTAAAGGGCAAAGTTATTCCCGTCAAAATCACATGGACGGGACCGTGGTCCATGCAAGCCGCGTCGGTCAAGCAGCCGACTCTGATTGCAGTTTGAGGCCGAGGTTCAAAATTTCCCACCCGCAGGCGGGAAATTTTGTTTTGATTTGGCTGAGAGGGGTTATCGACATGGTCAGGCATTTCGGGTAAACTCTTCATGAGGGATTCTGTGGGATGTTTGTTTTCGCGAGATAAGTTTTTCCACCGTCTCTTACTGGACTGATCCATGACGACAAATTTCATCCATCGCCTGCTTGACGCCGCCGTTCAAATCCAGCAAATCGCCGCGCCGACGTTCGAAGAGAAACCGCGCGCCGAATTTGTGCGCGATTTGTTTGCCAAAGAGAAACTGAAGGATGTCTCGATGGATTCGGTGGACAACGTGTATGCCCGGCTGCCGGGCGCAGGCCAGGCCGGGCCGTTGATCGTCAGCGCGCACCTGGACACGGTCTTCCCATCGGAGACCAGTTTGCATGTGACGCGCGACGATGAGCGCGTGTACGGACCGGGAATCGGTGACAACTCGTTGGGCGTGGCAGCGCTGTTTGGTCTGATCTGGATGTTGCGCGAGCGCAGAATCAAATTGCGGAACGATGTTTGGTTCGTGGCCAACGTCTGCGAGGAGGGACTCGGCGATTTGCGCGGTATGAAAGCGGTCGTGGATCGATTCAATGAAAATGCAAAAGCATATCTGGTCATCGAAGGCATGTCATTTGGACACGTCTATCACCGCGCCATCGGTGTGAGGCGCTATCGCGTCATGGCCAAAACCGCGGGCGGACACTCGTGGTCGGATTATGGTCAGCCGTCAGCGGTGCATGAAGCGGCCAAGCTGGTCACAAAAATTGCGGAGTTGTCGGTTCCAGCGGTTCCGCGCACCACCTTGAACGTCGGGAAGATCTCCGGCGGGACGGGCATCAATGTGCTGGCATCCGCAGCGACCTTCGAGTTGGATTTGCGCTCCGAAAGCACGGAGGCCTTGAACGCGCTGGTCCATCAAGTGGAGGAATTGATTCGCTCGGCAAACAAGGAGGGTGTGGCGATGGCATCTGAAGTGATCGGCGCGCGGCCGGCAGGTGAGATCGCACCGGATCATCCATTAATTAAACTTGCCGAGGAATGTTTGCTTGAGCAGGGCATCAAAGCGGAACTGACCTCCGGCTCGACGGACGCCAACATCCCGTTGAGCCGCGGACTTTCAGCCACAGTGCTGGGGGTCACGACCGGCGGCGGCGCACATACCGTGCATGAATTTATTGATGTGGGACCGGTGGAAAAGGGAATGGAGCAGTTGGTGAGGTTTGTTTCAAGGATATAGAGCAAATAGCACTTTATCTCTTTCCATGCCATTGAAATATTGCTCACTCTTGCAATGTACCTTGAAGGCGATACTCCAGCCAAAGTATACGTAAAACTCTGCTCTGTTCATTGAATCACTTAGACCCTATCCGGCTCTGTTGACATCCTAAAAGATCTTCAAAGCTTGTAGATATGGTAGGCGAGGCCCAAAACCAATGCTTGGGAGATCTGAGTAGATAAGGAAGCGTAAAATAGCGATCAAAACCGTTCACATTGCTTAAATTACAATTGCTTGGATTCTTCTAGAACATGTCTAATTTCCTTGGAGAGCCAACTCCAAAGTCATCTGGCGTACCACCCAAGGAAAAGCCGAAATGTGAATCTCTATATTTCTCCTTCTATTTCAACCCCATCACCTCATACACATCAATCGGTTGCGTCTTGCCTTTGACCGTCAGCGGTGCATAGGGCTTGCCGTTGATCTGATTCCGGACGCGCTCGTAGGCGGCCCTACTCATCAAGATTTGATTCTTCGATGAGTTTTCCTGAATGCGCTTGGTGGTATTGACGCTGTCGCCGATCGCGGTGTACTCGAGTCGCTTCTCGGTGCCGATCCAGCCCAGCACCGCTTCGCCGTAATGAATCCCCACGCCGAAATCCAAATGATCCTTCGCCGGCAGTTCTTTGTGCAACTTCTCAATGGCATCACGGATGGCAAGTGCTGATTTCACCGCGCGCAGGGTGTGATCGGGTTGCGGCAGCGGCGCGTTGTACCACGCCATCACGGCATCGCCGAGGAATTTGTCGACGGTGCCTTCCAGGGCCAGGACGGCTTCCGCCGCCGCGGCGAGATAACGGTTCAACACTGCCACCAATTCCTCCGGTGTTTGTTTTTCGCTGTAGCTGGTAAAGCCGCGGATGTCGGCGAACAAACAGGTGATTTCCACTTTCTTGCCGCCGATTTGAAAACTGTTGAGATTGATCTGGTCGAGCACGGCGGGCGAGACCATCCGCTCGAGCAACCGGCGCTGCGCCTCGAGTTTCTTGCGCTCGGTCATGTCATCCAGGACAATGGTGACGCCCTGCGTCTTCTGCCGCGCGTCCTTGAGCGGTGAAAGGTTCAGGCGCCAGTCCACCTCGCCGCGCGAAGGAAAGTTGTGGTTGATCTCGAGGCCGATCACGGGTTTATCGGTTTGCCGGACCTCGTTCAGGCGCGGCCTTAATTCATTGGAGATCGGAGCCAGCACTTTGTCCAAAGGCTGACCGACAATATCGTTCACTGTGAAACCGAGAATTGACTCGGCGGCGCGGTTGGCAAGCGTGATCTGATTCTGAATATCCGCCGTGATCACGCCGCTGGCAATGGATGCAAAGACGTTGTCCATTAAGTTCTTCAATTCCGTGACTTCCGCCAGCGTTTTGCGGAGCGATGAGAATAAGCGCGCGTTTTCGATGGCCACTGCGGCCTGGTTGGCAAACGCCACCAGCAGATCCTTTTCCGTTTCGGCGAAGATGCCGGTGCGGATGCGGTTATCGGCGTAGATCACGCCGATCAATTCATTCTTGACCTTAAGCGGCACACACAGAATCGAGCGGAGATTCAAAGCGACGATGCTTTCCTGTCCGCTGAAGCGCTGATCCTCCTGGGCGTTGGTGGTGACGATGGGTTCGCCCGATTCGATCACGCGCTGCACGATGGTGCGGCTGGTGGCGGCTTCACTCGACTTGATCGATTCCTGTTCCCAGTTGCGCGCCACGCGTGTAACCATTTCCCCCTTTCCATTGCGGAGCATCAGGAAGCCGCGCTCGGCGCGCGTCAGGTGGACAATGTTGTCCATCACGATGCGCAGCACTTCATCCAGCTCCAGCGACGAGTTGATGATCTGCCCGATATCCGCCAGCGCCAGCAGGTTGCTGTGCTGGGCTTCGAACGACTCCATTTGCAAACCGATCTTGCTCAGTGCCACAGCAAGGTTGTTTAGATCATTAATGGCATTGGATGGCAGATCACGGGGCTTTTTCTTTTGGAGCTCGTCGCGTAATTTTCCCGCCTGCAACGCCAGCGTGTTAATGTGTTCATGAACGGTTGTGGGACGAGTTTTACTAGATTCCATAATTAGCCCGAGTATACATCACCACCGGAGATTGAGTTCCAAAATTTCAGGATCGTAAAGCGGAGAGTATGAATAACGATCATCCTGCCGGCCTGCCGTGCGCGCACTAAATCGGCGGCGCGCCTTGTGAAGAGGGCGGATTGATGCTCCGCTGAAACCGCCTCGATATATGGCTTGGCCGATGGCAACAATTTGCTCAGTTCTGCGGCGCGTTCGATAGCAGTGGCATAAATCGGTTGTGGACTGCCCAGCCAGCGCAGACTCCAGTTGATGCTGGCAAAGGACCGCTCCACAGACGTCATTTGAGTCCAGCTGATCCAGGCATTAACCCAGGAGGGAGTTGATGCGCCGATGCGCTCCAAACCATTCGACAGGTAAACCGGTACGTAATCCAGCAGACGATACCGGCGAAATACGAAGACCATCAAGCCTAGGACCAGAAATGATAATGCAAGGGACAACAAGTCGGTCAACAATGCCTTAAACGTCAGGGGCCCCGTCGCTGCGTTTGATCCGGATGGCGGTTTTTCCTGTGGCTTGACCGCGTTGAGGTCTGGCGGAATATTCCGGTTGGGTTGAGCTGCGACCTCTGGATTGCTCAGGGGCCGCACGATCGGATTCTGATTGACGGTCGGTTCAAACTCGATCCACCCGATATTGGGAAAATAAACCTCCGGCCAGGCATGTGCGTCATGATTGACAACCGTAAACGATTCCCCGTTGGACGGAGTATTGTCCATCTCTCCCTGTGCAAAGCCCACCGCCATGCGCGCCGGAATCCCGATCGAGCGCAGCATCAACACTTCATCGCTGGCATAATAATTGCAGAATCCCTTTTTGTAATCGAATAGGACCCACACGGCCGGGTCCTCGCCCGCGGGCGGAGGCGGGACGGTCAGTGAGTATTGAATCGTTTCCCGCAGATAATTGGTGATTGCTTCGGCCTTATCATAGGGCGTGGGTTGTCCGCTTGTGACCTGTTCAGCAAGTGCCTGAATGGCGGGCCGGATGTCCTCAGGGATTTCAAGGTAGCGGTCTTGTACCCACGTCGGATAACTTGCATCCGTTGATTCCAATTCCGCGATCGACGGGTCGGCAATCTCCGCCCTGACTTGATAACGGCCTCCTTTCAGAAGGGCCGGATTCGCGAACCAAGCCATTGGATCGTCCTGCCCGCCACCTGCAGAAGTCACAATCACGCTGCCGGGCTGGTCCACCCACACGGGCTCAGACGGCGCGTAGAGTAGATTCTCCCCGGGCAGTTGCATCGTAAATTGGAACTGCGCCTCCACGCGGTTTTGGAAATTGACCAGGTTCAAGTTCTGGGCAGCCGGTTGAAAGTCGAGGCTGGAAGCGCTCGAATTGCTCCATTGTCCATCGGCATAGACATCGTAGACGCGGCCGCGCCAGTAATAATGCGTCAGTGACGCGGGTGCAGATAACACGTTTACCGTGAATATCGGCTGGTTGCCCTGAGCGGCGTTCAGCCCAAGCGCCAGGCTCTCGCTATAAAAATTGGCCTCGCTTTGGCTGTAGGGAGATTGAAGCGATATCACCGCATTGGAAAGCCGGTTTCGGATGGGGTTTGAAATATTCTTCCAGGCCTCAGCGGCCGCTTGCAGGCTTGAGAGCGAGGTCGGAAATATCCATGCGATAACCACAGCCGTCAAGGTGATGACGGTCAGGCCGTTTAGAATATCCGGCCATGCATCCTCGGATATCGCGACATGTTGTCTTCTCCATTCCGCCCGACTGTGCAGGAAATATCTGCGTCCGACCAAGAGCAAAACAAGGAATAGATAGATGGCCAGCCACCAGGTGCGGAGAGTAAAATGGCTGTCATAGACTTGAACCATCAGTATTACGATCGCGGAGGGGATGACTGCGACCAGCAGGTTGTCGCGCCGGCACAGCCAGTAACCAGCGGTTAAACTGATCATCCACATGATGAGAGATACGAAGGCAACAAAGAAGAAGGAATCGTGGACCGGTGCGCGCTGCACAAACTGCGTGAAAGCGACTGCCAGGCGGGATGCAACCAGGTGAAGTTGAATGCGAAAGTTAATGCTGATGTCGCTTTGGACCGCAACGGTCCATTGCCACGGGAGAATCATGACCGTGTAGTCAATCGCGAGCCACAGGACCATGTTCTGGCGGAAGCGGCTGGCCCCCAAAGCAAGTCCGAGGATCGTTCCCAGGGCCGTGAGAGTTTCCGCAAAGTAAAGAAATGGTGCCCAATTGGCAATGACCAAGCGTCCGGCGGTGGCTTGGAGCATTAGGAAGAGCAGGCCGACGGAGAGCCAGTCCCAATTCCGAATGGATGACTTTTCCATAGACTGAGTTTAATCCTTTTTATGAGACCGTCAAATGCATTCCGCCGCATTATCGGCCCACGCCAGTTGACAGATTCCTTTCAACTTAATTGAAAATCAGTCAAGTTTGCCGATGCATGGGGATGCTATCTGATATAATCATCACGCTTTGTATCCAAGATTGTTAATGAGATCGGAATGACTCTCGAACGCGGAACCCTTTTGCATAAACGTTATCGTATTGTTGAGATCCTTGGCCAGGGCGGCATGGGATCGGTGTATCGCGCCGTGGATGAGAATCTCGGCGTGGATGTGGCTCTCAAGGAAAATCTGTTCACCACCGATGAGTATGCACGCCAGTTCCGGCTGGAAGCGGTGATCCTGGCAAACCTGCGCCATCCCAACCTGCCGCGCGTTTCCGATCATTTTGTGGTGGGGGATCAGGGGCAATATCTGGTGATGGATTTTATTGATGGAGAGGACCTGCGTCAGCGCATGGAGCGCCTGGGCACGATCAGCGAGGACGATGCGATCGCGGTCGGTGCGGCGATCTGCGACGCACTGGCATACTTGCACACGCGCAAGCCGCCTATCATTCATCGTGATATCAAGCCGGGCAATGTCAAGGTCACGCCCGATGGTCATATCTTCCTGGTGGATTTCGGCCTTGCCAAAGTAGTTCAAGGCACGCAAGCCACCACGACCGGCGCGCGTGCCATGACGCCCGGTTATTCTCCGCCGGAACAATATGGTACGGCGCGCACCGATCCGCGCACGGATATTTATTCATTGGGCTCGACGTTATACGCGACCCTGTGCGGCATCATTCCCGAGGATGGCTTGGCGCGCGCCATGGATAATGCCCAGCTGACCCCTCTTCGAAAACGTAACCCAAAGGTTTCGCGCCGTCTTGCCACCGTGATCGAAAAAGCCATGGCGGTGGATCCTGCAGATCGCTTTCAGGAGGCGGAAGATTTCAAGAGAGCGTTGCTGGGTTCCAAATCGAAGACCCAGCAACTTACGGGGAATTATACGATTGTGCCTCCGCCGGATCTTCCCGAAGTCCCTGCAGAAAGCGCAATCCGTGAACCGGAGAGCCCCCACCCCAAACAGTTCACGGGGCCGGTTCCGCCGCCTCCCATTAATGAAGATAAACCTTTTGTGCCACCCAGTAAAAAGCGGCGGGGCGCCAACGGCGTTTGGTTAGGATTGTTGCTTTTGCTGCTTTTGGTCGGAATCCTGTATGGTACGGCTGATTTCAAGCCCGGCTTGCTGCCTGCGAATCTGCGCGGGGCCCTGCCCTTTGTGCGGGTTACGCCCACCTTCACTCCAACTTCCATTCCCACAGAGACGGCCACATCGACCCTGCTTCCGACATTCACTTCTACGGCCACTTCTGCCCCCCCCACGGCCACTTTCACGCTGGCTCCAACTCTCATTAGCTCGGTAACTGGGACTTTGACTTTGCCTGCGGCCGGTTCTCCGATTCCCACGGTCACCGCGACTTCAGGTCCAACGCCGGTTGGCGGCGGGACAGGGGAGATTGCCTTTGCTTCTGACCGCTCGGGCATACCCCAGCTCTATCTTAGCGATTTGACCGGCAACACGGTTGTGCCAATTACGAATGTGCCCGATGGGGCGTGTCAGCCGTCTTGGTCGCCCGATGGGAAGCGATTGGTGTTCGTCTCACCGTGCAAAGCGCGATTCGATCTTTCCGAACCGCCGCTGGCGAACACCTCGCTCTATATCATCAATGTGGATGGCAGCGGCCTTACGCCGTTGCCGACCGCGCCTGGCGGCGACTTTGAGCCGGCTTGGTCGCCCGACGGCAAACGAATTGCCTTTACGTCATTGCGCGACGGCCATATGCAGATTTATTCCATCAATCTTGCGGATCAATCCGTTACGCGGCTTACCAACACGCCTGCCGATACCGATACACGCCAGCCGGCCTGGTCCCCCTTCAGCAATCAGATTGCCTACGCGGAAAAACGTTTCGGCGCGTATCAAATCTGGACGATGACCGATACGGGTCAGGGGCCGCAGCGAGTGGTCATCAGCGGTCCTCTGTATTGGGATTATCTACCGGCCTGGTCGCCAGACGGCAAAATGATCATGTTCAATGAGCGGAATTCCAGCGGTCCTGTACAGCCGTGGGTGATGGTCATTCCTTATGAGAAACGCGGCACCGATGCGGCGTACAAATTGAAATTGGATCCTTGGCCCGTGGAGAACATACATTATTCACCGGATGGCGCCTGGGTCGTGTTTGAGGGAATCAGCGACAACTCGAACAACGATATTTTCTATGCGGCCTCTTCCGGTGCAGAGCGGACCCGCATCACGGTTGATCCGGGCGTTGACTTTGATCCCGCCTGGAGACCCGCGGCATCCCCATAGGAAATCCTCCAAAGATGAGGCGGCATCCAACCTGCCGCTTTTTATTTTCTTACACTCCTCTTATTGACGCTCTAATTGTCCGCATGTTATGATTTAATACTCCTGAGAGGGTTTTCTTTCAGGAGAGTTGACACCGCATCCTATGCCTGAATTATCTGAACGTCAAAAAAATCTTCTGCTCATCATCATCCGTGATTATATTGACTCCGCCCAGCCGGTAGGTTCGAAGCGGCTCGTGGAGCATTACCATCTGGATCTATCCTCGGCGACCATCCGCAACGAGATGTCTCTGCTCACGGAGTTGGGCTATCTCCGCCAACCGCACACTTCCGCAGGGCGCGTCCCGACCGAAGAAGGATATCGTTTCTTCGTCGGCCAATTGATTAATCAGGCCGAATTGCCCAAGTCGGTGCAACACACCATCTCTCATCAATTCCGTCAGGCCCGCGCCGATGTCGATCAATGGATGCACCTCGCCGCTTCGGTTCTGGCTCATCAGTCGCAGGGCGCCTCGGTGGTCACTGCGCCGCGCGCGGAAAGTGCACGCTTCCAGCATGTGGAGCTAATTTCAACACAAGGACGCCAGGTGTTAATGGTGCTTGTGTTGATTGGCGGCGAAGTTTCGCAACAGCTGTTGACATTGGCGGAACCCGTGACTCAGGAGCGCTTGAGCCAGACAGCCGGGCATCTTAATGGACTGCTGGCAGGGCACGCTGCGAATCAGATTGCCTCCGCTTCTGCCCGGTTCGACGCGCTCGATCAGGATATCCTGTTCCTCATTGTTCAAGATATGCATCGCACTTCGGAGAGTATCTCGGGCGAGGTTTATACCGACGGCTTGACCAATGTTTTGTCCGAACCGGAGTTTGCCGAGTCTGATGAAGCCCGCCGGGCTCTTCGTCTCTTCGAGGAACGCTCAACGTTACAGGATTTGATGGCGCGTACCACCACCAACAGCGCGATCGGAGGCTTGCAAGTATTGATCGGCGGGGGCGAGTGGGAGGAACTTCGGCAGTGTTCGATGGTGACGGCGCGCTACGGCGTGTCGGGGTTTGCGACAGGCACGTTGGGCGTGCTCGGTCCGATGCGTATGTCCTACGCCCGCACGATTCCTACGGTGCGGTATGTGGCCGGGCTGCTGAGTGGTTTGGTGAACGACAGGATCGCTGGCGAATAAGAACGATCATCGATTGTTCGGGATCATTTAAATCTTGAGAGTGGAAGCATGGTTGAGAAAAAACATCATAAACATGAATTGCAAGAACAACCGGCCAATGAGACCAAGGCTGAAGCGGTAGACGAAAAACCCGAGAACGAAGAACAGGCGAACCTCGAGATGGAGGCGTTGATGAAACGCCTCGAGGAGGCGGAGGCGAAGGTCGCAGAGCATCTCGATGGCTGGCAGCGTGCCCAAGCGGATTTTATCAATTACAAGAGCCGCGTCCAGCGTGATCAGGAGTTGATGAAGTTGGCGATGAAGGGCGATATCATCAAGAAATTCCTCCCGGTGTTGGACGACCTCGAACGCGCCTTGCAAAACCGCCCATCCGACTCTGGTTCATGGATGGATGGGATTGAATTGATCCACAAGAAATTGCAGTCCATTCTCGAATCGGAAGGCGTGACGCGCATCGAAGCCGAAGGGCAAGTGTTCGATCCGAATTTTCACGAAGCGATCTCGCATGAGCCGAGCGAGGCCGTCGAAAGCGGTCATGTGATTGCGATTGTTCAAAACGGGTATAGGGTGGGCGAGCGCGTGATACGGCCGGCATTGGTAAGAGTGGCGCAATAAGTTAAATAGTTGTCATGTTGAGCGGAGCTCTCCAATAGAACAAGACCGTCCTGAAGCTCAAGCTGACATCTGGATTAAAGGAGAAATCATTTCATGGCGAAAATCATTGGTATTGACCTGGGCACAACGAACTCGGTCGCGGCCGTCATGCAGGGCGGCGAGCCGATTGTGATCCCATCGTCGGAGGGGGAACGATTGGTTCCGTCCGTCGTGGCGGTCAATAAGAATCATGAGCGTTTGGTTGGGCGCGTGGCGCGCAACCAGGCCATCATCAACGCACAAAACACCATCTTTTCGATCAAACGGTTCATGGGACGGAAGTCCGATGACCCGGAGGTGGAACGCACCAAGAAGCGCGTACCGTATGAAGTTACAGAAGCACCCAACGGTGACGTGCGCGTCGAATTGGACGGCAAAGATTACAGTCCGCCGGAGGTTTCGGCCATGATTCTTGCCAAGATGAAAGCAGATTGCGAGGCCTATCTCGGCGAAACCATCACGCAGGCGGTCATCACCGTGCCTGCGTATTTCAATGACGCACAACGCAACGCGACCAAAGATGCCGGCAAGATCGCGGGGTTGGAAGTATTGCGCATCATCAATGAGCCGACGGCTTCATCGCTGGCATATGGTTTGGATAAAAAGAAGAATGAAGTGATCGCGGTCTATGACTTGGGCGGCGGCACATTTGATATTTCCATCCTCGATGTGGGCGATGGAGTCTTTCAGGTCCGTTCGACAAGCGGCGACACGTTCCTGGGCGGCGATGATTTCGATCAGCGCATCATGGATCATCTTGCCGATCAATTTCAAAAAGATAACCACATTGACCTGCGTAGCGACCGTCAGGCGCTTCAACGTTTGAAGGAGGCCTCCGAAAAAGCCAAGATCGAGCTCTCGACCATGATGCAGACCGAGATCAATCTGCCTTACATTACCGCCGATGCCAGCGGGCCAAAGCATTTGGTCACCACGTTGACCCGTTCCAAGCTCGAACAGCTCACCGCGGATCTGGTGGATCGCACCATCGCGCCGTTGAAGCAGGCTTTGAGCGACGCGAGTCTCACTGCCGGGCAGATCAATGAAGTGGTGATGGTGGGCGGTATGACGCGCATGCCGGCCGTTCAAGATCGCGTGCGGTCCTTCTTCGGCAAGGAACCGCATAAAGGCGTCAACCCCGATGAAGTTGTGGCGGTCGGCGCGGCGATTCAGGCTGGCGTGCTTGGCGGTGAGGTCAAGGATATCCTCCTGCTCGATGTGACGCCGCTCACGCTCTCCATCGAGACGTTGGGCGCAGTCGCCACACCGCAGATCGAGCGCAACACGACCATTCCCACGCGTCGCAGTCAGACATTTTCCACTGCCTCCGATAACCAGACCCAGGTCGAGATTCACGTCCTGCAGGGCGAGCGTCCGATGGCGGCAGATAACAAATCGCTTGGAAAATTTATCCTGGATGGAATCCCGCCCGCGCCGCGCGGCATCCCCCAGATTGAAGTCACCTATGACATCGATGCGAATGGCATCCTGAAGGTCACCGCCAAGGATAAAGCTACGGGACGAACGCAACACATCACGATCACCGCCTCGTCGGGCTTGTCGGATTCCGAGGTCGAGAAGATGCGTCAGGAAGCCGAGTCTCATGCCGAGGAAGATCGCAAGCGCCGGGAACTGATCGAAGTGCGCAACCATGCCGATAACACAGCCTATGCCGCGGAGAAGGCCCTGAAGGAATTTGGCGATAAAGTTCCCACGGCTGTGAAATCTGACATCGAGAAAAAGATGGCGGAAGTGCGCGGCAAGAGTCAAAGCGAGGACGTGGCCGCCATCAAGTCCGCGACCGAGGCGTTGGGCGAGGCGATTCAAAAGATCGGTGCCAGTGTCTATCAACAACAGCCCGGCGAACAACAGCCGAGTACGCCAGGCGGCGAGGGCGAATCGAATCAGTCCGGACCATCGCATGCGGGACCGGATGTGGTGGATGGTGAAGTGAAAGAGTAGCATGTCTTTGCGAGGCGCGTTCAGCCTTCGAATGACATGATGGATTATGACCAATCGCGATTATTACGATGTCCTCGGCGTGGGACAAAATGCCTCGGACGATGAGATCAAGGGCGCGTTCCGCAGGTTGGCGCGCCAGTATCATCCCGACGTGAACAAGGAGCCGGATGCCGAGGAAAAATTCAAAGAGATCAATGAAGCCTATGGGGTTCTTTCGGATGCCGATAAGCGCGCCCGCTATGATCGCTTCGGCAAGGAAGGCTTGGGCAACATGGGCGGCTTCCATGATTACACCGTGGACTTTAGCGACATCTTCGATGAACTCTTTGGTCAATTTGGCTTTTCAACCGGAAGCCGTCGTTCACGCCGCACCCCGACGCGGGGACGCGACCTGCAGATATCGGTCACGCTGAAATTTGAAGAGGCGATCTTCGGCATTGAAAAAGAAATTGAGTTCGAGCGCGAGGAAATCTGTTCGCGTTGTCATGGTTCCGGCGCGGAACCGGGCACCTCGCCGACGCGTTGTTCCACATGCCATGGTCAGGGCGAAGTGCGTCAAGTGCGCCAAACGATCTTGGGTCAGATGATGCAGACGGCGGTCTGCCCGACGTGCGGTGGACGCGGCGAGGTAATTTCATCACCCTGCAGGACTTGCCGCGGCGGCGGCCTGGAACGGAAGCGCGTCACGAAGAAAGTTCAAATCCCCGGCGGTGTGGATAGCGGAACGCAAATCCGGTTGGCGGGCGAGGGCGGACCCGGAGTCTATGGCGGACCAAATGGAAGCTTGTTTCTGGCTCTGGAGGTCCAGCCGCATCAATTCTTCAAACGGCGTGAGAACGATATTCTGTTGAATCTCGATATCAATGTCGCGCAAGCCACGCTCGGCGCGGAAGTGGATGTCCCCACTTTGGATGGCGACGAGAAGTTGAAGATCCCGCCTGGCACACAACCCGGAAAAGTTTTTCATATCAAAGGCAAAGGCGTGCCGCACCTGCGGCGCAAAGATCATCGCGGTGATGAATTGGTGATCATCGAAGTGGATATCCCAAGCAAACTGACGAAGGAGCAACGCGAGCTGTTTGAGAAGCTTGCTTCGACGATGGGGACCACGGTCAAGCCGAAGGAAAAAGGATTTTTGGATTGGTTGAATGAAACATTAGGAGGATAAATATCCGGGAGAATCGTCACTTGGCGTTTCTCCCTCTATGTACTATAATTATGAATAGTTGAGCAAATATTCAAATATTATGCCTCTGGACGGACAGGCCCCAATTCGTCTTGCTGATTTGTTCAGCGCCTTGAGCGATCCAACGCGTCTGCGCATTATTTCCGTTTTGCTCAACGAAGAAAAAAGCGTTGGTGAGATCGCGGCTCAGCTCAAAATGACTGACTCGGCTGTATCGCATCAACTGGGCGGACTTCGCCATATGCACTTGGTGCGAAGCCGAAAACAAGGAAGGTCCGTGTTTTATGCGTTGGATGATGATCATGTAGCGAAACTCTATCGCATGGGTCTGGACCACGTGGAACATGGATAAAATGCTACAGCACTCACAAGCTCACCTCGGCGATATAGCCCAGGAAACCATTTCGCGGCTTTCATGGTCGCTGTTTATCACGCTGGCGTTTCTATTCGTTGAGGCCGCAGCTGGATTCCTTGCCAACAGTCTCGCGCTGCTCACCGACGCCGCGCACAACTTTACGGATGTGATCGCCCTGGGCATCAGTTGGTATGCGGTTTGCCTCGCCACCCAACCTTCCAACTCAAAGAACACCTACGGTTATCATCGCGCCGGAATTCTTGCGGCCTTGCTCAATTCGACGACGTTGGTCCTGATCTCGATTGGGATTTTTTATGCAGCGTATCGCCGGTTTATCAATCCACCGCAAGTCAATTCCATCGTTTTGATGGGCGTTGGCCTGATCGCGTTCCTTGTTAATCTCGTCGCGGCATTGCTGTTGCAACGCGGCAGTCAGGATGACTTGAATTTGCATTCTGCATTCATTCACATGCTCGGCGATGTGGCCTCCACGATCGCTGCGGTAATTGCGGGCGTCATCATCTATTTCGCTCACGCGAACTGGCTCGATCCATTCGTCAGCGTGTTGATCGGATTTCTGATTCTTTACAGTGCGTGGGGCCTCCTGCGCGAGACGGTGGATATTCTGCTGGAGTCCACCCCGCGCGATGTCGATATGTCCGCCATGGTGCACGATATGATGCAGGTCAAAGGCGTGATCGGCATTCATGACCTGCATGTATGGAGCATCACGCGCGGACTCCGCACGATGTCGGCTCACGTTCTGACGGACGACATCTCCATCAGCGCCGGTGTGACGATTCAGCACCAGCTGAACGAGCTTGTTTTCCAGCGCTATCATGTCGGACACGCGACGCTTCAACTCGAATGTGTGGACTGCGAACCTGATTCGTTGTATTGTGATATCAACGGCGTTGTGCATCATCACGAACACGCTTGAGCTGAATGATGAACTGGCTTGAAGTTTCCTTGACCGTCAATGGCGAGCTCGCCGAAGCCGTGGCGGATGTGTTGGCGCGCTACGCTCCCAACGGCGTGATGACGGAACAGGGCGTTAAGTTCGTGAGTGACGAAGATGAGGGTACCGCGACCGGACCGATCACGGTGCGCGCCTATCTGCCGATGGACGGGCAAATCGAAGAAACGCGGCAGAAGCTGGAAGAGTCGCTCTATTATCTGGGAACAATCCAACCGCTGCCAGCGCCGGCTTTTGTTCCCATCCCCGACCAAAACTGGATGGAGGCCTGGAAACAACATTACCGACCGATCCCGATCGGCGAGCGGTTGATGATTGTCCCTGCCTGGTTGGATTCGCCGGAGCCGAATCGCATTCCAATCAAAATTGATCCCGGCATGGCATTTGGAACGGGAACGCATCCGACGACGCAACTGTGCTTGGAATTGATGGAAGATTTTTTCGTAGAGGCGTACCAGCCAGCACCTGTGGTTCTGGGCCGGTATGGTACGCCAGTGCGTGCGATTGATGTTGGCTGCGGTTCCGGCATACTATCCATTGCGGCATTGAAGCTGGGTGCAAAATCTGTGCTGGGTGTGGATATTGATTTGGAGTCGATTAAGAATTCGCGCGAGAACGCGAATACAAACGGGCTTGGTGATGAACTAATTTTGGGCCGCGGCTCGGTAAAAGAAATCCGTGACGGCAAGTTCGCATTCAAGTCTGCGCCACTGGTGGTGGCGAATATTCTTGCGCCGGTCATTATCCGTCTGTTCGACGCAGGGCTTGCGGATCTGGTTGAGTCGAGTGGCATGCTCATCTTAAGCGGGATTCTGCAGGAGCAGAGTCAGGGCGTGATGCAGGCCGCGCAAGCCAAGGGTCTGAGAATGAACGAAATTCGTCAAATGGGGGATTGGATCGCGCTCATGATGGAACGTTAAAACGTTTTGTGCTATCATACAATCAGCATGGATCGCCGCCGATTGATTTTTTATATTTTGCTCAATATCGTGGTCTCCGCCTGCGTGACGCTGACCATTCTCTATTGGTATGACCGCAACTATCGGGCGGCCACTCTCCCGCCGGTGGCGGCTCCCGTGATATCGTCAGGGACAAACCCGGTTGTCGTGCCGACGCTTCAACAGGGGACAGTCAAGATCATCAGTGTGGTCGGCGCGGGGACGTTGAGCATCGAAACGGTCACGATTCAATATACGGGCAATGGTGAACTCGATTTGACGGCCTGGCACCTGAAAGATTCGAACGGCAACGACTTTATTTTCCCGCCGTTCAAATTGTTCACGAACGGCGCGGTGCGCGTGCATACCGCCTCGGGCACGAATACCGCAGTTGATTTATACTGGGGCAATAACAAAGCCGCCTGGAGTTCGGGCGAGAACGTGGTGTTGACCGATCCGCAGGGCAATGCCCAGGATTCGTATCCTGTTCCATAGTTGGTTACCAAAATGTCACAAGCTCTCTATCGCAAATATCGTCCACAGGGTTGGGCAGAGGTGGTTGGACAGGAGCATGTCGTCCAAACGCTGAAGAATGCCATCGTCGCTGACCGCGTGGCGCACGCCTATTTGTTCGCGGGGCCGCGCGGCACTGGTAAGACGACTCTGGCGCGGCTGTTGGCGAAAGCCGTCAATTGTTTAAATGAGGATAAAGCCGAACGTCCGTGCAATGAATGCGAGAATTGCAAAGCGGTCAATGAGAATCGATTCCTTGATTTGATCGAGATCGATGCGGCCTCCAACACCAGCGTAGACGATGTGCGCGACTTGCGCGACAAGATCCACTTCTCGCCATCGCAAGGCAAATACAAAATTTACATCATCGACGAAGTCCACATGCTTTCGACCGCGGCATTCAACGCCCTGCTCAAAACGCTGGAGGAGCCGCCGCCTCATGCCATCTTCGTCCTAGCCACCACCGAGATTCATAAAATCCCGGCGACGGTGTTATCGCGTTGCCAGCGTCATGAGTTTCGCCGTGTGCCGGTGGATGAGATCGTTCGTCAGCTCAAAACCATTGTCAAAGCCGAAAAGATTCAAGCCGATGAGGACGCGCTGGTGACGATTGCGCGTCAGGCGGGCGGCGGATTGCGCGATGCAATCTCCTTGCTCGATCAACTCGCTTCCACCGGAACCAGAATCACCCTTCAACTTACGCAGACCGTGCTGGGCACGGCAACGAGTCAAACCGTGCTTGATCTCATGGCATCCATTCGCGATCAGAAACCTGCCGCCGGTCTCGATACGATTCGTGGCGCCCTCGATAGCGGTGCCGATCCACGTTCTCTGGCGCGTCAAATTGTCGAGTATTTGCGCGGCTTGATGTTATTTCAACTTGGCAACGGCGGCCTCGTCGAAGCCACGAATGATGTCAAAGAGCGAATGAGGCTCGATGCCAAATCCTTCACCACACCCGATGTTTTGAGGATGATGAAATCGTTCAACAACGCGGCCGTTGATACGCGCGGCGGATGGCAACCATCGTTGTCCTTGGAATTGGCGCTGGCTGAAGCGCTGGAGAGACCAGATGAAGTTCCCGTTTCGACTCCGACCCATTCGACGGGCTCAGGGCAAGCTCCAAAAGCGGCTCCTGTCAAACACACAAAGCCAACCGTATTGTATCAATCCGATCAGACGGAATCCGCTCAAAGCGCCGCCCTGCCGTCTCGCAACGAGGTGCCCGCCGTTGCGGCGGCACGAACGGTGAGCGAGGTCGAAGGGTCAAAGGATGAAGCGGCGATCCGTCTCGCGGAAATCAATAAATCATGGAAAGATATCCGCGCGGTGATCAAACCGAATCATCCCGGGGTCGAAGCGCTGCTCAATTCGTGCAAGCCGATGGACGTACGCGGCGACGAATTGATTCTGGGATTCCAGTCCGATACGGTGCGGGCGCTGATGGACAAACCCGAAAACCTGGAAGCGACCCAAAAAGCGATTGCCGATGTGCTGGGCGTGAGTTTGAAAGTGAAGTGCGCGGTGACGAATGCCAAAGGCAAACTGCCGCCGCATGTCTCCGCGGATGGGATGGTGGCGACCGCGCTCGATCACGGCGGCGAGATTGTGGATGTGCAGGAATAATCTAAGCTAGTTTCTGGTGCAAAAGGCGCACCAATCGTACATTAACAATTGACAAATGAAATGCCTCTTTGGTACAAGGTAGGTGACTAAGCCAAACCTATACCGCGGAGGCAGCTCCAATGTTACGTGAACATTACCCAGTTGAC
>DATJAH010000053.1:0-14580 GCA_035516425.1 Anaerolineales bacterium
ATCCACTGCGCGGCCAATTCCGGAGCGAGCTGTTGAGCCAACTGATCACCACGCCGCTCGATTTCTTCAAGAGCCTTTGCTTCGAGTTGATCACGTACGAACGCCTCCCTCATATTCCGCAAATTGGCGCTGTCCAAAAGATGGTAGGCAACCATGGAGATGATGTTGATGGCGATCAAAGCGCTCAAGGCAATAATGACGGAACGAATCTCGTCCTGTGTGAGAGCGGCGATCATGCCGGCTTGGGCCGAGCGATAGAGAGTATCGGCAGTAAACAAACCGATCTCGCCCGCCATATCGATCGCGACCATCAAGCCAGCGGTGACCTTTTGCCCAAGGCCTTCGCTGTGATACATGAACAACATCAGCCATGTGATCATCCCGCCTGAAGTTGCAGCCAGTCCGAGAATGCCAACGATCTGTTGATTGCCCGGCAGTGTGGACCAGATGAAGTCGAGCGAGCGGGAGCTCGAGTAGATCAAAAGCGCCGAACCGATCACATAGAACAAAACTTTGGCGATGCCTTTCCAAAAGTTTTTCATTGCAGACCTCCTTGTGAGTTGTTGCATTGAATGAAATGGGAATTGACCCAGCCTTGATGATCATTTATCGATGCCGTGATCCAATCGCGGCTGGGTGTGGACGTAGATGCAGTGAACGCATCGCCTTCATGCATAACGATGATCACGGGGTATTGAGTGCCGGGACCCGCACGAAGATTCAGTCGACCGTTCTCTATGTTGGTTTGAACGTAGCAACTTGAAAGCAGGGATGGAGTGGAGGATGCCACTGGCATATTCGCCGGCTGTTGAGTTTTGATTGCTTGAGTGGATGACGCCACAGATGCACCGTTTTCATTTGTCAATGTGCAGGCAAAAATGAATACGGAGATAACCGCCAATACGATGAGTTTGTTCATCTTTCTTCCTCGTCCAGTGCGTCAAGCATCCGAAGCACAGTGGATTGCCTGGATGGCGGCAACGAATCGAAGATTTCAAGCAATTTTGTTCGATTCGGGTTAAACGATCCCGGTGCTAATGATGGCTCCAATCCTGCCAATTCCAAGATTTCAGGTAACGGCCTCTCCGTAATTCGCGAAATTCGGATGCAGGTTTCTACAGTGGGTCTCTGCCGGTCGGGGTGCGTAACGTAGGTTCGCAATGTTCCGGCCGAAAGTCCCGCTCGAATCGAGAGCTCGGTCAGGGTTGTGTCGTGTTGATCCGAGTACTCCAACAACCAGCGAGTAAACGGGGTTAAGATGGTTTCTTTTTTCTTTCGCATTTACAATCTCCTGTAAAAAAAATATGAAAATGCGCTTCCTCAATTGGAGGAAGCGCATTCATGGAAGGACAACGCTCTAAATTTTTTTGTTCAGCCGATAATCAATGATCAACAGACCATCACTAATGCTGGTACCGGGTTGTAGGATGATGGCGGGGGAACAATATGAAGCTCGCCCGCCCTCCCCGCTGTTACACGGTTCATTCGTAGTGACCGGGACTGCTGTAAAGGCTGAAACGCAAAAGATGGCTGTCCTGCCGCGAGTGCGTTTTGCCCGTTCAGTGATTTAATTACCATATAAGCCTCCTTACTGAGCATAGTGGACTCCTTCGACTCGACACCGAAAGAGCCATTTTATGCGATGTTTGGAGGACTTTTCATTGTGATGATTTAAGGACTTTTGCCACTGATGTTGACAACGCCATCAGCAGGTCGCGGCAGCACACGTTGCGGGTATGATTGAGTCTTGGATGAAATCCAAACGAGTGAAGAAGAGATCGCGCCTTACGGTTCTGTTGCAGACCGAAGTAGAACATCAACCAGATCGGATAAAACTCTCGCTGGATGATTTTCCGGATGGAGAAAAATGGAAAAATATGCGATCGCAGCTTGATCATTGTGTGAGTCTTTCAATCGAAGATCCACCCATAAAACTAATTCTTGACGCTAACCCACTTTTCTTCCAACACAGTCGCGAGCAGATAGCACCCCAATTCGGTTTCTTTTGTACGCTAGAGAATACTCCCAAAGACCAGATCGAAGACATTGAAACTTGGTTGATTTCATGGTTTGATGAATTGATGACTCATGGAATAGGCGCACAGGCTATGTTGGGCCGTTGGAATTGGCGGGGAGGGCCTTATAATTTGAATTGGACACCATACGAATTAGCTGTCGGATCGCATGGTCAGTGTACAACAGCAGGCTCGGGGTGTAGGAAGTTCCTACGAGGTGTGACTGGCGAGATGTGGCTAGGGGCGGACTGAATTGAAAGGCTGGAGAATCCGAAATCACTTCTGACCGTTGCTGATGTTATCCCGTTGGGCAGAAGCTTACGTGTCCGGTTGAAGCCGAACTCGACGCTTGATGAATTAGAAACAGTTTTGGCGACTCTCTTGGCAAGCGAAGAAGATTGGATTGCAGGTACGAGGCTTCTATATCGTCGCGAAGGATGGTTTTTTCACTCTTGAAAAACTCAAAGTACACAAGTGACCATGCTTGACTTCATCTCCTCAACCGCAGATTACATTATTGTGCGCATAAAACTGGTACCGACAGCATTACTCTATCAGTACCATTTTTTTGACCGAACAGAACCATAAAATCGAGCGAATCTCGAACCCTGTTGGTTGCTTCATCCGATTCGGTCCAGATATGGAGTTAGAATCCAAAATAGTGAAGAATTCAAAGCAATCGGACCTAAGAATTGGGACAGGTCACCAACTGGCATCGAACCTTGGGAGAAAAAATGAAACCGTTACTAAAATGGTCATTGATTTTTGGATGCGGCGGTGCTCTTCTCAATATTGTTATCAGCCTCATAACCAGCCTTTTTGGTCTTATATTCTCGCCTATTGCAACAGGCATAGCGGTATTTGTTGCACTTAATGATGAGCAATTCGAGCATCAAGATGCATCTTGGCTTGGTATCAAAATGGGATTGATTGTTGGTGGAATTGGTTCTATTGGCATCTTAGTCGGTGAGGTGGCGTATCCATTAGTTTTGAGTTTGGTTCAATCAATGGCCCGCGGCTCCTTCGATTTCTCCAGTCTCAGTGGCGCTATGCTAACGATGGGGGCGAGTGCTTTTTTCTTGATTGCGTTCGCTTTAATAATTTCTATTCTATCTACTGGGATCTCTGTCGTTGTGGGTGTTATTGTTTGTAAGGTGATAACATCGCGAAAACCTTCTCAAAAACTACAAGTCGATATCGAAACACCGTCCGGTGGATCGCCGACAGTTTTGGTACGGCAAGTACGGCCACCTTATCGAAATTTCCTGACCGCACTGGCTATCACGTCCCTGCTTATTGTTTGCTGCAACGTTGCGACCACTTTCCCCTACCTGGAACAAATTGACACTCGCGGGGTATTCATCATCGTTGCAATCAATCTTGGCGCTTATTTTGTGATGCTTGGGAGCATAAGCGCGGCGTGGCTGTTGTGGAGACAGGGGAGGATAAGATTGGTTTATCCAATCGGACTCTTGACTCTGATTCCGATCATTGCTTGTTTTATAGGGGACCTCGTGATGATCGTAAGTCGGATGAACCCAGCATGCGGATGTGGTGGGTAATCATGAAGTGGCTGCTGATATGAGCCAGCTGCGAAGACCAAGAACAAAGTACGGCTTCAAAGCTCTCTGGAGGTGAAGTGTCAGACCCATTGCCGCAATCGATTCCAATTGTTTCGTCCAAATCAACGAATAGGATAGCCACCATCGTATTGATCAGTCTGTGTATTCTTCCTCTGCTTGCCAGTATCACATTGATTCACTTAACGTTGGCAGCAAGAGCCTCCCCGATGCGCATGATCTTGGGCCATACGGATTGGGTCGAGAGTGTGGCTTTCTCGCCCGATGGCAGGATTCTAGCATCTGGATCAGACGACAGAACCATAAAACTTTGGCGCGTCTCTGATGGTCATTTGCTTCAAACCCTGAATGAAGACCTTGAAGGTGGTGTAACAAACGTCGCGTTCTCACCGCATGGAAGAGTTTTGGCCTCCGGTACTGATGAAACGGCAATTATCCTCTGGCGCATTTCGGACGGCAGCTTGCTCCATACCCTGCAAAACGGCGAAAATCCCACAGAAAGTCCAGTATGCGGTTTAGCATTTTCTCCGGACGGCAAATTTCTTGCCGGAGGATCGCAGAATGATTCAATAGTAGTGTGGCGCCTCTCAGATAACATGCCAATCCAACGTTTTCAGAACGCTGGCAGCGGTTGTGCGCCAGCAAGCAATGCTACCTTTGCCTTTTCGCCGGATAGCACTATCCTAGCAGCAAATGTTAGGGGCGAAACGGTTGACTTGTGGCGGGTCTCTGATGGTGCATTCGTACGTAGCCTTAGTAACAATGCAGATAATTTAGCCTTCTCACCGGACGGATCCTTGTTGGCCACAGGTTCGTTGTTCGACTCCACAATAAGAATATGGCGCGTTTCGGATGGAAGCCTGATCCGTACACTTTCCGGAAGCGGCGATGAGGTGGATGATATGGTCTTCTCGCCTAACGGTGCCATCTTAGCTTCCGCTTCAAAGGATGGCACATTCCAGCTGTGGCGCGCTTCTGATGGCCGCCTTCTTCGAACCGTCAGGACCGCGTATGGCGATTGGTGGCATACGCTGAATTACGGAAGCACGGTTTCCATTCGCTCTCTTGCGTTTTCGCCTGATGGCAAGATGTTGGCGACAGGTTTGGTTGATGGCAAGATTCTGTTGTGGCCCATTACATATTGAACAGAACCATTCAATATTGAAGCTTGCCGCCACCATAATAACTTTACTTCTCAAGTTCCGATAGCGTCTCCGTATCAGCGCAATTTTACGGAGTAATTCACAAGAAGAATACAGAGAATCATGTCGATTATTTCATACTCCCGTTCCTTCCTCATTATATTGATCTACTAGCTGATCTTATCTTTTTGTTTCTCGGTTTTCTGCGAGAATGTTACAGAACAGAGCCCCTTGTTCGATAGCATCATCAAGAGCCAGGTGGGTATGAGGTGTATCATCGAACCATCGGGCAGGCATATTTTTCTTAACGCTCTCTCGATAAGGCTTTTTGAGCATTGCCATTGCAAAAGTTTTTATATCTAACGCGGAATGAGAGAATGGACTTTCGTTAGTGAAACGAATCAAATACCAGTAAATGAACATGAAGTCGAATGCGGCTGGATATGCAACAAAAACCGGCAAACCGGGTAAGACTTTCAACCACTCAAGATAATCTTGCATTGCCTTTTCTGGCTTTTGCAGGCTTTTTCGGCAAGCTTGCCATGCATCCGGCTGTGTCTTCCACCAATCTATTGTCTTTGGATCGGAAATTGCATTTGGTAATACTTCGAGGTTGGCAGAGAACGTTTGAATAAGTTTCTTGTCGGGGAGATAAGCGGCTGATGCAAAACTCAACATGGAGTTGATGCCTGGAATAGGGCCATCCGTCTCGACATCTGTGCTAACGTAGATTTCAGACTTGGAATTATTCATTTAATTGATGCTCTCACTTTCTTGCTATCAATGAACCGCTTGATTGCTTGCGATATGAATTGAACCGAGCTATGTTTTTACCTGCCATGGATGAAAGCCGGGCCGCGCATACATAAAGAAGTCCGTGCTAGAATCAAAGACATCTTGAAGCGAAACGTTTGGCACGGAGACATAATCCAGAAAAAGAGAAACTCATTTTGAATCTTGTCCACGAGTTGATTTCAAGCGAACTGCCAGCCACGAGAAAAATGCAATGCCAAGGCAGCTGAATGCCAAATCAAGCGGACTGGAATGTCGAGTAGGGAGGAATCGCTGTGAGAATTCTTCCAATCCTACAAATAGTGCAATAGCGAGACCCGCCACAATTGCGAGCTTTCGGCGATCTGCCAACGGTATTTCTTCGAAAAGACTCAAGTCAATCACAGAGGTCAGAAGACCAAAGAGAAAAACGTGTCCGACCCAATGGCCACCTGGAAAACTATATATAATCCATAACATCCCAAGATGTCCCGTGTCAGCCAGTGCTATGATCGCAATCATAAAGAAACCAAAAAAAATAGCCCAGTATTTCATCATCAGGTTTTCTCCGGGAGAACACTCTGCCTAAAATGATAGCACAGATAACTGTTTGATTCTGATGTTCATAAGTTTGGTCGGTTCTCGGCAGATAAGCGTAATTTTGATTCGCAAGATGAAGAAGCTCAATGATATTGTGCGTCAGCCTTCCGCCGCAAAATGTTCTTATCACCCGATTTTCGCCCCTTCAAAGACCAAATAACGAGCAAAATCCCGACCAACAAATACGTGACGTGTGGGATTATCTATGCGAAGTTATCGTTAGAAAAATAAGTGGAAGGTAGATGCGCGGCGATCGTACTTGGAAAGGTAGTAGGCAGCGATCAGCGCAAGGGCATGATTTTGAATCATGTTCACCCGGCTAAGCCAGTGTTGTATATCTCATAAGACACTTTGAGGACGTTCGCGTTCAATGCTTTTCGAAGTCTTCGTAAAGCCTTCTCGGGATTCTTGAGCTCATGCTCCCATATCCGGACCACCTGCCAGTTCATTCACTAATGCTGGTACCGGGTTGTAGGATGATGGCGGGGGAACAATTTGAAGCTCGCCCGCCCTCCCCGCTGTTACACGCCATTGGATTTATTTCCATTGACGTGGCGCCAAGCGTGGACGGCCCGGTATAAGCCAGTTCGTGCAACCTGACACTTTGATCTTCGATCCAGCCAATCCGCACGCCTAAATAGGTACATGTGTGCATTGGGGAAATCCTGTCAAGAATACAGATCCAACGGGCTCTTGGAGGCCCGGCTGCTTTACCCAACCTAAAAGATTTCATTTGTGATGAAAATGATCTCCCATATCATTTCACTGCCAATGAAAACATTTGAAAAACCTCGGGGTCAACAGGTCATACCAGGGCCATGTTTCTGGAGCAATTGAAATATGGGGAATGATGGCAGTTGTACATTAATTGTGTTTTGTGTATGCAAGATTACGGAAGTCGTAATTTTCTGGACATAAAACATAACGGCCCAGTATTCTAAGACCCTCGGATCGGAAAATTCTCGCCTTTTCGCTGCCCTGGGCTTGGACTGCTTTCAGCCGGACCTTCCATTGCTGGCTTTCGTATTTTTCGCTCACACCATTTTCGGTCACGTCGGTCGCGGTTTGACCTGGTGCGCGCGCCAAAAGCCCTTCCATTGGCGGAAGGGTTGCGGCGCCTCGTCGGTAGTTCTTTGCGGTATTCACGTTGAGCTATATAGTGTATATACATTAGTATATGCATTGCATGACCAATTCCAAGTCTGTCGATGACTTGGCGGCGCGGGCCCGCGCAGGATCAGGCTCACTACCTGCAGGCTGCCCGTCGCCCACTTGCCGCCGTCGCCTTGGATCAGGAACGTCGAACTACGGATGATCGGGAACTAAGCCAAACTTTCTCGGTTGCCTCTGATAAGTCCGGATCGCGTGATACAGGTGTTCGGGCCGAAAATCGGGCCAGAGAATGTCCAGCGGTACGATCTCGGTATACGCCATCTGCCACAACATGAAATTGCTGATACGGTTGACACCGCCGCAGCGGATATACAAATCGGGAAAAGGCAGATGTCCGCTGTCCAGAAAACGCGCAAAAAGAGCTTCATCTAGATCCGTCAAGGCGATCTGCTCTTGTTCAAGCGCACCGATGACACGCCGTACAGCATTGAGGATTTCAAGACGGCCCGAATAGCTTACGGCGACGTTCACGATCAGCCCAGTGTTTTCCCGAGTGGCGCTCATGACTTCCTCGATCACGTGCTGGGTGCGCTCTGATAACATCTTTTTCTCACCCAGAATCTCGATCCGGATCCCGAGCTGGTTGAATTCATTGGCATGGTCGGACAAGGCCTTCGGCAAAAGCTCCTCGAGTATGATCGAAACCTCGCGTGGATCCCGTCCCCAGTTTTCCATGGAAAATGCGTAAAGGGTCAGGACCTCAATTCCAATTTGGCGGGCGGCCAAGATGATGTCGCGCGCCACCCCCGCGCCCGCACGGTGGCCGGCGGTGCGGATTTGGTTGCGTCTCTGAGCCCAGCGCCCGTTCCCGTCCATGGCAATCACCACATGCCGAGGCAACAAACCGTTGCCAACCGGAGCATCACCCGCGAGCGTCGTGGCCGGGGATTGCCGGTCATCCATTGTTTTTCTTTTCACAACCAGCAGGTGTTCGAACTTCGTGACCAAATTGTCCCTTATGGTCTTCATGGTGCCACTCCTTTCATGTTACCAATAAAAGCACTGATAAAGTAAGAAAGCTAACTACAGTAAACATCCTACCCAACCTCTTGCAAAAAATCAAGAGGTGGGTCGTGAGGTTCCCCCATTCCCCGATCCAGGAAAGTCGATTACGAAATCTTCTTCGAGCCATAGCCGGAGCAATCTGCACGAAGCAAGAAATCGGATCAAAAGCAATCGAGAGATCTATTCGCCTTAAGAAACGAGCGGAGGATAAAGGCAGCCGGCAGAGGAAGCATCGATCATCTCACAATCGACCACGACCTACGGGGAGATTGCAAAACGCGTAGCCTCACCCGTAGATTTTGCCAAGGGCCAATTGGCCGCCCGCAGACGATTTGCAAGTCGCCCAACCTGAAAGCAGGCGCGCGGGTCATGGTTCCTGGTGATGCAGGTTCGTTATTCTGAAAAAGATCACGCCGCCCGATCTGGGCGAATTTGACGGTCTGCTCCGGCAGGCACCCCGGTGATACAAGAGGCGCGAATGGACCCATCTTCGCTGAAACCGAACCACGTTTTTTTGTTTTGCATTATTTTGCAGCCCCCTTTCTTACGAACTCAGCCAAGTCCGTTTTCAATTGCGCCAGCGACGGCATATGAATATACATCATATGCCCTGCCTCATAATAGCTCATGCGGACATTCTCCCGCAGGGACTCGCGCAAACCCAGGTGGTTGAATGTGTATTCCGTTGCCGAATAGGGCGTGCCCAGATCATAATATCCATTGGCCACAAAAACTTTAAGATGCGGATTGCGCGTCATCGCGGAACGCAGGGTCTCCGCCACATTGAGATATTGATTCTCGGCGTTGGCGTATGACCACGGATGAACAAATTCGCTCAAGATCTCGTACGACAGATCGGATTCAAACTTGAGTTCCGAGCGGATGTAATCGTAGAAGGCGGCGGTATAGGGCCCTGCCGTATTCGTCAGCAAGGGGTCATATTCCGGCTGTTCGGTCACGCCGAGTCGATCGAAGCCAATGAAACGGCTGTCGAGGCGGCCAATGGTTTGCCCACGATCGCGCAGGAGTTCCTTGAAAAAATGCTGATCGGTGATGCGCAGATCCGTATGTTCAATGAATTCGGTTGAAAGTCCAGTGTAACGCGCCAGCTTATCGACGATCAGTCGGCGCTCGCGCGGCGCCAGGGCATTACCTTTCATCAAGGCCTCCGCATATTCGCCAAAGGCGAACTTCTCCACTTCCTTGAGCAGAGTTTGCAGCGGTTTGCGCAGCTTGAGTTTATGGTGATACCACGCCGCCGCCGCATAGGCCGGCAGGAACATAATGAACGGCAGATCGTTGCCGATATGAAATTCGATCGTCGAAAAGTTCAAAACGGCCGAGATGAGCATGATGCCGTTAAGATACAGGCCATGCCGCTCCTGCAGATAACCAGAAAGACCCGCGGCGCGCGTCGTGCCATACGATTCGCCCGCCAGAAACTTGGGGGACAGCCAGCGATTGTAGCGGGTGGTGTACAGCCGAATAAAATCGCCGACCGAGGCAATATCCTTTTTGAAACCATGCCATTCGCTTGGCTTCTCACCCTCCACCGGCCGGCTGTAACCCGTGCTGACCGGATCAATGAAAACCAAATCGGTTTCATCGAGCAATGAATATTCATTATCGGCCAATTGAAACGGCGGTTTGGGCAAATTGCCGTCGAACTCCATCACGACGCGGCGCGGTCCCAGCAGACCCAGATGAAGCCAGACCGACGACGAACCCGGTCCGCCGTTGAACGAAAAGGTGATCGGCCGTCTGGATTGATCCTCCACACCATCCTTGGTGTACGCTACAAAAAAGATCTGCGCACGCGGCTTCTCACCCTCTGCTCCTTTTTCGCGGTCGGGCGTTTCCTCCTTCATGACCATGGTTCCCGTGGTGACCGTATATTTGATTTCTGTGCCGCCGATTTTGATGGAGTGTTTGGTCTCGACCAAATTATCTTTGGGTTTCGGTTTCTCTTCTTTCTTTTCGTCTTTCCCTTCGCCCCGGCTCACGGCAGGCTTTTCTTCCGCTTGCTTGGCTGCTTCGATTTCGGTCATCTTATTTTTCCTCGTTTTCCTTGGTGGTTAAGCGATAGACATCGCGTTTCTTCCAGCCCGATCGTTCCGAGAGCTCGGACGAAACATCCTTCGCAGTTTTTCCAGCCTTGATCTCTTCCCTGATTCTCGTTCGCAGTTCTTCTCTCGACCATGTCTCCGGGGTGGTCTTCCGGCCAGCGACCACTAACACGAATTCCCCTCTCGGCTCTTTAAAGTGAAGCGGGGCCCCACTCAACCGGCCGCGCCAAAACTCCTCGTGAACCTTGGTCAATTCGCGCGCGATGGCGATGTGACGATCGCCAAGAGCTGCCCGCAAATCTTCCAACGCGTCGAGCAGGCGATGCGGGGTTTCGAGAAAGATCAACGTATAAGGCAGCTCGGTGAGGCGTTCAAGGAACTTTTTCCGCTCCGACGATTTACGCGGCAGATATCCCAGATATAAAAATGAGTCGGTCGGTAAACCCGATGCAACCAACGCGGCGATCGGTGAGGCCGGTCCCGGCACGGGGCTGACGCAGTGGCCCGCCTCCAGCGCCGCCCGAACCAGTTCATAGCCAGGGTCATTCAATCCCGGCGTACCCGCATCGGATACCAGAGCCACATCGTCATCATCCAACGCAGCCAGTATGGCATCCAATTTTGTTAACTTGTTATGTTCGAAATAACTCGTGAGCGGTGTATGAATATCGAAGTGCTGGAAAAGGTTTCGAGTGACACGCGTATCTTCGGCGGCGACCAGCTTCACGGCACGCAGGAGCCGAAGCGCACGTGCGCTGATGTCTTCGAGATTCCCGATCGGCGTCGCAACCAGATACAGCGTTCCCATAGCCTGATTGTATCCCAAAAGAAAACCCTCTCCCGCCTGGGAGAGGGTCCACAGCACCTTTCTTAAAGGAACGCAACGTTATTGAGTTACAGTGACTGTGCCTGCCCAACCCGAATCGTTGGTGGAGTGATAGGTGAACGTACCAGCCTGACTAAAGGTGAACTGGAACGTCGCGCCTTGATTGATTGGGCCGCTATCAAACGCGCCGGCGGTGTCGGATGTGACCGTATGGGCGGCAGAATCGTTATTCGTCCACGTGACCGTTGCGCCCACCTTGACTTGCAACTGGGCAGGCTGGAAGCCAGCACCGGTAATAGAGACTGCGTTGCTGGCGGGAGCCGCCACGGTCTGATTCGCAGAAGGTGTCTTGGGCGAAGGCGGGGTATGCGTGGCCTTAACATGCTTGGCGGCAGGGGTCGTGGATGCTTTTTTGCCGCTTAACAAACTACCGAGACCTGTATGAAACTGGCAGGATGATAGCAGTAGAGCGACGATCACGAGCAGAGAACCAAAAGTTATTTTTTTCATTGTTTTACCTCCAGGTAACCGATGAATCTTACACGCGATTCATTAAAAGAAAATGTGATTCTGCCCGTCGATTCACGTCCGGCGACCATGTGCCAGGTTGAATTCAGACCGTTTCTGTATAAAACAACCATGCACGCGCCAGGTAATCAGGCGCGTGCATGGTCTGAACTGTTGTGAAGGCAAAACAACCGCAGCGCTACCCGCCGCCTCCGGGTGGATCCGCGGAGCCACCAGAAACCGCCTTATCACCGCTTGGCGTGATCAGATACCAGACCGCCCCAACTCCATCGCCCTTCATATCGCCGGGCTGTTGATCTTTGTCGTAATAATAGAGCGGCCAGCCGTTATAGGTCACCTGCGTGGTGCCGTCCGCGCGCGTGAGCGTGCCGAACTTGGACATATCCACGCCGGTGCCCGCGACCGGTTTGCCGGTGGTCAGAAGAGGCGGCCAGGCCTTCGCACAATTGCCGGTACAGGTGGAGGCGCCGGGCGAATCTTTTGTATAAAGATAAAGCGTCATCCCCTTGCCATCCACAAGGAAGGAGCTGTACTTGGAATTACTTCCAACATTGACCGTCGCCGCAGCTCCGGGCATCGCCGAGGCGGCGGTGGGAGTACCGGCAGGCATGGAAGTTGCGCCGCTGCCCGCGCTCGCGGCGGTCGCCGCGGGGGCTTGTGTCGCGGGAGCCTGCGTGGGCGGCACGGGTGTGGCCGCGGGTGCGCAGGCGCTGACCAGCAGTGTCAAAGCAGCGAGCGCCGTAACAATAAGGGTTGTGAGTTTCATATTCTCTCCTTTGGAGAAATAAAATAGATACGTATTCAAAAAGGAGTACGTCATGAAATCAAAATTCAGATTTGGTTTGTCTTAAGTGGAGATTAGAAAAACCGCGGCGATGGTGAAAAGGCTCGTCTCAAAAGCCGACTCGAAAGAGGCGCGGCCCCGTCGGGTGGCTGCTGCCACCGGAAGGTTCTACCGTCACGCCGATGCCCACAAAATTAGCGATGGGGTTCGATGAGATCACCGAGAACGAAGTGAAAGGCAGGGCTGGATCGGGACGAAACATGCCAAGGTTGACGCGCTGCTCCTGTGAATCAATCAACCAGACCTGATACGTTCGATCGGCCGGCAGCGAAGGCAGATTCCACGCGAACAACGCAATCGCGTTGCGGTCGTCATCCACCAATAATGTGCCCGTGATCCCATTGGAATTAATGGAAACCACTTGTACGCCCGGATACGAGAGCAAAGCCAGCGCAGTCTGTTGCGCTTGAAGCTGATGAGACAATTGCGCCTGCTGATTTTGGAGCGACTGCATCTGATACGCCGCGAACCCGTCGAGCAGCAGCAGAACTACCAAAACCGAGGCTACCGCGAATCGGCCCAACGACCATTTCATCGACTGACGCAATGGTCGGCGCGCGCTCGGGAGTTTCGATTGCAACCGGCGGCGCAGCGCCGCCGAGGGATTCTTCGGGGGGAGTGCCATCAGCAGGTCATCGCTTAAAGTGCGGTAGGCGGCCACTTCGCCCTGGCAGGGAACACAAGTTTCGAGGTGGGCTTCCAAGGCCGAGATTTCCCCGGCGTTCAACGCACCGAGCACGTAAGCCGGAATATTCTCGCGAAAAGGAATGTGCTTGTTGGACGGCATGTACTTTTTATCCAATCTGAAATACGATATTTCACTGGAATTTGGATTTATCGATTCCAATCGCGTCGCAACTGTTCCATGGCGGCCCGCAACCGCGTCTTGACCGTTCCGAGCGGCCAGCCGAGCGTCTCAGCAATCTCGCTTTGGCTTAAACCCTGATAGTACGCCAGTTCAATCACCTGCCGATGTTCCGTGGAAAGGGATTGGACCGCGAAATACAAGCTGCGCCAGCGGTGCTCCTCCGTAAGAGAATTCCCATCCGGAATGTTTTGCCATGCCTCCTCGGGATCGCTCGAATCCGAAAGGGTTGGACGGCGCGCCTCCAACCGCAGGCGGTCGAGCGCGACGTGACGGGCAATGGTCAGCAACCAGAGAAGCAGGGAACCCCGCTCGGCTGAAAAGGAGTGGGCGCGGCTCCAAAGCTTAAGAAAGGTATCTTGTGTGGCTTCCTCCGCCAGCATTGGATCATTCAAGATCCGCAATGTCAGCGCGTGGATGCGGCCCGCATAACGATCATACAGCGCAAGAAAAGCTTTTTCATTTCCCCGCGCAACCTGCCCCGCCAGCTCCGCGTCTTCGAGATTCGACATGTTTTCATTGTACTTGAATCGGAATGATTTGTCGCTCGCGAAATGCCCCTCCCGCCGCCCGGGATGGCAACGAAGTCCGAGGAGATCTAATCCAATGACTGTAGAGAGAACAGAATCATCTTCGCACGAATCGTTTTATGGGCAAGGCGGATCATCCTGATGGCTTGGTTTTTGTATAGGAGCACCAATCCAGATATTTTATGCCGGCTTGAAATTCTGCCACGTTCCGAACAGTTTGGTTTGTATAAATACACTCCTGGAAAACCAGGTTCACTGATTCCGTTTCTCAAGGCCCAAAGGAACCCGTATCCGGAAGCAAATACTTTAAGCTCGTATTTCAATAAAGGACAAATCGCATCATACATCAATGGCTACGTAGCCGCTTCGTACACTGGTCCCCAAGCATATCAATCCATTGGCGTCGGAGCCGGCACGAGTGATTCTACGGATCGACTAATACTCGATGAGTTCTCCACGTATTGCGAGAAATGATCATGGTTGCCTAGATACTCTCCCGCTTGAACTGCGTTTCATACAGCTGGGCATATAACCCGTTTTGCATCAGCAACTCTTCGTGCGTGCCGCGCTCGACAATCTGCCCGCGATCCATCACCAGGATCATGTCCGCAGCAAGGATCGTGGATAGCCGGTGA
>DATJAH010000054.1:0-12853 GCA_035516425.1 Anaerolineales bacterium
CCGCGGCAGCAGGCTGGGTTGTTCCGTCGTATACGGCTTGAAAACCACACGTTGATTGTTCATGCCCCTATTGTATTAAACTTTTTCACTTTTGAGGAGGGTTCAAAATCAAAAGGAGCTGCCCACTTTTTGGACAGCCCCTACTCATTTGATTTATTCCTTTGGCATTCCAAGCTGCATCATTCCATCCACAATGCGGACGGGATAGGCAGGAATGTCTACGACCGCAGGCATTTGCATCACCTTGCCCGTTCGTACATCGAACTGCGCGCCATGCCGGGGACAAGTAATGGTATGTCCTTCCAGCCTGCCCTCGCCGACTGGCCCATCGTCGTGAGAGCAAACGTCCGCAATTGAAAAATATTGCCCGGCAATATTGAAGATCACAATTGGCTTACCTTCGATCTCAACGAACATCCGCTCGCCACTTGGCACTTCGGCAGCCGGCACAATCTCAACATATTCGATTTTCGATTCATCCACCTGAGCGTAATTAAACATGATTACTCCACCAACGAGTCGCTGGCCTCGCCCAGGCCATAGATTCCGGCCTTCAAAACCTTCAACGAAAGCAGCGCGCATTTCAAACGGACGGGGCCGAGGTCAATACCAAGCAGATCGAGGACATGCTGCTTGTTCAACGCCTTGACTTCGTCCAGCGATTTGCCGATCACCGACTCAAGCAACAGGTCCGCGGAGGCCTGCGAAATGGCGCATCCATGCCCATCAAAGCGCGCCTCGGTGACCTTGCCATCCCTATCCACGCGCAGGTCAATCTGGATGTGGTCGCCGCATAATGGATTGTTGTCGGCAAAGGAAATATCATGCGGGTCCAGATGCCCGCGATAGGACGGGTTCTTATAATGTTCGATGATGACTTCGCGATAAAGATCGTCCATTTTACTCCGCAATCAAGGTAAGCAACCCCGCGACCAAGCGATCCGCGCCTGAAACAGGAGAATGTTTTGCCTTGCCCGCACGAGATACTATCCAAACACTTTCTTGACCTTATAAATACCTTCGACGAGCTTGTCCACTTCATCTTTTGTCGAATAAAGATAGAAGCTGGCACGAGTCGTCGCCGTGATGCCAAATTTTTCGTGCAGCGGCTGGGCACAATGGTGGCCAGCCCGAACCGCAATTCCATCGCGATCCAAAATCTGCGCCACATCGTGCGGATGAATACCGTCAAACGTAAATGAAGCCACGCCGCCTTTCTTATCGGCCGACGGGCCAAAGAGCCTCAATCCCGGGATTTCTTCCAATCGTTCCAGCGCATATTCGATCATTTCATGTTCGTGTCTGGAAACCTCGTCCATGCCAATGGAAGCGAGGTAATCCACCGCCGCGCCGAAGCCGACCGACTCGGCAATGGCCGGAGTCCCGGCTTCAAACTTGGCGGGAATGGTATTCGGTCGGAACGAACGCAGCTTTACTTCCTTGATCATGTCGCCGCCGCCGAGGAACGGAGGCATTGCTTCGAGCAGCTCAGTCTTGCCGTACAATGCGCCGATTCCAGTCGGGCCGCACATCTTGTGCGCCGAAAAAGCCATGAAATCCACATCCAGCTTCTGGACATCTACTCCTAGATGCGGCACCGATTGCGCGCCGTCCAGGATCGTCACGGCTCCCGCCTGATGCGCCAAACGAATTATGTCCGCGGCCGGATTGATCGTGCCCAGGACATTGGACATGTGTGTAAACGAAACCAGCCTCGGTCCCTGAGAAAGAAGCGAACGGTAGGCATCGAGATCGAGTAATCCGTCGTCTGTCACTGGGATGAACTCGAGTCGAATACCGCGCTCCGCCGCCAGGATGTGCCAGGGAACAAGATTGCTGTGATGTTCCATCTCTGTCAAAACGATCAAATCTCCCGCTTGGAGATTTGCACGCGCCCAAGTATATGCAACAAGATTAATGGATTCGGTGGTGTTGCGAGTGTAAATGACTTCGTGAGCCGAAGGCGCATTGATGAATTTCGCAATTGTTGCGCGCGCCTGCTCGTACAGAGCCGTCGATTCCTCGGCGAGTACATGCACCCCGCGATGGATGTTCGCGTTGGAACGACGATAGAACGTATTCATTGCTTCGATCACCGACTCGGGTTTTTGCGAGGTCGCCGTAGAGTCAAGGTAAACCAGCTTGACGCCCGGACGAACTTCGCGGCCGAGGATCGGAAAGTCTTTGCGAATCTGCTGAACATCAATGGCCATAATTAGTGGTTAGTAATCGGGCAACTCCTTCCGACTACCTCGTTTGCTCGAAGCCAGTTCGCGGATTTGATCCGATGTCAGCGGATACCACAAAATCCGGTCCGGCACCATCCATCCGTCGGTGAGAAAAACATTCGAGCGAAATTGAACGGCGACGAGCTTGTTATCTACTTGCACGACGATACCTTTGACCCAACCGCGCACGCGGTCGCCGCTCTGCTCATGATCGCAGAAGACCTCGACCGTATCACCCACTTGAAATTCATGTTCCGCCGTGGGCGCCTTCATATAATTGAATTGCGGTGGCGTGGTGCGAAGGATGCGACGTTCCTCAGACGTCAACGGCGTGTAAGAGGAGGCCTTGACCTTTACTTTCGTTTTGGGCCGCGGCAGTGGTCGCACGATGGGCCTTGGTCTCAACGCCGAAATCGATACCGGCAAGGACGCGGCCCCTGCGGCCACAGCTGGCGCAGTTTTTGGTGCGGGCCTGAGCGATGTCTTCGCGGCCAATCTTTTTACAGCCGCTCTAGCTAGTACCCTCGCAGCCGGCTTTCTGCTCTTGAGAACCCGCTTGGTAGCGATTTTTGCAGCGGGCTTTCTCTTCTTAACAACAGGCTTTACGGCTTTCTTTGGCTTTGCATTCTTAGGCTTTTTGTCTATTTTCTTCTTGGCACTTGCCTTCGATTTTTTAGTGACCATCTTTTAACCCATTTTCTCCAAAATCGCCCGGTGGAATCTTTCCCTCACGCCCTCGAACGGGATGCGCTGCATGATCGGATCGAAGAAACCTTCGACCACGACTCGTTCCGCGTCCTTCTGTGGAATGCCTCGAGATTTGAGATAGAAGATCGGTTCCTCCTCCAACTTTCCAACGGTCGCGCCATGCGTACAGCGGACGTCGTCTGCCAGGATTTCCAAGCCTGGAATCGAATCGGCCCGCGCGCCCTCATCCAGGACGATGTTGCGATTGGCCTGATATCCGTCGGTTTTTTCCGCGCCCTTGGCAACGTAGATCATGCCCTGCCAGACCGATCGACTCTTGCCCTTCAAGGCGCCTTTGAACAACAAATCACTGGTGGTGTGCGGTGCGAGATGATTCTGCTGGGTATCATGATCGAGATGTTGAGTGCCGTCCGTAAAGTAGAAACCCGACATGCGACCCGTAGCACCCTCACCGGCCAAATCCAGTTCAGAGAAATTCTTTGTCAACTTCGAGCCTATCGCACCGAAGATCCATTCCAGATTGCCGGCGCGTTCCACGCGGATGCGCTCGTGGCTGAAATTCCAAACATGCTTGCCCCACGATTGCAACTCAACGAACTTGAGGCTCGCACCTTCCATCACTTTGATCTCGACAATGCCTGAGTGAAGCGCGTCGACCGTTTCGGTGGGCGAAGCCGACTCATGAACATAGGTTGCGCTTGCGCCTTCGTCAACGAAGATCAGCAGATGCGAGATGTGAGCCAACCCTCCGCCCGGCCCCCAGAGAACGCTGTGAAATGGCTGTTGAATCTTGACGGCCTTCGGAACATAAAGCACAACCCCATTCTGTGAAAACGCACCCGTCAGTGCCGCAAACTTGCCTTCTTCCACGTTGACAGTTTGCCCAAGAATCTTCTCAAGCACACCAGGATGCTTTTCCTGTGCGGTCTTGAAATCAGTGAAGATCACGCCTTGCTCCGCCAGCGAAGAATCCAAATCAACCTTCGAGCCGCCGGGAAACAATACAATTTGTCCGCCATGTTGATCGGCAATCAGCGGCTTGAGCAAGTCATCAGGCAGGGAAGGAAGGTGGCTATATTTGGATACCAGTTGGAACGAGTCGATGGGCATGGCGTGAATATCCGTGCGGCGCCAAGCCTCGAGAGTCACGTCGGGCAGCGACTGCCGTTTGAACGCCTCCCAAGCGCGAGCGCGGTACGATGCGACAATTCCGCTTGCGTCAGGCATATCGGCTCGGGTGAAGGAAAAGTCCTTTGCGCCAGTTTCAACTCGGCGAGGAGCCTTGGTAACAACAACTTTTGGTTTTTCCTGCATAGCTGTTTCCATCATCGCGTTGAGCAGAGCGCAATGCAGTCGAAGCGCCCTTCGACCGCATTCGTTCCGCCCGGGGCAATTTATCCAATACTACCTTCCATCTGCAATTGAATCAGTCGATTCATTTCGACTGCATATTCCATCGGCAGCTCCTTGACCAGCGGTTCAATGAAACCGGAGACCACCATCGTGGTGGCTTCTTCTTCGCTGAGGCCCCGCGACATCAAATAAAAGAGTTGTTCCTCGCCGACTTTCGAGACCGAAGCCTCGTGACCGATGGTGACATCGTCTTCGTCAATTTCAATGGTCGGATACGTGTCCGAGCGTGATTGCGGATCAAGCAATAACGCATCACAGACCGTGTTGGATTTCACGCCCTTCGCACCTTTATACACTTTGAGCAGGCCGCGGAACGAGGCGCGCCCTCCCGCCTTGCTGATGGACTTGGAGGTGACCTTGCTGGATGTGTTCGGCGCAAAGTGATACATCTTGCCGCCCGCATCCTGTGTCTGACCCGGACCGGCAAAGGCCATCGAAAGCATTTCCCCGTGTGCGCCTGGTTCCATCAGGTAGCACGAAGGATATTTCATGGTGATCTTGGAGCCGAGGTTTGCATCGACCCATTCGTGCGTGCCGCCTTCAAAGACTTTGGCGCGTTGCGTGACCAAGTTGAACACATTCGTTGACCAGTTCTGAATGGTCGAGTAGCGCGAGCGTGCGCCTTTCTTGACGATGATCTCGATCACCCCAGAGTGGAACGAGTCGGTTGTATATTGGGGTGCCGTGCAGCCCTCGACATAGTGCACCGAGGCCCCTTCATCCACGATGATCATGGTGCGTTCGAACTGGCCGACATTGGCAGTGTTCAAGCGGAAGTAGGCTTGAAGCGGAAGATCAACCTTCACGCCTTTCGGCACATAGACAAACGATCCACCTGACCAAACCGCCGAGTTCAATGCCGCGAATTTATTATCCTCAATCGGGATGACCGTGCCGAAATATTGGCGGAACAAATCGGGATACTTCTTCAGGCCATCTTCAATCGAAACGAAGATCACGCCCTGCTTTTCGAGGTGTTCCTGAATCGAGTGATAGACCATTTCCGATTCATATTGCGCGCCCAGGCCCGCCAAAAACTTGCGCTCGGCTTCCGGCACGCCGAGTTTATCGAAGGTGCGCTTGATGTCGGCGGGAACATCGTCCCACGATTTCTCCTGTTTCTCCATCGGCTTGACATAAAAGTAAATGTCGTCGAAATTGAGTTCCTTCAACGAAGGGCCCCAATTCGGCATCGGCCGCTTGAGAAAATGATCAAGCGCTCTCAAACGGAAGTCGAGCATCCATTGGGGCTCGCCTTTCATGTGGGAGATTTGTTCCACCACTTCACGATTCAACCCCTTCTGCGATTTGAACGCGTAGTGATCATCGCGGTCGTGGAAACCGTATTTGTATTCGCCGATACCTTCGAGGATCTTTTCATCTTGTTGTTGTTTGTTCATGGCAACACCGTTTTCCAAACACTAAGGTCACGAAGTGCACAAAGGATTAAGGGCTTTCCCCAGAGTCCTTTGTGACCTTCGTGTTCACACAGACTCTTCGGTCTTCTCGCGGATCCAATTGTAGCCGTGCTCCTCGAGCGATAACGCTAAATCGGGGCCGCCCGATTCAACGATGCGCCCGCCCATCATCACGTGGACGAACTGCGGCTTGATGTAATTCAGCAGACGCTGATAATGCGTAATGATCAGCACGCCGAGATTCGGCCCGGTGAGGGCATTGACTCCTTCCGAGACGACGCGCAATGCATCGATGTCAAGACCCGAATCGGTCTCATCCAAAATGGCGATCTCAGGCTTGAGAGTTGCCATCTGCAAAATCTCGGCCCGTTTCTTTTCACCGCCCGAAAAGCCGTCGTTAAGATAGCGTCCCGCAAAGGCCTGATCCATCTTCAATAAATCCATTTGCTCTTTAAGCATCTTGCGGAATTCGGGAATCGGAACACCCTTATCATCCTTGTTGGCCGCGCGTCGACGTGCGTTCAGCGCGGTGCGCAGAAAATTGGCCACCGTCACGCCGGGGATCGCGACCGGATATTGGAACGCAAGAAAAAGTCCGAGGCGCGAACGTTCGTCCGCCTCGAGTTCAAGAATATTCTGACCCTTGAAAGTAGCCTCGCCTTTTGTAACCTTGTAATTGGGGTGTCCCATCAACGTGTAGGCCAGCGTGGACTTGCCCGTTCCATTGGGTCCCATGATGGCGTGGATTTCGCCCTGCTTGATCGTCAGATTGACGCCTTGAAGGATTTCCTTGCCCTCGATACTGACGTGCAGGTCCTTGATTTCGAGTTGTGACATGAATTCTCCATCCAAAACCGCCAAAACGGCGGAAATTTTCAAGCGGCGGCATTATAGCAGGGTTGGTGAGAAAAGTCAATATTTATCATATTTTTCTAGTTTATTCGGTGCGCCGGACCCGGGTATTCTTACCCGAAAAGTGCGTATAATACCCGGGACAAAAGGAGAGAGTCTATGAATACCGCCTTCGCCATGTGGCGCAAATCGCTTTCACAGCTGATCAAGTTGGACGACAAGAAAGAGTGGGATGCCCTCGACGTTCTTTCCAAGTGGTTCATAGCCACGCGGTCCGCCGTCGGCACGATCACCCTGTATTCGGGTCTCATCGGTGGACTTCTGGCTTGGCAATATCTCCACGCCCACAATCACCCGTTCACCTTCATCTTCTTCATTACGTGGTTGATTCTCACTCTCGGTCTCTTCATCGCGCACGGCTCGAACAACCTCATCAATGATTACACCGACTTCAACCGCGGCATTGATAGAGACAATTATTTTCGCACGCAATACGGCGTCCATCCGCTGGCCCAGGGTTTTTGGGACAAACGCACGCATCTCACCTGGTTCGGCGTCAGCGGATTTTTGGCTGTGCTGTCAGGCATCTACGCGATGTTCTACACCAACTTCCATCCGATCGTGGTCGCGCTGTTCGTGTTAGGCTCATTGATTTTGTTGTTCTACACCTACCCATTGAAATATGTCGGCATTGGCGAGCTGTCGATCTTCATCATTTGGGGTCCTTTGATGATTGGCGGCGTGTTCTTTGTGCTGACCGGCATATGGAGTTGGCAAGTGATTCTCGCCAGCGTTCCGGTTGGATTGAACGTGGTCACGATCAATCTCGGCAAACACACCGACAAGCGTAAAGAAGATCTAGGAAAAGGAGTTCGGACTCTGCCTGTATTGGTCGGCGAGGCCGCTGCGCGTTGGGTTACGATCTCCGCAATCGTGTTGTCATATCTCATCACGATTTGTCTGATTTTCGTGACGCATTTCTTCACACCGGTCCTGCTGTTGATCCTCATAGCGATGCCAGCGGCGCGGACGGCGATTCAACGCATGTCGAAGCCGCGTCCTGACTCGCCTCCAGCCGGCTATCCAATTTGGCCACGCTGGTTCTCGACGGTGTGCTTCGTCCATAACCGCATATTCAGCAATTGGTTTGTCCTGGCATTAATTCTGGATACATTGCTTCGAACAGCCGCGCCCACCTTCTGGCACTAAGCGTCTTTACCCCGGGAAATCATGCCCCTACGAACGACGTTCCGGCACCGCTTCCAGCGACCAAACCTCACTTCATCGATATTTATGATAATTATCTAGTATATTGACAAACGGCGGAGAGATGGTTATACTGTTCTCCTATGCAAAGCACGCGAGACCGAATCCTACAAACCCTTCATCGTCAGCCCAAGCGTACCATTAACGAACTGGCGGATACCGTTGGCATCAATCCCATTTCGGTTCGCCACCACCTGACGAATTTGCAGATGGAGGGATTGGTCGCGGCGGAGGAAGAACGCCACGGTGTGGGACGCCCACGCCTCGTCTATTTTTTGACTGAGGTCGGACAGGAGAACTTTCCGACCCGTTATCTGCGTCTTACCACGCGCCTGCTGGCGCAAATGAAGGAGAGCATGCCCGAGCCAGTTGTCCGCAACTTGTTCAACCAGATCGCGGAAGACCTGGCGCGCGAGTACGAAGGTCAGATGAAAGGCCTGAGCATGGAAGAACGGTTGGATTTTGTGAAAACCATGCTGGCCGAGGAAGGCTTTACCGTGGAGTGGGAGAAGAAGGGCAAGCAATATCAAATCCATGAGATTTCGTGCCCCTACTATCAGATCGGCATCAGCCATCCCGAAGTCTGCACGGTAGACCAAACCCTAATTTCAAAAATGCTGGCCGTACCCGCCGAAAAGGTGCAATGCATTTTGAACGGCGGAACATTCTGCACATATGTAGTCGAAGCGGGGCGGACTGCAAGGCGATAAGTCGATAAAGGTATTTCAAATGACAGAAGAAACAGCAGCAGCCAATCCCATTAAATGGACAATTCATGATACGAATCCGGAGTTAGTGGAGCCGCTGCGGGCAAAATTATCCGAAGTGGTCGACCCCGAAATTGGAATGAGCATCATCCAGCTCGGTCTCGTCCGCGACATGAGCGTGGATAACGGCATTGCTCACATGAAGATGATTTTGACCACACCCTTCTGTCCGTACGGCCCGGCGTTGATTGAGATGACGCGGCAAAAGGCGGTCGAGGCGTTGAACAAGCCTGTGACCATCGAGATGATGCCTGACATGTGGGACTTTTCCATGATGGAAGACCCGTCCGCCTTAGACTGGGGTTTATACGCATAGGCTTTCCCCTTGTGCCAAAACGCGGTGCCGCATGGGCACCGCGTTTTTGATTCTCGCAAAAATGCTATAATCTTTTGAAGTCAGAGTATGGTTTTCTCCTGGAGATGATATGCCCAAAACTCAGAATCGCGCCGTTATGATTTGGATTTTCACTTTCACTGCCTGCGCGGCGTTCCTGGTAGTTTACGGAGGGTTTGTCCGCCTCACCCGTTCCGGCCTTTCCATCACGCAATGGAATCCGGTCAGCGGCGCCGTCCCCCCGCTGACTCAACAAGCCTGGCAAATAGAGTTTTCCAAATATCAACGAACCCCCGAATTCAGGCTGGTCAACTTCAACATGACGCTCGATGAATATAAAACGATTTTCTGGGTCGAGTGGTTTCACCGCATTATGGCGCGCGTCGCCGGGTTCATTTTTGCAATTCCGTTCTTCGTGTTCTTCTTTAAGAAAACCATTCCATGGGATGAAATCGGTTTATATGTCGTCCTTGGACTTCTATTCGTTTCACAGGCGGTCCTGGGATGGTATATGGTCGCATCCGGGCTTGAAGATCAGCCGCATGTCAGTCATTATCTTTTGGCAAGTCATTTGCTCATGGCTTTGACCTTGATCGGCATTTCGTTATGGACGGCTTTCAGTCATCTTTACGGCTTTTCCCCTAAGAGAACGAAATGGTCGTTGGTTAGCAAATTGGTTTTGATCGGTCTCATCATTCTCCTTATTCAGATTTGTTACGGCTCATTTACGGCAGGACTCAAAGCGGGCTACATTTCCAGCACGTGGCCCTTGATGCTGGGTGAACTGATCCCCGGCGGATTATTGAGTCAAATTCAGCCGCCGTCGATGAATCTGATCGCCGCGCCGCTGACAGTTGTGTTCATTCACCGCTGGTTCGCATTTGTCGGCTTGGTCACAGCATTATTCCTCTATTGGCTTATTCAAAGGCAAAAAGTCTCAAAAGATATAAAGTTCGCGCTTGATCTCATATTGGCATTGGTTATACTTCAAATTGTGTTGGGCATCTTGATTCTCCTTTCTCACGTGGCAATTGCGATCGCATTACTGCATCAAGCCAACGCCCTGCTCCTCTTTTCTTCGACAATTTATTTGCTTCATCGTCTGCGCGCCGCCGACAGAGTTTAAGAAGTCTTCTACTCAAAACATGCCATCCAGCCTATACTATAAGAATCAACAATAGAAGGAGGCTGCTTGTGTCACCGTCTGCTTTGCAGGCCCTGTCCATTTTGAGGGATGGCAGTCATTTCCGGTGGTATGTGATTCCATTGCTGGCTTTCGTTTTCTATGTTTACAGCGTGGAAGCAGAGAAACACAATTGGAGCCTGATTCTGGCTGGCTTGGCGTTTTGGGGAATGGACTGGTTCAACGAGATCACCAACGGCTTGGTGTTACATTTCACCGGCTACGCGCCGATTTGGGGCGAACCCGGTCCAACTGCCTTTCTGATTCTTGTTGGGCTAAACATCGAGACCGCGTTCATGTTCGCCGTTGCAGGAATCATTTGGACAAAGATGCTTTTGCCAAATAAGGAAGACAGGATCCTCGGAATCCCAAATCGCTGGGCGGTCGCCGTCGGCGGATCGGCTTTCAGCGTGTTGGTTGAATACCTGCTTAATTCGGCCCACGCGTTGACTTGGGATTATCCGTGGTGGAATCGCGGCGAACCGTGGCTAATCTTCTTGTTTGGCTATCTGACCTTCTTCATCATGGCGTTCTGGGTCTACGATATGGACGGGATGAAGGAAAAACTACGAACCGTCGGAGCGCTTTGGGTGTTCAACATCGTCTGCTTGATCGTCTTCGCCGGGATCTTAGGGTGGATTTAGCTGAATCCGCTGTCGGCTGAATCTGAAACGTATGACATCGACCCCGCGTCGCTTGGCCCAGACGCGGGTTTCTTTAATAAAACAGATTCATTACGGGAGTCGACAACATGGGTGATTTTTGGGCATGGGATTACACGGGTGCGCCATTCCAACTATTTGGACCGGCACATATCGGCGCGCTGCTCGCCTTGCTGCTGATCGGTTATGGATTGTTACAGTTCAAGAATGCCAGCGAAGCGACTCGCAGAAATGTCAGGATTGCATTGGGAGTCTTTTTGTGGGCAAATGAATCGGCCTGGCATTTGTGGAACGCATATTGGGGGCATTGGAGCATTCAGACCATGCTTCCGCTGAACGCTTGCAGTATTTTGATCTGGCTAGGCGGCTTCATGCTCATCTTCAGGAATTATACGATCTATGAATTCGCCTACTTTATGGGCATGGGTGGAGCATTTCAATATCTGATGACGCCCGACCTGGGAATCTATGGCTTTCCGCACTTTCACTACTGGCAGGCTTTTCTCTCACATGGATTATTGTTCATCGTACCGATCTACATGACCGTGGTCGAGGGCTTCCGCCCTACCTGGAAATCGTTTTGGCGCGTGGTGATCGGTTCCAACATTTACATGGCCATTGTCTTTTTCATTAACCGCTGGATAGGGAGCGATTATCTTTTCATCAACGGGAAGCCCGCTACAGCCAGCATCCTTGATCTGCTGCCGCCATGGCCAATATACATCATGTACATGGAAGCGCTTGGGATAATTACATTTCTCATTCTATATTCGCCGTTCATCCTCAAAGATCGGCGGGTGCGAAAAGTATCTGCGGCATAAACCGCCGCAATTAATACGGCAATCTATATGAATCGATTCTTTTCTCTCAACTACAGTGGACCTCCATTTCAGTTATTCGGTGCGGCTCATATCGCGGCCCTATCGATGATTATTGCCCTCTGTTTTCTTCTTTCCCAATTTAAGAATTCAAGCGAGCCAACGAAGCGCATTCTGCGGTGGACACTTGCCATCATCTTATGGACATCGGAACTCAGTTGGCACATCTGGAATATCTACTGGGGATCGTGGAGCGATACCTTCATGTTGCCGCTGAATGTGTGCAGTGTGTTAATCTGGCTCTCGGGTTTCATGCTGATTTTCAAAGTCGAACAAATCTACGAATTCGCTTACTTTCTTGGTATCACTGCCTGTTTCAATTACTTATTGACTCCCGATCTCGGAATCTACGGCTTTCCGCATTACCGCTTCATTCAGATATTCATCTCGCACGGCTTGGTCATCATCTCGGCTGTTTACATGACCGTTGCGGAAGGCTTTCGCCCAACTTGGAAATCCTTTTGGAGAGTCGTGGCGGGGACAAATGCCTACATGCTGTTTATATATTTCGTCAACCTCGCGCTGGGTTCGAACTATGTGTTAATCAATGTCAAGCCGACCACTCCTAGTCTGCTCCAATTCATGCCTCCCTGGCCCTATTACATCGCCTTCATGGAACTGATCGGCATTGCCTGCTTCTTGCTTCTTTATCTGCCATTTCTAATCAGAGACTGGCGGACACGTTGACCTAAATTCGCAATTGGCAGCACCCTGAATTTACCCTTGCAAACCGAGACCGCAGACGCTTCTCTATGAGAGTCTAATTGCATGAGGTAGCATTTCGCTTGTGTCCATTTAGCCCCGACCGCGATGAGGCGGAAACGACCGCAGCCACTGACAGTAATGGGACGAAGACCGTCATAGAGCCAAACCGGTATTTCTAACAGATAGCGTATGTTGATGATAAAAAAAACGACAGGAAAAACACTGGCCGGAGTGCCGGGATCCTGCCGATAAGGCCGACAATACAGAGAACGATCCCTGCTATTCTCTTTATGCGCCTCACAGGGATATGGCGTCCCGGTTCAGCTAGCCAGAGCCATAAAGTCGCCTGCCGTTATTTTACAGTATAATCAGTGCCACCACGGGGCGGTGGCGGAATCGGCAGACGCAGTTGACTTAAAATCAACCGGTGGAAACACCT
>DATJAH010000055.1:0-19274 GCA_035516425.1 Anaerolineales bacterium
TTCTGCTACGAGAGCACTGGACGCCACGGAATCCGAGCGCTTACAGTATAATGAAAGATTATGGCTGGGGAAAATAAAGCGGGTTTCTAGTTCCTTTGTCCGGTATAGCCGATCTTAATCGGCAGAAGGTACAAGATGCCAAAAAAAGACAAGCTTATTGCGATAAGAAAAATTCCTTGGCCAAAAGTACAGGCCTCCAAATCGTCTGGTGCAGCGGTTATAAGAACAGATCAGATCACACTTCTGCAGGAGAGATTCCTGGTTGTTAGTACCGCAACATTAGGTGGTGAGACGGCGTCACTGCGCACAACTGAGGAACAATGCCGTTTATTGCAAGGGATTTTACAATCTACTTCAGATGGCATTCTTGTGGTCAACTCGAAAAACGAGGTGCTTTTCGCCAATGAGCGCTTCGCCGAGATGTGGTTGGTCTCGCAGAACATCATAGCTTCGAAGGATGACGCTCCCTTGCTCCAATATGTGTTCGATCAGTTATCCGATCCCCAGGATTTTCCCCAAAGAGTCAAGGAACTATATCAGTCGGATGAAGAAAGTTTCGACACCTTATGTTTTAAGGAGGGAAGGGTATTCGAATGTTGCTCGCGTCCCATGTTGCCAGAAATGGGAGTTCGGGGCCGGGTGTGGTCATTTCACGAAATCACCGAACGCAAACAGGCGGAAGATGCTTTGCAAAGGGCAGAGGCAAAGTATCGCGCGATCTTCAGTGAAGCTGTCGAAGGAATTTTCCAGTCCACACCTGAGGGTCAATTGCTTACTGTGAATCCTGCACTGGCTCACATGTGGGGTTACGACTCGCCCGAAGAACTGATCTCGAGCATCAAGGATATTGCCGGTCAGCTCTATGTGGATGCCAGCGACCGCGACGAATTTGTGAGGCTGATGAACGAAAATGGTTGGATTAATGGATTTGAGTATCAGGCCAAGCGCAGAGATGGAAAGATGATGTGGGTTTCACAAAACGCGCGAGCTGTGCGTGATCACTCTGGAACATTGCTTTACTATGAAGGCTTCGCCGCGGATATCACGGGGCGCAGGCAGATGGAAGAGGAATTGCGCCGCGCCAAAGATGATCTCGAAACTGTCTTGCTCAAACTCCAGCAGTCACTGGAACGCGAGACATTACTGGCCAACACCGATGGCTTGACAGGCTTGTGCAACTATCGCAACTTTTTTGAACTGGCTGCGCGTGAATTCCAAGCATCGGTACGGTACCAGTATCCATTAGCCTTCGTCATGTTTGACCTGGATTATTTTAAGCAGATCAACGATATGCTCGGACATGCCGCCGGTGACGGGTTGCTGGTGGAGGTGGCGGGGACCGCGGTCTCGCAGGCGCGCGCCTCCGACCTGGTGGCGCGCTACGGCGGAGACGAATTCATTATCATGTTGTCTTATGCCGGCACGCAACAGGCGCTGGCCGTCGCGGAGCGCATCCGGGCGGGTGTGGCCGCCATACCCGTAGATGCATTCCGCGGTGACAAAGAACCCTTTGCCTTAACCTTGAGCATGGGCATCGTCGAGAAGCGGTCTGAGTCAGCGGGTGATAACGTCGAGCGCCTCATTCAACGAGCCGATGACGCGTTATATGAAGCCAAACGAAGCGGACGCAACCGCACAGTGATTTCTGGCTCGGATGAGGCAGGGGCAACCTGATATGACCTCCTAAAAAATCGTCCGGAGAAACAAACTGAAAATTGCACCAAACGAAAGGACCTCGCGCGTGCTATTCAAGAATCATCCCACTTTTTGCAACGTTCCCTTTTGTAGTGAGCCATCCACACAGCTATTGGCAATCACTGATGAATGAAGATGAAATTTTTCAAGACTAACAAAGATTCAACGCAAGGCAACCTTATAAATATTTGTTCTTATTATTTAAATCTGGCTGGTAGTGTATTAATGGAAAACCCGGCCAGCATGAAAGGAAAAATATAATGGCTTCGAAAACATCCATCAAGAAAGCACCGCGGACCTCGAAAGCGAGGATGAATAAGGCGTCCCTCGACATTCAGACATTAAATATCCTTTTAAAAGACAACCAGCATCCGATTTGGATCTATGATCGCGATTCCCTGACTTTTTTGGAAGTCAACGACGCGGCTCTGAACATATTCGGCTATTCCCATGCCGCATTCAAGAGAACGACCGTCAAAGAAATTCTCCCGAGAAAGGAGGTGAACCATCTGCTCGCAGATTTTGAACGCGCTCGGCCAACGCTCCAGCACTCCAGCGAATGGCGGCCTTTCCTCAAAGATAGGAGCATGGTTGATGCGGAAGTCACATCGCACCTGTTAAAGTTCAACGGACGAAATGCCGTCTTGGTCATAGCTGAGGATATCACCGAGCGCAAGCGTGCGGAAGAGAGATTACGCCTAAGCGAGGAGCAATATCGCAACCTATTCAACCATCTTCCAATCCCTGCTTTCACCAAGGATATTAATGGAATTTATACAAGCAGCAACGAGGAAAACCTAAAATATTGGGCAACCAATCCCATCGGTCATACCGATGCAGAGCTCTTACCGAACGAAACTGCCGCAGCGTTGCGGGCCATAGATCAGTCTGTGATCAAAAGCGGCGCTGCGGTTTCATCTGAGGAACTTTTGCCAGACACACCGATGGGAAACCGTCAATGCATTTCGATCAAAGCGCCGCTTCGCGACGTCAGGGGAAACATTATCGGCATATTGGGTGCCAGCCTTGATATCACCGAGCGCAAGCAGAGCGAAGAAGCTGTGCGCCGGAGCGAAGACTATCTCAGGACCGTCATCGACGCGACGCCGGCGTTGATCTGGAGCGCCCAGCCCGACGGCTCTCTTGATTTCATCAATCGGCGTCATCGGGAATTTACGGGACTCACTTTGGAGGATGTGGGGGGCTGGCGCTGGACAGCCGTAATCCATCCCGAAGACCGCGAAAGGTTAATTGAGCAGTGGCATACGCAATTAGCGACAGGAGAGGAGTTGACGACGGAAGCGCGCCTGAGGCGCGCCTCTGGGGATTACCGCTGGTTGTTGATCCGTGCCTTGCCTCTCCGTGACGAGTCCGGAACGATCGTGAGATGGTATGGGACGAAGACCGACATCGAGGACCGGAAGCAGGCTGAGGCGGCACTGCGCCAGAGAGAATCCGATCTGGCAGAGTCGCAACGGGTTGCACGGCTTGGCAGTTGGAGCCTGGATCTCGCCACCAATACGGTTCGATTGTCGGGCGAGCTTTATCGGATCTTCGATGTCGAGATAACAACTTTTGGCGGTACTTATGAATCATTATTGTCAGCAATTCATCCCGATGACCGGGATCGTGTCAGGCAGGTCCACGCCCAAGCCAAATTGAGTGGGGAACCCTTTCAGGTTGAATACTGCGTCACGACCCGGAGTGGTAAATTGACTCATATCCTCGAGGTTGGCTACGTTAGGAAGGACGGGACAGGTGCTGCATCAGCTCTATTCGGTTGCGCCCAAGATGTCACCGAGCGCAAACGGGTTGAAGCAGAAAGAGAACGACTGTTTGGTGCACTGCAGCTTAGCCATCAGCAACTGAAGGTGCTCGCGCGTCGCCTGGTGGACGTGCAAGAGTCCGGACGAAGGCGTCTGGCGCGCGAGATCCACGACGATGTCAGCCAAATGCTGACCGCTTTAATGATGCAACTGGGAACAGCTAAAAGCGTTTTGCCTAAATCTGCTCAATCGGCGCATACGATCCTGGAACAAACCGAGGAGCTGGTCGAGAAGATTATGGAACGGACGCGTTCGATCATCGCCGACCTACGGCCACCCGTGCTGGATGATCTTGGCCTGGTCCCAGCTCTGCGTCGGCTTGGCTATGGTTTGAAAGAGAGCACGGGTGCGGCGATCAAGATAAAAGCAGCTCGGTTTCCAGAGCGGCTACCCATGCCTATCGAAGTCGCACTTTTCCGTATTGCGCAGGAAGCGTGTGCAAACATTCGCAAGCACGCCCGGGCTCGTCGCGTCACCATCTCGTTGGCAGAGGAATGGGGGCGCGTGGTGTTAGCAGTCCAGGATGATGGCGTTGGCTTTGACATGCAGAACAATCGATCCCGGCAAAGCGACGATATCGTGATTGATGACGACTTGGTGGTCCCCGCCAGTCACTTTGGGTTCATCGGCATCCAAGAACGTGTCGCGCAGTTGGGAGGGACGTTCCAAGTGAAGAGTAAGCCCGGAGAGGGTACAACGATACGTGTGGAGATGCCACTATGAAACAGGAGCACGAAATCATAGCGACATGGAAAGTTCTCATTTGTGATGATCACGCGATCGTGCGGGCTGGATTGCGCTTGATACTTGAAAAAGAAAAGGACTTTCAACTTGTTGGGGAGGCTGAAAACGCTGAGCAGGTGATTGAGCAAGCAACCCGTTTACACCCGGATCTAGTGATCATGGATATTTCCATGCCCGGCATAGGAGGGTTGGCGGCGATCACATACGTTCGGGCGGCTGCGCCAGAAGCCAAAGTGCTCATTCTTACTGTTCACGACGATGAGGCATATTTCTTTCAAGCGCTGGAAGCCGGGGCCGCGGGCTTTGTGCTCAAGGGCGCTTCGGTCAGTGAGCTTCTGACGGCGCTGCGGCTTGTAATCCACGGCGGGATACCCATTCCTCGAACACTGGGCCCACGCCTGGCAAGTGAATATCTTGAGCGCGTGGCTGGCAGCGGCGGTAGCGGCTACGAAGAACTTTCAGCTCGCGAGCGCAAAATATTGGGCTTGGTCGCGCAGGGTCGCACGAATAAGGGGATTGCTGAAGAGCTATTTCTAAGTGTGCGCACGGTGGAACGAAATCGCTCCGCGATCATGAGAAAAATCGGACTTCAAAATCGGGCCGAATTGGTGGCTTATGCCGTGAGACAAGGTCTTCTTGGTGGGGGTGAGATACACTAACCGCAAGAATTCAGGCGATTTCAACGCTGCGCGGCGGCTACCAGCATGGCGGGTTGCCGCCATTTTGTTGTCGGTTTACACGGATGCAAGGCTGACCTTAAAGGGGTAATGTTGTGCTATCGCGTCCGCGGATGTACTTCGGATTTATGCCGCGGAACATAAGGAACGCCGGGATGAAGGCAAAAGTCTTCGATCCCGCCATCGAGCGCAGGATCCAAGAACAGAATGCGCTTGATTGGCGACATGCTTGATCATTAACCGATCCGAGCAGCGTTGACGCGCGATCGTAATGGCGAACTGATGATGGTCGGCCCCAACCCGACAAACTGCGGAAAAACCACCTACCATATCACCATACGCTTTTATGAAGCAGGAGTTAAGATGGTGATGGTGTTACAATTATGGATAGGCAACCTCCGATTTTGGTTTGCCTTCTCATGTGGAATATTTGCCAAAAGAAAATAATATATGGCTCAAACCATAGAACCATTTTCTTCATTAGGTTGTAGTAAGACATCACTTATGTCGGCACTACCAACATGGGAAGGCGATTCGATGAATTGCAGGGAGACCATATGATCGCGCATCGAAGATTTAGTCTGGGAGTTCTGTTCAGGCTGGTTGTCGCCAAGATACTAGAGAAAGAGGGAGGTGTAACGTGAACGTACCCAAATCCGGCAAGAAAAACGAATCGCGGAGGTCCGCGACGGTTGCAATCGGGGCTAGGATGAAAAGGCTAACCAACGATAAGTTTTTTCGCGTCTTGATGGAGAATAGCTTCGACGGTATCACATTGATCAGTGCAAACGGCAAAAGCACATACGAGAGCCCCGCTGTCGGTCGAATCTTGGGGTATACGCCCGAAGAACGTCTAGGACAAAGCGTCTTCGATTTCGTGCACCCGGAGGATATGTCGCTTGCCCGGCAATTGTTCGACCAGCTATTACAAGAATCAGGGAGCAAACAGACAGCCCAATTGCGACTTCGCCATAAAGGGGGACGCTGGAAATGGTTGGAAGTAACCGGCACAAATCTGCTTGGCGAACCGGGTGTGGAATCGATCATCGTCCATTACCGTGATATCAGCGAGCGGAAGGAAGACGACCTGATATGGAGAATCCTTTCGAGCGTCGTGGAACAGACCGCCGACCCAGTCATTATTACCGATGTGAATGGAAAAATAGAATACATCAACTCCGCGTTTACGAACGTCACTGGGTTCACTGCGAATGAAGTCATGGGCCTTAACCCCAGTCTGTGGAAGTCTGGCACGCATCCGCCTCAGTATTATAAACACATGTGGGATACCATTCTCAGTGGCAAGACGTGGTTCAATACCTTCGTTAATCGTAAAAAAGATGGTGAGCTCTACTTCGCCGAGTCCACGATCTCGCCCATTTACTCTCCGGAGGGCCGCATTGTGAACTTCGTATCGGTCCAAAAAGATGTTACCGGTCGTATGAAGGCAGAGGAGAAATTACATGAGTCACAGGAGCAACTGCGCCAATCCGAGAACAAGCTGCGTACTCTATTTGCCAGCATGACAGATGTCATCATCATCTTCGATTCAGCTGGACGCTACCTTGAGACCGCGCCGACCAATCCATCCAACCTTTATCGTCCGCTAGCGGATTTGCTTGGCAAAACCGTAAAGGAAGTATTTTCATCCGAACAAGCTGATTTGTTCCTTCAAAAAATTCGCCAGACACTGGAAACGAAACAAGCAACCCATTTTGAATACAGTCTGCCTATTGCGGGAGCGGAGGTTTGGTTTTGGTGTACCATTTCGCCTCTGTCCCTCGATTCCGTAATTTGGATTGCCCATGACATCACCGATCGTAAACGCGCCGAGGAGGTAATCCAACAAAGAGCTCGTGAACAAGAGACTCTCTATCAAACCTCATTAGAGATCGATGCCCAAAATGAATTGGATGTCCTGCTCAATGTGATTGTCGAACGCGCTGCCTCTTTGCTGGGCGTTGAAAGCGCCGGGCTCTATCTATTAGAACCTGATGGTCAAACTCTCCATTTGAAGAGCGGCTATGGCATGCCGCAACGCTACATTGGTACTCGAATCAAATTAGGTGAAGGCCTCTCCGGCAAAGTAGCGCAAACCGGTGAAGCATTGACGGTTGAGGATTATAGAAAGTGGCAGGGACGTGCAAGCGCTTACAATGATTCTGATTTCCGCCGCGTGTTGGGAGTGCCGCTAAAAGTCAAGAACCAAGTGATCGGTGTAATTAACGTTTCTGATCTCTCGCGTAGCGGTTCATTTTCCGGGGATGAGATCCGTCTGGTGAGCCTATTCGCCGATCAGGCGGCGACGGCAGTAAATAGAGAGCGTCTCCTGGAGGATGCCCGACGCCACTTGCGCCACACCCAGGCTTTACACAAAATTGACCAAGCCATTGCCGGAAGCATAGATTTGAGTGTCGTACTAGATATTGTTCTACATCAGACGATTGCTGAACTGGGCGTGGATGCCGCAGTTGTTCTCTTATACGATCCAATCGAACAGGTTCTAAAATACATACAAGGGGCGGGTCTGCGGACAAACGCGCTCGAATATACGCGCCTCCGATTGGGAGACGGCTACGCGGGACAGGCGGCATTGGCACGACAAACTATTTTCATTTCGGATCTACAAACACGGACAACGGATTTTTTACGTTCGCCAATGTTTCATCAGGAGGATTTCTTCTGTTATTTTGGCGTTCCTTTGATTGCCAAAGGTGAAATCAAGGGAGTGCTGGAGATCTTTCATCGCGCACCGCTTAATCCAGAAAAAGAATGGCTTGATTTCATGGAGACCTTAGCCGGGCAGATGGCAATTGCCTTTGACAACGCAAGCTTGTATAGGAATTTGCAACATTCTAATGTTGAACTGCATATGGCTTATGATGCCACCATTGAGGGTTGGTCAAAGGCGCTCGATCTGCGCGATAAAGAAACCGAAGGCCATACTCAACGGGTCACCAAACTGACGCTGCAACTGGCGCGGGCGATGAACATCGGCGGCGCTGAATTGATTCACATACAGCGCGGCGCGCTGCTGCATGATATTGGCAAGATGGGCGTTCCCGATAGTATCCTGCTCAAACCAGACAAACTTACTGACGATGAATGGAAGGTTATGCGGAAGCACCCTATATTTGCATACGAGCTACTCTCACCCATAGAATACTTGCGTCCGGCCCTTAATATTCCTTATTGCCATCATGAAAAGTGGGATGGTACGGGCTATCCGCGAGGCTTGAAAGGCGAACAAATCCCTTTGGAGGCGCGCATATTTGCTGTGGTAGACGTTTATGATGCGCTGACTAGCGACCGTCCTTATCGCCCGGCTTGGACGAAGGAGCAGGCTTTGGAGCATATCCGACAAGGTGCTGGCAGCCATTTCGATCCTCAAGTCGCGGAAAAGTTCATTCCGCTGATTGCTACTGACCAATGAAAAACTATCTTGAAAATACCAAGTTCTTTGCACACCTCCTTGCAACGGATTTCATAATATTTTAGAATGTCTAAGATTTTTCCCATCGGCAGAGTTTGCCCTCCCCACTTCTATGCTGCTTTGCTTGGGATGACTAACGAGTTGTGTCGTGATTGGCGCAACTCCAAGCACAGAATCTTATCGGATAGGGCACAGGACTTGTTTGGCTTGTTTGGTGCCTATAATTCAGAAGGCGTGCCGGGGTGCCTGCCTATCTATTTCGTGCGTGCAGGTTAGTTATCTAGAAGAAAAGAACTTCAACGATTTGTTTCTGCCAAAGAGAGAAGGTAAAGGTTGATGAAAACAAATCAAAAAGTTATAATAAAGCGCAATTCAGGTGAAACGCAGAAGAAGGGCGGGAATCAGAAAACGACGCCGAGGCTTTCTACGATCAAGCGCCAGCAGTTTGAAGAAGCGCTGCGCGAGAGCGAAGATAAATTCAAGTACGTTTTCGACTATTCTGCCGAAGGAAAGTCAATTGCTTTGCCCTCTGGCGAGGTCCAAGTAAATAAGGCGTTTTGCGAGATGCTGGGCTATTCCGTGGAGGAAGTCCAAAATAAAAAGTGGCGGGATTTTACTCATCCTGATGATATTGAACTAACTCAAAGAGAGATAGACGCCGTCCTTTCCGGTGAAAAGGAGGCGGCGCGCTTCACCAAAAGATATCTCCATAAGAATGGATCTATTGTGTGGGTAGACGTCATCACATCCGCGCGCCGGGACAAGCAGGGCAAGCCACTTTACTTGATGACCAGCCTGACTGATAGCACCCGGCAAAAACATGCCGAGCTGTTGATGGCGCGGCAAGCCGCTCTTCTCGATCTGGCGCATGACGCCATCTTCGTGCGAAACATGCAGAGCAAGATCGTGTTTTGGAATCGAGGTGCGGAGCGAACGTATGGCTGGACGAAAGCGGAAGCATCCAACCAAGTCAAGCACATCCTCTTGCACACCGTATTTCCCGATTCACTGGAAGCGGTGGATGAAGCACTCCGGGTTGAGGGCGAATGGGAAGGTGAACTAACCCACACTCGGCGCGACGGGGTGCAGATCGTTGTGGATAGCCGCCAAGTCCTGCAGCGTGACGAACAGGGTCAGTCAATCGGTATCCTTGAAATCAACCGCGACGTCACTGAGCGCAAGCAGGCGGAACAAGAAATCCAAGAACTGAATGCCAAGCTGGAAGAGCGCGTCATCCAGCGCACAGCCCAGCTTGAATCTGCCAACAAGGAACTGGAGGCATTCGCCTATTCCGTTTCGCACGATCTGCGGGCACCATTGCGCGCCATCACTGGATATGCAAATATTCTTTTGGAAGATTACGAGCCTTCCTTGGACGCAGAGGGTAAACGTGTTTGTGGTGTCATCAGCAGTGAAGCCAAACGGATGGGCAAGCTCATTGATGACCTGCTGACCTTCTCGCGCTTGAGTCGAACAGAGAAGCGCGACTCGCAAATTGATATGCAGGCGATGATGCAATCCGTGTTCCACGAGCTTACCACGCCTGAAAGCCGGGCACGGATCGATCTACAAGTCGGAGAACTTCCGGCGGCGATAGGGGACCCGGGGTTGATGCGCCAAGTGTGGGTCAATCTGCTTTCCAACGCACTCAAGTTCTCGTCCAAAAGGGAACAGGCGGTCATCGAGGTCGGAAGCACGCAAGGCCGGGATGAGACGATCTATTCTGTGCGCGATAACGGTGTCGGATTTGACATGCAATATGCGGGAAAGTTATTTGGCGTGTTCCAGCGCCTGCACAGCGAACGTGAATTCGAAGGCACCGGTGTAGGACTGGCGATTGTCCAACGCGTGATCCTGCGTCACGGCGGGCGCGTGTGGGGCGAAGGCTACGCAAATCACGGTGCAGTATTTTATTTTGCTCTTCCCAGAGAGGAGGAACCCAATGGATGAAATAAGAGTGATCGAGATATTGCTTGTGGAAGATAACCCGCGCGATGCGGAACTGATGATCCGCGCTCTTAAGAAGCGCAACCTGGCCAACAATTTGATCCACGTGGAAGACGGCTCGGAAGCATTGGATTTCCTGTTCAATCGGGGCAAATACCAGGAACGCAAGAACAGTTCTGTTCCCAAGGTTGTACTTCTTGACTTAAAACTGCCCAAGGTGGACGGCCTGGAGGTACTGCGCGAGATGAGGGAGAATGAAAGCACGCGCAAAATTCCCGTGGTCGTTGTGACCTCCTCCTCAGAAGATCCGGATATCAAACGGGCCTATGAACTGGGGGCGAATAGTTATGTGGTGAAGCCGGTGGAGTTTGAAGCGTTCACGGAAGTGATGAGCAATCTCGGCTTGTATTGGTTGCTTGTCAACCATCCTCCGATCTAGGAAATGCGGCTATTCCGCTTTTTCATCCGCTCAAGTGTATGCACGAAAGAAGTAGTTCATGAGCGAGCCAATTCGGATCTTGATCGTTGAAGACATACCCACCGATTATGAACTAGCGATTCGCGAAATCCGCAAATCGCTGGCAAATTGCGCGTTCAAGCGAGTCGAGACCGAACCTGATTATCTGGATGCGCTCGAAAGGTTTAAGCCGGATCTGATCCTGGCAGATTATCACTTGCCGTGTTTTTCAGGCATGGAGGCACTGAAGCTCGCACTGGAGCGCGCGCCGTTGACAGCCCTGATCATCTTTACCGGCTCGTTGAGCGAAGATATTGCGGTGGATTGCATGAAAGCGGGTGCGGCCAACTACGTTATTAAGCAAAATATTAAGAGGTTGGGGGTCGCCGTTGTACATGCGCTGGAAGAGAAAAGGATCCGAATCGAGCGCAACAGGGCGGAAGAAGAACTCAGATATTTGAGCATCCATGACGCATTAACTGGCTCATTTAATCGCGGCTTCTTTCTGGGAGAGATCGAGCGGCCCGAACGCGGGCGCGGATACCCGATTAGTATCCTCATGGCAGATGTAGATCGTCTGAAGGAAACGAATGATCTGCATGGGCATGCCGCCGCGGATGACCTGCTTAAACGCACTGCGCAGGCGCTAATCGCCGTCTTTCGAGCCGAAGAAGTGATCGCACGTATCGGCGGAGATGAATTTGCCGTGTTGCTACCCGCCACCGGCCACATGACCGCTGAAGTATTACTGAGACGGGTAGAGCAGGCGATCCTTGAGCACAATAATGCCCAAACGGGGACGCCGATCTGCTTGTCGCTCGGCCTGGGCACAGCCGAGCGCGCGGGGCCTCTTCTGAATGTACTCAAGGAAGCCGATGCGAACATGTACCGCCAGAAACAGGGCACGTACGATGCGGGCTAAACTTATTACACGCCTGAAGACGTCGAAGAAAATGAAGAAGGAACGAACCTATGAGTGAGCCAATTCGGATCTTGATCGTTGAAGACCTACCTCCAGACGCTGACCTAGCGATGCGTGAAATTCGCAAGTCGCTGGGCGATTGCGTATTTCAGCGCGTTGAAACCGAACGTGATTATCTGGAGGCACTTGACAAATTCAATCCTGACCTGATCCTCTCAGATTATCACCTGCCGAATTTTGATGGTATGCAGGCGCTGAAGCTGGCCTTGAAGCGCGTGCCTTTCACACCGTTGATCATCATTACCGGTTCGTTGAGCGAAGATACCGCCGTGGATTGTGTGAAAGCCGGTGCATCCAATTATGTTATCAAGGAAAATCTAAAACGCTTGGGAGCGGCAGTTTCCCATGCACTGGAAGAGAAAAAAGTGTATCTTGAGCGCAAGCGTGCGGAGGAGCAACTAGTTGCCTCCGAGGCCGAACTGCGGGCATTGTTCGCGGCGATGATGGATGTGGTCGTCGTTCTTGATGCAGATGGCCGCTATATTGAGATCGCCCCGACTAATCCAACCAATCTCTATCGCCCGGCGGAAGGCATGCTCGGCAAGACCCTGCATGAAATCCTGCCAAAAAATACCGCTGACCTGATCCTCTCCAAAATTCACGAGGCTCTCCAAAGCGGCCAACCCGTGGATTGTGAGTATGCATTGCAAATAGGGGACAAGCAGATCTGGTTCTCTGCGAACGCGTCGCCGCGTTCAAAAAACACGGTCATGTGGGTGGCACACGATTTCACTGAGCACAAACATGCGGAGGACGCGTTGCGTGAGCAGGAACGCCAGATGAGGGCTTTGGTGACATCGCTCGACGATATCGTTTTCGAGGTGGATGAGCAGGGAACGTACCGCCAGGTCTGGACCGCCAACGAAGAACTCTTGCCTATGCCCAAGTCTCAATTGGTGGGCAAGACTTTGGTGCACCTATGGGGAGAGGAAATGGGCGGCTTGCTGCTCAGTGTGGTCCGGAGGGTACTGGGGAGCGGCAAGCCCGAGACCTACGAATTTCCCCTTGAGATACGGGAACGCACTCTCTGGTCTATGGCGCGCGCCAGTCCCATTCTCGTACCCGGCGAAACTCCAAAAAGTGTTGTCGTACTCATCCGTGACATCACCGAGCGTAAACAGGCTGAAGAGAAAATTTTACATCTTAATCGCATGTACGCCACGATTAGCCAGATCAATCAAGTGATCGTACGCGAAAAAGAACGGCACTCTCTTTTCTCGCAGATCTGTCATGTAGCAATCGAATATGGCAAATTTCGTATGGCCTGGATTGGCCTGATTGAAGAAGTTAATGGCTATGTAAAACCCACCGTTTTCGCGGGTGACGAACAGGGATATTTGACGAATATAAGCATCGCGGTTCAAGACCCGATATTGGGTGGCGGTCCAACCGGTATAGCCATACGCGAAGGACGTTGTATCATCTGCCATGATATTGCAAGTGATCCCGGCATGATTCCATGGCGGGAACTGGCATTGCAACGGGGCTATCGCTCATCAGCATCGGTGCCAATTCGGCAAAAAGGACATGCCATCGGCGCGCTGACCGTCTACGCCTCCGAGCCACACGGCTTTAGCGATGACGATCAGAATCTATTGGATGAAATTGGGCGCGATATATCCTTCGCGCTGGATTCGATAGATGCTGAAGCCGAGCGCAAGCGCGCGGAGGAAACGCTGCAAGAAAGCGAGCGCAAACTGAAGCAGGCCCAGCAGATCGCGAACATCGGCTACTGGGAAAATGACCTTATCGCCGATCGTATCACAGGGTCAGAAGAAGCTCACCGCATCTTTGGGCTGCAATCACCTGCTACCGACCTCAGCCGCGCTCAATTTCAAGAAATGATCCATCCCGATGACCAGCCACTCCAACGACAGGTGTGGAGCGAAGCGCTGCAAGGAAGCCGGGTTTATGAGGTGGAATACCGCATTATCCGTCCCGATGGCGATATACGATTTGTCCACGCTCGGGACGAGATTGTGTATGACGAAGGGGGCAGGGCCATCCGCGTGTTTGGCGTCATACAGGACATCACCGAACGCAAGCAGGCCGAACAAGCGATATCTCAACACCTTGCCGAGCTTGAAACGCTTTATGAAAACGGTCTGGCATTGAGCCAGCTACTGTCACCCAAAGAGATCGCACAGAAGCTCATCGAGCTGATGAGATCGAAGCTCAATTGGCACCATACAGCGGTGCGCCTCTATCATCCGGAAGATGAATCCCTGGAATTGCTGGCTTTCAATTTGCCAGGCACGAAGACTACAGCGGAACTCCAGGAAGCTGAACAACGATTCAAATCCATGATCTCAAAAGCTGGGGAGGGTCTCAGCGGTTGGGCGGTGCAACACCACCAGAACGTGCGCGCTGGCGAGTTGTCGCATGATCCGCGTTTTGTCAATGTCGAACCCAATATCCATTCCGGCCTGTATATCCTGCTGAAAGTGGAAGATCGCATGGTGGGCGTGGTCAGCATCGAATCCGAAAAACCGGATGCCTTCAGTGAGGCAGATGAACGGCTGACAATTACACTTGCCAATCAAGCTGCCATTGCGCTGGAAAACGGGCGTCTGCACGAAGAAACCCTGCAACACCTGAAACAACTTCAGGCTCTGCATACCATTGACCGGACCATCGCAGGCAGCTTTGACCAGCGTATGATGCTCGATGTTTTATTGACGCAGACCCTGAGCCAATTAGAGGCAGAGGCTGCAGCCATCTTTCTGATTCAGCCCCATCAGAGGGGAGCATTGCAATACATCGCGGGCCTTGGCTTCAAAACGGATCTTATTCAGATTGCCAGCTTGAAGTTGGGAAACAGCCTTGCCGGTGAGGCTGTGGTGAAACGGGAGATGATCCATGTCCGTGAGCCTGAAGTAAGAGAGCCAGATCCGCTTCTTTCCAAACTCTGGTTGGAGGAGGGGTTCAAGTGCATGGATGTCATCCCCTTGATCTCGAAAGGGGAAGTCAAGGGCGTGATGACCGTTTTTCACCGCAAAGACTTCACTCCCAATCCCGCCTGGAGCAGTTTCCTTGAAACTCTGGCCGGCCAAGCAGCCATCGCCATCGACACCACGCAAATGTTCGACAGCCTGCAGCGCGCCAATATGCAATTAGCCGTGGCCTACGAAGCCACCATCGAGGGCTGGTCGCAGGCCATGGACTTACGCGATAAAGAGACTGAGGGCCATTCCCAGCGCGTGACCGAGATGACCGTCCACTTGGGAAAAGCCTTGCAACTCAGCGATGAGGATATTGTCAAAATGCGGCGCGGCGCCCTGCTACATGATATCGGCAAGCTGGGGGTGCCCGATCGCATCCTGCTCAAGGTCGAAAAGCTGACCGATGAAGAATGGCTGATCATGAAGAAGCACCCGGAGTTTGCGTATGATATGTTGCATTCCATCGCCTATCTGCGCGGCTCCCTGGACATCCCCTACTGCCACCACGAAAAATGGGATGGCACCGGCTATCCACAAGGCTTGAAGGGTGAGCAGATCCCGTTGGCGGCGAGAATATTCGCCATCGTTGACGTGTGGGATGCGCTGACCAGCGACCGTCCTTATCGTAAAGCTTGGAGTAAGCCGGATGCCCTGCAATACATCCGCGAGCAGAGCGGAAAGCATTTCGATCCTAAAGTGGTGGAGGTATTTCTGAAAGAGTATGGAAGTGAAAAGACCTATACTGATTGAAGGCAACTTATCAGGAGACACTTATGAATGAAGAAAATTCAACCTCAAAAGGATCGTCTTTTGAGCAGAGCGTATTCTTAATAGTTAACCGGCAGATGATCCCGCTTGAGAAACCCGTAATCCGAATTGGCCGCCAATTGGAGAATGATATTGTTCTACATGAGGAGTTCGTCTCGCGCTTTCATGCGGAGATCCGCGTAGAAGAAGGCAAGTATGTTCTGCGGGACAATGGGTCGACGAGTGGGACGTTTGTAAATGGCCTAAAAATCGATCACTGTGTGCTTAATTCAGGGGATCTCATCTCCGTGGCCACCGTACAAATGATGTTTGTCAATAACAACGCCAGCCTGATCGATAGAGCCAGAGGCACGACCAGAATCTTGCGTAAGGACGGGTGACCGAGGAATATATGCCTACGATATTAATCATTGACGACGAACCGGCCCTGCTCCTGGGTTTGGCCGCAAGAATCAGGCGGCATGGGTACACCGTGGTTACCGCCACCGATGGCAGTGATGGATTTCGAAAAGCAAAGGAGTCCATGCCAGATCTGATTATCTCTGATATCATGATGCCTCCGCCCAATGGGTTTGAGCTGCGGAGGCTGCTGAGCCTGGAGCCCGCGCTGGCATCCATACCATTCATATTTCTCACGGCACGTTCCAGCGCGGAGGATCGCGTCGGCGGACTTCGGGATGGAGCGGATGACTACATCACCAAGCCCTTTGAGACTGAGGAATTATTTGCCAGGATCGAGGCGGTTTTTCGCCGCGTACAATTGGAACAGGCGCGCGGCCGCGAAGAAATGAGGGCGATTGCCGAGAAGGACATGGAAAAACTGAAGCACGAGATCCTTCAAAATTATCATCACGAATTGCGCACGCCACTCACCAACATATTGATGCCTTTGGAACTGGCGACTAACCATCGCTTTGATAACCCGGAGGAACAAAGCCGCTTTCTCAAAATTGCCCTATCCAACGCAGATCGACTTGAGTCTCTGGTTTCAGATCTGATTCTATTAAGCAACATGGACCAGGGTAATCTCAACTTGATCAGGCAAGCGGTGGATCTGCACGCCCAGCTTGTCGTTCCGGTTCAGAAACGTTTAGAGCGTTATAAGAACAAGAACCTGAATTTGATCCTGGATTGTCCTGAACAGGGAACTCTGCTTGCCCCTCGGTATGAATTCACGCGTTCGATTGTGCACCTTGTGGATAACGCCTTCAAGTTCAGCCCTGAAAACGGAAACGTCCGATTGACGGTAGCTTCCGGAAGCAAGGGGGGCGCGACCATTCTCGTGCAAGATGAGGGGCCGGGAATTCCCGCAGATCTCAGGGAAAAGGTGTTTGAACGGTTCTATCAGATCAGCCAAGGGGACAACCGTGAACATGATGGTTTGGGCGTCGGTTTGACCATTGCTCGTGCTGTATTCCGCGGCTTGGGTGGTACGGTGGAGATTATGGACAGTCCCAAGGGTTGCAAGGTGCGCGCTTGGTTGCCAGAACGCAATCCAGAGGATCTGGTCTATGGATGAAAAAACTGTCCCGATCTCACGCGGTCCAATGAGTAAGAAGCTACTGGCCGAGGCACAGAGCATCCAAGCGGGAAATACATTGAATTACCGCGCCTTGTTCGATCAAACCGGGGAATGTGTATTTATTATCGGATTGGACTTGACTTATATTGCGGCAAATCAACAGGCTTTGCAATTATTGGGATATGAAGAAAAGGAATTGGTTGGCATGCCGGTCAGCAAGGTAATGTCATTGGATGAACAACTGACGCATGATTCCCTGGGAGAAGGCCCCAATCTCTACGAGCGTATTCTCAAGCGCAAGGATGGAAGAACGGTGCCGGTTGAGGTGAGCACGTCTCTGGTTTATACCGCTGATAAGCAGCCAGCCTACATCCAAAGCATTGCCCGCGATATCTCGGAACGAATAAATGCCGAGGAAATGCTAAAGAAGCAGGCACGAATACTTTCGGTGATCAGTGAGGCCACAGCCCGTTTGCTGCAATCCTCCAATATAGTATACAGACTTCCAGAAGTATTGGAATCCCTGGGCAGGGCAATGAATGTTTTTTGCTGCGCCATCTTTGAAATTACTACTTTCTCAGGGCGGTCGTCCATTGAAGTTCAATACCAGTGGATAAAAAAGGAGCGGTCTGATTTCAAGATCATCGATGCGATAACCCCCCATCTATCCTCCATCTTGAGCGAAACCAGCGGGCATTTTTATGGGGCTCTGGATAAAATGAATTCCGGAGATCTATCCTTTGGCGTTGTGCCGATTCGAAATACCCGGAGACTTGGGAGCTTCCTCGGCCTGTTTGATGATCAGCAGGAGCTTTCGTGGTCTTCGTCGGAACGGGAGGCTGTTCGAACCGCGGCCAATTTGATCGGTTCCGCGATGCAGCGCAATGACTATGAAGAGGCGATCCAGTTGAGCGAAGCGCGTAATCGAATCATACTGTCTGTACTGCCCGATCTTCTCATCCGCGTGGATTTCAACGGCATCATCCTGGATTACAGTGCGAATCCAGAGCATCCGCTTTATGTTCATCGGGATATGATGTCTGGCAAGCGACTGGCTGAGACATGGCCGGAGGAGGTGGTTCAGCGGATCATGGGAGAAAGTCAAGGGCGGGGATTCAAATCGCCGCAGGTGCTGGAAAGATTCACTCTGCCTTTTAGCCGCGACGAGTATGAAGCGCGCCTGTATCCCATCGATTCACGCGAAGCTCTGATCGTGATCCGCGATATCACAGAACAGATCCAACTCGATCAAATGAAATCGGATTTCATCAACCGCGCCTCGCATGAACTACGCACACCTGTTACCTCTGCCATCCTGATGGCTGAATTGATTCAGGAAGGGGGGACGGCGGAAGAACTGGACGAGTACTGGCATACGCTGAAGAGTGAACTCAACAGGCAGAAGATCCTGATTGACCGCCTACTGATCGCCGGACGTTTGGAGAGCGGCATGATGAAGCTGGAACATACCCCGCTGGATCTGGTGCATGCCTTGTTGGATTCCGTTCAGGCAGTTAAGCCAATTGCGAAGAAACGAAACGTCGTGATCCAGTTGAATGGCACGGAAAAGCCAACGCGCGTCATTGGTGATAAGGGGGGGTTGGAACAGGTATTTATTAACTTGATCAATAATGCAGTGAAATTCTCTCCAGAGGGAAAAACGGTCCATATCGACTTGGCGGAACACGAGTCTGATGTCAGCATTTCGATTGCAGACCACGGACTTGGGATTCCGCCTGAGGCCGCTTCTCATCTGTTTGAGCGTTTCTATCGCGCTAAAAACGTGACCGTTGCGGAGATCCCGGGTAGCGGAATTGGGCTCTATATCGTGAAATCGATTGTAGAAGAACTGGGCGGAAAGATCGCGGTTGAAAGTGTGATTAAGCAGGGAACAACATTTATTGTGACTCTGAAAAAGGCAAAGTAATTCCTGTTTCTGCTTTTGCTAATGCCGGAGCCGCGTCAATTCCAGAGCACAGCGCTGATTGATTTGACCAGCCTCAATTTATCCCAGTCTAAACCCCAGATCAGCAAGGTACTTCGGCAGTGTATGAGCCGCGTCGATTCCAGACCACAGCGCCTACCCATGAGTAGCGCAGTGTCAAGAGACAGGGAAAATATTCTGGGACGAAAAGGCTGCGGGGCTGTCCAAAAAGTGGGCAGCTCCTTTTGATTTTGAACCCTCCTCAAAAGTGAAAAAGTTTAATACAATAGGGGCATGAACAATCAACGTGTGGTTTTCAAGCCGTATACGACGGAACAACCCAGCCTGCTGCCGCGG
>DATJAH010000056.1:0-13119 GCA_035516425.1 Anaerolineales bacterium
CCGCGGCAGCAGGCTGGGTTGTTCCGTCGTATACGGCTTGAAAACCACACGTTGATTGTTCATGCCCCTATTGTATTAAACTTTTTCACTTTTGAGGAGGGTTCAAAATCAAAAGGAGCTGCCCACTTTTTGGACAGCCCCCATTTTTTTTCAAGCCGTGTTATGGCGCAATCGGATAAATCATTCCAAGCACCGCAAGCGCGCCGAAGATCAAAAGCACCACGGCCGCACCCGTCACGACCTCGTGAGGCTCCCGTTGATCCAGCAACTGCGCCGTCGGCATCATGGCTTGTCCGGCGCCTGGTAAGGGCGAAGAATAGATCGCTCCCACCTCCCAACGCGGACCGGCAAACCATGTGAAAATCAATCCACCCAACAACCCCCCGATGTGCCCCCAATAATCAATACCGCTGCCGGGGACAAAGTCGAACACCAAATTAACCACAACAATGAAGATCACGTTTCCAATGGCACTTCCAAACCGCCTGCCATATAATTGCCGGTTCTGATAGAGGAAGATGCCTTCTGCACCGATCAGGCCAAAGATCGCGGTGGAGGCGCCGACCGAATATCCGCTTGAAAGCAAAAAGGACAGAACGTTTCCTGTAAATGCGCCGAGCGCATAGAGCAAAAGATAACGGCCGTGCCCAAAGTAACGCTCCAATCCCACGCCGATGACGAGCAGCGCATACATATTGAAGAGAATATGTGGAATGGAGGCGTGCAACAACACCGGCGTCACCAAACGCCAGACTTGACCGGCGCGAATCAGTTGATTGATCTTCGACCCATAGAATTCAAGCCAATCCATTTGGGCGGCATCGTTGGCGTAGCCGAAGAGCGCTACGCTGGCGAGCTGCAAGAGATAGAAGCCGATGGTGATGCCCATGATCGTATAAGTCACGTAGGGACGCGACGAAGGCATGGCAACGCGCACGGTCTGCGGTGATGGAGAGGTCGAAGGAGCAGGAGAAGCAACAGATTGATTCACAAATTAACCTTTCGTTGTTTAACGCGATGATGTTCCGAATCGATGATGGCGCGCACGATGTCGACCGTGTGATCGAGCAGAAAGTCGTGGTTGACAATGACGTAATCAAAGGCCTGCATGCGCTGGAGTTCCTTGCGGGCCGTGGCAATGCGGATTGCAAGCGAGTCATCGGTTTCGGTCTTGCGTTGTTTGAGGCGACTGACCAATTCCTCCTCGCTGTCCGTCGTGATAAAGATCAGCAGCGCCTCGGGCACAAGTTTGCGGACCGTCTCCGCACCCTGAACATCCAGACGCATGACCACATCCTGGCCGCTGGCCAGCGCATCCCGCACTTGCCGTTTGGAATTACCCTTGTAATCGCCATAGACAATCGCGTACTCGAACAATTCGTCCTGCTCAATCATGCGCGCGAACTCTTCCTTCGAGACGAAAAAATAATCCCTGCCTTCCACTTCATTGGGACGCCGAGGGCGCGTCGTGGCTGTGACCACAAAATGGAACGGCAGTCCACGTTCTTTCATGCGCTGGACGACGGCGTCTTTCCCCGCGCCCGAAGGGCCGGAGATCACGATCAGCAGAGGCTCCGGATGCGGTCGTTCAAATTCAGGGGATGCCATGAAGATATTGTACCAAAGACATTCATACGGGATTGCAGTAAAATTAATTCATGCCCACCTACGATTTTATTTGTCTCCATTGCAGTGAACGCTTCGACATCTTCCTGACGTTCAGCGAATACGGCAAAAAAAACGTTCTCTGCACTCACTGTGGCAGCGACAAAGTCCGGCGGCGGATGACCAAAGTACGAATCGCCAAATCGGAGGAGAGTCGAATGGAGAGCGTGACGGATCCGTCGGCCCTGGAGGGCCTGGAAGATGACCCACGCGCCATGGGTCGGATGATGCGCAAGATGGGAAAGGAAATGGGCGAAGAGATGCCGCCTGAACTCGATGACGTCGTGGACCGGCTTGAGGCGGGTCAATCGCCCGAGGAAATCGAATCGGCCCTGCCGGATGCCGGGGCGGGAGCCCTCGGCGGCGATGGCGAATGATACGGCCATGGAATTATAGGACGATCAGTGCGCCGGGTTTGAGCTTTTCCTTGTCCTGTCCTTTACGCAGAACCCACGCCTCACCGCACACCAGCTGCGTCTTGCGCCCCTCGACTTTGACATAGGAGCCGTCAGCCATGACAATCACTGGATTATCGTGGAAGATGTGATAATCCACCAGCCAGTTATCCCTTTCCAAATTCCCGGCGTAATGCACATTGAAATTGAACGGCGTCACATTCAATCCATTGAAGTGCGTGGTCTCGACGGCGTTGAGATCCTGCGAAGTCAGGATATTTGGTCCGCATAAGATTGTCCCGGCACCCCAGGCGATCAGCGGTAGACCGGCTTGTATCTTTTTGAAGAGGTATGGCATCAAGCGGCTGACATGCAGACGATGATCAAGCAGAAATGTATTGCCGCCGGGAATGTAAGCCAATGTGGCGCGGCGCAGCATCGTCTCCAGGGACGGAAGCTCCATCATTTCGGAATCAAGCATTTCAATGCGCGCTAAATCACCAAAATATTTTTGAGTCGGCTCAAGCCACCTGGCCCCATAGAACGAAGCCATCGGCAGATACGCAACCAGCGCATCAGGCTTGCCGGCCAGATAAGGCCGCGCGGCGTCGATCACATAGCGGAGGTCGCCTCGTTCGCCGGGGCTGGAAAACAGATGCAGGTTCATGCTACAGCGTTAGAATGAGCGGTTCGCGCTTCGTAACTACGATGGTGTGTTCGAACTGCGCGGCGATGGCGTTATCTGCAGTTCGCAATGACCAACCGTCGTTTTCCTGCTTGACGCGTCCCTGTCCCGTTGTCAGGAACGGCTCGATGGCAATCACCAACCCCTCGTTCAAGGTGCGACGATCGCGCGGATTGTAGAAATTCCAAATCTCGTTCGGCGCTTCGTGCAAGCCGTGCCCGATGCCATGCCCGGTTAGCTCGTAGATGACATTATAGCCGCGCTTCATCGCCTCCTGCTGGACCGTCCGCCCGATTCCATTTAAAGGGTTTCCCGCGCGTGCGACGTTGATCGCTTTGCTCAAAGTCGCTTTGGTGGCTTCCAATAATTTATGGACCTGGGCGGTGCGATTGGACACCCACAGCGATGCGCCGGTGTCCGCAAAATAGCCATCGGATTCGGCGGAGACATCGATATGAATCAGATCACCCGATTTCAAAGCATACTTGCCGGGGATGCCGTGTGCGATCACCGGCGAGACGCTAATGCAAGTTGTGCCGGGATAGTCATAGGTCACGATGGGTGCGGAATGCGCGCCTTCCGCTTGGAGGAGTTCACTTCCGAGTTGGTCCAGTTCGCCGGTCGTGATGCCCGGTTGAGCCGCCCTCATCATCCTCCGCAACACTTCGGCGCAGATATGTCCAATGATTTTCAATCCCTTGATATCGCTTTCCGAATCGACGGTCATGGATCCCTCGTGTTCAGCGCGCGTTCCATATAAGCGCGGTGTTCGGCAAAGTGCTCCGATGTGTTCCCAAGCACCCAAAGGATGACTGGACGCTTTTTCGGATCATCCTCTTTGAACGGCTTCATCAGATCCGAGAATTTCATCGTCGTGAGCGTGCGGATGGCTTCACGGTACGCATTCTTAAGCTCAGCACGGATGTCATCTGCCGACCGGCCGCGGTTGCGCTCGAAGATGATGGCGTTGATGCCATCCTCATCCAAGCCCTTGAGCTTCTGCGGGTCAATACCCAGCGCGGTGTGCGACGGCTCGCCTCCGAGATAGCTCCTGCGCATATAGTTCATCCACGTCGCAAGATGCGCGAGATGATCCTTTGGCGACCAACCGCCCGAATCAGGCCTGATCATTTGTTCGGGTGCGAGACGATTCACGACCTCGATCAGCGCGTTCCATTCGCGCTCAATACTCGCCAGCAATACGTCAAGGCTTTGGGGAAGGGGTTGTTCAGCCATGAAAGCACTTCCTACGAATGGAGTGCGTACACAAAGCTAGTGCCTAAGCACTCCGAAAAAATGATTTATCCCTGGCAGAAATCTAATAGCGCTTGCCGCCCCCGCGCTGAGGACGATGTCCGCCGCGATTGCCGCCGCGATTGCCAAACCCGCCGCGCTCTTCCTGCGGACGGGCCATGCTGACTCTCAACTCGCGGTCAGCCAGGCGATATCCGTTGAACGTGCTGATGGCTTTTTCCGCTTCCACCTGAGTGCTCATCTCCACGAACGCAAAGCCTTTCGATCGACCGCTGTCGCGATCCTTGATCAATGCCACGGAGGCCACCGTGCCTGCTTGCATGAAGAGGGTCCGCAGATCATCTTCCGTGGTCGAGTACGATAGATTGCCGACGTACAACTTGGATTCCATTTTTCTCCTAGACGCCTGCTATGAGAGCGGGCACAAATCAGGTGTGAGACGACCTCAGAAGAGAATCACCAAACCCTGTTGACAACAGTTTCAGTATATCATAACCCCCACCTTGCTCCCCTGGCGCAGGTGCAGGTGAAGAAGGCGGGGGCAAAGGGCCAAGAAATATATTCCATGATTATTTCATCAATCGATCGGCAATCCCGAGTCTCAATTCATCCTGCACGGATTGCCAATCTCGATCAGCATCCACCACCACCCATCGCTCCGGTTCTTGCTGGACCATTTCCAAATATCCGGCACGAACACGGCGGTGAAAATCCACGTCGTATGCATCCAGTCGATTCCACTCCGAAGCATTTTGCGTCTTGCGCTTCAGCCCGGTTTCCACAGCGATATCGAGCAGGATCGTCAAATCGGGAGTTAATCCACCAGTGGCATATTTGACCAATGACCGTACCTCGCCTAAGTCTTGCTGATGACCGTAGCCTTGGTAAGCAATGGTGGAGTCAGAATAGCGATCCGAAATAACAACCATCCCCTCGGCCAGTTTTGGGCGAATGACCTGTTCGACGATTTGCGCACGCGCGGCCTGATACAACAATGTCTCGGCACGCGGATGCATTTCGGTGTTTTTCAAATCATGAATGACGTTTCGGATCTGCTCGCCGATGCTTGTTCCGCCCGGCTCGCGCGTGGCAAAGACCCTGTATCCTTGCGACGTGAGCCACTCGGTCAGCGGCTTGATGTGCGATGTTTTACCGGAACCTTCCGGACCTTCCAGCGTAATAAACATCTTTTATCTTACGATCAAGTATCCGCCGGTGATCAACAACCCGGCGCCAAGGAGTCGAACCAGGTCAACGGGCCGCACCGCGACGCCGAACCAACCGAATTGGTCGATGACGATGCCCATCACCAATTGGCCGATGATGATCAGCGCCAAGGCGGTGGTCGCACCCAGGCGCGGCATGGTCTGATTAATCGTCAAATACAAAATCACGCCAAAGCTGCCGGACAGGAACATGTACCATGAGAGGCTGCGCCAATTTCCAAGATTCTCGCCGCCAAGCGCCAGCAATAAGGCACCCGACAAAATCGCGCCGCTGACATGCACCACAAAACTGCCGGCCATTGTGCCGATGCGCTGACTCATCTGGGATACAATCGGCCCCTGCATGCCGACCGCCAACCCGCCGATCATGCCAATCAATACCGTCAACATCAGATTCGCCATGTAGCAATCCTCTCGGTTCACAGAAAATCAGTTCACAGGTCGATTTCCATTCATTCTCATTATACGTTTATCTTGAGGTAATTTGATTGTCATTTTTATGGGCTAAAATGGGATCGATAAAGTGTTTAGCAAGGAGTTCAAATGACTTTCAAACGCGTTCTGTACGTTTTACTGGTTGTGCTGATCGCCGGGTTGTCCGCGCTGGGCGGGGCGGTCGCAGGCGGCTACGGCGTATATCAAGCCGTGAAAAATTCTGCGGCGCTGCCCGCGCCGGTTCAGGCGGCCCTGCCCGCCAGTAACGCCAGCCCGGCCACAACGTTGACGTTCAACACGACCGACATTCAAACCACAATTACGCAGGCCGTTCAAAAGGTCGGACCCGCGGTGGTAACGGTCGTCGGAACGATTCCGGGACAAAACACATTCTTCGGTTCAACCGGCGATCAGACGGTGAGTGGAAGTGGACTCTTCATTTCCAATCAAGGTTACCTCCTCACCAACAATCACGTGATTGAAAATGCCCAGGACATCACTATCATTCTCGCCGATGGTACGCAACAAAAGGCCACGCTTGTCGGCACGGATCCGTATTCCGATATTGCTGTACTGAAGATTGATGGAAAAGTCCCGGCCGTTGCAACACTTGGAAATTCGGACACCCTCAAACCCGGGGAGACCGCTATTGCGATCGGCTCGCCGCTCGGCGACTTCAAAAATACAGTCACCGTCGGTGTGGTCAGCGCGACCGGACGGTCGATCGACACCGGTAACGGGTACCAGATCGAAGGCTTGATCCAGACTGACGCAGCGATCAATCAAGGCAATTCAGGCGGACCGTTGGTGGATCTGGCGGGTGAAGTGATCGGCATCAATACGCTGATCGTCCGCAACACGGGGACCGGCACGGTGGCGGAGGGACTCGGTTTTTCCATTCCGATTAACACCGCGCAAGCTGTGGCCGGGCAGATCATCCAAAAAGGTTATGTATCGCATCCGTACCTTGGAATTAGCTACCAGCCCATTACGCCGGATGTCGCGGCCGCCTATGGCTTGCCGATCCAATGGGGGGTGTATGTGACGCGTGTTGCCGCGGGCAGCCCGGCCGCGCAAGCCGGTTTGCAACAAGGCGATATGATCAACCAAATTGGGAATGTGCCGCTGGATGCCACCCATTCGTATCTCAACACGTTGTTCTCTTACAAGCCCGGCGACCAGATTACGCTTTCGGTCGTGCGCAATGGCCAAACTTTCCAGGCCAAGGTTACGTTGGGAGAAGCACAACACTAACACAGCTTCAAGATGTAAAGGCAGCGGTGGATTCGAAACCTGCCGCTGCTTTATTTTTAAGCGAAACCGGGCCAGGATAACTCACAAGACGCAGCTCACAGAGTATCTCTACCCTTGACAAATAGACGGTTATCTATATAATAAAAATAGAAATCCATACCATGAAGTTTGATCCGGTGCTCTTTTCCAAAGCCATTGCAGATGAAACGCGGCAGAAGGTCATGAACATGCTGTGTTGTAATTGGTTGTCGGTCAACGAAGTAGTCGCCAGGTTGGATGTAACTCAACCCACCGTTTCCCATCACCTTGCCATTTTGCGGGATGCGGGACTGGTAAATATTCGCGAAGAAGGCAAGCAAACATTCTATACTCTAAATCAGGAGAACATCTCATTCTGCTGCGGACGATTGATGATCAGATTTGCGCCGGACGAAAAAGCAACGTTGGCGATCAATAAAGTCTTTACGAAATAAATTTTTTTACCTCATCGCATAGACAAACGTCTATATAAGGAGAACCTGTCATGACGAAAACACCTGATGCCATTCACAATATTGTTCGCGACCGCTATGCCGCGAAAGCGAGATCAAGCTCATGCTGTGATTCCGGCGATTGCTGTCAGACCGCCGGCAACAAATTGTATCCAAAAGAATTACTGGATACCCTGCCGGGAGATATTTCCGAATTCTCGCTGGGATGCGGCAACCCGATCGCCATTGCCAGTTTGAATAAGGGTGAAACTGTCCTGGATCTTGGTTCAGGCGGCGGCTTGGATTGTTTTCTGGCCGCCAAACAAGTGGGTGAAACCGGTCATGTCTTTGGCGTAGATATGACGCCTGAAATGATCGAACGCGCCCGCGCCAGTGCCAGCCGCATGAATATTCCCAATGTTGAATTCCGCCAAGGCTATCTCGAAGAATTGCCGATTGACGATGACAGTATTGACGTAGTTATCTCAAACTGCGTGATCAACCTGACGCCTGATAAATTCAAAGTCTTTGGAGAAATCCAGCGTGTGCTCAAACCAGGGAAACGGGTTGCGATTTCCGATGTAGTTTCCAATGGGCCGGTGCCACGAGCCTTGAAGGAGAATGTCGAAGCGTGGGGAGATTGTCTTGGCGGTGCGCTTGAGGTCAAAGAATACGTTCGAGGCCTGAAAGAAGCCGGCTTTGAAGATATCCATATTGAACCGAAAGACGCCAGCGGGATGATTTTGTCGAAGATGCCAGTCGGTGTTCCATTCTCAGCGCTGATCACTGCCACCAAGCCGATTTAGAAATATAACGAAGAGCGCCCATGGATAAGCAAAAAGTTCTATTTTTGTGCACAGGCAATTCAGCTCGCAGTCAAATGGCGGAAGCCTTTCTGCGCAAGCACGGCGGGGAGCACTTTGAAGCACACAGCGCAGGCTTGGAGCCGAAAGGATTGAATCCGCTCACGGTTCAGGTGATGAATGAAGTTGGCATAGATGTCTCAAGCCAGGAATCCAAAGGCGTGGACGTTTATCTTGGAAAAGTTCTCTTTCAGTATTTGATCACCGTTTGCGATGAGGCCGATAAAAACTGCCCAACCACTTGGCCCGGAGTCAATAAGAGAATGCACTGGTCATTTGAAGATCCCGCTAAAGTTGAAGGACCGGAAGCAGAAAAGCTTGCCAAATTCCGTGAAGTCCGCGACCTGATTGAAAAGAAAATCAAGTCTTGGGCAGCTGAACAGTCGTGAGGTTTGTCATGGTTTTCTGATGACGCTGGTCTGTTGACCAGCGTCTTTTTTAGGATTATTCTATATTCAGAATTCTGAATATAGGTGAACCCATGGACGAATACCAACTCGAAAGCGAACTTCTGAAAGCCTTATCACACCCCACGCGCTTGGCGGTCCTGGAGATTCTGCGTGATGGCGAGCAATGCGTCTGCCATATGGAAGCCATGTTGAATCAGCGGCAGGCATACATCTCTCAGCAGCTCATGATTCTCAAACAGGCAGGACTTGTGGAATCTCGACGCGATGGATTGAACCTGTATTATCGCGTGATCAAGCCGGCGATTTACACCGTTTTAGATGCGCTTCCTTCGGTGACCGGAGTCACTCCTAAACCTATCCAACATAAGCATTCGAAAGCTTGCCCTTGTCCGAAATGCAACGCCCCTCAGAAGATTCCGCTTGAAACCGATGCCCTGCATTCCTAGATCAACCATCGATTTTTTTTGAAAGACAACATTCAACAATCGGAATATAGGATCAAAATGACAACCCTTCCGGTTCCATCCGTAAAGTCCGACGCTCATCGCAACTACCTGCTCGTTCTGCTTTCCATGGTGCTTTGGATCTTCGCCTACAGTGTTATTCAGCCTTTTGCAAATTGGGCCGCCTATCGTGCGCTCAATCTCCCTCAAGGCTCTCATCTTGGAGATGCGATCTCATTCTTTTTATATGACGTTCCAAAAATATTCTTGCTCTTATCGGGGATGATCTTCCTGATCACCATCCTGCGCACATTCTTCAGCCCGGAGCGTACTCGCCAACTATTGGGCGGAAAACGTCAAGGCATCGGTAACGTGCTGGCTGGGATGCTGGGGATTGTCACACCATTCTGTTCGTGTTCAGCGGTGCCGCTGTTCATCGGTTTTGTCGAAAGCGGCATCCCGTTGGGCGTGACGTTTTCCTTCCTCATTGCCGCGCCGGTTATCAATGAAGTTGCCCTGGCGCTTCTATTTGGCATGTATGGTTGGAAAATCGCCGGTCTCTATGTGGTCTCGGGACTCATCATCTCTATCGTTGCCGGATTGATTATTGGCTCTCTGCATCTCGAGTCCTGGGTCGAGGATTTTGTCTGGAAAATGGTTTATCGCGCGGCGGAGGATGATTCCGGTAAGTTGACTTGGAACGACCGCATCCTGCGTGCCGGGGAGGCGGTACGCGAGATTGTTGTCAAAGTCTGGTTGTATGTCATCATTGGAATTGGAATCGGTGCGGCGATCCATGGCTATGTGCCAGTGGACGCCTTAACCGGATTGATGGGCAAAACCTGGTGGTCCGTTCCATTGGTAGTCTTGATGGCACTTCCGCTTTATTCAAATGCAGCCGGAATGTTTCCCATCATGGTGGCATTGATCGAGAAAGGTGCGGCGCTTGGAACTGCACTGGCTTTCATGATGGCGGTGGTAGGCGTCAGCCTGCCAGAGACGGTTCTTTTACGAAGGGTGCTCAAACCGAAATTGATCGCGCTCTTCATTGGTGTTGTAACTCTCTCGATCATCATCACTGGCTATCTGTTCAATATAATTCTGTAGGAGAAAACATGCTTACGATCAAAATTCTTGGTTCGGGTTGCGAAAACTGCAAGAGGCTTGCCTATCTCGCCGAGCGCGCAAGGAATCATCTCGGCCTCGAGGCACAGATCGTCAAAGTGACTGAATATCCTGAGATCATGAAATATAACATCCTGTCCACGCCCGGATTGGTGATTAATGAAAAGCTGGTCTCTGCGGGCAGGGTCCCTTCGGAATCGGAGATTGTCACGTTTTTGGCAGAGGCTGTGGAGAGGGCCTAAATGGAAAATTCAAAAGCTGCTCCCCTTGCGCTTCCTGTCATTCAACGGCTTTCATTCCTTGACCGTTACCTCACGCTTTGGATTTTCATCGCAATGGCGTTTGGTATTGGATTGGGATTTCTGATACCCAGCACAGTGAAATCCTTCAATGAAGTATTCTCGATTGGGACCACGAATATTCCAATTGCCGTTGGCTTGATCCTGATGATGTATCCGCCGCTGGCGAAAGTTCGCTACGATGAATTCGGCGAAGTCTTCCGCAACTGGAAAGTGTTGGGTTTATCGCTCCTGCAAAACTGGATTGTCGGTCCGATCATCATGTTTGCGCTGGCAATCATCTTCTTGCGCGGCTATCCAGAATATATGGCCGGCCTGATTCTGATCGGTCTCGCGCGTTGTATTGCGATGGTTATCGTGTGGAATGAATTGGCGCATGGCGATACCGAATACGCGGCCGGTTTGGTGGCTCTCAATAGCGTGTTCCAGGTGCTGTTTTACAGCGTTTATGCGTATGTATTCATCACGGTTTTGCCGACTTGGTTCGGAATGAAAGGTGCATTGGTGGACATTACGATTGGCGAAATCGCCAGGACCGTATTCTTCTATCTTGGCATTCCGTTCCTGGCTGGCTTCTTCACACGATGGATATGGGTCAGACTGAAAGGCAAGCAATGGTATTACACGCGGTTTGTTCCAAAGATAAGTCCGCTTACCTTGATTGCCCTGTTATTTACCATTGTAGTGATGTTCAGTCTTAAGGGTCAGTATATTCTTCAGTTGCCGTTGGATGTTGTACGGATTGCCATACCATTATTGATTTACTTCGCGTTGATGTTCATGGTCAGCTTTCTCATGGGCAAAGCTATCGGAGCAGATTATTCAAAAACGGCAACACTGTCATTCACTGCGGCAAGCAATAATTTTGAACTTGCCATTGCAGTGGCAGTAGCTGTATTTGGCATTTCATCCGGTCAAGCCTTTGCCGCCGTCATCGGACCATTGGTCGAAGTGCCGGTGATGATCGGATTGGTGAACGTGGCTCTCTGGTTACAAAAACGAATCTTTTGATAAAACAAGGGATTTAATAGAACCTGACTTGCTCACTTTTCCTTTTTTTCGTCTTTTGCAAGTGCAAAAAACAAATTTTCAGGACACTAACGGTGTGGTGGGATAGACTAAAATTGAATGCATGGCGTTCATCCGTAAGGTCAAGACAGCGAGTGGGGCCACGGCGGTTCAGATCGCCTACAAACAAAAAGGGCGGATCATCAAGATCATCCATATTGGTAGCGCACACACCGGCGAGGAACTGGAAATGCTGCTGGCATTAGCGCGCAAGCAGATGCAGGCCAACCAGCAGGAATTGTTTACGGAAGCAAAACCCTCTTTGCGGGTGAGCATCAAGCGCTCGTATTCCGGTTTATTGTGGAAAGTTCTCCAGGCCGAATACAGAAAACTAGGATTTGACCGACTGGGAGACGAGATCTTCGAGGCGCTGTGCATTGCCCGGATCGTGGAGCCCACCTCGAAACTGGACAGCCTGCGAGTATTGGCCGACTTGGGGGTAGATCCGATCAATCGCAACCGGCTCTATCGTTGTTTGGTAAAAGCAGCCAGTCAGGATTATCGGAGACAGATCAGTCAGGCTTGTTTTGAACATGTGCCAGGAGGCGGCCTGACCCTGCTACTGTACGATGTGACCTCGCTGTATTTTGAGATTCAGGCAGAGGATGAATATCGCAAGCCAGGACTAAGCAAAGAACGCCGCTTGGAACCGCAGATCATTATCGGTTTGCTGGTGGATCGAAATGGCTTTCCGTTAGGTTTGCAGAGCTTTGAGGGCAACAAGGCCGAAACCAAGACCATTCTACCGGTCATCGAGGCTTTCCAGGCCCAGCACGGAGTCGCCAAAGTCACCGTCGTGGCCGATGCAGCCATGCTCAGCTCTTCAAACTTGGAGGCGCTTTCAGCCGCTGGTTACACTTACATCGTTGGCTCTCGACTGTACAAGGTACCTTATGATATCGCCGCGTATCAGAAGAGTGCAGAAATGGTTGACCAGCAGATCCTGCTGGAACAAAAAGAGGGGTACCGCGTTATCTACCAGTACCGGGCAAAACGGGCAGCTCTGGACCTGCGCAACCTTGAAAAGCAAATCGCCCAGGCTAGAAAAGTGCTCAATGGGCAGATCCCGATCAGAAAAATGAAGTTCTTGAGTGTGACCGCCACCAGCAAAAAGCTCAACCAGAAATTGATCGACAAAACCAGAACCCTGGCGGGTATCAAAGGATATGTCACCAACTTGGATATCCCGGATGATCAAGTGATCAACTATTACCATCAGTTGTTTCAGATCGAAGCCACATTCCGCATGGCCAAATCGGATCTGCGGGCCAGACCGATCTACCATCAAAACCGGGACGCGATCGAGGCGCATCTCACGATTGTTCTGTCGGCATTGGCCATCAGTCGGAACATCGAGCGCAAGACAGCGCTCAGCATCAAACAATTCGTAAAACTGCTGCGTCCGATCCGCTCCGGTATTGTGACTTTCAATGGCAAAGATCTTCTGGCAGATGCAGAGGTCCCTGAGACTACTTTATCGGTTCTTGATAAGCTGTCTTCGGGACACTAAAATGAGCAAGTCAGGTG
>DATJAH010000057.1:0-73878 GCA_035516425.1 Anaerolineales bacterium
GGCTTACCAGCAGGATGTGGTTACTTTGATTGACCAGGTCTGCCGGACTCGCGGCGTGACCATTTTGCTGGTCGCACATGATGTCAATCCATTACTGCAAGTCGCGGATCGAGTCCTTTATATGGCTCGTGGTCATAGCGCGATAGGCTTGCCGGATGAAGTGATTACCGAATCCAATCTCACTCAACTTTACGGATCGCCCGTTCAAGTGGTTCACACACTCGGACGTTATTTTGTTGTGGGTGCTGAAGTCTAGCAACCAAGCATAAAGGATCATTTTGTTTGCGATCTTTCAATACCCCTTTATTCAAAATGCCTTGATTGCCGGATCGATGGTAGCGATTGTTGCGGCAGTGCTCGGTTATTTCCTGATCGTGCGCGGATTAAGTTTTGCCGGTCACGCTTTGTCCAGCATCGGATTTGCGGGCGCGGCTGGAGCAGTTTTGCTCGGCGTGTCACCGATCTACGGCTTGATGGTTTTCACAGTCACAGCCAGCATTGCCATTTCCATCCTTGGAAGAGAAGTCCGCGAACGAGATGTTGCCACGGGCGTAATCATGACTTTCGCATTGGGATTGGGAATTTTATTTTTATCGCTTTATCACGGCTATGCTGAACAGGCCTACAGCATTCTGTTTGGGACGATTGTCGGAGTGAGCCGGGACGATGTGGTTTTCACTTTCTTATTAGGTTTGATTCTATTGATCATGATCGCCATCATCGGGCGGCCTCTGCTTTTCAGTTCTTTCGATGCAGAACTAGCCGAGACGCGCGGCGTTCCGGTACGTGCGCTGGGGAGTATTTTTCTAGTTCTCATTGCATTGACCATATCCATCACCACGCAAGTCGTTGGAGTTTTGCTTGTGTTCGCACTGCTGATCGGGCCGCCCGCAACTGCTGTTCGACTCGTTCATCAGCCATTCCGAGCAATTGTGTTGGCGGCCATTTTGGGACTCACTTACACCTGGCTGGGAATTCTGCTGGGAGGCAACAGTCCGTGGCCGGTTAGTTTTTTCATTACTGCTTTATCCTTCGGGGTTTACCTGCCCGTTCGTTTGTCATCGAAAGGAATCGATTCAAAAAGATCGGCGAAAGGGTTTGAAAAACTATCCGTCGCGGATCCCGCTTTACCGTCTGAGAAAGAACGCCATGATTGAAATCTTGCGTCATAGCTTTGTTCAAAATGCTTTTCTGGCCGGTGTGATCGTTGCCATCCTTTCCAGCTTTGTCGGTTATTTTATTATTCTGCGCGGGCAGGCTTTCGCGTGCGAAGCTTTATCGCATGTTGGTTTTACCGGTGCGCTGGCAGCCGCCCTGGTCGGAGCCAGCGCGCTGGAAGGCATGTTCCTCTTCACTTTGCTGGCAGCGTTTGGAATAGGTGCGCTCGGCAAGCGCTTGAGCGGCCGGGATCTTGAGGTGGGGATGGTATTATCGTTCGTGCTTGGACTCGGGGTCTTATTCCTGAGCCTCTACACTAAAAACGCAACCGAAGCTGTGGGAGTATTGTTCGGGTCGATCCTTAGTGTGACGATCAACGATGTGCAGGTGATATTGGGAAGCGGCGTATTCATCATCATTTTGATGGTTGTTTTGTTTCGCCCATTGCTGTTCGCCTCCGTCGAACCCGAAGTGGCAGAGGCGCGCGGCATTCCCGTTCAGCAACTCTCGATCCTATTCCTTATTCTGCTTGCGATCAGCGTGGCAGTGGCGGTTAAGGTGGTCGGTGTATTGTTGGTTTTCGCGCTTCTGGTCGTACCGGCCGCGGCCGCGGAACATTTGACTCATCGCCCATGGCTTGCAATTGGTACATCCATCCTGATCAGCTTGTTTTCCGTGCTGGCGGGATTGATCCTTGCATTCATCGGTCATTGGCCCGTAAGTTTTTATATTGTCAGCTTAACCTCGTTGTTTTATTTCATGGCGCTGATCGTTCACGCCCTGCGTTCTCCGCGGCGTTACCGTGAATTGCCTCACCCAAGCCGCGAAGTGTTTCCGCCATCCGATTGAAAATCGCTGTTTGTCTTCTCATCTTCCTTTTAATGTTCGCCATTACACTGGTTCGCGTTCTGTCTTTGCCGCAAAGAATGACCAATCTTTCTATGTGGTCTTATTGTTAAAATGTCACCATTGCCCATCGGTCCAAGAACTATTCTTGATTCAATTCGTTTACCCAAATTCAATTTTGGTTTTACGTGGCTGATTGTCATTCCAGCAGGGATATGGGGAATCGCAGGATACTATTTGCCGTTGTTCAGTGAAAACCTGACGCAATTTGAAACAGGGATCGCGACCCTGCTGATCAGCTTGATGGTCGGCGTTTCCATTGCCTGTCATATCCTGGCACACCTGTGGATTGCGGAGAGGATGCACCAAGAAGCCCCCAAGGAACTGACGGTCTTAATTTTCGGAGATGTGTCTCAATCTTGGCCGGACGCAGATTCCTTTTGGAAGGCAATCCTCATCGCTGGCGCGGGGCCGTTTGCTAATCTCTTGCTTGCCGCTTTGATGTATCTTGTGTGGAGCGCACAGTTCAACCTCTATATCAATCTGGTCACACTCTTCGTCAGTGGTTTCAATCTATGGATATTCATTATCAATCTTCTGCCCGCGTTTCCTATGGACGGCGGACGATTTACCAGCGCCTTGCTGCGGGGATCGATCAGGTCATCCGTGATCATGCGCTGGATCAGGTATTTGGGTTTCATCGTCGTGTTGGCTGTGAACGACTGGGGAATCTTCTTGTTCGCTCAACAAGCGCGTTTCAGCATAGAGACCGGGCTTATCACATTCCTGGTTGCCCTGCTATTGCTGGATGGGCTAAGGATTCCAGTCGTCTCCAAAGAGGAAGATTCGAGAATCGAACAAAATGCGAAGAATCGCATCTTGCATTTTACGGTTACGGGAATCCTCGCCTTGATTTTGCTGGGAGCCAGTTCAACTTCCCTATTGACGAACGATGGACTCGATGCTCCCGGCGTGGCGCTCTCCGTGGAATCGATGGTAAATGTCCCGGCTCAATATCGCCATCTACATAAAGGCACATTCATTTTGACCACCGTCATTTCTCACGCGCCGATTCTCGCCGGGGAGTGGGCGGTTGCGAAATTCGATCCGGCCATGGTGATCCTTCCGCCGGAACAAGTTGTGCCACAGAACACCACCCCGCAGGAACAAGCCAAACAGGATTATCAAATGCTGGATGACAGCGAAGCCACCGCGATCACCGTTGGTCTGCGCCTGGCAGGTTATCAAACTCAAATGATTGGCAAGGGTGCGCAAGTCGTCAGCATTTTGCCGGGCAGTCACGCAAACGGAATCTTGAATATCGGAGATATCATCACACATCTGAACGGAACCCCGATCCAAACCACATCCGATTTGATTGAACAGGTGCAGGCGCAATCTGCTTCGGGTTCGGTTCGACTCGGAATAGAGCGGAATCAAGCCCCGATGGAAGTGACGATTCCTCTCATGACTCCGGCCTCATCCAGCGATTCTCCGAAGATCGGAATTTCCATCACCTCTGCTGGCTTCGATTATAAGACCCCCTTTCCGGTTTCCATCGTGACCCAAAAGATCAACGGCGGACCATCCGCAGGTTTGATGTTCACGCTCACGCTCTACAACATGCTCTCGACCGATGATTTGACGCGCGGCTTGAGGATCGCTGGCACAGGCACAATCAATTTGGATGGAACCGTGGGTCCGATTGGAGGAGTTCAACAAAAAGTGGCTGCAGCGGAACAGGTGGGCGCAGTTTATTTCCTGTGTCCTGTGGATAATTATGCCGACGCCGTCTCGGTTGCGAAAACCATCAAGGTTGTCAAGATTGCAACCGCGGAGCAGGCGATTCGATTTCTCCAAAGTCTGCCCTAATCAGGATTCAACCTCCTGTACTTTGACCACGACTTTCTTCCTATTGGCTTTTTCCTTCAAACGATTAAAATCGTCTCCATCGAAAAGGAGATGACCTATGACCATGATTGAAACCAGCACCACGATCAATAAACCCGTAAAGGAGGTTTTTGATTTCGTGGCAAATCCCACCAATCAAAAACTCATGAGCGCAAACATTACTGAAGTTGTTTTTAGTGGCAAGGTTGCCGTCGGTGCAAAATATACGGTTAAGTCCCACTTTGGGACCCGGGATTTCGCATCCGAGCACGAGATCGTCGCGTTGGAGCCGAATAAGAAGTACGCGGTGAAGACCATGGCACCGCCTCCCGCCTCTCCGGTGACCAACACATATACTTTTGAGTCGGAAGGCAGCGGCACAAAGGTGCAGCTTTCCATGGACGCGGCGGTCATGCCCGGCACAGAGGGCATGGTCGTGCCGCAGCTGAGAGCCAGCCTGGATACGGCATTGGCATCCATCAAAAAAGGACTCGGAGGTTAGGTTCTCAACCCTCCCGCAAATAAGCGGGAGGGTTTTTCTCTATCATAGGGGCGGTCGCCAACCTTGATTCTTACTATTAATTAACCCATTCTCGCTTACAATAGTGTCCATGCGGCAATTTCGGTCACGACATCTTGTTTCTTGCATCCTGATTTTCATTTTTTTCACTTCATGTGCAACGCCGACGCCGGATTCGACCGGGATTGCAACTCCTCGTTCCACCCAACCTCCTGTTCCCAGTCCCTTAACGCGCACAACCCTAACTCCAGAGCCAACCGCTTCTGCGATGGCTGTTTCCATTCCCATGCGCCCCCAATATACGATGAATGTCGTGATGGATTATGACGCGCATTCCATCACCGCCGACGAAACCATCGTCTATCCAAATCATACCGGTCAAACGTTGAACGACATGGTGCTGGCGGTCGAACCGAATTACTGGACCAATTGTTTCACGCTCGACAGTATGGCGCTGAATGGCAATCCATTTAAAAATTACATCTTGAACAGCCACAAGTTGTCATTCGATCTTCCCCAACCCCTCCCCTCTGAGTCGGTCCTTACAATTCATATTCAATTCCATCTGGCACTTCCTCCTCTCGTGGAAGAGCATGGCGTGCGCCCGCAGATCTTTGGTTATGCTTCCAGCCAGATGAATCTCACGGACTGGTATCCATTTGTCGTACCGTTTATCGGTGGACAATGGATTCTGCACGATCGTTGGTATTACGGCGAGCATCTGGTTTATGATGCCGCGGATTTTTCTGTTAATCTCAAATTTACGAATCCGATCAACGCACCTGTTGTGGCCTCCAGCGGCGCGCCGACTCCGAACGGAGAATGGACGCGTTATACGCTCGTTTCAGGACGCACCTTTGTGATCTCTGCCAGTCGCGACTACAAAGTGATGAGCGCCCAGGCGGGGGACGCCGTGATCTACGCCTATTATTTTCCGTTATATGATAAATCCGCACAAGCCTCGTTGATGGCGTCGGTTCAGGCGATGCAAGTCTATGCCCAGCATTACGGGACCCCCTATTCGCATGAAACGTTTTCCATCGTCATGGGCGATTTCAATGACGGCATGGAATTCTCCGGCTTGGTCTTCATGCCGCGGAGTGCGTACAATCTATATAACGGAACGCCCGAGAGCCTTCTGATCACGGTGACCGTCCACGAGACCGCTCATCAATGGTGGTTTGAGCAAGTTGCCGATGACCAGGCCTTGCAGCCATGGCTGGACGAGGCCTTTGCTGCATACAGCGAGCACGTTTTTTATGCCTCGGTTTATCCGGACGCGGTTTCATGGTGGTGGGCGTATTGGTATCCGCGCGTGGGAGGAACCAGCTCTCTTCCATGGGTAGATATCAGCATCTATGATGGGGGCGGATTCATCCCATATACCAACACCGTTTATCTGGGCGGAGCGCATTTCCTAGACGATCTGCGGATCCGCCTCGGCGATCAAGCCTTCTTTGCCTTCCTGCAGGATTACCTCAAACAGGAAAGCGGCAAAATCACGACATCGGCGGAATTCTTCCGCGTTCTGCACGCCGACACACAAGTTGACTTCTCTGACTTGGAAAAGAAATATTTCAAGAATTCGTATTGATGAAAAAAGCGCTTCGCCTACTTTGCGTCCTTTGGGTTTGGACTATTGCCTCCTGCGCGCCGAGTCAAGCCGCCTCCCCGCCTCGTTTCCCCGGCTTCAATTTGGTCACGGTTGCTCCAAACGCTACCGCCACGGCGACGCCGTTCCAGCCTGTGCTGCCAAGCGCGACCTCCGTTCCATCGGCGACCCTGCTTCCGACGAATACCATCATTCCCAGCAGCACGGCTGTTCCTGCGGATACCGCGACATTCGCCCCTCCGCCTCCAACCGATACGCGCGTGCCTTTGCCGAATAATCCCTCGCCCACCTCTGTGCCCGTGAATACACGGACCCAATACACATTTGATGTAAACCTGAAATATTCGGCGCATACCCTCCATGCAGATGAAACGATCCGATACACAAACACAACGGGCCAGACTTTGTGGAATATTGTTATGGCTGTCGTGCCCAATTTGTCAAGCAATTGCTTTTACCTGAATGGTATTACACAGAGCAGTCGAACCCTTACGGACTACAGCCTCAATGGTCAGCGGCTGACGATCAATCTCCCTCAAGCACTTACGCCGAACGCCATAACCGTGTTCACATTAAGTTTTGATTTGGCCCTTCCCCCCAAAAGCTTTGCAAAACCATTTGGCTATCTTGCCGATCAAATCAATTTGAGCGACTGGTATCCCTTCATCGTTCCCTATGAAAATGGATGGGTACTTCACGACCCCTGGCCCTTTGGCGAATGGCTGGTATACGATGCTGCGGATTACGATGTGAATCTCAAGGTCGATGATCCAAGTGTCATCATCGCGGCGAGCGCACCGGGACAGCTGAACGGTGATTGGATGGAATATCGCCTCGAAGCGGCGCGTACGTTCGTGTTGTCAGCCAGCGATAGCTTCAAAGTGGATGATTCCGCCGTCGGATCGGTGAAGATTCGCTCGTATTATTTTCCCGGCGATGAAAATGCCAGCGGGGAGGTCCTTTGGATTGCGACTCAATCGCTGGGCCTCTATGACGCAAAATTCGCTCCGTACCCCTATCAAAGCATTAGTGTTGTCGAGACCGATGTTCCAGACGGGCAGGAATACGATGGTTTGGTGTTTCTTTCCAAGAATTTTTATGAACAATACAATGGCACCGCCAAAAGCAATCTGGCCACGATTTGCACGCATGAGATCGCGCATCAATGGTGGTTCGGATTGGTGGGGAGCGATCAGGCGGAGGAGCCGTGGCTGGATGAAGCCATGGCGGTTTATAGTGAACACATTTTTTATGAATATAATTATCCGAATTTCGGGAATTGGTGGTGGAACTTTCGTTCCTATAATTTTGGCGCGAGTGGTTATGTGGATGGAAGTATCTATGATTATTCAACCTTCCACGCCTACGTCAGCGCTGTGTACATGAACGGCGCAAAATTCCTCGATGCGCTGCGGACGCGCCTCGGTGATGATGCGTACTTTGCTTTCTTGAAAGATTACGCTTCGCGTTACGCCCATAAGCACGCCACCGCCGCGGATTTCTTCGCGACCCTGCGCCTGGACACCCGCACTGATTTTTCTGATATTATCCAGCAATATTTTCAACAGTCCTATTGATCGAACACGGTCGCGGAGGAAGCATGAGGCAGGAATCAAGTTCCAAGAGTGGTGATTACTGGAAGGAGCATGTGATCAGTTGGGAAGCCAGCGCATATTTTAAAGACGGCGCCCAACAACCGGCCTTCTGGGATCGTCTGTCCACATTTTTCCGTGGAGGGGGAATGTACGTCCGCATGGAGGCCGCACTGCGCATGGTCAAGCCGTATGTGAAGGATCGGAGCGTCTTGGATATTGGGTGCGCATCGGGACGTTTTGCCTTTCAATTAATGGAGGCCGGCGCGCGGAAGGTGACAGGCCTTGACGTTTCGCCGGCCGCGATTGAGGCTGCGAATCAAAATCGGCTGGCCAGCCCCTACGCGGATCGCATGGAATTCAGAGTCATGGATTTGACGCAGCCCGACGCCGCCCTTCCTCAGGTTGACCTCGTCACAGCCTTGGGCGTGATTGAATATTTCGATTCCGCTGAACTCGATTCCATGATGAGTCACATGAAGACCAGATATTTTCTGTTCGATTTTCCCGATTCTGAAGGACGTAGAAAAGACTGGTCGACATGGCAGTTACGCCGCGTGTATCTTTGGCTTAACCATTGCCCGGGTGTTCATCTTTATGGTCACGATGAATTCAATGCGATGGCTGCCAAATACGGCTACCGGGATATTTGGTATGCGCGCCACGCCACGTTTTATTACGCATCCAATTTGCCGCACGCATGACCAGGAAGATCGCCTGCATCACGCTGGATGTCGAAACGGATTTCCATGACCCCGGTGCCCGCCTGCGTTTATTCGACGACGCCTCTTTATTTGCCCGTTACACGGCTCTTGTAAATGAACACGACGTCAAGCTGACGGCTTTTCTCGTCACTTCCCTGCTTGACCAATATGGCGCGGATTATAAAAAACTCGCCGGGAAAATTCCCGTTGAATTTGCGGTCCATTCCCACAGGCACGATATGCAGAATCCCTGCTCGCGCACCGACATCGAAGAATCCGTCCGGGCCTTCCGCGACTTCTTTGGCAAGAATCCGGATGGCTACCGTGCTCCGGTTGGACAGATCACACGGGAGGGCATGGAGACATTATTGGATTTGGGCTTCCGCTACGACTCGAGCATCTATCCATCCGTGAGGCCCGGAAGGCCCGGATACAATAACCTGCACCTGCCCGTGGCTCCGTTTCGGGTCAGGCGCGCCGCAAATTCAATTATCGAGGTTCCATTCGGTACCTTGTCGGGAATCCGTTTGGTGTTTTCGTTAAGTTATGTAAAATTATTCGGTTGGAAAACATATCAGTTTTTGCTGAAGATGTTTCCCTTGCCGGACCAACTTGCCGTTCTTTCGCACCCGTACGATCATTATTTTCACCTGCTGCCGGATGCCACGGACGGTTGGGAAAAACCTTTGCTTCAGCGAAATGCCGAAAATGCCTTTGACCTTCTGGAAAAAATGATTATTTTCTTACGGAGGCGGGGGTACGAATTTGAATTTTTGAGCGGTCTGTGTGATTATCTTGAAGACCAGGATTTACCCGTTTATGATGTGGAGCGGGCCATTCGATGATCGCACAAGGATAAACCGATGCCTGAAAAAATGCCTGTATTGTTTGTGGGACATGGCAGCCCGATGAATGTGATGGAAGACAACGAATTTTCACGCGCTTGGGACGCGGCGGGAAGGGCTCTGCCCAAACCCAAAGCAGTCATCTGTATCTCTGCCCATTGGGTGACGCGTGGCACCCTGGTGACTGCCATGGATAAACCGCGTACCATTTATGATTTCTACGGCTTTCCGCCGGACATGTATGAAATCCGTTACGACGCGCCCGGCGCGCCCGATTTGGCCGAACAGGTTCGGCGCATCATCAAGAATACGGAGGTCAAGCCGGACTTGAATTGGGGACTCGATCACGGCACATGGATCGTGCTGAAGCGCATGTTCCCGCAGGCGGATGTGCCTGTGATTCAAATGTCGCTGGATGCAAACATCGAGCCGCAAAAGCATTATGAGATCAGCCGCCAATTGAAGGAATTGCGTGAAGAAGGCGTGCTCATGGTCGGGAGCGGTAACATCGTTCACAACCTGCGTATGGCGCGCTTCGATGATTCCGCCTACAGCTGGGCCGTTGATTTCGATCAGCGCATCGCCAACTGGATCACGCAAAACGACCACGAGCCGATCATCCACTATGAAAAAGGCGATCAAGCCTCGGCGCTGGCGATCAACTCTGCCGAGCATTATGTTCCTTTGCTCTATAGCCTCGCACTGAAAGATGAAAACGAACCGGTCTCGTTCTTTGCGGATAAGGTGATGGGCGGCTCAATCTCGATGAGGTCAGTGAGGATTGGTTAATGGGTGGGGGCGAGTATACTTTCCCCTACACAAAGCAATGGATCGTCCGTATGTTCGTATCAACGTCGCCGCGACGGCTGACGGAAAAATAGACACGTTTGAGCGGAGCGGCGCGGCGATTTCGTCCGCGCGCGACAAGGAACGCGTGGATCAGCTGCGTGCCGAAGCCGACGCCGTCCTGGTGGGTGGACATACGCTCCATGAGGAAGGGCCAAAATTGACCGTGAAATCCGAGACATTGAGGAACGAACGCCTCGCCCGCGGGCTTCCCGCGAACCCCTCCAAAGTCGGCGTGTCTGCGCGGTTGCATCTCAAACCGGACTCCAATTTTCTAAATGCCGGGCCGGCGCGAATTTTTTTGTTTACCACGCCGCAAACCACTGAGGCACAATTGGCGATGCTTCGCTCATGCGGTGCGGAAGTATTCGTTCACGAAGGCGAACGTGTAAATCTGATTTCAGCACTTCAGACGTTAAAAACTAAAGGAGTCAATCGTTTGATGGTGGAAGGCGGCGCGACGCTCAATTTTGAGCTGCTGCGCCAGGGACTCGTGGATGAACTTACGATTTACGTGGCGCCGATGATCTTCGGCGGTACGTCTGCACCGACCATGGCGGCAGGCCCGGGTCTGGTACGAAACGGTGCGATCCCATTAAAGCTCGTAGAATCCCAAGCTTGGGATGACGGCGGAGTCTTGTTAAGATATCAATTTGAGAAGAGGTCGCAATGACGACAACGATGCATGAAAAAATGAATCTTCTTTTGGAAGAGAACAAGGACCATGATTGTGAGGGGGTCGGCAAGGATAACATTTGCGTGAAAATTGTGGCAATGGCGGAACTGCCATCGCGCTTCGGCGATTTCCATATCGTAGCGTTTGAGAACAACCGCGATGGCAAGGAACATGTCGCCATTACCAAGGGCGACGTGATCGGCGCAAGTGATGTGCCGGTGCGCCTGCACTCCGAATGTTTGACGGGCGACGTGATCGGCTCCCTGCGTTGTGATTGCCGCGACCAGCTGGAAGCCGCGTTGAAGATGATCGGCCAGATGGAGAAAGGCATGGTGCTGTATTTGCGTCAGGAAGGACGCGGCATCGGATTGATCAACAAGATCCGCGCCTATAGTTTGCAGGATCAGGGCATGGATACGGTGGAGGCCAACCTTGCTTTAGGCTTCCGCGATGACGAACGCGATTACGCCGTCGCCGCTCATATGCTCATGTCATTGAAAATTCAATCCGTACGATTGATCACCAACAACCCGAAAAAGATCCAACAGCTCACCGATTACGGGATCAAGGTTACGGATCGCATTCCGCATGTGATGGAACCGAACGATCATAATCTTTTCTATCTGCAAACCAAAGCCGCCAAGTCAGGGCATTTGATCGATTTCAGCGGCAAGGAACATCTTAAGGAGCAGGATGACCGTCCAATCGTCAGCGGCATGAGCGAAGAACAAATGAAGGTGATCAATGCGTGATCGAGTCTTTGTCATCACCGGCGCAGCCGGCGCAACGGGCAAAGCCACCGCACGTGCCCTTGCGGAACGCGGTGCTTCATTGGTTTTGATCGGCACGGACCCATCCAGGCTGGATTCCCTGGCCCGGGATTTAAACCTGCCCGCCGGGCGTGTTCTTACAGTGACGGCGAATCTCCGCAACGCGGCTGCGGTTCATTCTGCCGCCGAAGAGGTGACCGCGAAATTTGGGCGCCTCGACGGGTTGATTCACCTCGTGGGCGGCTGGGTCGGCGGCAGAACCATTGCCGCGACTCCACTCGATGATTTTGAATCCATGCTGGGTCAGCACGCCTGGACCACGTTTCATTTATTCAAGGATTTTGCACCGCTGCTGGCAAAAAATAAATGGGGACGCGTGATTGTGGTTTCCGCACCCACGGCGGCCAGCCCGCAAGGCCAGGCCGGCGCCTACACCGCCGCCAAGGCCGCACAGGAAAACCTGGTTTTGAACTTAGCTGCGGAACTGAAAGAGGCCAACGTAACTGCCAATATCGTTCAGGTCAAATCCATTGACGTGGATGGAAGCGGCCAGGGCACCACACCGGATGAGATTGCCGCTTCGATCGTGTATCTTTGCTCGGAGGAAGCCGGCAAGATCAGCGGGGCGCGCATCCCATTGTTTCGATGAGAAGATTGTTTGCTTTCAAGCCTGAGATGGAATGTCTCAGGCTTTTTCTTGAACAGGCTATAATGGGCAAGCCTTGGAGGTGAATAAAACTCTTGCGCCTTGTCGCAAATAAGGAATTCATGCCAGACCAAACCTTTCCAGAACCCACGGTAGGGATTTTCATCTTCAATCCAAAAGCTGAATTATTGTTGATGAAGACTCACAAATGGCGCGGCAAATACGGCGTCCCCGGCGGGCACATCGAGTTGGGCGAGTCCGCCACCGAGGCCGCCAAACGCGAGGCAAAAGAAGAGACGGGCCTTGTGATTCGCGATGTCGAGTTTCTATGTTGGCAGGAATGTATTTACGATGAACAATTCTGGAAACCCCGTCATTTCCTCTTCATTGATTTTACGGCTCGAATGGATGAAGGCGAAGTGGTTTTGAATGACGAGGCCGAGGAATTCATCTGGATCGCTCCGCGGCAAGCCCTGGCGGAATTGGAGGTCGATTCCTATACGGCATTTTCCATCCGCACGTATCTGGATAGAAACGGAATCGCTTGATGTCACTCTTCGCGATCGGATTATTGCTCGCCGCCGCCGTGCTTCACACCACCTGGAATCTGTTATTGAAACAGGCGGGTGAAAAATACATCGCCACGTGGTGGGGGGCGATCCTTGGTTTTCTCGTGTTCACGCCCGCCATCTTTCTGATCGGCTTTCCTGCCCGATCCGTTTGGCATATCCTGGTCATTAGCGCGCTGTTTGAGATTGCCTACTACATCGTGCTGGCGGAGGCCTATAAAGATTCGGACTTCTCGCTCGTCTATCCCATGGGACGCGGTGCCGCACCCGCGCTGATCGCGGTGTGGTCTGCGATCTTCCTCGGCGAGCGATTCACCTTCGGCGGCTTGATCGGCATCATCATCATCATCACGGGTTTATTGATCGTTGGTGGAAGCGACATTTTCCAAAAGCACAGCAAGCCGCACACACGGGGTGTTTTGCTGGCGCTTTTGCTGGCATTGCTGATTTCGATTTATTCCGTTCTCGATGGAGTCGCCGTCAAGCAAACCAACGCTTTGCCCTATGTGATCGTTCTCTTCCTGTGCGTCCCCGCCTTCACTTCGCCCTTGATCCTTAAACTATATGGATGGGATAAATTAAGGGCTGAATTCTCGGCTCATGGCTGGACCTTGGCCGCCATCGGCGTTCTGACCATCGGTGCCTACTCGCTGGCTCTGTGGGCCTACAGCATTTCCCCGCTCGGATATGCCGGCGCGATCCGCGAGGTCAGCGTGGTGCTGGCAGCCTATGCGGGCTGGCAGTTCCTCGGAGAAAAATTCGGCCGCCTGCGGATCCTGGGCGCGCTGATCATCTTTGCAGGAATTATGGTGATTGCGTTGCGGGGCTGAGCGAAAAGAATACCGCTTGGGAAGGATCATTTCCCACGCCCGCCCGATAAGCCAGCAGTGGCCTGGGGTCATCGATAAATGTCATGCGGGCAATCCAGCCATCGGTCGACGCGCCGAGCGAGGACAAATCCGCATGAAGCATTTGATAACCGACGTTGATCATACAGCAAACCGGTGATGAAAACGAATCGGAAAGTTGTCCGTTGCTGGATACCATGAAGTCGTAATCGCTGATGTTCAAGTCGCCCGCATCCAAAGTGATCGTGACCTGGACCAAGACATATTCCATGCCCTGCGGCGGATTCAGGTTTTTTGTACTGGCTTGCTGAATCAAGTAGATCGCTTCCGGTCCACGCACCACTTGTTGGACCTGAAGATCAAACGTCGCGCCGCTCAGCGCATCAGTCAGTGTGCCTTTTTGGTGGAACGGGATGGGTGACCCGACGGAGCCGGCTTTGGGGATCGGAGAGGGGGCCGGTGTCTGGGTGGGAATGGAAGCAAGAGTCGCGGGCACGGGGGTGGAGGAGGTTGTAGTAGCGAGTTCAGGAGTCGGCGTATCGGCGCTTTGAGTCTGCGCGATCGCGGTTTGAATGGCGGCGCGCGATGGAGCACATCCGGCCAGCGCGGCGGCGATCACCAAGAACGCGATGATCCTCCTGCTCATCCGGTACAAGTGTGGCATGGATCTCCTTATCAGAAATTTACGGGCGATAGAACCTCAAGCGGATCGCCAAAAGATTCTCTTCTTCAGCCTCCCTGTAATTTTATCCCCATTGCGGAAATTAGACAGGCGTGACTGCAAAGACCTCTACCGGGACGCTTTTGCCTTTGAACAACACAGGTCCCAATGCTTCGACGCCAACCCTCCCGGTTAATTTCTCGCGCGTGCTCTTGTCAATGAGCAGCGGACGTGCGGCAATTTTGGTGTGCTCTTCGATACGCGCCGCAAGATTGACCGTGTCGCCGACGCAAGTGAAGGTGGCGTGATGCTGTGTTCCGGTGTAACCGGAAATCATGCGTCCCGATGCGATCCCAACTCCAATTTTGATTTGCGGTTTTTCCAACGCGGCTTGTTCCCGATTAAAACCATCCAATAGTTCCAGCATTTCCAGCGCGGCTCCCACCGCCTGTTCGCAATGGTCCTCGCGGCGGATAGGCGTGCCGAAAACCGCCATCAACCCATCGCCTTCGATTTGATTCACGGTCCCGCCATGGCCGGTGATGGCATCGAACATCAGGGCAAAATAGTTATTAAGGAGTTCAATAATTTCAGCCGGCTCGCGCGTTTCTGACAGGGCCGTAAACGAACGAATGTCTGTGAACATCACCGAGGCCGTCACATATTTCCCGCCGAGCGAAAAGCCTTCGCGCAAAAGCTGGTCAGCCACTTGATCGTTCGCAAAGGTGCGGAACAATTTTCTCTGTTGGTCGCGCAATCGTTTCTTCTCCAGGCTGGCGGTGACGCGCGCCCGCAACAAGGTCGGGTTGAGCGGTTTGACGAGATAATCCTCGGCGCCCATCTCCACACATTTCACCACGCTGTCCAGTTCGTCGAGCGACGAGGTCATGATGATCGGCATGTCGCGTAAGGCTGTATCATTCATACAGGCCTCCAGGGTCTGATAACCGTTCATCTCGGGCATTTCGATATCCAGCAGGACCAGATCGAAATCTCCCGAACGCAATTTCTCCAAGGCCTGTTTGCCGTTCTCCACCGATTCGACGGTATGACCTTGCTGCTCCAGGCCATGCGTCAACAAAAGGCGATTGACCTTGTTATCGTCCACGACGAGAATGTGTCCCGCCTCGTGCACGGAGTTCATGGGGCCATTTCCTTTAGTTCTTGCGCGGCGACCTGATACGCTTCTTCCAGGGCTTTGAGACCCCCGCCGATTTCATCCAGTTTCTTTTCGCGCCCCAGCATTTCCAACTGCTTCGCGAGACTCGACAAATGGCTTGCTCCGAACGAGGCAGCGTTCGACTTCAACGAATGCGCCGCGCGTCGAAACGACTCGGCATCATTGGCAGCCAAGGCGGATTCCAGTTGCTTGATCAACTGCGGCGCATCATCCAAAAATGTATGGATCAACTCGCCGATGAAATCAGCTCCAGCCACCTGTTTTAAATCTTCAAAGGCATTTGCATCAATCACTGAGGCCATGACATCTCCTAATCTATCCAGGGCATTGCGCGCAGATGCTCTTCGGACAAACCCGTCCCGTCTTTACCCGGATGGCTTCATCCTGCCAGCCTTCCACAAGCTTGGGGCCGCACGGCTCGCAACGACTTCTTATTTTCTCACCTTCACCAACGCACCGACCAGTTCATCGATGCGAATCGGTTTGGTGATGTAATCGTTCATCCCTGCCGCGACGCACATTTCGCGGTCGCCTTGCATGGCATTGGCGGTCAGCCCGATGATATGAGGATGATGTGCAGACCCTCTCGCGACGATCTGACGCGCAGCCTCCAGCCCATCCATTTCCGGCATTTGGACGTCCATCAGGATCACATCATAATCCTGGCGCTCGACCGACTCAATCGCCTCGATGCCGTTTGAGGCAACGTCGGCGCGATAACCCATTTGTTCCAGAATCCGCAGCGCAAGCTTCTGGTTCACGGCGTTGTCTTCGGCCAGAAGAATTTTCAACGGATGCTGCGCGGCAAATTCCGGGTCAAGCTGGACGCGGCGCCGCTCTGTGTTGGTCGAAGAATCGGGAGCGGCTCGTGCTGCGTGTTCCTGCGCTTGGACTTCCGCAAAGAGTCCGGCCAGCGTGTCGAACAGCTGCGATTGCTTGATGGGCTTCGTCAGGTATGCCGCGAACAGGTTCGCATGGTCGCCGACTTCGCGCCGCCCCAGGGAGCTGAACAAAATCAAGGGCGTGGACGCATTCAGTTTTCGAATCTCTTTTGCAAGCTGCACACCGTCCATTTCGGGCATGTGCATATCGAGAATGATGACATGGAAACCCTCGCCACTTTGAACCCACTGGATGGCCTGGCGCGGAAATTCGGTGTCACGCGAGGACATGCCCCATTTTGCGGTCTGCGTGCTCAGAATGCGGCGATTGGTGGCGTTATCATCCACGATCAGGATCCGCTTTTGATGAAACTGAGGCTGGACTCCGTTAAACTCGCGCCGCTTCGGCTCGGGCAGATCTGCAATCGAAGCCACGATCTTGAAGGTGAAGCTGGAGCCTTGGCCCACGCCGCCGCTTTCCGCCCACATCGTTCCACCCATCATTTCACTGAGACGTTTGCTGATGGCAAGCCCCAGGCCCGTGCCGCCATATTTGCGTGTCGTGGATGAATCCGCTTGTGAGAAGGATTGGAAGATGCGGCTCATGCCGTCTTTGGTGAGGCCGATGCCTGTGTCGCGAACCGAAAATGTAAGTTCGACCTTGTTCTTTGAGACTGCTTTCGATGTGACGGTGAGAACCACCTCACCTTTGTCCGTGAACTTCACCGCGTTGCTCAACAGGTTAAGCAGGATTTGCCTTAAGCGCGTCTCGTCACTTTGGATTGCGGCGGGGACCTCGCCTTCGAAGATATAGGCGGTGTCGAGTCCTTTTTCGATGGAACGTGCGGTTATCAGGTCGAGTGCCGATTCGACACAGTCGCGCAGATCGAAGGGTTGCGATTCAATGTCCATGCGGCCCGCTTCGATCTTGCTGAAGTCCAGGATGTCGTTGATGATGTTGAGGAGCGTATCGCCGGAATTACGTATCGTCTCGGCGTAATCGCGTTGTTCATCGTTGAGTTGCGTATCCAGCAAGAGTCCGCTCATGCCGATGACGGCGTTCATCGGCGTGCGGATCTCATGACTCATGGTGGCCAGGAAGGAACTCTTTGCCTCGTTCGCCGATTCGGCCGCGGCGCGGGCTTCGCGGGCTTCATTGAACAGGCGTGCATTCTGCAATGCCACACCGACGTTTGCGGCGATCGTGCCGAGCAAGCGCTGATCATTTTCTTTAAACACGTTTTCCTGCTGCGTGTTTTGCACGCTGATCACGCCGGCCGCCTTGCCGCTGACAAAGATCGGCACACCGAGATACGAACGCGCCTGTCGTCCGATAACGGTCGGGCCCAAATGTTCACGCTGCCGATCCACTTCCCGGTTGATCAGCAGCGGCTTGCCGGATTGAATGATCTTGCTGGTCAAGCCCTGACCAAATTCAATCGAGGCCAGCTCGTCGCCATATTGATAAGGGAAATGGATGAGATTCTTTTCTTCATCCAGCAGAGCCACATAAGCAATGTCGGCGTGGAAGTTGCTGCGCACTTGTTCGCCCACCAATTGAATCAACGAGTCGATATTAAGTTCGCCGGCCAGGGCCGTGCTGACCGTATTGATCGTTGCCAGCTCGGTGGCGCGCTGTTCGGTCTCGGCAAAGAGGCGGGCGCTTTCCAAGGCGACGCTCATGGAAGACGCCAGCGTGTTGAGCAGGCGTAAATCCGATTCAGTGAAGGCGTTTTCCTTCTGCGTGTTTTGCACGGAGATCACGCCCTTGGATTCGTCACCGATCAACAGTGGCACATAAATTGCGGATTTGGGTTCCCTGCCGCCGCCAATGATATAAGAACCAACCTGTGCAGAACGCTCCCTCATTTTTTCGCTGATCATCATTGGCTGACGCGTGCGCATCACCAGCGGACCGAATCCTTTTTCGTCGTGGGGGATCGGTTCCTGCTTTTGACGGAATCCATCCTCGACGATGAAGGGATAATATTCAACGTCCTTTTCCTTGTCGTAGAGCATGATGAAGCAGGTCTGCAGACTGAAGATCTCACAAATCTTGTTGCCGACCAGGTCGTAGATGGCTTGCATGTTCAATTTGGATGCAAGCCCTTCCTGCACGCTGTTGATGATCGCCAGTTCGGCCGCGCGCTGTTCGGTTTCCTTGAGCAGGCGCTGCGTCTCGTCGAAGAGGCGCGCATTCTCGAGCGCCACGCTCATGGCCGATGCCAGGGTCGACAGTAAGTTGACCTGTGACTGATCGAAAGCGTGTTTGTGATTGGCGTAGAGCGCGATCACACCCATCGCTTCCTCACCTTTGAGAATGGGCACACCGAGATAACTTTGATCATCGATGGGGACTGTCGAACTTTCATCGCCAATGCTGCGCGTGCCCATCTCCTTGGCGATGCGTCCCTGATCCTCGTTGATCAAAAAGGGTTGATGGGTGTGGATGATATGCGCGGTAAAACCGGTGGTCAACGGCACGGGTTCGATTGGAAAGCGCTTTCCGCCCTCCAGAAAATACGGCATGGTCATGATATTGGTTTGCTTATCGTATAGCGCGATGGACAAATCGTCGAGATGGAAGATTTCCCTCACCTTGTCGCCGACCAAATCAACGATGGAGAGAAAATCAAGCTTGGAGGCGAGCCCCTGTTGCACGCTGTTGATGATGGCGAGTTCCGCGTTGCGCTGCTCGGTTTCCTTGAGCAGGCGCTGGGTCTCGTCGAAGAGACGGGCATTTTCAAGAGCAACGCTCATGGAGTTGGCGATCGTCGTTAGCAGGCGGACATCGGAATCGCTGAATGCATTCTCTTTATCCAGATCGAGTAAATTGATCATGCCCTTGCCTTGATTCCCCACTACTAATGGAACATATAAGGCCGACTTTTCCGACTCCGTGCCCGGGATGGTATAACTGCCGTACTTTGCTGTTTCTTCTTCCGCATTTTGATTTATCAGCAAGGCTTGACGGGTCTTGAGCACATGATCGGTGATTCCCGCCTCACCGCGAACAATGGGATCTATGTGAAGCCGTTTACCACGTTCGACTGAATAAGGGAAGTGAATTAGATTGGTATGGGCATCATAGATACGAATGCCCACATCCGCCTTCGGGAAGATTTCGCCAATCTCGTCGCCGACGGCATCGTAAATGGATTGAATATCCAGTTTTGCAGCCAATGCACTTTGAATGCTGTTGATGATGGCAAGTTCCGCATTACGCTGCTCGGTTTCCTTAAGCAGGCGCTGGGTCTCATCGAAAAGCCGCGCATTTTCGAGGGCTGTGCCCAACGAGGCAGCGATGGTGGTCAACAATCGCAATTCGGATTCGCCGTACGCATTCTCGTGTTCGTAGTTTTCCAGGCTGATGTCGCCGAGAAAACGATCACCGCTGATGATGGGTACGGAGATCAACGATTTACTCTGATCCGTGCCGGGAACCACTCCGCCGTGGAGCTTTGCATAATCCGCGGCAATGTTCAGCACTACCGGCTGGCGCGTCCTCATTTCTGTTTCATAAAGTCCGCCGGGGTTGGGCGGGCGGGAGAGAACCGGGAGGCGCTTGCCATGTTCATAGCCGTAAAGGTAGTTCACCAGTTTGCCTTTTTCATCGTACCAGGTGATCGTGAGATCCCCTGTGTTGAACACGCCCCGCAGTGTATCGCCGACCAGATCCACGATGGCCTGGAAGTCCAACTCGGCGGCGAGGCCCTGCTGAATCGAGTTGATGATCTGTAACTCTGCAACGCGTTCCTGCTCCGCTTTGAAAAGGCGCTGGGTTTCATCGAAGAGACGCGCATTCTCCAGCGCGACCCCCATCGACGCCGCGATGGTTTGCATCAGACGAATATTCGATTCGTTGAAGGCATCTTCGCGCTCATAGTTTTCAACCGAAATACATCCGATCACCCTGTTGCCTGAAATGATCGGAACGTTCGCCAGAGATTTGGAGATTTCCGTGCCGGGCACATTCATCAAGTTGTAAGCCGCGCTGATTTCCGATGTTTTCCCAAAAACCGGCAAGTGGTCTTTCTGCATTTTTCGGAACAGCGCGCTGGGCTTCATCATCGGAATGGTAAGACGTTCGCCATGCTCGAACTCGTAAAGGTAATGAACCAGGTCGGCTTGTTCATCGTAAAGCCGAATCCCGATTTCATTCGTTTTGAGGACCTGCCGCAGCTTATCACCGACCAAATCCACAATGGCTTGCAATTCCAATTTAGACGCCAATCCCTGTTCAATGCTGTCGATGATGGCCAATTCAGCATCGCGCTGATCCAATTCCTCCTCAAGGAACGTCAGCCGCGTTACCGCGTTTATGCGCATGGACCGCCTCCCCTTTAAGTTTTCACCGGCCACTCCTTTCGTCTGTGATGATGAAGTAGTTTTTGTCTGCTTTCCCTTCCGCGCATGAACGGAAGAATGCCTTGTCTGGGATGATCTCTTAATTGTTTTCTTTTCTCTCGGCGTTATTTTCTTTACCATATCCGCGCTCCAAATCAGATAACTTAAGTCTACATTTGACGAGAGAATCCGTCAATGGACTATTGATGGATTGAGGCCGGAGACGAAAATAGAATGAGGACATTTGCACAAACAAAATGCTCTTCCCTATGTGGAAGAGCACTCATCACAAGCCATGAAGTCTTTTCAGCCGGTCCGGCTCATTTCGGGTCCTCCCATTCACCCAGAGCCGCCTTGACCCGTTCCGGGGTAAAGGGAATCTGCCGCAAGCGCGCGCCAGTGGCATCGAAAATGGCATTGGCGAGGGCCGCGGCCGTGGTCACCGTCGAAGGTTCACCCGCACCCACCGCCGGCTGATCAGGCCGGTTGATGAGCACGATTTCCACTTCGGGCACCTCGGAGAAGGTCAAGATCGGATACTTCTCCCAATCGACACTGGTTATATGTTTCTCATCAAACTGCACTTCTTCCTTGAGGGTTCGGCTCAGCGATTGGATGACATTGCCTTCGATTTGATTCTTCACTCCGTCCGGATTGATGATGAGTCCGCAATCATGGGCCACAACGATTCGATTAGCCCGCACGATGCCGCGGGCTGGATCGACCTGCACTTGGGCCACACAGGCCACGATGGCTTGATCGTTCTCATAGCGCGCGAACGCCACACCCCGTCCCTCCGCTACCGCCGCTTTGCTTTTGCGCGGGGAAGGATGCGATTCCCAGCCGGCCTTTTCTGCCGCGGCCTTCAGAACCGCACGCTCCCGTGCCTCGGATAGATAGCGCAGGCGATACTCCAGTGCGTCGACACCTGCCGCAGCCGCCAATTCATCCATGAACGACTCGTTGGCAAAAGTGTTCTCCGCTCCACCCAGGCTTCGGAAGGATGAGGCGCGTAACGGCGAATTTCCCAAATAGTGGACGGTCACGCGTTGCGCGGGAAAGCTGTAATTGGTCCGCGAATTGCGCTCCGCGCCAAAGGAGAAGCGGGACTGCGGAGCAGGTTGTCCGGATAGCAGTTGGACAGTCACCAGCTGGCCGGCAAAGCGCGCGCGGGCCACGTGCGATGGCGACCATACATGATAATCCCACGCCATGACGTTCCCCTGCGCGTCCAGCCCGGCGTTGACCTCCATCACCATGGCCGGAGCTTTTGGCTCCCAGGCGAATTCCTCCTCGCGCGTCCATTGCACCCGCACCGGTTTTCCAACGGCTTGCGATAGGATGATCGCATCCGCGGCCACGTCATCCGCGCCGTTCTGCCCATAACTTCCCGAACCTTCCACGTAGATCAGGTGCACATGGTCAGCGGGCAGGCCCAGCATCTGTGCCAGGGCGCCGCCCAGCGGATAAGGCCCCGGGGTGCTCGCCCAAACCGTAACTTGATCGCCTTTCACATCCGCCACCGCGCAGGATGGACCGATCGAGGCGTGGGCGTGATACGGCTGGTAGTACGTGGCATGCAATTTCCGGTCGGCACGTACGATCGCCTTGTCGAAATTTCCTTCGTCCGCTACGATGGTATCTTCCGTTTTCTGATTCTGCAGATAGGCATAGAGATCCTCCATGCGCGGATAAACGGCCGCCTCCTGCCATTGGACTTTGAGCTGCTTGGCGGCTAAGACGGCTTGCTCTTCGCGTTCCGCCACCACGCCGATAAAGTTGCCGCGTTGAATCACGTCGACCAGTCCCGGAATGTCCTTCACCGAGTTCTTATCGATGGAAACCAATCTTGCGGCCGGACCCGGCGGGCGAACGAGGCGTCCGTGGAGCATTCCGGGAATTTTCAAATCATGGATAAAGCTGGGTTGACCGGCTATCTTGCCCGGCAGGTCTTCACGCGCAGTGGATGTCCCAACGATTCGATAATCTTTCGGCGGCTTTCGCGGCGCTTGATCCGTGACTTTGAGGTCAAATGTCTTTCCACCCATCAGTTCTGCATAGGAGATGGAACGCTCGGGATGGTTCCTCACTTGGACAATGCCGTCCCGGATGAGCAACTCATGCAAGGCGGCATCTAATCGCTCGGAAGCCATCTGCAACATGGCGCGCCGCGCCTCGGCCGAGGCGTTCCGCAGGGCTGTTCCGCTGCCGCTGATCGTCATGCTGCCGGCGGTATATCCCTCATCCGGTGTGCGGGCAGTATCCCCCATGACCATATGAACCCGCTCAAGTGGCAGGTCCAGTTCCTCCGCTACGATCTGCGCTAGAGCTGTGCGCACGCCGGTTCCCAATTCGACTTTCCCGCTGAATGCCGTGACGGATCCATCCGGTTCGATGGCTAGCCAATCATCGAGCCGATCCGTCACTTCGCCCCAAGCCGCTTCCCTGCGTCCCGAGCCCGGACGACCGGATTGCTGATTCCAATTTTGGTTCGCGTCGTGGGTCTGATTGGTCATTCGCTCTCCGCCAGTAAAGCCTCGGCCCGTCTCACCGCCCGCAGAATACGCAGGTGGGAACCGCAGCGGCACAAGTTGCCGTCCAGGGCTTCCCGGATCTGTGCATCGCTTGGATGGGGTTTCTTCCAAAGCAACGCGGCGGTGGTGATGATCATTCCGTTAAGACAGTAACCGCACTGCGCGGCTTGTTCCTCGATGAAAGCGCGCTGGACCGGATGCAGCTGGCCCTCTTCGATCAGGCCCTCCAAAGTTGTGATGCGCGCTTGGCCGACTTCGGAAACCGGCATCTTGCATGATTGCGTTGCCTTGTCTCCGATCAGCACCATGCAGGCGCCGCATTTTTCCTCACCGCACCCAAAGTGCGGGCCCGTTAATCCAAGCTCATTGCGCAAAACATGCAGGAGCGGCGTATCCGGCGCGGCTTGCACGGTGCGGGGCTTTCCGTTTACGATCAATATGATTTCATCCGACATAGGGCAGCCTCCCGGCTGAATTTTTTTGATGCAGGTGCCGCACGTGAACCTCACCTACAACGGGATGAGGCATGATGATATCTGATCAGAGTTGCACCACAAGTGAGTATAACTCTGCCGCAGGCGATTATTAACTGAAGTGTCGTATTTGTCAATTACCGGCCCGCACTCAGCATCTGATCCGGTCAACTGAGAAACTGCGGGTGGGAGGCTGGAGCAAACTGTGAGGCCGATTTTGCTTTCGGCTACTGTGTGGTTTGGTTGTCCAGCGCTATATCCAGGTTGGTCGTCCTTTGATCGTCCACCCAGTCAGGCCGGTAATCCAGCGATTGATGCCGGAAGTACATGTTATACAATGTCGCGTAATGTCCGCCCTGTTTCAACAGCGACTCATGATTGCCCTCCTGAATGATGCGGCCCTGTTCCATCACCACGATTCGATCCGCAGCCTTGACCGTTGATAAACGATGCGCGATCAGAATGCTGGTGGAGTGGGTCAGGATCAAATTCAATGCCTGCTGGATTTGCCATTCCGTGAACGGGTCGATGCTGGCGGTGGCTTCATCGAGGATGAAGATGGCGGGGCGCTGAACCAGCACGCGCATCAACGCCACCAGCTGGCGCTGCCCCATTGAGAGGCGCCCGCCGCGTTCCCCGACCTCGGTGTGCAGACCTTCCGGCAGGGTCTCCAGCCATTCGCCCTCGCCAATTCGATTCGCCATTTCCAACATTTCGTTTTCTTCAACATCTGGCACGGCATAACGGATGTTATCCGCCACCGTGCCTGAGAACAGGAACGGCACCTGCGAAACGATTCCCAAATGCCGGCGATATTCATGCAAATCGAAGGTGCGGATATCCATGCCGTCGATCCGCAAATATCCCTCTTGAAATTCGTAGAAGCGCGCGATCAGCTTGGCAATGGAGGATTTGCCCGCGCCGGTATGCCCCACGAGGGCGAGATTCTCTCCGGGGCGGATGGTCAGATTGAAGTCGGTGAGAATCGCTTCCTTATCCGTATAACGAAAGTTGAGATGCTCGAAGCGGACTTCACCTTTGAGGCTTGGGACCGCGCGTCGATCCGTCTGGACCACGTTCGGGTCCGCATCGATCAGCGCGAAGACGCGTTCTGCGGCGGACAGCCCCTGCTGAATCTGCGCCCAGAACGCCGAGAGATTCGAAATGGGATTGACGAAGCTATCAATGCTTAAAATGAAAAGATACCATGCCCCGGCAGTCACAATGCCCTGTTGAATGTTGATGCCGCCATAATAGACCAACGCCGCAACAAAGAAACCCGTGACCGCATTCAAGGTGGGAAAAACAATCGAAAGCACAAAGCCGCGTTGGACGTTGACGCGGTACGACTGTTGATTCGCCTTGTTGAAAATATCGAAGATGCTTTGTTCCTGCCGGAAATTTTTCGCAATCGAAATTCCGCTGACGGTCTCCTTGATGGTTTGATTCACTTCCGCCATGGCGATCATGCCATTGCGCGTGACACGGCGCGCCAGGTTGCGATAGATCGTAGTCAAGCCCAACATGATCGGCACGAAGGAACACATCAACAGCGCCATGTGCCACTCGGTGTAAAACATCACCACGCCGAGGATGATCGCAGTAGCAAGCTGCGACGTAACATCGGTGACGATGACAACCAGCTGACCGAAATCGTTCGTGTCGGATGTGATGCGCGAGACGATGCGCCCCGAAGAGAATTGATCATAGAACGACAGATCGTGTTCTGCGGCGGCATCGAAGGCGTTGGCCCGCAAGGCAAGCACCACATCACCGATGGCGCGGATCACAAGACTGCGCCGTGCCCAATTCAGGCCCCATGTGCTGACACCGATGAAGGCCAATGCCAGACCGGCCAGCGTGACGGCCTGCAAGGTCGGCTTACTTTGAAGCAGGTTGACGATGTTGCTGACGATGATCGGTAAGGATGCCCCAATGGCCGCGATGAAGACCACGAGAACTGAAACCCAGACAAAACGCCTGCCCTGTGGTCTAAAATAATCAATGATCCGTCCCACCAATTGGCGGTCGGTGTATTGACGGTCATATTTTTCAACGTTTAGTCCGGCAAAGAAACCCATGGTTCAATATCCAGTAATCAGAAGGCCATTCATTCTTTGAATATGCGGCTGTACGCTTCGGAGGTTTTCATCAACTCATCATGTGTGCCCATCGCGGCGATCCTGCCCTTGCGCAGAACGATGATCAGGTTAGCCCAGCGGATCTGCGATAAACGATGGGTGATGAGAATCGTGGTGCGGCCCTTCGCCGCATTGGCGATGGCGCGCTGGATCTTGTCTTCGGTGGCCGAGTCGATAGCGGAAGTCGAGTCGTCCAGGATCAAAATGCGGGGATCCGTTAAGAAAGCCCTGGCCAGTGCCAGGCGTTGACGCTGTCCGCCGGACAGCGTCACGCCGCGTTCCCCGATCACGGTTTCGTAGCCTTGATCGAACGTCTCGATAAACTCGTGCGCCTGTGCGCCATTCGCGGCATATAAGACTTCTTCACGCCCCGCACCGGGCTTTCCAAACGCGATGTTATCGGCAATGGACCGCGAGAATAAAAAGATGTCCTGCTCGATCATCGAGATCTGCGAGCGCAAGGAAGCGAGGTTCCAGTCGCGGACGTCCACGCCGTCGACCAATACTTGGCCCTGTTTGACATCATAGGTTCGATTGATGAGTCTCACCAGGGATGTTTTGCCCGCGCCGGTCTGTCCAACCAGAGCCACCGTCTGTCCGGGTTTGACGTGAAAGGAGATGTCCTGCAGCACCAATCCGCCATCGGGATAGGAAAACGAGACGCCGCGAAATTCAATTTCGCCGCGCATGCTCGAAGTCCGGCCCGAGGCGTTTTGATCGAGGTTCGTTTCGTGGTTGATGAGCTCCAGAATGCGGCGCGCTCCGGAAACGCCCAACGAGATCTGGGTATAGGCCGCGGCAGACGCAAAGGTCGGGAACTCCAACATGCGCAGCAAACCGAAATAGGCAACCACATCGCCGGTGTTGATCACGCCCGCGCGAAACAGGATCAGAGCGTGGAAAAGTCCTGCTGCATACACGAGGCCCATCATCAGATTTGGAATGAAGCGGGCTTCGATGTCGCCTTGCTGGACAAACGCATTGCGCACTTTGCGCGCATTGGTGACGAACGTTTCGGTTTCCGCCCCTTCCTGGGCCGCGCCCTTCATGATCTCCACGCCGTCCAGGGCTTCGGCAAGATGCGTGTTCATCTCACCAAAGGTCTGACGCACGTCATCCGTGACCGGTGCCATGGTCTTGAGATAACGCCACAAGGCAATAAAATAGCCGATGCAAAATAGAACCGGCGTGAGCAGGAGCGCTGGGCTGTACTGTGGGATGACGAAGAAAGGAATGATGACGAATAATCCCGAACCAATGACCAGGTTTGCGCCGGGGCTGAACATGAAGTTGACTTCGCGCACATCATTGGTGGCGCGTGCCATCGTATCGCCGACCGGCTGGAGGTTGTGGAAGGTCATGCTCTTGCCAAGCAGTGAAACGTAAAGCTCGTCGCGGATATCGCGCTCCATCTTTTGCGCCATCAATTCCGCGCCGAAGTTGCGTCCGAATTGGAGCACGCCACGCACGATCTGTGAGGCGCCGAGGATCAATGCCAGCGGAATGAGAATGCGGACATCTGGATTCGGCTTCAGCATGTCGTTGAAGGCGTTGCCCACCAGCACGGGAACCGCGGAGGCCAGCGCGGCGTTGCCGATCGCGCCGACCACCAGCATCACCAGGATATACCAGTAGCGCATGGCGTGCGACCAGATCCAACGGGCCGGGCCTCTGGTTCGTTCGGAGGGTTGACGCGTCAGAGTGAATTCAGCAGGAGCAGAGATGGTGGTCATGAGGCAGAAAAAGCCTACCGCAGTCCCTGCGGCAGGCGCTGAAAACGGAACGGATTCGTAAATTTTACCACGTGGAGCGTAACTCCCGAATTACACCCGGGTTGTCATAATTAGAGCTGTCCGCGCGGACAGTCAAATTCAGTCAAAGGAGAGTGTTCTTATGATGTGGCCCAAGAAGATTTCCGAGTGGTGCATGTGGTTGTTCTTCCTGCTCTTTGGAATCGCTGCCTTCTGGGCGTTTCCCTATGCCTCGTGGGTGACCGGCATTCTCGCCCTTGCCTACGCGGTGCTTTTCGTCTTCAAGATGTAATAGATTCCCAGCACTCCCAACAGCCTCCTGTTTGGGAGGCTGTTGTATTTAAGCCCGTGCCGTAATTTCCGCGCAGCGCATGGAATATTTCCAATCCATGTTATCTTCCAGATCCCACCATGCCGAAAGAACGGCGTGCGCGATTCCCCATTCACGGATTCGTTCGGTCTCGAAGCCCAATCGCTCCGATAAAATGTCCATGCGGCGTCTGGTGATTCGAACGGCATCGGGCCGAGTCAGATAGCCCAACGGATTCATCAGCAACGGCCCGACTTCGTATGCGGCAGGACCGATCACACCTTTTGGGTCAATTGCCAGCCAATCATCTTGGGATGAAAGGATATTGTCATGATGCAGGTCGCCGTGAATGAGCATCGGAGCATAATCTTCGCCAAAGAAGCTCGCGACCGAGTGCTCCGCTCTTTCAACCAGATTTTTCTCAAGCGGCCCCGTGCTGCCCTCGAAGCGGAGCCGCAATTTCTCAAAGCCTTTGAACCAATCGGATAATTGAATGAACGCGCCTCCGCACGGCGCGGGCCGCCAGAGATTTAACATCACACCGGCGGCGGCGTGCGTGGCTTGAGCATCATCGGTTAAGGTGGCCAGCATTTTCCCCGGCAAAAGACGTTCCAACAAAAACATACCGCGTTCCTCATCGGCTTCGAGCAAACGGACTGCGCCCTTGCCCTTGAAGAAACGTAGCGCCGACATTTCGCTGGTCCGCTCGCGATGGGGAAGGCCGATCTTGAGAACAACATCCTGATTCGAGCGCTTTGCAAAGGCAACGAAATTGTAGGAAAGATTCGAGACGGGCCGAATCTCCAGCAATTGCCAGCGGCGCGAGGCTTGCTCGATGAGATCGGGCAACGAAGTCAGCCAACCACGACCGGCCTCGCCGAAGGTGTTTTTGATCGTTTGGGTAAATTCAAGCGGGAGTTGCATGAAATAAGCAGGGGCGATTCGTCCTGAAAAGGCACAGGCGTTGGCTCGCTCCTGCACTTACGAGGGAAATAATTTATCAAATACCTCGGGACAATACTTCCGCACCATCTCGGACGAGAGCCCGTTCTCTTTGCAGATCGCCGCATACAGGTCCACGGACGGACGCCGGATTCTTTTCTGCGTGTCCACGTCCAGGCCCCAAAGCCCGAAGCGCATCGTCCAGCCCCGTTCCCATTCGAAGTTATCCAGCAGCGACCAATGGAAATATCCCTTGATCGGCCAGTTGAAATTCACGGCGCGCCACATCTGATGAATATGCTGGGCAATATAACGCGGACGCATTTTGTCCCCGGCATCCTCCACGCCGTTCTCCGTGACGAGGATGGGAACCTTGAACTGCCTTGCCCACTGGAAGGCTTCATAAAAGCCATCCGGTTCGTTGGCGATGTAACCGGTCTGGCTGAGATCGGCGTCTTTGGGAAAGTATGCGCGCCCAAATAACGTCGAAAGGCGCGAAAGATCGAAGGCCACTTGATCGCGCGTGTAATAATTGACGCCGATGAAATCCTGGGTGTTGGCGGCCTCCGGGATCCACACCGTTTTATAAACGAAGCGAGCCCTGCCGTCCTGTGCAGCACGTGGAATGAGATCATTAAATATTTTTGCTTGAATGCCCGCCACAAACTTGTCGAGCGGCGAACCGCTGGCAGGATGGAAGGAACGGTAATTCATAGCGATGCCGACGCGCGCTTCTGGCTGAAGCTCATGAATGGCCTTATAAGCCAGCGCGTGCCCTTTGAGCAGATTGGTCATCACATGGAAGGCGGCCCCGATATCCTTCTTGCCGGGCGGATAGGCGCCATCGCTGTAGGCCGAATAGGCATACACATTCGGCTCATTGATCGTCACCCAGGTGGTGACATATTCCCTCAGCGCCTCCACCGTCTTGCGGACAAAGACCGCGAACTTCTGTGGGGTATCGTCGTTCTCCCAACCACCCAGTTCGGCCAGCCAGAGCGGGTCGGTGAAATGATGCAGCGTGACCATCGCCGTCAAGCCGCGCTCACGCAGGCCGCGCAGCATCGCGCGATATTTTTCCAGCGCGTCTTCATCCCATTGGTCGGGCAACGGTTGGATGCGACTCCATTCCACGGAGAAGCGATGGGCGTTCTGTGATGTTTCAACGGCGCGGTCAAAGTCTTCGCGCCAGCGTCCGCCCCACCAGTCGCAGGCTAGGCCCGATTTTCCATCGGTATGTCCATCCTGTTCCCATTTCCACCAATTGTTATTGGTGTTGTTACCCTCCACTTGATGCGCGGCGGTGGCGGTGCCCCATAAAAACCCGCGTGGAAAATGATAGGTAGCTTCCGGCATAGGATCCTCCTCACGGCTGTCATTGATTTGCCGATCGCAATGGCAGAATGGTACTCTATTTTCTCCTGGCTAAATACGCCAGATATAACCCGACCGAACCGGCGGCAGCCGCGTTCAATGATTCGACCTGGCCGCGCATGGGAAGCTTCAGCACCAGGTTGCACTTCTTACGCGTCAGCTCGCGCAGACCTTCGCCTTCGCTGCCGACCACGAGCGCCAGCGCGCCGCTTAAATGCCGGTCCGTTTTATCGCTGACGGTTTCACCGCGTTGGTCCAGGCCAACGATCCATACCTCTGACTCTTGGAGGGCGTCCATCGCCTGCGAAAGATTCGACTGGGCGATCCGCAGGTGTTCGCTCGCGCCAGACGAGGCATTAACCACCGCAGGAGTCACTTCGACCGTGTGGGCAAGGGGAAATATCACGCCATGCACGCCGACGGCCTCCGCGGTGCGTAGCAGTGAGCCGAAGTTTTGAGGGTCGTGCAGGGAATCAAGGACCAACACAAAAGGCGATTCGTGTTTCTGATCAGCGTGTTCGAGAATGTCGACGAGGTCACTGTAAGGATAAGCGCTGACCTCCGCCACTACGCCCTGATGATTGGGATGAACCTTGTCGAGCCGCGGGCGCGGCGTGCGCTCCACGGGGATCCTGCGCTCCTTGGCCATGCGTACGATCTCAGCCAGCCGACCCTTTTCCTGTGCACCTTCCGCAAGCTGGATGCGAAATACATCGCGGCGTTTGGCGCGCAGGGTCTCATAGACCGCATTGCGCGAATATATCAATTCCTTCACAGTTTGATTTTACTTGAGAAATCGCAATCGTTTCATTGTTTGATGGTCAGGCAATCTGTTCGTTGGCTGTTCGGTGGGCCACCAAAGCCGGCCGAAACGGACGGAAATATAATGGTAAAAGCTGATCCGGGCGGGCTTATCGTAAAGGGAGGATATCTTGGCTAACATGATGCTGATGGCTCCGTGCGATTGCTTCTTCAACCTCTTCGCAATGACATTAGACCCGCAATTCCCGAATTACAGCCTTGCGTATGTAATTTCCTCCTTATGCGCTGGAACCGACCTGTGATCTTTACCTCGCCAGCACCTTGGTCATCTGATAGTATTCCAGACTCGCCGTGCGTTTGTTGCCGATCACCTCTTCCAGCGGAACATAAATGATTTCTTGGCCGGCGAGGCCGGTCATCACGCCGCTCTTGCCTTCCAGCAACGCCTCGACGGCTTTCACGCCCATGCGGGATGCCAGCAGACGGTCATAGGCGGTCGGTGATCCGCCGCGCTGAATGTGTCCGAGGATGGTCACGCGCGTGGTGAATCCGACATCCATGGCTTCGAGCGCCTCGGCTAGTTCGGTGGTGCTTTGCCCTGATCCTTCCGCATTAATGATGATGGCGTGCGTTTTTCCCCTCCGATAGGCATCTTCAATCACCTTTCCGACCTCTTCGACCGTCACATGGACTTCGGGAATCAACACGATTTCCGCGCCGCATGCGATGCCGGTCATTACGGCCAGATAACCGCAATTGCGCCCCATGGTCTCGATCAGAAACGCGCGCCGATGCGAGGAGGCCGTATCGCGCAGCTTGTCCACCGCGTCCATGATGGTGTTCATGGCTGTATCCGTGCCGATGGAGATGTCCGTGCCCGATACATCGTTATCAATGCTGCCGGGCAGGCCAACCACCTTGATACCCTGCTGATACAAGGCGTTGGCGCCTTTCAACGAACCTTCGCCTCCGATCACAATTAATGCATCCATGCCGGCTTCATTCATGCGGCGGATGGCCTCGCGCTGGCCCTTCGACTCCATAAAGCGGGGACTGCGGCTGGTCTGCAAAATCGTCCCGCCGCGCTGCAGGATTCCGCTTACATCGCGGGGGCCGAGGTGACGGAACTCACTGTTCAGCAATCCTTCATAACCGTCCATGACCCCCAATACATCTGCGCCGTTCGTGTTGGCGGCCCGCACCACGGCGCGGATGGCGGCGTTCATGCCGGGTGCATCTCCGCCTGAAGTCAAAACTCCAATGGTAAAAGGTTTATTCATCTCCATTTCGTTCAATTCTCTTTATCTGGTAAACATCAAAATCGCGCGCCACCACTGCGTTGGGATGGATCGCCTGTGCTTCTTTCAAGACGTCCTTCTCGCGATAGCGGCGCGAAATATGCGTCAGGATTAATTTTCTAACGTGGGCCCGGACCGCCAGTTCGGCACCTTCCTTTGCGGTCAGGTGCGAAAACTGATGCGCCATTTCGGCTTCTTCGTCAATATACGTGGACTCGATCACCAGCGCGTCCGCGTCCTTACAGACCTCCAGCAAGTTGTCCGTCTTACCCGAATCCCCCACCACGACGAGTTTGACGCCTTTTTCGACCGGCCCCAATACTTCATCCGGCAGGACGCGTTTGCCGTTGGAAAGTGTAATTTCCCTGCCTGCCACCAGATCACTCCGTTCCGGCCCGAACGGTACACCGAGTTCATTTGCTTTCTCCGGCAAAAATGGCCGCCGTGCGATGGTCTCAAAAACATAGCCAAGACAATCCGGCCCGCGATGGCTGACGGGAAACGCCTTGATGGTAAAATCATCCGCTTCGAAGAACGTCCCCGGCTTGATTTCCCGGAAATGGAGCGGCATGGGCGTTTGATTGCCGCGCAGGACGACATCGTCAATCAGTGTGCGCACCCGGTCCAGTGTGGCGCGTCCGCCGAAGATTTCGAGCTGGTCAATTGCCTCCCAGCGCATGAAGGTGCTGAGCAGTCCGCCGAGTCCGAGGATATGGTCGAGATGACCGTGAGTAAGCAGGATGCGCGTTAAATGCCGGAAGCCGACGCCCGCTTGCAAAATCTGGCGCTGCGTGCCTTCGCCGCAGTCAATGAGAAAGCGATATTCATTGTGCGTTACGATTTGAGCCGAAAGCCCTCGCTTGGCGGAAGGCGCGGAGGCAGAGGTGCCGAGGAATAGAATTTCGAACAACGATGAATCCTTGTAGAAAATTGATAAACGGAGCGCAACGTGCGAACCTTTGAGCCGGGTTTGCGATTTGTGGTTTACGCTGTAACTGCTAATCAATTGTACCTTAAAGAAAACAGACCATTTGTGCTATAATTTTTTGTTGCTCTCTGATGTACGCGTGATAAGAATGTCCTTCCTTGATTTCTTTTCCCGACCCAAGAAACGCAAGCCGAAGCGGAAAGCCCCTGCGAAGGCGCAAGCCCGCACGAAACCGGCGCTGAGGCCCTCCATGCCTTCCGCACCGCCTGAGTCGCTGCCTCCTGAGCCGTCATTATGGGACCGGCTGTCTTCCGAGCGCAAGCTCGATGTGATCGGCGTGGCCCTGGCGGTCGCCGGCATTTTGATCCTGCTGACGCTCTTGGCTTCGTCACGGTCCATCCTGACGGCAGACCTGATTCGTTTTCTCGGTCAGATCTTCGGCTGGGGAATTTATGTCCTGCCCATTGCCTTGTTTCTCTTTGGGGTTTGGCTGATCCTCCGCCGGAATGAACGGCTTCCGGCATTGTCCGTTGAACGAGCCATAGGAAGCATTTTACTATTCCTATGGTTATTGACCACCATGCACAGCATCATTGCCCAGCCCGTGATGGCAGACGCGGCAGCGCTGGATGGCGCGGGCGGCGGTTATGTGGGGGGCATTTTTGAGCGCCTGCTTTTTTTCGGTCTTGGCTTTTGGGGCGCGATCATTGCTTTGGTGGCCTGGCTCCTGATCGCATTGACCATGACGCTCGATGTTACCATGCTGGATCTATTTCACTGGATCGGCCATGGACTGGCGCGACTGAAATCCTTGGTGATCCGACCCGCGGCACCTCCGGCGCCGACGGACGTGGGCGCGCAACCTGCCGCATTCACTCCGCTGAAAGACACTCCCGCCGCGCCCTCGGTTGCACCGCCCAATGTTCCAACGGCGAGTCCGCCGGTCATTCCATGGATCCTGCCGCAGATCAATGACATCCTCGATGCGGGCAACGCGCCGGCGGTCAACGAGGAATTCATCAACCAGCGCGGGCATTTGATCGAAGAGACACTGGCTTCCTTCGGCGCGCCGGCGCAGGTGGTCGAGATCAGCCGCGGGCCGACCATCACGCAATTTGGCGTTGAGCCGCTCTTCGTCGAGACCCGAGCCGGTCGGACGCGCGTGCGCGTCAGCAAGATCGCCTCGCTGGCGGATGACCTGGCATTGGCGCTGGCCGCGCCGCGCATCCGCATTCAAGCCCCCGTGCCGGGACACAGTTACGTGGGCATCGAGGTTCCGAATGAGGAGATGGCGCTGGTCGCTTTGCGCGATGTGCTGGAGAATGAAACATTCCAGCGCAATAAAACGCTGCTGCGTTTTGCACTCGGACAGGATGTGGCCGGCCATCCCATCGCCGCGAATTTGGAATTCATGCCGCATTTGCTGATCGCCGGCACGACCGGTTCCGGCAAGTCGGTGTGTGTCAACTCGATCCTTTCGTGCTTCCTGTTGAACAACACGCCGGATGATTTGCGCCTGGTGTTGGTGGATCCCAAGCGCGTGGAATTGACCAGTTATAACGGCATCCCCCATTTGCTTGCGCCGGTGGTGGTCGAGGTGGAACGCGTGGTGGGCGCCTTGCAATGGATGACGCGCGAAATGGACAAACGCTATCACGAGTTTGCCAAAGTTGGCTCGCGCAACATTACCGATTACAACGCGCGCATGAAGGCGGAAGGTAAAAAGAAGCTCCCATTCCTGTTGATTGTGATTGACGAACTGGCGGACTTGATGATGATCGCTCCGAATGAAACCGAAAGCGCAATCACGCGCCTCGCCCAGCTGGCGCGCGCCACGGGTATTCATATGATTTTGGCGACCCAGCGTCCCTCGGTGGATGTGGTCACTGGCCTGATCAAAGCCAATTTCCCCGCGCGCATCGCCTTTGCCGTGGCGTCGGGCGTGGACAGCCGTGTGATTCTCGACCAGCCCGGCGCGGAACGGCTACTGGGCCGCGGCGACATGTTATATCAGGCTCCTGATGCACCCGCGCCAGTCCGTCTGCAGGGCGTGTTTGTTTCCGATCACGAGATTCAAAAGCTGGTCGAATATTGGAAGACACAGGCCTCGGCCTCCACGCCGTATGCGGTCACCGGCGCACCGGTTGATGCGCTGCCGGAAAACGCCTCCCTCAAGCAGAGGCCATTGTGGGAGGATGTCGACTCGACGGATGGCGATCCGCTGCTCAATGATGCAATTGATATCATCCGCCGCGAGGGCCGCGCCTCGGTCTCGATGCTGCAGCGCAGAATGCGTATCGGCTATACGCGTGCAGCCCGCTTGATGGATGTAATGGAGGAACGCGGCGTCGTGGGTCCGCCGGAGGGGAATACACAGGTGAGACAGGTGCTGAATTACGGCCCTGCCGCGCCGCCGAAGGAGGATTGATCGACTGGCTTCGCAATGGTTTTGCCTCCAGATTTTGGCTTTATGATTCCATCAGCTTCTCGGCTTGTCGTCAATTTTCATCCTACTGTTTATGCCTGGGCTCAAAGGTCGCCTGAAGTTAATATTTCTTTCACCCATCCTTGGGGTAGCCCTGGCGATCCTGGTTTGCCTGCTTATAGCGGGGTATTCGCTGTGGTACACCTCGGGGGGCAATTTTCCTGCCTTTCCAAAACTGGGCAAGGATAATTACTATATTGATCTGGCTGAGGCGTTTCTGCATGGTCAGTTATCCATGCTTAAAGAGCCCCAGCCCGAGCTCATGGCTCTTGAGAATCCATACAATCCCAAGGAACGCAGAGGGATACCCTATCAATTTGACTATTCCTATTACCGAGGAAAATATTATTTGTATTGGGGGCCCGTGCCCGGGCTGGTGTTGGCAGGGATCGAAGGCGTGACACAGACCCGACCGCCCAACATCCTGATGACAGTCATTTCCTACATTGGCTTAACCTTCCTCTTTCTGGTTACCTTGATCCAAATCAGGAATCAATTTTTCCCTGCGGCACCCGAGCTGTCGCTAGGAATATTGGTCCTGGGCGGGTTGGTCAATATCCCTTTTCTCTTCCTGCTGGGTCGCCCTGAGGTTTACGAAACATCGATTATGGCCGGACAGCTCTTCCTTTTCTTGGGATTGGCGAGCTGGACGATTTACATGGCGACAGCGAGCCCTGCCTGGCTGGCCATTACAGGATTGGGGTGGGGGTTGGCCGTTGGTTCGAGGTATGACCTTGCAATTTCAGCTTTACTCTTTGTGGGTCAGATAATTATTTGGATCGGAACGGAAGCCAAGTGGAAGAATTTTTGGAGTAAATTATGTCTGCTCCTTATCCCCTTTGCCGGCTGCGTCCTTGGTCTGGGGATCTACAACTTTGCCCGCTTCGGCAATCCTCTGGAAACAGGATTAACCTATCAACTGACAGTTCCCATACAGCACTATTTCTTAATATCTTATCTTCCTGCCAATTTTTATGCGTATTTCTTCTATCCTCTGACCGTCGCGAACAAATTCCCATTTATTGGAATTTCCCTCTTCGGAAACGCGATGCTTCCAGCTTGGTTTGAAGCTTCGTCTGCGACACCCGGCAAGCTTTTCGATCCGGTCATGGCCGGTCTTTTCCCATCTTCTCCAACTCTATGGCTGCTGGCTCTTAGTGTTCCCTTAACTGCCATATTATGGAGATCGTATTTCAGGTATCGCCCTGCGCTGACGAAACGTTTCGTTTTTTTTATGCTGATTCTTGTTGGCGGCGCGGCACAACTCCTGGTTGTTCTGGTCTATTATTATGGGGCCATGCGATACGCGGCCGATTTCTACCTGTTGTTAACTGTAACGGTTGCCATGTTGGCTTGGCGAATCGATGAGATGCTTCAGCCAACGCCCAGACTTCGGATCTGTTTTTGGATCGTGGTCGCTGGATTGGCACTATCGACTGCAGGGATCGGCTTTTTCGGAGGCTTTGATGTTCCGCCTCGAATCTTCCATAGTTATAGTCCGGCTTTATATTCCCGCCTTTCGTCTTACTGGGACCATCGTTTTCAAAATCTTAAGGCCATCGTTGATGCCCTCTGGATTCCCAGAATTTTGCATTTTATTCTGCACGCTGTGAGTTAGCAGAAAATCAGGGTGCGTTAGAGGATTTTGTAACCGCCTGATGTAGTCTGCTCTGAGCCAATGATCTGCCTGGGCGGGTAAACGAAACATCTCCCAACGCTCGTCCCGCATCGTTGTGCTTGACCGATTTCTTTCCATTAATATTGGTCTCATAGGATTTGATTAGCATTGAGGCGAGGTGCATCCATGAAGCCGATCAAATACTTTCTTCCGGTAGTGTCCGTTCTTATTCTGCTGGCTTGCAATGCTGTGACTGGCCTGGTTTCAAGTTCAACACCTGTGGTGATCGTTGTTACTGCCACCCCCAACCCCTCTACCGCGCTCCCGGCGCCGACACCCACCTCGGCTGTTCCTGAATCCCTGACGATCGCGCGCGAGAAAATTCAACATATCGTGATCATCATGCAGGAGAATCGTTCGTTCGATTCGTATTTCGGAACGTATCCTGGTGCGGACGGGCTTCCAAGATCCAACGGCAAGTTCACGACCTGCGTGAACGACCCGGCCACGGGGAATTGTGTCTATCCCTACCACGATGCCGCGAACTTGAATTACGGCGGGCCGCATGGCCAATCCAATGCGGCCAAGGATATTGACAATGGCAGAATGGACGGCTTTATTACAGAAGCCGAGCAAGGCAAAGCCGGTTGCGAGACGACGGATAATCCTGATTGCGGCGGCGGCGGGACGGATGTAATGGGATATCATGACGCCCGCGAAATTCCCAACTACTGGACGCTTGCCGAAAACTTTGTTCTGCAGGATCACTTGTTTGAACCGAACTCCTCCTGGAGTTTGCCGGCGCATCTTTTCATGGTTTCGGAGTGGTCTGCGAAATGCAGCATTGCACATGATCCAATGAGTTGCATTAATGCATTGCAAGCACCGGGCAACCCTCCTGACTTTCACCCCCAATAATCCAAATGGTGGGGATCACCCTGCTCCCGATTATGCCTGGACGGATTTGACCTATCTGCTATTCAAGAATCAAGTCAGCTGGAAATATTATGTTCAGAGCGGCACTGAGCCGGACTGCGAGGACGACGAGGCGGACTGCCCTCCTGTGCATCAGGATGCAAAAACGCCCGGTATCTGGAATCCGCTGCCCTACTTTGACACGGTCCAGCAGGATGGACAACTTCAGAACATCACGGATGTTACGAATTTCTATAAGGATGCCCAGAACGGAAGCTTGCCGGCCGTCAGTTGGATTACGCCCAGCGGTGCCAACAGCGAACATCCGCCGGCTCTTCTAAGCGACGGCCAGGCGTGGACCGCCAGTTTGATCAATGCCGTCATGCAAAGCCCCGATTGGGATAGCACCGCGATCTTCCTCTCGTGGGACGATTGGGGCGGATTTTACGATCACGTCGTTCCGCCGCACGTCGACCAGAACGGATACGGGCTGCGCGTGCCAGGCCTTGTGATCAGCCCGTACGCCAAGCAGGGCTACATCGATCATCAGGTCCTGAGTCACGACGCCTATGTGAAATTGATTGAAGATATTTTCATCAACGGACAACGCATCGACCCCGCGACCGATGGCCGCCCGGATCCGCGCCCTGATGTGCGCGAAGATGTTTCCATTCTTGGCAATCTGCTCAGCGATTTCGATTTTACTCAAGTGCCACGCGCCCCGTTCATTTTGCCGGTGCATCCCACCCCGGGACCGGCTTCTCAACCCTAATTATGAAACCGCCTTAACGAGGCGGTTTCATCTCACCAAAAAAACAAGTGGTCAATCGGCTGGTTCGCCGGAAATGACGGGCGCTTTACCCAAGTCTGTGCCATGATCGGGGAGATCGGTTTCCACATGGCGGATCGGCCGAGTGATCAGGGCACCCATCGCCACGAGAACGGATAGGATGCCAAGCAGGCTGATCAATAAACCGATGCCGCGGCTTGCTCCAACGCCGATGATGGGACCGAAGGTCGGCGCGAGAAAGCCTCCAGCGGACATCGCGGGTTTGAAGATGCCGTCCGCCAGAGGTCCGGCCAGAAGGGGGGCAATCGTCTGGCTCGACCAGGCGATGGCGCGACGCACTGCGAACACTCGCCCCTGCACATCCGGCGCGACCTTCGATTGCCAAATCGCCTGACTTGAAGCATCCATGAATGGGATCATGGCCATAAACCCAAAGCCGCATATCGCCAGCATTGGAATGGTGACCCTCAGGCCGATCGGTACGAGGAATAGTGAACTCAGCAATCCCCCTGCCAGCAGGGTATAAATCTTCCGCTTTCCACCGCCCCAGATGCTCATTCCCAATGTCCCAACCAACATCCCCACACCCATGACCGTGCTGAGGTATCCGAGCACCTCGGGCGTCCAGCGATCCAAAATCAAAGGGATGATCAAGGGGTTGACCACACCCAGCACAAAATTAATTGAGAAGAAGAATACCAGCAAATAGAGCAATCCCCTCCGTGCGGCAATGTAATCCCAGCCAAATTTCATTTCCTTCCATAGGGAGCCTTTTGCCTGATGACCGTCCGCCGTGCGCGGCGGATCGGGGATGCGAACGAATACCATCATCAGGGCCACGGAAAAGATGTAAGTTGAGAAATCAATCAATGCCATGTTGCCGAGCCTGATGACCACATAAAGGACTCCGGCGATGGCGGGTCCGGCGATTTGCGGCAAAGCCTCGCCCAATTGTACGAATCCGTTGGCGCGTCCGTATTGCTCTTTCGGAACGAGCATGGTCACCGAGGCGGTGAAAGCGGGCCACATCAAACAGTTGAAGGATGCGATAAAAAAGTTGATGGGAATTGCCATCCATGGCTGGAGCAGATGGTTGAGATATAAGATGGCTGTGGTGAACACCGCCAGACCCGCGCCGAAGTCGCTGACGATCATGGCGGTGCGGCGATTCCACCGGTCCGCCAGCACACCTGCGAGCGGTGAAAGGAACACGAACGGTGCGGCAAACGCCACCTGCGTCAACGCAATCAGCGAAACCGAATGAGTTTGATCGTAGACCCATACACCGAGGGCAAAGCCGGTCAGTTGTGAGCCGATCAGGGAGACGAGTTGTCCGAACCAAATCGTGAAGAAAGCGCGCGTGCCGGTGGGTGAAGTCTTCATTTCTTGTCTTTATGTTCTATTGCAAAATACGGATGAGGGAGGAAATGGTTTCTCGATTCTACCATCGTCAAAGTGGATAAAATAATTTGCCCAGTGAAGTTTTGGCAGGAAAAATGTTGCCGAGGATTTGTCAATCCTAAAGGAGATTAAAGGTACTCTGGCTCAAATCCAGTGCGGCCACACTTTGTTGTTGAATTACTTCAAGTTCTCGAAACCAACGGTTGGGCTCACTGGCCGCCGCACAGCGCGAGACGCGGCGGCATGAAATCATTTTTTGGGCGAATGACCGCGGCAACGCCTCCGGCGGGCAATTATCTACCCGCACACCACCCCGTCAAGGGCAAGTCCCTGCGGGACGGCTTCGCCGCCCTTGACGGAGACCCCAGCGTGCGGGTAGGGCTCCCGCCTATGAAGCGCTGCAATCCCTCCTCCAGCGGTTCACTTTTCAACTTTAGACCCTTTTGCCGCTCCTCTACCAGGTGTCCACCTTTCGACTTTAAACTGTCCACTTTTAAATCTTAAGTAACAAGGTGATTCAGCAACTGGACAAGGCCGGGCAACTACAGTAAAATCCATAGCAATCAGCCGTTCCCGTGTCTTGGGCTTTCTTACAGGTAGGACTTAATGGTATTTGGCAACGGTATCATTCGATTGGCAAAAGGGTGGAATATGATTGCGCGGGCCCGGTTTTTCCAGGTCCATGGCATTGCAAAACCGTATCACAACAGATCGAGCGTCGCCTCAACTCTCGTGCAAATAAGCGTGAATGGAACGCAGGAAGAATTGCGCTCAATTCGGTCGCTGGCACAGGCACAACATTTTACTGGAGCGCGTATAGAGAAAGGAATACAACATGGGTGAAAAAGGCTTAACATCTTCAGAGTCACAAACAACTGCAACAAAGCCGCAAACAGACACGCCAAACACGCACCCGGAATGGGGACCTCCAAACTCGAAACCAGACGCCTTGGGCCAAATAGCTACCCTTGGTCAATTGGACATTGATACGCCGGTCCCTCCAGCTGTTTCAAGTGACGAAGATAAGCTTCCGCCAAATACGCCGGTCGATGACATCAAGGGTGACAGCATTGATGAAAAGGATAAACCTCCGGAGGTTATGTGAGCTGGCCGATCGGGAATCGCCGCGACTCACATGCAAAAAACTGAGAAGAACTGGCGTTCCATTAAGTGATTAGCACGCACACAAGGTTTTGTCGGAGCATGTAAGTAGAGAGGAATGCAAAATGGGTGAAAAGGGCCTGACCTCTTCAGAGTCACCTGCGGCCGTCGCACAGCCGCAAACAGGCGCGCCAAGCTCGAAACCAGACGCCTTAGAGCCCACGTGGCTTGCCGATGGCTCGAGTGACAAAGATGCGGTTCTGCCGGAGCCAATCTTGCCGCCCGCGATCCCTGCAGGTGGCCCGAGTGACGAACCGGTCGATGACATCAAGGGTGACAGCATTGATGAAAAGGATAAACCGGAGGATGTTATGTAAGCCGGCCGAACCGAAACCTATTCGCTCGCGTGTGCAAGTACGCGGCTTGGGAAGGGGTTTGAAAACTGCAACAATATGTGCGCATCTGGAAGTGGAATCGGATAGAAGATGGATAAAGCGCGATACCGGCGGAAGGAAGCAAAGCCGAACAAGATGAATACGTTAGTGGGCTTGGAACATGAGTATAGACTTGAGCAAGATGGAGCTGTCGATTTTCGATTGCTAATCCATAAGCTTGGGCTGGCCAATGCTCATCTCGACCCATCTGATCCAAATGCCTATCGGCTGCCTTGCGGCGCGTCGCTCACTTGCGACGAACGCGAAGCTGAATTAGCACTTCCGCCCACGTTGCTGACTGGCGGGTTTTCGTTGGCTGTCGAGACACGGGCAAACGAGGCTTATGCCCTTCTGAAGCAGGTCTTGCCCGCGGGCATCCGGATCGAGGGCTACTCAACACATATAAGTATTTCTATCGACCCCACGCGCCGAGAGCAGGTGGCCTTGCTCCTGGCCTGTACCTTTGCTCCGGCTTTGATGTTGTTGACGGACAGGCAGACTTCGCCCGGTCTCTTGGTACGACCACGCCCGAAGAGAATCGAGCTGGGCGGGGAGTACGTCACCGGCAGGCGCTTGCGCGCCGCGCTGGCGGTGGCGGTGGGTAGCGTACGAGCCTGTTTATCTGGGAAAAATCCCCCCAGGTTGGCACTTCAGCTCGCGTTGGATCATAGCCGGTATGGCTGGTATGTGGATCGGCGAGCCTTCGGTCCCGATCTTTACAGTGAAGGACGTCAGGCGCGCTTACGGTTGGCCGACGGAGGCACAATCACAGCACAAGAACAGTTGGAAGCATCATGGGAAATCGCGCGCGAAACCATAACCGGCCTGGCTGATGAGACGGATCTCGAGCCTGCTGACAAAATGATTGCAGGGGTGGAGCCTCTCCCAATCGAAGGTCCGGACGAAGAACGAATTGAGAATTCACACCAGGCTCCAATAGAGCCAAGCATTTACGGCACGATTCTCGGACCGCGAGTCAGGCCTGGCTATGAACTTGCACCAGTGATGGTCAGCTGGGCGGTCTGTGTTTTTGTGATCGTCAATCCCAACGACAGCCGGCGGGCTTTTGCGTGCGTGCCCGGCCAAGACTTGGAGCGCTTCTTAGGGCAGCTCGAGTCGGGAATGCTTGATGCGCTGATCTGCGATTATCTGAACCGTCCGGCAACGGGTCAAACGCTGAATCAGTATGATCAGTCGATGAAATTCGGGCTTTACGATGACTTGGGAGCCCGCAGAAACCTGATGGCCCCTGAATTGGAAATCTGGGCAAAGCGATGGCGCCGACTTGTCATCGCTCGACAGATGAATATGCCCTTACGGCGAAACGTTGTGAATCCGATCAGCCGGGTCTTCACCTCGGTCATGGAAAGGACCTTAAATTATGGGTAACCTCGGTGGAAATGGAAACGTCGAAACCGTCGCGCAGGAAGTTATTGCGAACGATCTCAAGAACCAAGCAGAGCTTGGGCGGGATGGCAAAGCCACGGCCCTTGGTGGACAATCGGCCACGTCGGGCAGCCCGATGACAAGACTCCAGAAGCCTCGCAAATTTCCCTTCTGGGCTTATGGTGGAGGATGTTTGCTCATTGTTGTGGCATTGCTGTTCAGCTCCATAGGTCTTCTTAATCACTTCTTCGGAGAAGATTTTACTGACGATCTCATCAGCGGCTACTTTCATGATATAGGTTTCCCAGTTCCGAGCGAATTCTATGTTCATGGCCAATCATCGGTTGTGGATACGCCTGTCGTTGTAGCTCCGCCAATTGTTGTAGCTCCACCCCCTGTAATTCAACCACCTGTCGTATCAATTTATGGCATTTGGATGGCCAAGGTATCTGATCTATCGTATTCGGATAATCGGGCTAACGAGGATTTGGTTCGGGACTACGGCCTGTCGAATGGCCTCACATTTTCTTTGTCAACCTCCGAAGGGCATAGTATTGTTTTTCAATCACCTATGTCATGGTGGGTGACGGTCAGCGGTGAGCTTGCCCCGGACGGTACTTTCGACGCGACCGGCGCGGCGAAAGGCTGGGGTATAGACGGCCTCGGAGCGGAGTTCAAGGGCACGTTCACACCGAGCGGGTTGTCGGGGGATTATTCTGTGGGCGTCAAAGTGGTGACGGAGACGGGTACTGCAGGTCGTGTTCTCGCCTCTGGAAGGCCGATCACGTTCCATGTGGAGGCTCAACTTCAGGGTGCCGCGGCTCCCGGGGCGGCACCCGTGAACACTCAAATTCCAAACGTTACCTCCGTAGCCGTAAACCCGCCGAGCGCGTTGCCCTCCAACATGCCTTCAGGGATCGATCCGCGATTGCAAACCTTCATGGGACAATTCGTGCCTGCATTGCGCACGAACGATACGGTGTTTCTCTTTCAACACCTGCACCCGGCAGTCTTGAATCTCTACGGTGCGGCGCAGTGTCAAAGCTATGTCAATCAGCGCCCTGTGGATACAACATACAATATTGCGGTCTTGGATGTACAAGGACCCGCCTCATGGGAATGGGTGGCGAGCGGAATATCCACTCAAGTTCAGGACGTTTACACCTTAGATGCGAATGTCACTGTGCAGGGCCAAACGGCAAAAAGGCAAGTGCATTTTGGGTTGGTTGGGAATAGCATCGATTGGTTTACCGAGTGCGGACAGCCGCTCGTGACGCCAACACCTACACCTTGAGGAGTATCCGATCATCAGGCTAGGGGAATCAGTTCCATCCCGATCGTCGCATCTCTTTGCGTCCTTCTGCCAAGTCAAGATCCAACGAGTTGATTTATGAAAAAAATGTTGTGTGTTGCCGCAATGTTGGTTGTTCTAATGGCCTGCTCACCAGTCCCGCCGAATCCCCCTCCCGCGCCCGTCACACCCACCCCCACTGTGCCGGCTAACCTTATCGCAACGGCGCAGCAATGGGTTGGCAACCCAAATCCTCACCAAGCGTGTGGCCAGATGACGGAGCAGTATCTGCATCCGGTTTGCGGCGTCTTTGGCTCCACCACTCCGCCTCCGGACAGCGATTGTATCGCCATGGCCGAAGCATACGCAGACCAGGAGGCTTACACAGTCAGTTACCAACAAATCTGCCAGACGCCGAAAACATGCCAGATCAATCATGTGCTTCTAGGTCAACCAGACTATCGTTTCGAAGACCTTCCGCCAGGTGAGTGTCCGGGCCAAACCGCTGGCTGGAGCTGTCGTATTCAAATCACGTACGATAATGTGTGCAAGGACAGGCCCTAGTACTTTGTCAAGCATGCTTTGATAAGCGTGATTCGGACTATCCTGTCTTGGTACAAAGGAGACAGGCATGGCGAAGAAATATATGGTGGACTTGAGTGAAGAGGAACAGACATTGCGGAACGATCTGATCGCCTCGGGGACCCAACGGGTGCGGAAAATTACCCATGCCCGCATTCTTTTGAGGGCCGATGACCGTCGGACAACCGGAATGTTATGACTATGAATATCATCGGGGAGGAACGGCGAATCTGTTTATGTTTTTTGCACCGCTGCAGAATTGGCGCCACGTCAAAGTGACTGAGCGGCGCACCAAAGTCGATTGGGCGTTCTGTATGCATGATTTGGTGTACGTGCATTTTCCCCAGGCCGAGCGCTGTGTACTCGTAGAAGACCAGTGGAACACGCATGATCCTTCATCTCTTTATGAAGTCTTCCCACCTGACGAAGCGAAACGCATTCTGCATCGATCGGAATTTCACTTTACACCCAAGCAGGGCTCCTGGCTCGACATGGCAGAAATCGAATTGAGTGCTCTGAGCCGCCAATGCCTGAACGGATACATTCCCAATCCAATAGTGTCGGCCCACGAGGCCGAGGCTTGGGAGACTGAACGCAATTCAAACGGTGCCACCGTCGACTGGCGTCTCACAACCGCTGACGCACGCATCAAACTCAAAAGACTATATCCGATCATCTGCCTTCCGCACAATGTTTACGGCTCTCCACTTATCAAAGCATGATTGACAGACTACTAGTGCCACGGGGAACCCGGTTTCTCCAATTGGATATAAGCGCCTCCAGCGGAGGTCAATACCTGATATTGCCCGCTGAGTCCAAAACCGTAGACCACAGAATTCTGGTCCCTTACATCAAGGGTATATGCGACCGACGAATTTTCGAGGTAGATCCGCCCTCCGCTATCGGCATATACCCCGTCCATGGCCGAATCGTAGATTTCCAAAGTCCCCAGCGTCCCCGCGTTCTCCGTCTCTGCCATGTTTGAATTGTAGACTTTCACATGGACATACCCCCAAATATGAGGCCACACTTTTTCGAGCCGGGTGTTTTTCAAGGTCAGCGATGAGTTGATGCAGGCCAAGTCCCAGGTCATATCCTGGTAGAGTTTTCCGTTTTCGTTGCCTGTTCCTGGCTCGCCCATGTTTTTCAGTTCACAATCTACATATCCGGGAGCGGCTTTGTGTATCATCCAGCCGATTCCCACTCCACCCGGAGTATCTTGAACCGTCACGTGGGTATTCGGATTGAGGCTGATATCCTCTTCATAGATATGTGAATCCTTCATCTCCACCGTCGTCATGGGCCAAAGGGAAGAAATATTCCAGTCCGCCCATTGGCGTTTGGCAGGTAATGTAAAGGTATAGGTACCTTCGGGAGGAAAGATCTCGAACCAGACTAGGTGGGCATTGGCTATCTGGACTTTCGTATCGTGAGTGTCCTGTAAAAACGTCAATTTTACGGTGGAGTAGTTGATGGCCGTATAATTAACCGATCCGCTGATGGTTGTCCATGGATCTCCAATAAAATGATCCAGGAAAACTGTCGACCCGTCCTCGTAGTTCCAGTTCACCCCGAAGCTGTTGCCCCAAAATGAGTATGAATCCTTAATGATCAAAGTGCCGCCGCTCTTGATTCTCAATTCGGTTTGGTCATCATCTGTCTGCAGCCAGATCAGCAGGCAATCCTTGATGGTCAATGTTCCGAAAACTTCAATATCTTTTCTTTGGATTGGCTTGATCAGGATGATCTTGTTATCGAATTCGACGTTTTCACCGGCATTGACCCTGAAATTTTCATTCAGAGTGATTTTTTCTCGCGGATCGCCGCTGCGATAGGTAAAGCCATAGGTATTCGATAACGGAACGGGTGCTGATGGACCTTCATCATCCAGGAAACAGTATTGACATTCCCCTTCGTATTTGGCCAGCGGACTCGTGTTGGCAATCCGACCGTCCTCGGTTAACGCCCAGATGCGTAAATCGTCCACGCATGTCTTCGTGTCTGGGCCCGCCGCAAAGCCTGCCGAACCTCTCAGACCCTGGTTCACCACGCCATTGGCTACGGGTTGGTCGTTGATCGAAAACTGAATGTTGTCACCGAAGACTTCCAGCCGGAGTGTGTACCATGTATTTGCCAATGTTACGAATGACGAGCTTCCCAGGCTTGTTACCGGAGGATAATAGCTCAAGCCGGCCTGGCCCCGATTTACGGTCCCTCTATATCCATCCATCGCCGAATCGATCCGGGCGTATATTTCAACGCCATGGTCGGGATTTTCTTCCGTGAATTCCACCCTGGCCTCTACCGCATAATCGGTCCAGGTATCCGAGCCGAATTTGAACGATTGCCAATCTTGAGAGCTTTGATTATTGCAGTACACATGATGGCCTGCATCGTCCAGGGATATGGACCAATTTCCGTAATCATCATAGATTCCCAGCGCGGTTCCGGACTCAAAGTCCTGCTCGAATAGAGTTGCGGTCTTTTCAGCCAAAACAAGGTCAGGTGTGTGGGTGAGGGGCAGGGTTGATATGGGGGGCAGCGTTGGTGAAGGTCGTAGGGTGGGTGCGGGGCGCGGCGTTGCCGGCAGGGATATGGAGGGCCCGCAGCTCGCTAAGAACAAGAAAGTCGTTATCAGACCCACCAACTTCCGCTGGTATCTTAGTCTGAGCATGTTAGCAATCCTTTCGTAACAACTAGATTCCAGCGATTGCGATGTGCAAAAAGAATAGCGTACTGGATTTCTCCAGTACGCTATTGTATAACTTACGCTGTTTCGTATTCAGCCTGTTCTTCGTCCGCCGTTATGGCAGGCTCGTCGGCGTGCTTCTTATCGAGGAACTGCATCAGTTGGGCCACAACCTTGCTGAAATACTTGGTCTCGCCTTTACTGTCCTCGAATTTGTCCGTTTTGAGCCGGCCGTCGACGTAGACGAGGCTGCCTTTCTTGAGATATTTGCTGGCGTTCTCGCCCAGCTTTCCCCAAGCTTCCACGTTGAACCACTCAGTATATTCCTTTGTCTCGTTACCGCTCTTCCGACGTTGCGTGACACCGATGCTGAAATGGGCCACTTTCTTTCCGTTCGGTGTGAAGCGGCTTTCCGGTTCCTTGCCCAGATATCCGATCAGTTGAACACGATTTAGTGCTGGCATCTTTCCCTCCTTTCCTTCAGACTTTTAGAGTTCATGTTTAGTGTCATATCAGGTTTCCTTTTCTCTAAAAGAACGATGATGTAGCGGTGAACGGGTTATACTTTGGCTATGGTTATCCTTCGGTGGCCGCCTTGGGTTGTTCGTCTCGTTTCAAAACAAGCATGCCTGTCTTCATCTCCTCGACGTGGTAGCCGGCGGGCACCGCCTCGAGTGCACCTGCCTTGATCTCCTTCGAGAAGTAGAACATCTTGCCGTTGGAGTGCAGGTAGTAGGTATTGCCTTTCGAATTAGTGTGTGAGTAAGCCATTGATCTCTCCTTTTCTAATATTAGGGTCTTAAAAGTGTAGCACAGATTTTCTATTCTTGTCAACCGGGAGTTTTTGGCCATGATGATCGTTTCCACTCTTGACGAATTACACTCCGCACGCCCCCTTCTGGACGGGAAGCTCGGTCTCGTGCCGACGATGGGCTACCTGCACGAAGGGCATCTTTCCCTTGTGCGACGCGCCAAGTCCGACTGTGACTCGGTGGCCGTGAGCATCTTCGTCAACCCGACCCAGTTTGGACCGAACGAAGACCTCTCCAAGTATCCGCGTGACTTGGAACGTGACCTGCACCTGCTCGAAGAGGCTGGCGTGGACTTGGTCTGGACGCCGACGCCGGAAATTGTGTACCCGGCTGGCTATCAAACGTGGGTCCAGGTCGAGGAAATGACGCGCCCGCTGGAAGGTGCCGAGCGCCCCGGGCATTTTCGCGGCGTGACGACCGTCGTCACGAAGCTGTTCAACTCCCTCCAGCCGGCAAAAGCCTATTTCGGTCAAAAAGACGCCCAGCAAGTTGCGGTGATTCGCCGAATGGCCGTGGATTTGAACTTCCCCATTGAGATTGTGGTCTGCCCAACGGTGCGCGAGCCGGATGGGTTGGCGATGTCGAGCCGCAATGTTTATCTCGATGCCGACCAACGCAGGGCTGCGACGGTTTTATATCGTTCGTTGAGCATGGCGAAGACTGCCTATGAACGAGGCGAGCGCGACGCCGAGAAATTGCGACAAATTATGAAGGCGGCGATCGGCTCCGAGCCGCTGGCACAATTGCAATATGTCTCCTGCGCCGACGACAATACCCTGCGGGAATTGGAAAATATAACGGGTAGAACGCTGCTTTCGATGGCGGTCTTCATCGGAAAGACCAGATTGATCGATAATTTTGTTTTGGAATGACTTTGTAGCAAGGGCAACTGGCTGGTCGCCCTTTTAAAAAGAATTAGACTTGTTCGAAGCGTTCTACCGGAACCACGAAGAGCGAGGTATGCTTTTCGGTGGGTGCGCCCATTGCAATTGTCTCACGAATGAGCTGGATGGCCGAATCCACCTGGGCGTCGTTCACACCGAGCAGCAGAGTCACCACGCCGCTTCGCAGAAAGCCGCCGGTCGAGGCGATGCGCGTCACGCGATATTCGGCACTGGTCATGGCGCGGGTCACGGCATCCGCCTCGCTGTCCTTGACGATCAGAATGATCATTTTCATGGCTATGGCTCCTCGTAGCGTTCCACCGGCAAGGCGAACACGGTTGCGCCGCCCACCGTTACCGGAATCGGCGTCGGCATCGGCAACGGTGAACCCTCCAACGGCATAGACAGATATTCCACGCGCTGACGGCAGGTTTTGCGGAGTTCCCTCAGCACGTCTTCTTCACGGCCCTTCGGCAGGCCGATCAGTATCGTTGCACTGCGCCGCCCAAGGAATCCGCCCGCGCTCGCTAGATACACCACGGGTGCGCCGAAGGAGCTTACCGCGCGCGTCGCAACATCCAAGTCCTGCTCCTGTACAATCGCCAGCATCAAGAGACGAATCGGATCGTTCATAATCTGCTCCTCATCGGCCATCATTCATTATTAGCATATCACATTTAAGTCATGGATACTACTAGCGGGTTCGTGTCCGTAATCGTAATGGCTTTTCCGTTTCGAAAAGCAATTTCAGTTTGTCCAAGTCCGCGCACGATTTTCAAGCCTTTATACGAGATCGTCACGGGCCATGCAAACGGATTCTTTCCCTCCAAGCGTACACGTTCTTCCGAAAGAATGGTCACGCCCAGGGCTTGCAGGAACAGACCAACAGGTGCCAGTCCATTCAAGGCGCCACGCTCGCCAAGCCCGCTTCCCGTTTCGGCGTGATAACGCTGATAGAACGCATGGTTTTGCTTGAGGCTTTGAATCACTGCGTTCATGAGGCGACCCATCAAGCGCGCGGCCTCACTTCTGAATTCGTAAGCCAGCAGCCCTTCGCCGATTAATAGATTCCAGGGAAGATGAATGCTCATTGCAACGGCGTCCGCTTCGGGTTCCGGCACAAACGATAAAGCCGGCGCACCAAAGGGCCGGCCAAAGTATTCGGCCCGCTGAAGAGAACTCTCGACCATGGCTTGCGCGTGCTGACGATCAGGAATATGCGCCCAGAGCGGTGTCAAGAGCGTGATGTCTTCGCTGGCCGTATTTACATTGCTGACCAAGATTCGATCTTGTTGCTCCAAACCGTCAATTCGGATGCGCCCGATTTTTCTAAAGAGTTTTTGGCTGGTGGCGGTGAAACCGTCGCTTCTCCGATGGAATTGATCTCCCTGGATCAACTCGATATTGCCTCGACCTTTGGTGACCAGGTCGCTGATTTCAACGGTTGGCCGATGTGCCGCCGGATTCTTCGTCTGCACCTCGATCAACAACCGAACGGGCTGCTCAAACTCCAGCTTCGGAATCATATTGCCCGGCCCCTTATGTTTCGCGAGCAATTTCCCCGTCTGACAAAATTTGGTGGCGCGGTCCCGATAGCTATATAACGCAGCCTGCTCGTCCCACGACGCTTCCACCGATGATTTGAGCTTCCCGGCCTCTGCTTCCAAGGCTGCAATTTCATCATTCTGGTTTAATCGCTTTGCGATCTGAAGCAAGGTGCGCGCTTCCTTATACAGCATGGCTTCCAGTGCAGGATCGTGTACAACGGAAATATCTGCGCCTTGTGACCAGGAATGCCAGACGTCGAAAAGTGGATTATCTTCGAAGCCGGTCTGGACTATGTGGTCCCACGACGGCAAGCCGTCGCGGTCCGAGTCGTGTTGCGGCGAAAGCCAATCCCGGAAAAAAGCCGAGAGTTTTGGAAAGGCCTCGCCCAGAAAAGTTTTATCCTCCGTTTGTTGAAAATATTTCCAAGCCATGCTGGCCAGCATTGGGGCGGCAGACAGTTTTCCGCGTTGACCGGCGATGCCGGGCTTGTAATCTATCGACCCGTCTTTGGTCTGGGTGGAGAGAAAATTATCAATTAACCCGCGCGTAAGGTGAGGCGCCGCAGCGATCACGTTGGCAAGATAGTAGCTTTCGAGCGGTGATTGTCCGCTCCAGCCGGGCGGATAATCTTGTCCGTCGCCCTTGTTGGAAAAACCATGATCGGGCTGGCGGGACTGTACGAAAGAAGGATTCGGCAATTGGCGATCGGGCGTAAAGAATAGTCCCAGCGCCAGGCGTTGACTGAAGGCGAGCGCCGCGTCCCAATCGGCATCACCGGTGCGAATATCAAACGTATCTCCGGCATCCACCAATTCGATATGGGCGAGTTCCGCTTCCCAGGAACGGCCGGCAGTGCGCCGCGCCAAATCAAACGAAGCCTCCGCGGAATCGGTTGAAGCAATGGCCCAGGTCAGCTGACGGCTTGAGTCGGGATCGAAATCCAGCGCCAGCGTGAGCGAGGGATGGGGGGCCGGACCAAACTGCGGCCCCCCGGTCATGAAGAGCACCGGGCAGAGACCACCGGTTTGTCCTGCAAGGACATTGACCATTTGTTGTTGAGTATCTTTAAGGGCTTGTCCTTCGAGCGGAGTGAGCGTCCCGCATAAGTCAATCGTGATCTTGCGGGCAAAAGCGGTGCGATTCTTGAGCGTCAGCCTGCCGGCCAAGGCGTGGGATTCGGGCACCCAATACTCGGCCGAGACTTCCAGGCCCTCAAAAGGGGAACATTCCAGCCAAAGGAAGTTTGGGTAAAATCGCCGCAGGTATGGCGAGGCGTGAAATTCGGCGGGATTGGACATTGTTTTGCCAAGTTCACTGAAGCGATAAAAGATGCGCATGAGGCGGGCGCGCAATCCGTACGTGGTACGGATTGCTAGTGCGACCGGTTCGCCCGCTCCGATTTCGAGTTCCCAGATGTGATCGTTGACGTAATCCGGCTTCGACAAACGAAAATCCGCGGCCAAGGTGAGAGACAACGGGTCACCGGGGCGGAGAGTCCAATCGCGCATAGTTCTATTGTACGGTCAGATGAGCAGGAGGTCAAAGGGTATAATTCGATTAAACTCTGATCATGAGGAGATGAATATGGGCATGTATTTCGAGGAATTCAGTGTCGGGAAAAAGATCGTGACCGGCGGCCGGACGGTAACTTCGGATGATATTATGAAATTCGCCGATCTGACCGGCGACGTCAATCGAATTCATACGGACGAAGAATTCAGCAAAGCCGGCCCGTTTGGCAAACGCATTGCCCATGGACTTTTGGGCCTGTCCCTCGCTTCCGGCCTGGCCTGGCAAACGGGGATTCTCGACGGTACGGTGATCGCATTTCGTGAGGTGAACGAATGGAAATTTGTCAAACCCATCTTCATTGACGATCAAGTCCGTGCCGAGTTGAGTGTTGCGGAGACCAAAGCCTTGCCGCGCATCGGCGGCGGCTCTGTCACGCTGGAAGCCGAGTTGAAGAACCAAAAGGATGAAGTCTGCATGCGAGGTTCTTGGAGTATCCTGGTCCTATCCAAGCCGAAAGAGGCTACATCCTAGAGTTCGAAATGGCATGACAAGCAATCAGGATCCGCAGAGAGTTCGCAGGCTAATCCATTCCGAAGGCGAAACGCAAGCAACGCCTCCTTCGCAGCCGCTGCGCGCGGCGGAGCCGATTCCATCGTCCCCTGGCCCGGATAAGAACAATCTGCCATTACCGCGCCGCGTGAATCAGGTTGATCTGGAAGGCACGCAGGTCACACCCGCGGCGTATGAGCCAGTCACCCGACCTCGCAAAGCAAACAGGCTCCATGTCCAGAAAAGCAACGGAAATATATTTCTTCGATACGGCACAATCGGTTGCATCATTCAGGTTTTGATCGCGCTCCTCTTTGTTTTTGTAATCGTCGGCTTATGTCTTCTATCCATTGGCGTTTACGAATATTATTCCATCGCCAGCTCGCTTCCTTCGATCAATGATTTGCAGCAGCTTGCCCCGCAATTCGAAACCACGCGCATCCTCGACCGCAACGGCGATTTGCTTTACGAGATTCTCGACCCGAACGCCGGACGCCGCACCTACGTGCCGCTCAGCAAAATCTCCCCCGCGCTGGTCGCGGCGACGATCGCAACGGAAGACAAGGATTATTACAGCCATCCCGGTTATGATGTTTGGGCGATCCTCCGCGCAATTTGGCAGAACTATACTCAAGGGGAAACCGTTACCGGTGCTTCGACCATCACCCAGCAGGTGGTGCGCGCGATCCTGCTCGACCCCAAGGAACTTCAACAGCGCGTCTCCTATTTGCGCAAAGTGCGCGAGATCCTGCTGGCGGCGGAGATCACAAGCCGATATTCGAAGGACCAAATCCTCGAGCTTTATCTGAACGAGAATTATTATGGGAATCTTTCCTATGGTGTCGAGGCTGCGGCCGAAACATATTTTGGGACGACCGCCGATCAATTAACCTTGTGGCAAGCTGCGTTCCTCGCCGGTCTTCCGCAGTCTCCCTCTGTGTACGATATCTATACCAACCGTGAGGCGACGCTCGCGCGCCAGCAGGATGTGTTGACCCTGATGACGCAGGTGAGTTATGAACAGAATTGCATTGATGTGAGCAATAGCAGCCAACCGGTCTGTGTGACTCCCGCCGATGCGGCCTCCGCCGCGGCGCAGGCGCACAATTATGCATTCCAGCCGCCGAGCGTCGATATGCGATATCCACATTGGGTTAATTATGTGCGATCTCAATTGGAGGCCAGCTATGATCCGCAGACGATTTATCGCTCCGGCTTTACGATTTATACGACCCTTGATCCGACTCTCCAGGATTATGCCCAACAAGTTGTGACCACTCAAGTCGCCGCGCTGGCCGGCAACCATGCCACAGATGGTGCCTTGGTCGCCATCCGCCCATCCACCGGCGAGATCCTTGCCATGGTCGGTTCGGCGGATTTCAACAACACCGCGATTTCGGGACAAGTCAACATGGCGGTCAGTGAGACGCGCCAGCCTGGTTCGTCCATTAAACCGGTTAATTACGTCGCTGCATTTGAAAAAGGCTGGACGCCGGCGACGTTGATCTGGGATGTGCCTTCGCAGTTTCCGCCCTCCGGCGACCCGAACGATACGCGCCCACCGTATATACCGAACAATTACGATAACAAATTCCACGGACCGGTTACCGTCCGTACGGCGTTGGCGAATTCCTATAACGTCCCCGCGGTAAAGACTTTGCAATTTGTCGGCATTTATGGCGACCATGGATTTATTGCGATGGCGAATCGACTCGGCATCACCTCCTTGACGCGCAACGATTATGGCCTCTCGCTCACGCTGGGCGGCGGCGATGTCAGTGTGTTGGAGATGACCGGCATGTTTTCGGTTTTTGCCAATAGCGGCGTCCGGGTTCCGCCGGTTTCCATTTTGAAGATTGTGGATTATCAGGGAAATGTAGTGTATCAATATAAGCCGCCGCAAGGCGGGCAAGTGATTAGCCCGGAACACGCCTATCTCATGACCTCGATCCTTTCAGACAACCTGGCGCGCGCCCCGATGTTTGGAACGAATTCGGTCTTGAATCTGCCGTTCCCGGTCGCGGCCAAGACCGGAACTACGAATGATTTTCGCGACAACTGGACTCTGGGGTACACACCCGACCTTGTGGCGGGCGCGTGGGTCGGCAATGCGGATTACACGCCCATGGTGAATACCACGGGCATATCCGGCGCGGCACCGATCTGGTCTCAGTTCATGCAGTATGCTGTCCCGTATTTAACCAATGGGCATCCGTCCTGGTTCACGCAGCCCGCCGGGATCGTTGAGGAGACCATCTGTTCATTATCCGGTACGATGCCTTCGCAATGGTGCAAAGGCGGCACCCGCACCGAAATCTTTGATTCGGATCAATTACCTCTGCCGGCGGGTCAGGATTTGCGCCGCTCCGTTTCGCTCGACACATGGACCGGACTGGAAGCCTCTCCCGATTGCAGCGACTTCGCGACGCCGGGTCAGATCGTGCTTAATGTGACTGATCCGTGGGCGCGCCAGTGGTTTGGAACCAAGGACGGAAAAAGCTGGTTAAGTGCGAACGATATTCCCATCCCGCCGGTTTACGCGCCTCCACGCGAATGTACCAAGACCGATCCGCGTCCCGAACTTGACTTGAGCGTCAATGAGGGCGACATCATTTCACAGAACATTCTGACCGTCTCCGGTACCGCCAATGCGACCGGCGGTTTTAAATCCTGGCGGCTTGATTTTGGGATTGGCGATAAACCGAACGGCTGGACGACACTGGCGCAGGGAAACCAGCCAGTGAATAACGATCTTTTATTCAATTGGGACGTGTCGAATCTCTCCGGCAATACCATTGCCCTGCGCCTGCATGTGACCGGCGCGAATGGTTATGCTGAAAAGATTGTCCACTTTATGGTCCAGCTGCTGCCTCCGCCCCCACCGCCGACGCGAGTTTCCGTGCCTTCCCCGACTGCCGTGCCCGTGCCTACCAACACGCCTATCCCTCCGGTTCCAACCAATACCGTGACGGCGTTCCCGACCACAACCTCCGCGCCGACGAATGTTCCGGCTGCCACGGTCACGCCGTAACCGGGCCAAACCAAATCGTGATTGTGTGAATGGAGTTGTCAAGATGCGCATTGAAGATTTGAATTGGATGGAGGTTGAAAAGTATCTCCAAAAGGAAGATCGTCTGATACTGATCTTTGGTGCGACGGAACAACACGGTTACCTCAGTTTGCTGACGGACATCAAAGTTCCATTGGCGTTGGCAGACTCGGCATCGCAGGCAACCGGCGTGCTGGTTGCCCCGCCGCTAAACTTCGGTGTCTCACCGTATTTCCTGGCCTATCCAGGGACCTTGAGCTTGAAAGTCAGCACGTTAATCGCTGCGGCGGAAGATATGGTTCGTTCGGCGTATGGGCATGGCTTTCGCCGCGTCCTTATTCTCAACGGCCATGGCGGCAATTCTCCGGCACGCAATCATTTGCATCAAGTCAATAATGAGTTGCCCGACTTGAAACTGAATTGGTACGATTGGTGGTCGTCCCATTCTGTGGAGGTGGTCGCGCAGAAGCATGGCATCCGGCCTGCTCATGCCAACTGGCTGGAGGCTTTCCCGTTCACCATTGTTGGCGAACTGCCCACTGAAAACAAGACTCCGCCCGAAGTGCCGAGCGCGATTATGGATGCTAAAACCGCGCGCCAGGTCTACGGAGATGGCTCCTTTGGCGGCGCGTACCGTGTCGGGGAAGACATCATGCATGAGCTTTTTGCCGCCTGCCTCAACGATATTCTCGAGCTATTAAAGTTTGAATAGATATTCATAGATATTCATATGGAAAATTCATAATTTTGGATTGGCATAATTTAAAATGCTGTTACAATTATTGGTCGTCAACAAGATTTGTTAACCATAAAAGACTGTGAGGAAAAATGTACATTGATCCCAATACCGGCGGAATGTTGTTCCAAATTCTGGCAGCATCCTTGGTTGTCATATCGGGTGTTTTGCTTGTTTTTTCGGGCAAGATCCGCGGCTACTTTGCCCAGCTCCGCCGAAAATTGCGCAAGGATAAGACCGAAGACGAAGACTAATAGATGAAGACCGTTATCCTCGGCTTCGACTCCTTCGACCCAACAACCTTTGAGCGGCTTCAAGGTGCTGGCCGAATGCCCAATTTAACGAAGTTGGCGGACCAGGGCGGTTATTCCCGCCTTGAGGTGTGTTCTCCGCCGCAAACGGAAGTGTCGTGGACCTCCATCGCCACAGGCGTCGACCCCGGTTCGCATGGCATCTTCGATTTTGTTCACCGCGACCCGGAAACGTATATTCCCTACGTTTCTATTTTGCCGACCAGAGTGACCGCACTGGGTGAACAGTACCAGCCCCCTTACACCACCAAGACTTTTTTTGAAGAAGCCACCTCGATGGGTTACCCGGCAACTGTATTATGGTGGCCGGCTTTGTTTCCCGCGCGTCCCGAGATTCCGGTCGCGACAATTCCGGGACTGGGCACCCCTGATATACGCGGTCAACTGGGTGTTGGAATTTATCTGACCACCGAACCGACAGAAAAGAAAAAAGTCAAGGTCGTCAAGCTCGAATCGGCCGGGGCCAAAGAATTCACGGCAACGATCGAGGGACCCAGTATCAAAACCAAGGAAGGGATCCGTCCCGCGACGATGCCGGTAACGGTTGAGATCCTCGACGATAAAACTGCCAGTCTGACGATTGATAATCGCAAGATTCGATTGACGCTGGGCGCATGGAGTCCGATTATTGAGCTCAAATTTGCGGCAGGCTTTGCGTTCACGATCCAAGCCATCACGCAAATCATCCTGACCGAAACGAAGAACAAGGTCAGTCTATACTTCCTCCCCTTGCAAATTCATCCCTTGCATTCGGTCTGGATGTATGCCACGCCGTCGTCGCTTGTAAAAGACTCATGGAATAAGAACGGCCCCTTCCTGACTTTGGGCTGGCCCCAGGATACGAATGCGCTTGAAGATGACTGCATCACGGACGAGCAATTCCTCAGCCTGTGCGAATCGATTTTCGAGAGTCGCAAAAGAATTTATTTCCGCCTGTTGGATAATTTCAAAGAGGGCGTGCTGGCGGGCATCTTTGATGATTTGGATCGCGTCCAACATATGTTCCTGCGCACCAGCCAGCAGACCGTGGATGACTGGTATGCAAAGCTCGATCAATTTGTGGGCGAGGTGCAAGACAGGATCAATAAGCTGGGTCTGCAGAAATACCGCTTCCTGATCCTCTCCGATCACGGCTTCCGCGTCTTTGAGCAAAAGGTTCATGTTAATCGCTGGCTCGTTGAAAATGGCTATATGAGTTTAACGCGTCAGACCGATACACCCGAACTCGGTGATGTGGATTGGGACAAGACCAAAGCTTATGCGATCGGACTCAACAGCCTGTATCTTAACATCGCCAGCCGTGAGGGAAAAGGAATCGTCCGACCCGAGGAGATCGAACCTCTCCTGGACGAGATCAAAACCAAATTGTTGAATTGGAAAACGGCAGATGGCAAACAGATCATCAGCCGCGTGTTGTTGAAGCATGAAGCCTTCAACGGCCCGTATGCGCGCCTCGGCCCGGACCTGGTAATCGGTTACGCGCCCGGATTCCGCGCCTCGTCTGAAACCGGTCTCGGTAAATCCGCGCCCGTTTCGATGGAGGCAAATCAGGGCCATTGGGGGGCCGATCATTGCATCGATTCGCTGATGGTTCCGGGCGTCATCTTTGCAAATCGCGATATTCGAAACATGCCGGGGATCTCGTTCAGGGATGTCCCGTTCCTTGCGTTGGGGAAGCACTTGGATCAATCCTATATCAAACCGCCTTCCCAAACTGGCGTGCACGGTCAGAAGGACCTGGAAGAGAGGTTAAAAGGTCTTGGCTATCTTTAACCGTTTGCCTAGCCTTAGGCAAATTGCGCCGGTATACGCCATCGCTGTAATCATAATCTACACTTGGACCGCCGTGTGGTTCCTGTGGAATCTTCCGAGCTGGCTTTTTTTCATGACCGCTGGCGAGATTGCTCTGGTGTATGCCTATATCTTGGCCACGAACTTTCTTGAAAGTTTACTTGTGGTTTGCGGCCCCATTCTTCTGAGTTTTGTATTGCCCTCCAAATGGTTCCGGGATTCGTTTGTAGCGCGCGGCTCGTCCTTGGTCATCCTGGGCTTGGGTTATGCCATGTTTCTTGCCTTGCAATTTCAAACCAGAGATGCGTATCCCAGTATCCTATTGAAAGTATGGTCTGTGGCTCTGGCTTTGGGGCTTATCGCGTTGCTTGTTTTTGTCGTGGGAAAAATCCCATTTGTACGAAGGGCAGTGGAGTTCATCGCGGAGCAAGTTACAGTCTTCCTGTTTATTTACGTTCCCATCAGCATTGTCTCTTTATTCATAGTGCTCCCCCGGGTTCTTTAAGGTTTAGCTATGTCGAAATTTAGTCGGCGCGAGTTTCTGAAATTGACATCGGCATTATCGGGAATGTTTGCGCTCTCAGGGCTGATACAGAACGTATCCCTGCTAAGAACGGCCCAGAATCCATCCCGGCCCAATATCCTGATCTTCGTTTTTGATGCCATGTCGGCGTTGAATCTGTCCGTATACGGTTATGAGAGGAACACCACTCCTAACCTTGAACGATTTGCGGAACGGGCCACGGTATTTAATGCCCACTACTCGGCAGGTTCCTTTACGGTTCCCGGCACCGCCTCTTTGTTGACCGGATTGTACCCGTGGACTCACCGGGCGATTAATGACGCCGGGCTGGTTGCACGAAGTCTCACGGATCGAAATATTTTTCGGTTGGTCGGGGAGCAGTACAACCGGCTGGCCTTTGCGCAAAATTTGTGGCCGAATTATTTCTTTGGCCAGTTTCAGAAGGATATAGACAGAATCTTGCCTTCGGGGTCGTTCAGTCAGGTGGATTATACCTTTGGAGAGAAGTTCAACAAGGATTTATTGACAACCCAGCGGGTGTTTGACGACTTTTTCTTTTCGCAGGGTACACCTCCCAAATCTCTGGTGTTTAGCCTTTTTGAGCGGATATCGCTGGAGAGGACGCTTGCTCATACAAGTCAAGGCGGTTATCCCAATGGTCTGCCACAAAATCACCAATACCCCTTATATTTCCGGTTGCCTAATGTTATGGATGGACTGATGTCCGTAATTGGAAACCTGAAACCAAGCTCCCTGGCTTATTTCCATCTCTATCCTCCTCATGACCCTTACAATCCGTCAAAACAGTTTTATCTTAAGTTTGACGACGGATGGAACCCGGTTGAAAAGCCGATTCATCCACTGGGAGATCATTGGTCATCCAAGGCAATGTATCGTTTCAGGCGCGCCTATGATGAATATATCGCCACCTTGGATAACGAATTTGGCAGGCTGCTGGACTTCTTACAAAGCAGCGGTGTTTTTGATACCAGTTATGTTGTGGTCACCTCAGACCATGGGGAGTTGTTGGAGCGAGGTGAGCGCGGGCATGTTTCCCCTCTGCTGTATGAAGCAGGCATCCGAGTTCCGCTGATGATCTCATATCCTGGTCAGAAGTCGAGACAGGATGTATATTCTCCCACCATTAGCGTGGATGTGGCGCCGACGCTTGCGCATTTGGCGGGCAATGCAATTCCGGACTGGCGTGAAGGGGAACTTCTGCCGGTGTTCGGTGGACAGGAGCTGTCCGATCGAAGCATCTTTACGCTGTACGCCTTGAAGAATCCCGCCTTTGGGAAGTTGATCAGGATCAGCGTTGTAATGAGAAAGGGGAACTATAAACTAATGTGTTATCGAGGTTATTATCAGGAAGGGGACAAGTTCGAGCTCTATGACTTACAAAACGATCCTGAGGAATTGACCGACTTGTATTCCAGCACGTTCCCGGTCGCTCAAGCCATGCAGGATGAGCTTCTTGCCAAACTGGATGCCGTGAATGCACCCTACAAATCATAGCATAATGTCCAAGTAAAGGAACTATCCATTGCTGTGTTAAAAAATATATTGCGCACAAAGCCTTCCCAAACTGATAGAAACGGCGCAGTCATCGTGGTTTCGGGTCTGCCTCGTTCTGGAACTTCGATGATGATGAAGATGCTTGTGGAGGGCGGCATTCCCGTCTTAACGGATGCGGTTCGGGGCGCGGATGGCGACAATCCCAATGGTTATTATGAATTCGAGCTTGTTAAAAAATTGCCCGAGGGCCAAAACGCGTGGCTTGCCGATGCAAACCATAAGGCTGTAAAAATCATTTCTGCCTTGCTGGAACACCTTCCCGCAAGCTATCGCTATAAGATTATTTTCATGGAGAGGGAGGCAAGCGAAATATTGGCTTCCCAGCAGAAGATGCTCGCGAATCGCAACGAGAAGTCGAACGTCGGCGATGGGGAAATGCAGGAGCAATTCAAAAAGCACCTAGCTTCGATCAAGTACTGGCTGGCCCGACAGCCCAACATGGATGTGATGTACGTGGATTACAACAAAATGATGGCTGGACCGGAAAATTACTGCCAAGCCATCGCAGACTTTCTAGTTGTTCCCGTTGATGTTGCCAAAATGCTAGCCGTTCCGAACGAGCGCCTTTATCGAAACCGGGCAGCCAAATCTTAAATTTCTTTAAGATTACCACCTTGACTTCAAGGGAATTCGGCATATAATTACATTGTTGGATTTGAAAATTGACTGATACACCGCAAGCGCTTGAGCAGAAAAGCCTCGAAGCGCTTGCCTTTGTTTGTCTCTCGTTCATGCCGACTACACGCTAGATAAAGGCAGAAGGCAAAACTTCTTATCTCTTGACGAGGAGAGAACCCAGTGGAAACTAAAGGATTAACCGCACTTCGCATTAGCTTGGCATCCCCCCAAACGATTTTGTCATGGTCATACGGTGAAGTACTGAAACCGGAAACGATCAACTATCGCCGTCTCCGTCCGGAAAAAGATGGATTGTTCTGCGAGGCCATTTTCGGGCCGACGCGTGACTGGCAGTGCTATTGCGGAAAATATAAAAATCCTCGGTACAAAGGTATCGTCTGTGAAAAGTGCGGGGTGGAAGTGACGCGCGCGGCGGTCCGACGCGAGCGCATGGGACACATCGCGCTGGCCACGCCGGTGGCCCACATCTGGTACACCCGCCGCATTCCGTCCCAGTTGGGCATGCTGCTTGATATTTCCCGCCGCAACCTCGACCGCGTCCTCTATTTTGCCCAGTACATTGTCACTTACGTTGATGAAGAGGCCCGCAAGAAAGCCTTGCAACGGATCGAGGATGAGATTTCCGTCTCTGAGCGCGAGCAAGCCGCGGATGTCAACGCCAAGATCGCTGAGGTCAAGACCAAACGCGATCACAGACTCAATGAAATCAATCAAAAGAAGACCTCCCTTGAGCAAGGCTATGACGAATACATTGCCGAACAGCTTGACCCGGTCATCCGCGAAGGCCAAAAATTGGAGAAGCTGCTGCAGGATCAAATGGGTCAACCGGCCAAGAAAGAGGTTGTCTTCGAATTAACCGGCGAAAAGATTTTGGATGCCAACGACAAGGTCGCCAGCAAACATATCAGCCAGGTGCAGAAGATCGTCCAGAAGAAACTGGAAACTCTCGAGAATGAACTAAAAGACAAGCGCGCCAAGGAACTTGAAGATCTTAAGATGGATTCCGGTCGCGTCAAAGCTGACGCGGATATGAAGATGGAGGCCTTGCGCTCGCAGTTGGAGGATCAGACATCGGTTTCCGCCAATCAATCCTCGCGTCAGCGCGACGAGTTGATGGAACTACGCCCGTTCACCTTCATCAGTGAAGCGCGTTACCGCGAGCTCAAACAGCGCTGGGGACAGGTCTTCCGCGCCGATATGGGTGCAGAAGCCTTCTATGACATTCTCGAGCGCCTCGACCTCGACAAGCTGGCGGAAGAACTTTGGAAGGAAGTCAAGACCACAAAGTCCAAGCAAAAGCGTAAGAAAGCTACGACTCGGCTCAAAGTGGTGGAAGCATTCCGCCGCTCAGGCAATCGCCCGGAATGGATGATTCTGACCGTCCTTCCGGTCATCCCTCCGGATCTGCGGCCGATGGTTCAACTCGATGGCGGGCGCTTCGCCACCTCCGACCTTAACGATTTGTATCGCCGCGTGATCAATCGCAACAATCGCTTGAAGAGATTGCTCGAACTCGGCGCACCGGATGTCATCATCCGCAACGAGAAGCGCATGTTGCAGGAAGCGGTCGATAGCTTGATTGATAACTCGCAGCGCGGCAAGGCGCTCAGCCGCCGTGGTCGCCGCGAACTTAAATCGTTGAGCGATATGCTCAAAGGCAAGAAGGGACGCTTCCGCCGTAACCTGCTCGGCAAGCGTGTCGATTACTCCGGCCGTTCCGTGATCGTGGTTGGCCCGCAACTCAAGCTCTATCAATGTGGCTTGCCGAAGACCATGGCGTTGGAACTCTATCGTCCGTTCGTGATCGCGCGCCTGGTTCAGAACGGCTACGCCGCGAATGTCAAGGGCGCGCGGCGTCTCATCGAGCGCAATCGCCCCGAGGTCTGGGAGGCGCTCGAGGATGTCATCAAGGATCGTCCGGTGCTTCTCAATCGTGCGCCAACCTTGCATCGCCTCGGTATTCAAGCTTTCGAACCGATCCTGATCGAAGGATCCGCCATTCAACTTCACCCGCTGGTCACCACGGCTTTCAATGCCGACTTCGATGGAGACCAAATGGCCGTGCATGTGCCGCTTTCGCAGAAGGCCGTGCAGGAAGCGCGTGAACTGATGCTGGCCTCCAAGAATCTGCTCAAGCCGGCGGACGGCGAGCCGATCATTTCGCCGTCGAAGGACATGGTGCTCGGTGTCTATTATTTGACGATGGAGCAGAAAACCGCCCATAAAGGTGACGGCCGCGCTTTCGCCGATATAGACGAGGTTGAACTCGCCTATCAGCTGGGCCAGGTAGAGGTCCACACCAAGATCAAATTGCGGATGGCAACTTGGTACAGCGATAAAGGCGATCGGCTGCCGCAGCCCGAAACGCGCCTCATCGAGACGACGGTTGGACGCGTGCTCTTCAATCGCATCCTGCCGCCGGAAGTTCAGTTCATGAATGAAAAGCTGGACAAGGGCGGTGTGAAAGATTTGATCGCCGATGTTTATGAATTGTGTGGACGCGAGCAAACCACGGAGGTGGCGGACAAGATCAAGGCCATGGGTTTTGAGTTTGCGATGCGCTCGGGCACCACGCTGGCTGTCGCGGATATTTCCATCCCCGATGAACGCAAAGACATTTTGAGCGAGGCGCAGAAACAGGTGGAAGTGGTTGAACGCGACTTCCGTCGCGGCCTCCTGACTGAACAGGAACAGAACGAACGCGTGATCGAGATCTGGCAGGTCACCACCGATCATGTTGCCGACGCGGTCAAGAAACACATGGATCCGGATGGCAACCTTTCCGTGATGGCGGCCTCCGGCGCGACCAAAGGCGGCTTCTCGACCGTCTCGCAGTTGGCCGGCATGCGCGGCCTGATGGCTGACCCTTCCGGACGCATCATCCCGCTGCCGATTCGCTCCAACTTCCGCGAAGGGCTGACCGCTCTCGAATACTTCATCTCGACCCACGGAGCGCGCAAAGGTTTGGCCGATACGGCCCTGCGTACCGCCGATGCCGGTTATCTCACGCGTCGCCTGGTCGATATTGCACAGGACATCATCATCAATGAGCATGACTGTGGCACGCAAGATGGCGTTTACATTCGCCGCGCAGATGATGTGGCAGGCCAATCGTTATCAAGCCGTCTGTACAGCCGACTGCTGGCGGAACGCGTGATAGATCCAAAAACAGGTGAGGTGATCGGCGAACGCGATGATGTCATCGACCATGATATGGCGCGCAAGATTTCCGCCTCCGGTATTGCGGAAATTAAAGTCCGCTCGCCATTGACCTGCGAACTTCAACACGGCATTTGTGCCAAGTGCTATGGCCTTGACTTGGGCCGCGGCGATATGGTGGACCTCGGTGCGGCCGTGGGAATCGTTGCGGCGCAGTCCATCGGGGAGCCTGGCACGCAACTGACTTTGCGTACCTTCCATACCGGCGGTGTGGCCGCCGGCGGAGCCGATATCACGACCGGTCTGCCGCGCGTGGAGGAACTGTTCGAGGCGCGCAAGCAGCCGAAAGGTGAGGCCGTGGTCGCCGAGATCGGAGGCGTGGTGCGCGTCGTTCAATCGGACAAGTTTGCCGATTTGCGCGAAGTCCGCGTCGAGCACGCCGAAATGGTGCACGATGAATACGCCGTGCCAGAGGATTGGAAATATGCTGCCTCTGACGAATCAGAGGTCAAGGCTGGCGAGGTATTGGCAACCAAGGAGAAAGCTACCATCGTCGCCCAACACGGCGGACGCGTGGCGGTCGAGAAGAAGGATCATAAGATCATGGTCTCGTACGAACAGCGCGAGGAAAAGACCTATGATATTCCTTCGACTTCACGTTTGCTGGTGAAGGAAGGCGATCACGTGGAAGCTGGTCAGGCGCTGACCGAAGGCTCGCTCAATCCTCATCGCGTTCTTCGTATTCAAGGCCGCGAAGCCGCGCAAATGTATCTGTTGAGCGAGATCCAAAAAGTGTATCGCTCGCAGGGACAGAACATCCACGATAAACATTTCGAGGTCATCATCCGCAAGATGATGAGCAAGGTCGCGGTCAGTCGGCCCGGCGACAGCAAGTATCTGCCCGGCGACGCGGTGGATCGCCAGGAGCTTCGCAAGCTGAATGAGCAGCTGCTGGCCGAAGGCAAACAACCCGCGAAGCTTCTCGAAACCCTGCTCGGCGTGACGAAAGCCTCACTCTCCACCGATTCCTTCCTCTCCGCTTCGTCCTTCCAGCACACCATCAAAGTGTTGGCGGGCGCAGCGATTGGCTCGACCACGGATCCGCTGTACGGCTTGAAGGAGAACGTGATCATTGGCAAGTTGATCCCGGCCGGAACGGGCTTCACGCCGGACCGCTTCAAACCCGGCCCCGGCGATGGCTCCTCATCGCAATGGATGGAGATCGGCGAAAGCGCATCCGCCGACTGAGCAATAACCACAGAGACGCCAACAACGGCGTCTCTGTTTTCTTGTTTATAATCAGACCGTGAAAGCGCGATTTCATCCGCGTGCTGTTCCAAAGAAACCGGAAGGACAGCCGACGCGCGGCAAGACCGCTTCGAATCGACTCCGCCGCGTCGACAACTTCATCCTGCTCTATGAGCCATCGCTTCTTTCGCGAACCGACAATGGGTTTGCCGATTCCCTTTTCGTTGACCTCGGCTATGGCTTTGATGCGCGCACCACACTTGAATCCGCGGCGCGCTTTCGGCGTTTGAATCCATCATTGAAAATTCTCGGTGTTGAAATTGATGCGGGACGGGTGGCCGCCGCGCTTCCGTATTCCGACGATAAAACATTTTTTCGGTTAGGTGGATTTAATTTACCGTTGAAGGAAGATGAATCAGTTCGGTTGATACGAGCCTTCAACGTACTTCGTCAATATGAAGAAAAAGAGTTTGCGTCCGCTTATGAACGACTCGCTCAATATGTTTTGCCCGGCGGCTTGATGCTCGAAGGCACCTCCGATCCGTTTGGAAGGCTCTGGTCTGCAAATGTGGCGAGGAGAACGGACGCTTCGCGGGGATCATGGAATTTGGAAGCATTGGTGTTCAGCACCAATTTCCGCTCAGGCTTTGAGGTGGAGGAGTTCCAAACCATCCTGCCCAAGAATTATATTCATCATATGCTGCCTGGTGAAATGATCCATGATTTCTTCGCGGCATGGAAACGCGCCTCGGCAGAGACGATGTCAACCAAAATCTATGGCTTGCGCCAATGGTTCGAAGCCTCGGCGCAAGCTCTGGCGCAAAATGGATATTCCATCAACCTGCAAAAAAGATTTTTAAGCAAAGGCTGGCTGCTCTGGGAATTGGGAAAGTAATCTTGGTAATTCTAATTTGACTTTCGGCTATTGAATTCCATTTCCATCAAAACCCTCAAAATATACGCCAAAGCTTTCAACGGAAAATAAGTTGTAAGAATCTGAAGGCCAATACCTATCAATATAATGAAACTGGCGATTATCGCGATAACAAGATTGAAGCCCTGAGTACCATGAAAATATTGCGATGCAATGTTCCATGTGTTTGGAAATGCAGTTAAACCTACTGCTATTGAAACTCCAATGGATATGAGCGCAGCTTTGTCTAACCAATACGCAAGTTTTAGGGCGTTTTTAGGCTTGTAAAATACCGCAGCATCGGCACGCTTAAATTCTTCCTTTGAAAGAACAGCCTCCAATATTTCTTACCCAAGATCTTTTTTCTTGTGTTCATACACTGGTTCATTCTGCTGTGGGACTTTGCCGAGTCGCTTCTTTAGAATCTCTCTCAAGACTTTAAAAGCAACATCCGACCATTCAACTCTATCATTCGTTTTCCAAATGCTTAACAGCTCATCTGTCTCCCTGAGATTAAAACTGTTCCTAATTTGCTCACGAAGGTCGTTGGTCATTTCTTTCCTCCCGACTGATGGCTGTCCCTATAATTTATGTCTGTTTCAACAATCATATTAAGCCCAGCAGAGATTCCCTCCAGTACCAAAAAATAAACAATCCCTTTGAAGAAAATATTTATAACACTGGCAACTAATCTCATGGCCTCCACCGGGTCCAGTTTGAACAACCCTGCAAAATCCATCACGGATCTTCCCATAAACACGGATTGCTCATTGGCGATATTCATTTCTCCAAAAAAATCCGAAATAGCCCAAAGTATAAAAACAATCAATGCGACCCACGCCAGGTATTTCGCCCAGGCAGCAATGTTCAACACGCGTACGTGTTTTCGCGACAGGAAATCTTCTTGTTCACTCATTTGATCCTCCTCCTTCAAGATTTGTTTGAATACTCCGCTGGCGCAAAAAACACTAACACAATCAAATCCTCCTCGATCGAATGGAAGCGATGGGGGACGTTTTTCGCCACATAGATCACGGAGCCGGCGCGCACCTCGCGGTCTTCGTCCGCCACTCGAATCTTCGCCTTACCTTCCACCACATAATACACTTCATCTTCCGCGTGCGGCGACTGAATATCCGTATCGCCGACGAGCAGTTGATAGACTCCCACGCTCAGGTCGGGGACCTGCAGGAATTCAAAATAAGGCTTTCCGCTGCGTGATTGCTGTTTGATGACATCGAGCAATTCAAAGGCTTGCATACATTCTCCTTGTGGGCGGGCCAGATGTGATCGCTGATTCCCGAAGACGCTCAAATTCTAACGCACATTATTTTACTTGGTTTCATCTTCCCATCTTTTCTCCCGTCTCGTGTTATAATTCAATACCTGAATTTTGAACTGCGAAGTGTTGCGCATGGAATCTTCGAACGATACGACCCGCGAACTGTCCCTGCTTGAGCAGGTGGAGCTTGATCCCGATGTAAATCAGTCGGCGCTGGCCACACAGCTGGGTGTGGCGGTTGGAACGGTCAACTGGCACCTTAAGCGCTTGATTGCGAAAGGCTATGTCAAGGTCCAGCGCGCCGAACGCAAGAAACTGCGCTACATCATCACGCCGGAAGGCATCGCCCTGCGCGCCCGTCTCACCATGGATTATATTGAGCGTTCGCTGGACGTATATCGCAAGACCCGCTCGCGCGTCAAAAAATATTTGAACGCGGTCCGCGCCGCGGGCTTCAGGAAAGTCCGTATCGTCGGCGAAGGCGACATCGCCGATATCTGTCGCCTTTCCTGCCTCGAGCAAGGCGTCGCCGTCGTGCAGGATAAGAATGTCCCCGCGCTTGAGATCCAAGGATATAAGGTTTTTCTGAATTTAGGAGATGATCAATGAAGACGGAACGTCATGTCTTGATTACGGGCGGCGCCGGATATATCGGCTCGCTTTTGACCTCCGAGTTGCTGCGCGCCAACTACCGCGTGACCGTTGTGGATAATCTCTTGTTCGGCGGCGAGTCGCTGCTTGGATTTTTGCACCACCCCAATTTCCATTTCGCGAAAGCGGATGTGACCGAACCTCACAAGATCAAGGACGTGGTGCGCGATCATTCGGCGACCGAAAAATGGCCCAATCCCGATGCCGTAGTTCATCTGGCGGCGATTGTGGGATTCCCTGCCTGTCAGGCGGTCGGCAAACAAGTGGCGTGGAAATATAACGTCGAGGCAACGAAAATGGTTTTCGAGCAAGCCTCCGATTTGGGAGCGCAGCGATTCGTCTTTTCATCGACTTATAGCAACTATGGCCTATCATCGGATGGCAAACCGGTCACGGAGGAGTCGCCGCTCACGCCCCAATCCCTGTACGCCGAGACGAAGATCGCCGCGGAAGAATATCTGCTGAAACAGAATGATGCGACCTGTGCGCCTTTATTGTTCCGCTTCGCCACGTTATACGGCATCTCGCCGCGTACGCGCTTTGATTTGATCATCAACCAATTTGTCTTGGATGCATTCACCAAGCGCCAGCTGTTGATTTATCAGCGCGGTTATTCGCGTTCCTTTATCCATGTGCGCGACACCGTTCGAGGAATTATGCTGGGGCTGGAGGCTCCGCAGGAAAAAGTGAGCGGCCAAATCTATAACCTCGGCAGCGACGACGGCAACTATACCAAGGATCAAATCGTCAAGCTGGTGCTGAGGCGCATGCCTGAAACGGAAGTCGAATATAAGGATTTGACTTTCGGCGGTGACATGCGCGATATCGCCGTGTCATTTGCCAAAGTCAAGCGCGAACTGGGATTTGAAACGACTCTCACGGTGGACGATGGTATCCGCGATTTGATATTTGCTTTGAAGACCGGATTGATTCGTGATCCGTTGGATGAACATTATCGTAACGCTCAATTTATTGTGCAATAGGCATCGGAGAAAAACGTGGCAGAGAATTTTTGGAAAAATAAACGCGTTATTTTGACAGGTGGCGCGGGTTTCCTCGGCTCCTTCGTGACCGAGAAACTGACGGAGCGCGGCGCGGGGCATATTTTCATTCCGCATATTGAAGAGTACAACCTGGTTGACCCCGGCGATATTCGCCGAATGTATGATCACGCCCTGAAAGGTGTAGAACCAAAAAACATTGTTGTCATCCATTTGGCAGCCCATGTGGGCGGAATCGGCGCCAACCGCGAACATCCCGCCGAATTTTTCTATGACAACTTGATGATGGGCGTCGAGCTGATGCATCAGACGTACCAGCGCGGCATTGGCAAATTTGTCGCGATTGGAACCGTGTGCGCCTATCCCAAGTTCACGCCGGTTCCGTTCAAGGAAGACGATTTATGGATCGGTTATCCGGAGGAGACCAATGCGCCTTATGGACTGGCAAAGAAAATGCTGTTGGTGCAGGCGCAGTCCTATCGCCAGCAATATGGATTCAATGCCATCTATCTTTTGCCGGTTAATCTTTATGGGCCGCGCGATAATTTCGATTTGCAATCATCGCATGTGATTCCGGCGTTGATCCGCAAAGCAATTGAAGCCAAGGAACGCGGCGAAAAAGAATTGCCGGTCTGGGGCGATGGTTCACCCACACGCGAATTTTTATACGTCGAAGATGCGGCAGATGGAATCGTTACGGCCGCGGAAAAATACAACGGCTCGGAGCCGGTCAATCTGGGATCCGGTTATGAGATCTCCATCAAAGGTTTGACGGAGTTGATCGTGCGTCAGACGGGCTTCGAGGGAAAGCTGGTCTGGCAGACTGATAAACCCAACGGTCAGCCGCGTCGAGGCCTGGATGTGAGCCGTGCCAAGAAATATTTTGGATGGAGTGCGCAGGTTCCGTTTGAAGAAGGGATGCGCCGCACCATCGCGTGGTTCAAGGAGAATCGTTCGAAGATTAAATAGCTATGGCTAAATCAATGGAACTTGTTCGTCAACCCGAAACCATTTATATCAAACCGTCCACCGGCTTGACCGCGCTCAATTTGCGCGACCTGTGGGTATATCGTGAGCTGGTCTATTTCATGATCTGGCGCGATATCAAAGTGCGCTACAAACAAACCATCCTTGGCGCGGCCTGGGCGATCATCCAGCCGGTATTAACGATGCTGGTCTTCAATTTTATTTTTGGCTCGGTGGCCAAAGTGCCGACCGATGGCATTCCATATCCGATCTTTTCTTATACCGCACTTTTACCCTGGGGTCTGTTCAGCGCGGCGTTGAACAATGCCAGCCGCTCACTGACCACGAACGTGAGCATGGTGACCAAGATTTATTTCCCGCGCCTTGTGCTTCCGCTGGCTTCGGTGCTGGGCAACCTGGTGGATTTTGCAATCGCGTTTCTGATCCTGATCGTCATGATGATCTATTACAAAGTAACGCCGACCGTCGCCATCTGGACCCTGCCGCTCTTCATCTTCCTCTCGATCCTTGCCGCACTGGGCGTTTCGTTATGGCTTGCCGCCATCAACGTTCAATACCGCGACGTGAACTATGTTCTTCCGTTCCTGACCCAGTTCTGGATGTTCCTTACGCCTGTGGCATATTCATCCAAAGTGATCTCACCCAAATGGCAAATCATCTATTCGCTCAACCCGATGGCTGGTGTGGTGAATGGATTTCGCTGGGCACTGCTCGGCACACCGACTGGGCCCGATTTGAATTTAATTGTTTCGGTGGGCATTTCTCTGATCTTCCTGATCACCGGTCTATTTTACTTCCGCCACATGGAGCGGACGTTTGCGGACATGATTTAACATGACTACCGCCATTCGAGTTGATCAGCTGGGCAAACGATATCGCATCGGTGCGATGCAGAGCCGGTTTCATTATGGAATGCTCCGCGATGTGCTGATGGATGTGGCGATGACGCCGGTGCACGTTTTTCGATCCATGACCGGCAAGTCCATGCGCGGCGCTGAAAACTTTTCCTACATTTGGGCGCTCAACGACGTTTCGTTCGAAGTTCAAGAAGGACAAGTGCTGGGCATCATCGGACGCAATGGCGCAGGCAAAAGCACTCTGCTTAAAATTTTGGCGCGCGTCACGGAACCGACGAAGGGATCGGTCTCCGTGCGCGGACGGGTGGGTTCGTTGCTCGAAGTCGGCACCGGCTTTCATCCGGAATTGACCGGCCGCGAAAACATCTATCTCAATGGTGCGGTACTTGGCATGAAACGCAGTGAGACGGAAAGAAAGTTCGATGAGATCGTGGCCTTCTCCGAGGTCGAGCAGTTCATTGATACACCGGTCAAACGCTATTCATCCGGCATGTATCTGCGGCTGGCATTTGCGGTCGCGGCGCATCTCGAACCGGAAATTCTGGTGGTGGATGAAGTCCTGGCAGTGGGCGATGCGGAGTTCCAAAAGAAATGTCTCGGCAAGATGGGCGACGTGGCGCAACAGGGACGAACCGTTTTGTTTGTTAGTCACAACATGTCTGCTGTGCTGCGTCTGACACAGGAAGCGCTTGTGATCGATAAGGGACGCTTGATGATGCGCGCTCCCACACCCGAAGCAGTGGATTACTATCTTTCTGCCGGCCACGCCGACGCCGGTGAACGCATTTGGGAACCTGATGAAGTGCCGCTCAACGCGGCTCCATTCGCTCCCATTTCTTTACGGCTGAAAGATCAACGCGGCAAGATCGTGGACACGATTCGTTCCACGGAACCGGCCGCGCTTGAATTCGAATATCAGCTCAGCGCACCGACCACTGGTTTGCGCGTTGGTTTTTATTTGAGTACGATGCGCGGCGATTATGTCATGACCTCGTTCGATACGGATGAGCCTCAACAGTTTGAAAGATTCGGCGCGCGCAACACCGGACATTACATCAGCCGCTGTGTCATCCCCGGCGACATGTTCAATGAAGGCCGGTACGCGGTCGGCGTCAATGCCAGTTCCTTTGGAGTCCGACGTTATTTCATGGATGAGAACGCGCTGGCGTTCAACGTGGATATTTCCGGCGCGCCTGGCACGCATTGGGCGGAACAACGCGTTGGGCCGATCCGCCCGCGGCTTGAATGGAAGATCGAAAAGCTGGATTGATGGTTACAAAATCAGCGCTTCGTTCTGCGCTCGGCGAATTGCCTTTCACGGCCGAACTGGATTGGATGCTTCGACATAAGAATCGCGCGCATCATGATCACTTCTCGCTTGAACGTTTGAAGAAATCGTTGCCCGACGCGGTGAAAACTGCAGAGACATTTGCAGCATCCGCGAAGCCGGGCAAAAATATTTTGTTCTTTGCCACACTGCATTATTGGATCGAACAATCCGCTTATATCTCGCTGGTGCTGGCGGGCCTCGGACATAAAGTCACGTTGATGACCCTGCCATATTCCGAATGGCATAAGCGCATGGATAATTTTACGCAGCGTCAGCGCATCTTGCATACGCGTGATACGCTGAAGCCGATTGGACCGCTGGTCAAACATGTTTCCATGCTTGATCTTAAAGATTCCGCCTCGTTGCCGGACAAATTGCGGATCGATATTGAACAGATTAGTCTGTGGGATACGCAATATACTCTGATGCGCGAGGAAGTGGATATGAGTAATCCCTCCGACCGCGCGGTATATGATTTGCGCTTGGAACGGAATTCCCTCGCGGCGCGTACAGCATTGGCTTGGATGCAAGCGAACAAGCCGGATGTTGTCCTCGTCCCTAATGGCTTGATTCTCGAAATGGGAATCGTATTCCGCGCGGCGCGCTATCTCAACATTCCAGCGATGACATTCGAGTTCAACGATCAACGCGAACAGATTTGGCTGGCGCAGAATTCGTCCATCATGCGGCAGGAGACGGATTATCTCGTCGAAGCGCGTGGCAAG